>CAZSWT010000016.1:0-55044 GCA_964611035.1 uncultured Desulfobacteraceae bacterium
TACTAATAACCCTATTTTACATGCAATTTACCACGTAATATGAGGCGTACACCCTTCTCAGCTTTGATTCACTTATTTTGTGAGCCTTCGCGAATTGTTGAGTGAATGCCGTTTTCCGACCTGGTGGTAAATTTTGAATAGCCTCTAAGAAGGTTTTAACTGCCGTGCTATTTTCGTCAAACCTGCTCTGTTGCTTTTGTGTTCGGTTGAGATATTGTTGGTCTTCAGCGATGATGGGATCACTCTTCTTTTTTGAAGCCAGGCCGCGATCCTGGATAAACTCCTTCTGAGCTTCTTTATTGAGTGTGCTGAAATGCATCTTTATTTCCTGGTGGTTCCTTCTGTAGCCCTCAGTCCCGCGGATCTTAACGATAGGGATTTCGCCATTCTTGATACGTCTTTTCACTGTTTTTTTGCTAATCCCCTCATATTGGGTGTATTCAGCAATAGAAAGAAGGTGTTTTTTATTTTGGCTCATTTTTTAATATCAATTGTGGTCAGCTATTATTTTACTTCTTCTGGCCAGAGATAATTCTCTGGCTTATTAAGTATCTCACAAATTTGTTTACGTAATCCTGGTGATCTATAGCGGCCGGATAAAACATTAGTTATATAGGCACTATGTTTATCAAGCCTATTCCCAATATCTTTGACTTGGAGATCCTTCTCAGCTAAAGCTATCCTTTGGTTTCTATTCATTTTTACCTCTATAATCTAATTGATTCTTTATCTTTAAGTGTTATACTGTTTATATAATATGTCCTTTTGGACATGTCAAGGATATAATTACGTCTTTTTGGTCATTTATGAAAAAAAGTTTTTCTTACAAAGCAATAGGTAATAGAATTAAATTATTGAGGGGTGATGCTCAGACTCAAGAGCAATTTGCAGCCTTACTTGGTATATCTTTGCGGGCTTATCAGAGATATGAGCATGGAGAACGATTACCACCCTTTAAAACACTATCGAAAATAATTAATCTCTGTGATGTAAGCATGGATTGGATATTTGCTGGTAGTAGTGATAAGGAAATAGAACAAAATAATTTTGATTTTGTTGGTGATGTCGATAAGCTTAAGTATTTATTTGATCATGGGTCTTTTGACCTTGTAGAGTTTTTCGAAAAAATATTAAACTTCGCTACAAATATAACTCGTAGTCAACCTGATGCCGAGGCTGGAGATGATTTGGTAGAGTTCTTAACTTTTTTAACTGATATGAGTTCAAGTGCCTTGCGGAAAGCTTTTGACAGAAGGGAAATAATATCCTACCAATACAAAAAAGATGGAAAGCTTGTTAAAGTAGCCTATAGATCAAAAAATAATAAACTAGAAAAAAAACCTTCAAAAAAATGACCCCCTGTTGACCCTCTGTTTTTTTCTCTTCAGTAGTTAATTGATCAATAATTTTAAATAGTTAAATGCCTGACCCTCTGTTATTTTTATTTTCTTTAAAAATGACCCTCTGTTCTGCCAAAAATCCGAGAAGGTTTGACAAAAATGAACCCCTGTTAAATTTCTCCTAAAAATTAAAATCTAACAATATCAACACATTAAACATTATTTGACAATTTTTTGACAAAAGGGAAAAAAGTAGGAGCTTGTTGGGAAAATAGTACTGGTTTAGTTTATTTCTGTCAAATCTCGAAAAACAATAATAAAATCGAAATTTATAGTATAATTAAATACTTATCATCTAATTAAACAGCATTTCCAATATCATATTTCTGTCAAACCCCCCCGTTAGTAGTAGTTGCTCTCTATATGTCCTGATAATAGTAGAGCTTTGCAAAACCTGACAATTTTTGTCACCCCAATGAATAGGATGGACTTTTCTGGGCTGGTGTAAGGGCGCTGTCTTTTCGCAACTTATCAATGGGGGAAACCGCAGGCCCAGATTTATCGGGGCAATGCGGAGGGTGCAAACCTGCCCGCCATCGTGAGCCGCTCAGGCGAGTCGGTCGGGACTCCCCCATAGATAAGTTGCTGAAAAGACCAGTCTGAGAGCCTTGGAACTGAAGAAAAGCCCATCCTCGTTAAGAAAATAGGAGTTATGCAAAGCTCTCAATAGGTGTGGATAATAAAATTAGATAAGGAAAAAAGTAAGGATTAACTCTTGTAAAATTGGATGATAGAAAGAAAGGAATCGACCTTTAAACTTGCCCCCCCGATCAATGCGCCATCAATATCTGGCTGGGAGATGAGTGCTTTAATATTATCAGGCTTTACGCTTCCGCCATAAAGAGTTCTAATAGTTTCCCCTGTATTGTGGCCAAAATTTTCTATAAGCCACCTTCGAATAAAGTGATGTACTTCTTGCGCCATCTCTGGGGTGGCTGTCTTTCCTGTTCCTATGGCCCAAACAGGTTCATAGGCGATAATTACGGTTTGTGGTAAATTTCTTTTTTTACAACTGGTCTTGAGTGATTCGTTTAACTGAGTCTTAATTATATCAAATGTTTTTTTATCCTCTCTCTGTTTTAATGTCTCACCAATGCATACAATGGGTATCAATCCTGCCTCAATTGCGGCATCTACCTTTTGATTCACAGTTTCGCTGGTTTCAAAAAAGAGTGTCCGCCTCTCTGAATGCCCTAAGATTACATGGCCACAGCCTGCTTCCTTGAGCATCAGGGGAGAAATCTCACCTGTAAAGGCCCCCTTTGACTCCCAATGCATATTCTGCCCTGCAATAAGAATATCTGTCTCTGTCAGAATTGTTTGTGCTAAGTGCAGGGTAGTAAAGGGGGGTGCAACAAGTACATCAACCCTATTAAAATCTATTGGAGCGCTCTTAATTCCATTAAGGAGATCCCTTGCCTCATCAAGAGAAAGATTCATCTTCCAGTTGGCTGCCATTAAAGGTTTTCTGTTTCTCATTGTTGTGTTACCCTAAACTCTTAGCGATGTATACAGCAAGGTCTACCAGCCTGTTTGCATATCCGAACTCATTATCATACCATGCAAGTATTTTTACCATATCTTCTCCGATAGATATTGTAGATAGGGCATCCACAGCGGTAGAGGCAGTGATTCCATTGAAATCAATAGAAACAAGGGGCTCGTCACAATATTCAATGATACCCTCCATACTGCCCTGAGAGGCATCTTTAAAGGCCTTATTAACCTCTTGAGCAGATGCAGGTCTGCTAAGCTGAACCACGAGATCAGTTAAAGAGACATTAGGAGTAGGAACTCTTAGTGCCATCCCATTCATCTTGCCAGCCAGTTCAGGAAGAACCAGGGAAACTGCCTTTGCCGCTCCTGTGGTTGTAGGAATCATAGAAACAGCTGCTGCCCTGGCCCTCCTAAGATCATTGTGGGGAAAATCAAGAAGTCTCTGATCTGTCGTGTAAGAATGTATGGTTGTCATAAGGCCTTTCTTAATACCAAACTTGTCTAATAACACTTTACAGATTGGGGCCAGGCTATTTGTGGTACACGATGCATTTGAGATGATAGAGTGATTTTTTGGATCGTACTGTTCATGATTTACTCCAATTACCAGGGTAATATCAGGATCTGGGGCTGGAGCTGAAATGATTACCTTTTTTGCCCCGGCATCCAAATGTTTAGATGCCTGAGATCTATCTCTGAAAAGCCCAGTAGACTCAAAAACAATATCCACGCCGAGATCCTTCCAAGGAAGCTTACCAGGATCTTTTTCCGAGATGATTTGTATTCTTTTCCCGTTAACGACAATGGCATTCTCCTCAACTTCAATATCAGCCTTAAGTATCCCATGCACTGAATCATATTTAAGAAGATGGGCAAGGGTAGTCGGATCTGTAAGGTCATTAAGTGCTATAAATTCAATGTCATCTCTTGTGTATGCTGCCCTTAATACCATTCTACCTATACGCCCAAAACCATTAATCCCTACCTTTACCGCCATGACTACCTCCTCCCTGTTGGATGCTTGATACCTGAACCTGGATACTTGATTCTTCATTGTAATTACTGGTTGTATTTATTGCCTGCCCGCAATGCTCTCGCTTGTGAGGCGGGCGGGTGTTCACCCAGTTTCGAGTTTCGAGTTTCAAGTTTCCTTTCGTTCAAGTAATTCACTTGCCAGAGAAATGCTTCTCTGTCCTGCGCTCTTTGCTATTTCCGCTACCTCTGCAAGACTCTTCCCTTTCCTATTATGGGCAATAGCTAATACCATTGGTAAATTTACACCTGTTACTACTTCTGCTGTGTCTTTTTGAAGAAAAGACAGGGCTAAATTTGATGGTGTCCCTCCAAACATGTCTACCAAGATTAGAACACCATCCCCTTGATCCAGAGATTTTAATTTATTCTGGATTATATTTCTTAATTTCTTGCTGTCTTTTTGTGTCTCAATGGAAATACACTCTGCTGCCTCGACAGAGCCTATGATAAACACTGCTGCCTCAAGGAGTTCTTTCGCCAACCGAGAGTGGGTTATTATAAGTAAACCGATCATTACAAAAATTAAAGTTCCTCATCCATATCCATTATAACCTTATAAATCTCTTTCCTTGATTTTGCACCCATCAATCGCTGTCTAAAATTAGCATCTTTTAACATCCTTGATATCTTGGCAAGGGCCGTCAAGTGCATACCAGCTGAATTTTCAGGTGCAAGTAAAAGAAAGAAGAGATATGCTGGTTGCTCATCTATAGAATCAAAGTCCAGGCCATTAATACTTCTTCCAAAAGAGATCAAAAGATTACTCAATTCCGCTAATTTCCCATGAGGCAAAGCAATTCCATCACCTATTCCAGTACTGCCCAGTCTTTCTCTTTCTAAAAGAACCTGGAGAAGAGACCTCTTGTTTAGAGATGGATTCTGCTCAGTTATCACCTGTGAAAGCTCTTCCAGAACTCCCTTTTTATCGTGAGCCTTCAAATTAGAAATAATAAGCTGCGGTTTAAATATTTCTGAAAGTTTCATGCCTCTTTCCTTGAAAATACCTATTTAGTAGAAGTTTGACTAACTTGTAAAAAGTCTTTTGCGAGCGATTTTGGCCACTTTTGGAAAAAGGACTTTTTACAAAAACATCAAGTTTCAATAAGGCCTAAATTTCCATCGTTTCGTTTATAAATAATGTTAATACTTTTCGATTTAGAATTGCTAAATACAAAAAAATTTCTTTTCGACATATCGATTTGCATAGCTGCCTCATTGATATCCATGGGTTTAATATCCACCCTCTCCGCCTTTATTATCGTTGGCCCTGATTCAACTTGCCCTTCTTGAGTTTCTACACCATTAATCAACAAATCATTACCTTTAATATTTTCTAATCTATATTCCTTTTTTCGAGACATTAACCTTCTGAGCTGTTCTTCTATCTTATCCATTGCCTGATCAATAGAGGAATACATATCACCGCTCTCATCTACCGCCTTAATTTTGTTTCCATCAATAGATATAGTCATGTCAGCAATGTGTCGAAATTTTTCTATCTTAAGAACAATATGAGCCTCAACAGGTGAATCAAAGTATTTCTTTACTTTATACACCTTTTCTTCAACATACGACCTCAATTCTGTTGATGGTTCCATATGCCTAAAAGTAAAAGATATCTCCATTC
The DNA here is from genome assembly GCA_964611035.1 of uncultured Desulfobacteraceae bacterium. Taxonomy (GTDB): domain Bacteria; phylum Desulfobacterota; class DSM-4660; order Desulfatiglandales; family B25-G16; genus B33-G16. The sequence continues at coordinate 5,560 of CAZSWT010000016.1, forward strand.
TGCCCTCCCCAAAGAAGATGGATAATTAACAAAAAAATTATGCAAAGTCAAACATCGATCTTGACTAAATATCTATATAGACCAAGATTGTAACATTTGTGTCAAGCCTGCCCTTCCCGTCCCAAGATTGGGACGTGATCGGGAGGCGGGTATTTGAATTTAGGATTTTTTAATTACATTATACCTTATCAGTTTGACCCTGAGCTTTGCTATCTAAAAGGTAAAATAATAATTCAGCGAGACTACCTGTAAGTATTCTTTCTTTGATTCGAAGGAAGAATTTTAAGCATCTCTCTGTACTTAGCTATAGTCCTCCGTGCTATATTTATATTTGATCGTCCCAAAATATTTACTATTTCTTGGTCGCTAAAGGGCTTGGACTTGTCTTCCTTTCTTATTATCTTCTTAAGCATCTCCTTAACACTCAAAGAGCCTATCTTGTCCGCTCCATCAACCGATTGAATAGTGCTATTCAAGAAATGTTTTAGCACGAAAATACCAAATGGTGTATACATATATTTGTTATTCATGACCCTGCTTACAGTAGATTCATGCATTTGTATATCTTCTGCCACATCTCTCAAAACCATTGGCTTTAAATTCGAAGGACCAGATTCAAAGAAATCCTTCTGGAATTTAAGAATGCTCTCTGATACCTTATAGATCGTTTTTTGCCTTTGCTGGATGCTCTTGATGACCCAAGAAGCGCTCTTAAGTTTATCCCGAATGTATTCTTTCGTATCGCTGGATTTATCATCTTTCTTTGCAAGGACCTCTTTATAAAAAGAACTGATTCTTAATTTTGGAAGACCATCCTCATTTAAGACAATAAGAAACTCATCCCCTATTTTATAGACATAAACATCAGGGATTACATATATAGTCTCCTCATCGTTATAGAAACTACCTGGTTTAGGCTCTAAAGAGGCTATACAAGAAACACCATGTAAAACCTCTTCTAAGGAAACACCCAGGCTTTTAGCAATCTGATTGTATCTTTTTTTCTCCAGTTGCTTCATATGATCAGTCAAGATTCTTCCGGCAATACTCCCACCCAGACCCTGAAAACGGAGCTGGATCAAGAGACACTCTTTGTTGTCTCTTGCCCCTACACCAACCGGGTCAAACTCGTGGATAATATCCAGTACCTTTAATACCTCTTTTTTTGATCTACGAGTGAACTTAATAATATTATCAATTGAGGCCTTAAGGTATCCATTGGAGTCTATATTACCAATAATGTATCTCCCAACCTCTCTTTGCACTTCATCAAGATCGCCAACCTGCAATTGCCACATAAGATGGGAGTAAAGAGTTGTTTTAGGAGAAATCAAATTTTCAAAGGATGGCCTATCTTCTGTGCTCTCGTGTGGCGAGCTTACCCATGCGGTATTATATTCTGATATGTAAGCCTCCCAATCAAAATCTTCCCTTAATGTCTCCTTAATGGTTACCTCTTTGAGGGGATCATCGTTTTTAATAGGTTCCTTTTCCTTTTCCTCTTCCTGCGATTTTTCTTCGACATCATCGCCAGAGACCTCCTCCAATAATGGATTGATCTCCACTTCTTGATTTATTGTCTGGCAGAGTTCCAGCCTGGAAAGTTGCAAAAATTTAATGGCCTGCTGCAACTGCGGAGTCATTATAAGCCGCTGGCTCATCTTGATTGATTGTTTAAGTTCAAGTACCATAATAACCTGAAGTAAAATCTACAAATTAAAATCTTCTCCTAAATAAACAGACCTCACTACCTCGCTCGTAGCAATCTTTTCGGGCACACCGGACTCAATAATCTCTCCGTTATTTATAATGTAAGCAAGATCACAGACATCCAATGTTTCCCTTACATTATGATCTGATATTAATATTCCTAGATTTTTTTCCTTAAGCCCTTTTACAATTTGCTTAATATCATTAATAGCCATAGGATCAATGCCTGCAAATGGCTCATCAAGCAAAATAAATTTGGGGTGAGTAATCATGGCCCTTGTAATTTCCAATCTTCTCCTCTCACCGCCAGAAAGAGAATAGGCCTTTTGTTTGGCCAAATGGCCTATATTCAGCTCGGATAAAAGAGACTGGAGAGATGACTGCCTTTCCTGGGCTGGCATATCTATAACCTCCATAATAGCTAAAAGGTTTTCCTCCACGGTAAGTTTTCTGAACACTGATGGTTCCTGCGACAGATAATTAACGCCTTGCCGAGCCCGTATATACATTGGTTCATGAGTAATATCTTTCCCATCCAAAAAAATCTGGCCTTCCTTAGCCCTAATCAAGCCAACTATCATATAAAACGTAGTGGTTTTACCAGCACCATTTGGTCCAAGAAGTCCAATAACCTGTCCTCTGTTAACCGCTAAATTAACCTTCTTTACAACTACCCTCTTCCCATAGGATTTAACAAGATCCTTTACCTGTAAAGAGCCTCTGTTGTTCTCTTCTTTCATTTCTTCCCTTTTTCCTCCTTAGGGAAAATAGTAGCCTTGACCCTTTTCTTTTCATTTCCTTCAACAATACTCCGACCCCCCTTTAAAAATATAATTATCCGTTGCCCTTCTATATAATCTGGCCCCTGTTGAACAAATGGATTTTCTGTAAGCACAACCTTCTCCTCGTTCTGATAAAAAACTGCCTTCCCTGCCCGGGCCACACCACCATCAAAGCGATTAATAATAACATTCCCTAAGGCAATAATCTTATCTATCCTGCTGGATTCTGCATTGGTTTCTTTCTTTGTTGGGCTACCTATATAATATACCAACATCTTTTGACAATCTATCACCATACCCTCTGTTTTGGCTTGCACCTTACCCTCAAATACAACTAATTTTTTCTCTTGATCAAACTCAAGGGTGTTTGAGTGAATAATAATGGGATTTTCTGAGGAAAGCTGGCTGGTTGCCTTGCCTTCCTGAGAAAAGGCGATTATCTGAGGAGATAGGAGAAAAACAAATAAAATGATTATATTAAAAGAAAAAATGGAAATTATTGTCCTCATTTAAAAAAACCTTTACCAGTAAAGGTTGTGCAAACATTTTTTTTAACCATAAATTTCTCCTTACTGAGGTCAATATACAAACCATCTCCCTCGACTCTAAAGAAAGGACCAATTATTTTTATAGGCTCATCGGTTTCAACTTCATTATCTTTTTGTCTATAGGTTAAAAGGCTTGTTTCTATATGGTAGCCAGTGGCAGATCTACCCAGCACATCCCCTTTTAGAATAATTGTCCCACTCTTCCTAAAATAATTACCTTCATTCCCTTTTATAGTATAAGAGGTTTTGTTAAAAGAGTCTAATGTTAATAAAACATCCTTTAAAGCCATAAATTGATCATTATCAAAAAAATGGCCCTCTTTGGCCCTAAGTTCCCATTTTCCTCCGCCATCTTTATAATCCTGGCTATACTTGATGTCTGAAATTTTTAGAGATTCTCCAGGTATCAAATTAGGTGTTTTTGAGGAAACCATACCTAAATGCTCTACCTTAAAGAGAAAAAAAGCAACTATAACTAAAAGAAAAAAAATCCCTACTATCGGCCACATTACTACAGGAACTTTTTTCATAAATGTCACCAATTTAAGTGCCTAAAATGCCTAAAGTGAGCCCGCCCTGCCTGCCCTGGCGCGACGTGATGATGTATTAAATAAGGGTGCTTTTCCAAGAACTCAATAGCAAACATCAAATTTCCAATGCCAGGTCTGGGCCGGGGGGGGTGCGACGTGATTTGAATATATGCTTGCTTATGATGTATCACCAATCCTAGTTTATCTTTGCTAAGTCAGGTTTTACCAGGCCTGCCCGTCCCGATTATATCGGGACAGGCGGGTCTGGGCCAGGGCTAAAGTGCCTAAAGTGTAAATAGAAAAAAGAGGTGACTGCTTTAGTTAACATTGTTATTTACTTTAAGTTAATATTATGTTTCACATCCATAACTTTAGCTCACTTTAGCTCACTTTAGCTCACTTTAGCTCACTTTAGCTCACTTTAAACTTTAGTCACTTTCTCCCTCACTATACGGTGTATTTCCTTCAACATTATAAGAAGGGATTCAACATGCTCAAATGGAAGAGAATTTGGGCCATCAGAGAGGGCTGAATCAGGATCCGGATGGATCTCTAAAAAAATTCCATCGGCACCAGCAGCTATAGCAGCCCTTGCAAGAGGGGCAACAAATTCTCTCTGTCCGCCAGAGGACTTACCCCGTCCTCCCGGCAATTGTACGCCATGAGTAGCATCAAATATAACCGGATATCCAAAATTCTTCATAACTGAAATAGATCTCATATCCACAACAAGGCTATTGTAACCAAAGGATGTCCCTCTTTCTGTCAATAAAATACTATTATTACCCTCTGCAACAGCCTTTAAAACAACCTGCTCCATATCCCAAGGAGACAGGAATTGCCCCTTTTTTATATTTATAGGTAAATTAGTTCGAGCTGCCCCTACAATTAAATCTGTCTGGCGAGATAGAAATGCGGGAATCTGAATAATATCCAAAATCTCTGCTGCTTTCCCGATTTCACTCACTTGATGTATATCTGATAGAATTGGTAGACCTGTGGTATTCTTTACCTCTTTAAGGATCTCTAACCCCTTATTCAAACCTGGGCCCCTAAAAGAATCGATCGATGTTCGATTGGCCTTATCATAAGAACTCTTGAAGATTACTGGAATTTTAACTCTTTGAGCTATTTCTTTTAAAAAATGAGCGACCTTAAAGGTTGTCTCTTCATTTTCTATCACACATGGACCGGAGATCAAAAATAAAGGGCCATTTCCTCCAATCTTCAAACTTCCTATCTTTACCTGGCAAGAAACCTTTATTTCTGACTTCTTAGCAATCATATAATAAGCTCCATAAATAATGGGTATCAGCTCAATATTTAGGGGAAGCAGAGCGGCTTCAGCAACCAGCCCCGGGGCAGGAGGGCTTTTCTTCCTATCCGAGCCTCACGGGTTGGTCTTTTCAGTGACTTATCTGCGGGGGATTCCTACCCTCTTCCCGCTTCTGGCGGGATTTCCCCCACTGATAAGTCACGAAAAGACGGCGCCCTCCCTACAGTCGCGTCAGAAAAACCCTCCTACCCCTTTTTATTGAGCTATTACAATAATGGTTTATTGTTATCCAAAGGAACAATAAAGTCAAGAATCCCTTTATCCCTTTATCCTTTTATCGCTGGCAATTTTATTTTCTTGTAAAAAGAAAAAGATTTTCATATATTGGCTGAAATCTTTTGAGATCATAGTATGGCTAAACATAAGACCAAAAAGACAATTGATGAAATAAACAGGCGGATAAAAGAAGGCAAGGTGGTAGTAGTTACCGCCGAAGAGATGGTAGGCATAGTAAAGGAAAATGGCCCAGAAAAAGCCGCCAGAGATATTGATGTCGTGACAACTGGAACCTTTTCCCCGATGTGTTCATCAGGGGCGTTTATTAATTTTGGCCACAGCAAACCACCTATCAAGGCATCTCAGGTCACCCTTAACGATGTTCCTGCATATGCCGGCCTTGCCGCTGTAGATATATATATAGGCGCCGCCGAACCATCAATAGATGATCCATTAAATAAGGTCCACCCGGGACAATTCAAATATGGTGGCGGACATGTCATACATGACCTTATTTCTGGTAAAAAAGTTCGGCTGGTTGCCAAGGCATACACAACAGACTGTTATCCCAAACGAGAAATAAAAAAACAAATAAGACTATCAGATTTGCCCTATGCTGTCCTGGTTAATCCCAGAAACGCTTACCAAAACTACCATTGCGCTATAAACCTACAAGATAAAATGATCTATACCTATATGGGTGTCTTAAGACCCAAGGCTGGCAATGCTAACTATGCAACAGCGGGCCAACTTAGTCCACTTTTGAATGATCCTTACTGTCTGACAATTGGTCTCGGAACCAGAATTTTCCTTGGGGGTGCCCAGGGATACGTAACCTGGGCTGGCACGCAGCACAATCTATCAGTTGCAAGAGGCAAAAATGGGGTCCCTTTAGAACCAGGCGCAACACTGATGGTGATGGGTGATTTAAAAGCGATGAATCCACGCTGGCTCGTAGGAGTAAGCATGCTTGGTTATGGATGTTCCCTGGCTGTAGGTATGGGTATCCCAATCCCAATCCTGAATGAGGATATAGCCCGCTATACTGGTGTCTCTGATGAGGATATCTTCACACAGATCATTGACTATGGAAAAGACTATCCCAGGGGAAACGCCAAAAGCCTGGGTAAAGTAAGCTATGCAGAATTAAAGAGTGGAACGATAACACTGAATGGCCAGACTATCCAGTCAGTGCCAGTTTCCTCTTATGTGAGGGCTCAAGAGATTGCAGGCATCCTCAAAGATTGGATTCAAAAAGGGCAATTCTATCTTGGTCAACCTCAGCACCTTCTCAAGGATATATAAATGGATGTAACGGTTCACAGATTCGGGGTTCATAGGTTCAGGGTGTAGGGATGTTGAACCGTTGAATGCTTACGATTTTATACGTCAGTGACTAAAACTAAGAAGTTAGAAAATATTTTAGATTCTATGGGATCTGTTTTAATAGCCCTTTCAGGCGGTGTTGATAGCTCCCTTCTCCTTCAAATAGCCTCAGAAACCCTCAAAGAAAACGTAAAAGCTGTTACTTTTACCTCTCCAATCTTTCCGAAGAATGATCTTATGAGGGCAGAAAATCTCGCCAGGAGATTAAAGATAGATCATATAAAAATCAAATTCGATATACTTTCTCAGAGTGATTTTTGTAAAAACGATAAAATGAGGTGTTATGTCTGTAAAACGAAAATGATTGAAGAGTTAAAAAAAGAGGCTAAAAAACAAGGTATTAGCTATATAGCCGATGGTAGTAATATTGACGACATGAAAGATTACCGACCAGGTCTAAAGGTAGCACAAAAATCAGGGATAAAATTTCCCTTAATGGAAGCCGGTTTAGGAAAACTAGATATAAGACAAGAGGCACAAGAAAGAAAATTAGAAATATGGAACACGCCACCTTCTGCCTGTCTGGCCTCACGGATAGCCTATGGCACCTATATAAATGGAAACAACCTCTCTATTATAGAGAAAGGAGAAGAATTTTTACATCAACTCGGTTTTCAAGAAGTAAGAATACGTTATCATCCGCCTATTGCCAGGATCGAGGTCTCAACACAAGGGATTGTACGATTGGCAGAATTACCTATCAGAGATAAGGTGGTAGAAAAGCTGAAAGAACTTGGTTTCAAATATATTACCCTTGATCTTTCTGGTTTTAGAAGTGGAAGCATGAATGATTTACTTTATTAAACCATGTCTTTGCCTGGACAATTAAATATTGACAGGAAAAATATTATCTGTTAATTTTTTTTAATTATATGGGGCTGTAGCTCAGATGGGAGAGCACATGACTGGCAGTCATGAGGTCAGGGGTTCGATCCCCCTCAGCTCCACCATTTAAAACCCTTTCTTTCAAAAATCACCTCACTTTTTTTCTTTCAGACATATTCTTCCCCTTTTATCCTTTCCACATAATGTTGTGCAGAGAACGCAGCCGTAGCGCCATCGCCGCAAGCAGTTACAACCTGTTTAAGATTTTTCTTGCAGCAGTCACCACAGGCAAATATGCCCTCTCTCGATGTATTCATCTCCCTATCTACTATGATGTAGTCATCATCACTTTTCTTAAGAATATTACCAAGAAAGCCCAGGCTTGGCAGATACCCAATAAAAACGAACACCCCGTTTACCTCGAGGTCTTTGATTTCGCCAGTCTTAACATTTCTCAGCTTTACTCCTTCTACTAGTGTCTGACCAGATATCTCATCCACGACAGAATCAAAGATTACCTCTATCCTGGTATTGCTAAATACCTTTTCCTGGAGTATCTTTGTTCCCCGAAATCTATCTCTTCTATGGATAATATAAACCTTCTGCGCAAATCTGGTTAGAAACAGGGCATCTTCCAAGGCCACATCTCCACCACCCACCACTGCCACGGTAAGGTCCCGAAAAAAGGCCCCATCACAGGTGGCACAATAGGACACACCTTTACCAGTAAACTCAATCTCGCCCGGGACTCCGAGTTTCCTCTGCTCCTCGCCCGCGGCAACAATTATGGACAGACATTGATACGGTACAGGATCGTTATCTACAAAAATCTTCTTGATATTGCTGTCTTCACTAAATTCGATTCGGTTTATCTCTCCATTTGCTATCTTTGTACCAAAAGATTTGGCCTGTTCTTCCATATTATGAACGAGCTCTGCGCCTGAAATTCCATTGATGAAGCCAGGATAGTTCTCTATCTTATCCGTCAGAGAAGCTTGCCCACCAATACCTAATTTTTCAATCAGTATCGTGGACAGCCTTGCCCTTGTTGTATATATCGCTGCTGTTAAGCCAGCAGGACCTCCACCAACAATAATAACATCATAAACATTTGCCTTGCTTAACACATCATCATCCATATCTCATATCCTTTATGTGAAAGTGTGTAAATCCTGCCCGACATCCCTGCCCCCGATTATATCGGTACAAGCGGTTGGCAGGCGGGACTGGGACAGGATTGTGAGTTAACCATGCCAAAAATCGAATATAATCATGTTAACGTTTAATTCAAGTTAAATTGGATGGATCTATTAATTTTAGGCACTTTAGGCATTCTAGCCCTGGCCCAGACCCGCCTGCCGGATGGCGGGCAGACCTGGCAAAACCTGACTCAGCAAAGGTAAAACAGGATTGGTGATACATCAGAATCAAACGTATATTCAAATCACGTCGCACCCCTGGCCCAGACCTGGCATGTAATGCTTAGGCTGTATTGTCAGGACTTATAAATAATATAAAATTGCAATATTTGCCAAGGAAGTCGCGCCAGGGCGGGCAGGGCGGGCTCACTTATAACTTTTTAGATGTTACTGTTACCAGACCATCTTCTTTGACTGCTACCAAGACAAAATCAAAGAGATCCTTTTGCAAACAAAAAAGGGGATCTTCCCTTGGAAGATACGGTTTATCTCCCCTTATAAATTTTTGAGCAGCTTCATTAAACACAATATTCTTTAAGGTCTCAAGACTATCGTAATGACTTCCTTTCAGAAGATATTCTAAGTAGTCAGCACATCCTTCATCCTCTGGTGACTTAGTGATACCCCTTCTTCCCATGGCTACCACTGTTACAACCTCAGGAAGGGGATTTTGAGCAAGTATATATCTGGATATAGCCTTCGCCATAACATAACTGCCAGGAATAACTATCTCGGCCTGAGCAAGTGCGCTTATCACACCAGTAACACCAGCTGTTGTCCTTTGAACTACCATCTTTCCTTTAAGAAATCCCTTTGGTTTCCTGATGAGTTCAGATGGAGAATTTCCGAGATCAAAACCAGGGATCAGTTGCTCGTTAACCTCACCTGCCAAGACTATATCATCATGAGTCGTTTTAAGTGAAAAGGCCTCTTCAGGATTGCGCACAAAGATTATCTTTCGGGCTCCGAGATAAAAAAATATGGGAGTCACGGTAAATGCCCTAAACACATCAATAATAATAGCAAGCCCTTGAGCCCTCTTAGCGCCTTCGATCAGACTTTCTCTTACTATTTTCATCACTATTATCCAAAAAAGTTAGCCAAGTCTCTTTAAGTCATCTACAAGCCCCTGAACGGCCTGAGCCGACCTCTGAAGGGCCTTATTCTCCTCATCTGTAAGCTTTATCTCCACTATCTCCTCTACCCCGGCTGAACCAAGTTTTACCGGCACACCAATAAATAGATTATTTATCCCATATTCACCTTGTAGGTAGGTAACACAGGGAAGGATCTTCTTTTTATCCTTTAAAATTGCCTCAGCCATTTCCGTGGCCGCAGATGCAGGAGCGTAAAAGGCGCTTCCTGTTTTTAATAAACCAACAATCTCACCTCCGCCATTTCTCGTCCTTTCAATAATTGCCTCAATCCTTTCAGCCGAGATAAGCTCAGTGATAGGTATGCCTGCTACCGTAGAATACCTGGGAAGAGGAACCATGGTATCCCCATGGGCACCGAGAACAAAGGCATGAGTATTCTCAACAGAAACATTGAGTTCCATGGCAATAAATGCTCGGAACCGAGCAGAATCCAGTACCCCTGCCATTCCAATAACCCTTTTTTTATCAAAACCACTTGTATCAAAGGCAACCTGGCACATTGCATCTAACGGATTGCTTACAATAATGAGAATAGCATCAGGTGCAACAGTTGCAATCTCCTTAATAACTGATTTCATAATACCTGCATTGGTTGTAAGTAGATCATCCCTGCTCATTCCTGGTTTTCTGGGAATACCTGCTGTTACAATGACTATTTCTGACCCCTTTGCAAGAGAGTAGTCATTAGTTACACCAGTAATCTTTGAATCATGGGCCTCAATCGGAGCAGCCTCAGCAAGATCAAGTGCCTTTCCAGCCGGCACACCTTCCAAGATATCAATCAATACAACATCTGCCAATTCTTTCTCAGCGATCCTCATAGCGATAGTTGCACCTACATTTCCGGCCCCTATAACAGTTACTTTTTTTCTCATTTCCTTTACTCCTTTCTAAATTTAATTGATCATTTATTTTACGCTATCTATCTTTTTTTTTATTGTCAAGAAGCATGATGAAACAGGAAATCCTATATTTTAAGTTGCTCCAATCATTTTAAAATAGTATTAAAAAATCCTATGTCATTTTTATCTATCATAAAAGGCTATCGTCTTCAAGCGAATCAGGCAGTAGGAATTATCGCGCCAGCAAGTCCTGTCAACCAATCCGAGATATCAGAAGGCTTAAAGCTTTTAGAATCTTTTCCTTTAAAGATAAAACAAGGCGAACATATCTTCGATCGTCTGAATTATCTGGCTGGCTCTGATAATGATAGAGTATCCGATCTTCATCAGATGTTTTCCGATCCCGAGGTAAAGGCGATCTTTTGCGCACGAGGAGGATATGGCTCAGCAAGGCTTCTTAATAAAATCGACTTTGACCTGATACGAAAAAATCCCAAGATAATTGTAGGTTTCAGCGATCTAACAGCTCTTTTGCTCGCAATATATAATAAAAGTGGTTTAATCACTATTCATGGACCTACATTAGCGGATCTTCCAAAAAATAAAAACTGGGAGCATTTATCAAGGCTTATTACTGCCTCTCATAGGCCTCAAATCTTCTTTAAGCAGGGAAGAATAATAAATAAGGGTAAGGCCAAAGGAATACTTTTGGGTGGCAATCTTTCAACTATATGCTCCCTTTTGGATACCCCCTTTTTACCATCCTTTGAGGGTGTAATCCTTTTTTTGGAAGAGAAAGGGGAATCTCCTTATAAGTTGGACCGAATGCTTACCCAGCTTCTACTTAGTGGCCGCATAGATCGCTTATCGGCACTTATTATTGGTCAAATTGAGGATTGTGGGGAAATGGAGATTATGAACAGTATGCTGCAGGAACGACTCCGCAGGCTCACCATACCAGTGGTAGCAGGTTTGCCTGTTGGACATGGAAATGAAAACATATCTTTACCCCTTGGTCTTCCTGCTGTGCTCAATACCGAAAGGATGCTTCTTGAAATAGAAGAATCGGCGGTTTCTTAGTGTTTCTTGGGTTTTTATGTTTGTTGTGTTTGTTGGGCTAAATGACAAATGACAAATAAAATAACCGAGATTTTAAAAAGGGGATTGAAGGAAAAGTTTTACCCAGGTGCTGTTCTTTTAATAGCAAGAGAAGAAGATATCGTATTTTTCCATAATGTGGGCAATAGGGCATTAACTCCGAAATCCCTTCCCATGGAAAAGAAAACGATATTTGATTTAGCTTCTTTAACAAAACCACTCGCAACCACCCTCGCTGCCATGAAACTAGAAGAGGAAAATCTCCTGGATCTCGATGAACCTATTTCATCGCTCATAGAACCGTTTCCATGGAGAGACAAAGCGGATATAACACCCCGGCTTCTGTTAAACCACTCTTCGGGACTACCTGACTGGAAACCGTTTTATCTGAAACTGATAAAAATACCCATGAAAGAGAGAAAGCCAGCAGTAAGGCGCTTAATCATGGAAGAATCCTTGCGTGAAAAGCCTAAAACCGTATCGCTTTACAGTGACCTTGGATTTATAGTCCTTGAGTGGATCATAGAAGTAATGACCGGCAAAGATTTATCATCGTTTCTTGATGCTACTTTTTACCAACCCTTGGGGCTGAAAAACCTTTATCTTGATCACATAAATATAGATGCGGTGAATGAGAAAGAGTCATATGCAGCTACAGAGCATTGCCTATGGAGAAAGGAAATTATTCAGGGCCATGTCCATGACGAAAATGCCTATGCCCTTGGAGGGTATTCCGGTCATGCTGGGCTCTTTGGAACAGCACAAGATATCTTCACCTTGACCACCGCGTTAGTCAGCATCTATCATGGTTACAACTCAAGCCTGCTTAAGAGCAAAACTGTTAGAACATTTCTTTCACGGCAAGAAATTGTCCCGGGTTCTACCTGGGCCCTTGGATGGGATACACCATCAAAAAATAATTCCAGTTCAGGGAATTACTTTAGCTCTAAAAGTATAGGCCATACTGGATTTACAGGCACCTCAATATGGATAGATTTAGAAAAAAATATAACAGTAATATTTCTGACAAACCGGATTCATCCAACGAGATCAAATGAAAAAATAAAAGAGTTCCGCCCTGAACTTCACAATCTCATTATGCGAGACTTGGTGTGAGGCGACAGCATTGTCAGGGCATGGGGTTCGTTATTATTTGAGACCTTTGAAAAACCTGACAGTTTCTGCCACCCTAAGAAAGAGGATGGGCTTTTATGAAGTGACTGGTGGAAGGGCGCTGTTTTTTCGCAATTTATCTATGGGGGAAACCGCAGGCCCCGCCTGCGGGGCAATGCGGAGGGGGCAAAACTCCCCCGTAGATATGTTGCTGAAAAAACCAGCCCGGGAGCCTCGGAACTGAAGAAAAGCCGATCCTCGATACAAAGATATGGGTTATGCAAAGATCTCTATTTATGGGAATTACTTATGGATAATAATGCCCACATTTTGCCACAAAATGCCCACATTCATTTAATGGGTATCTGCGGTGTTGGAATGAGCTCCTTGGCAGGAATGCTCCAGGAGAAAGGCTACACCATTACAGGCTCCGATCACAATATCTATCCCCCGATAAGCACCTTCTTGGAAAGCCTCCCCATAGCCGTTAAAAAGGGTTACTCCCCTTCTAACCTTCATCCCACGCCAGATCTGGTAATCGTAGGAAACGTAATCACCAGGAATAATCCTGAATCAGAAGAATTGCTTAAACTCGATATACCGTATCTCTCCATGCCACAGGCACTCAAAAAGTTTGCCATGGAAGGAAAGAAATCCATTGTCATTGCCGGAACCCATGGAAAGACAACGGTATCTGCTTTAACTGCATGGATTCTGGAGGTAGCCGGCTTGAATCCATCATTTATGATCGGAGGTATTGCTAAAAATTTTAACCGTAATTTCAAATTATCCAATGGCTCATATTTCGTGATCGAAGGCGATGAATATGATACAGCCTTTTTCGATAAGGGACCTAAATTCCTGCACTATAATCCTTACCTGGCTGTCATCACCAGTATCGAGTTTGACCATGCAGACATCTATAACGGGATCGAGGAGATAAAGAATTCCTTCGCAAGGTTTATTGAAATAGTGCCTAAACAAGGAACCTTATGTGTAAACAGTGATGATCCACTCGTAGCAGATGTGATCAAAGGAGCCCAATGCCCCATTTTGAGTTTTGCAATTCGAAGCGATGCGGACCTCACTGTTGGGGATGTGACACTTGAGGATGGTAAGACAAGGTTCACTATATTCAAAAAAAACATGGAGTTTGCAAGGGTTACCACTGATCTTTTCGGAAACTACAACATATCTAATATCCTTGCTGCAACTGCACTCTCATCCTTAATAGGGATACCCCATGAAACCATCGTTAGAGCCATCGGGACCTTTAAAGGAGTAAAGCGAAGGCTTGAGGTTCTTGGAAAGTATAAAGACGTAATAGTATTAGATGATTTCGCCCACCACCCAACGGCAGTGAGCGAAACGATAAAAGCGGTCAAGAGTCATTACCGAAACCGCCGCCTTGTTGCCGTTTTTGAACCACGATCAAATTCAAGTCGAAGGAATATCTTTCAAAATGCTTACGCCGACTCCTTCACTGATGCTGATTTAGTTATCCTTCCGGAACCTCCAATGATGGATAAAATTCCATTAAATGAAAGATTCTCTTCTCCCAAACTAATAGCTGACCTAAAAAAGAGAGGTATTGAAGCTCACTACTTTCCAGATAATGACGATTTACTTGATGGACTCCTTGCCCATATTAAACCAGGCGATGCAATCCTTGTAATGTCCAACGGGGCCTTTGATAATATTCAGGGGCGCCTTGTCGATCACCTCAAAGAAAAAATCTGATCCTCAAAACTAAAAGCGATTAACAACAGCGCCCTGTAATCCTCTTGATTTTTTCATTACTTCATTCTATCAATAGTATACGTGTATATTTTTTTTAACTACCCAGGTTGTCAGGTTCAAGCCCGCCCTGGCGCGACGGCCGTTATCAAGGAAGGCAACTCATGAGTATTTGAAAGTATCTCTCTTAAATCCAACTTCTTGAAATCAGGTCTGGGCCAGGGGTTAACAGTTTCCCGATGAAATCGGGATTAATGGTTCAGCAAATAACCATTGAACCGTGAACCCGGAACTTTGAACCAGTTACTTTTTATTGAACTCTATGCAAAACAGCTCCAACAATTCAATAGGTGTATTTGATTCGGGCGTAGGCGGGCTTACCGTAGTCAAGGCCCTCATAGAACAGCTCCCTTTCGAGAACATCATCTATTTCGGGGACACGGCCAGGGTACCCTACGGGGTAAAATCGGTTGAAACGATTAACCGGTATGCTATGCAGATTACAAAATTCTTGCTTGACCAAAAGGTTAAACTGCTCATTATTGCATGTAACACTATGTCAGCTGTAGCCTATCAGGGAATAAGGGATCTATCCCCTGTTGAGGTGTTGGATGTTGTTGATGCAGGTGCCCGGAGTGCAGTAGCTGAAACACATAATAAATGTGTCGGTGTGATTGGGACGCCAACAACTATCAACAGTAACGCCTATCAAAAAGCAATAAAAAGGTTTGATCCGGATATCAGGGTCTTCTCTCAAGCGTGCCCCTTATTTGTTCCGCTTGTAGAAGAAGGCTGGCTGGATCATCAGGTAACAAAACTCACGGCCCAGGAGTATCTTAAGCCGGTAGTGGCCCAAAATATTGATACTCTCGTTCTGGGGTGTACTCACTATCCCTTACTAAAACCACTCCTTCAGGAGATTATGGGGAATCAGATCACTCTGGTAGACTCTGCCCAGGCAATAACAGAAAAAGCAGGTGAATTGCTCAAAAAAAATAATCTTCTAAATGTGCAACGGAAAGACCCTGAATACCGGTTTTATGTCACGGATGTACCCATCAGATTTACGAGCATTGGGGAGCGGATTTTAGGAAGAATGCTTTCCAATGTTATCGTGGTCAAATGGTAAAATCATGCATGAGATTACCTCTGAGATAGTTCCCCATGTTGATTTGAAAGGGATTCGCTGCATAGAGGATTACAGCGAAATATGCCAGGATTATAGTCCCTATCTCTGTGACGAGTCAAAACTTGCTCACCAGGGAGCCCAATACCTTTTTTTTCCAACCAATGAAGGCGAGCTCTCAGCCATCTTTAAAGAAATGCCCAAAAGGGATGTCACTGTAACGATATCTGGTGCCAGAACTGGTTTAGTTGGTGGGGCTGTCCCCTATGGAGGGGCAATAGTATCACTCGAAAGATTCGATAAGATTCTGGGACTCAGATATGATACTCACTCAAAAGAATGGCTTGTGAAGGCCGAATGTGGTGTTACGATACGTGATCTTAACAATTGGGCGATGAAAAAAACTTTTCCCGGTCTTTCCGAAAGTGGTTCCGCTGAAACTAAGGCATTTCTCGAAAAATACAAGGAAAGTCAAACTACCTACTTTTATCCTCCTGACCCAACAGAGATGGGAGCAGCTCTGGGTGGAACCGTCTCTACCAATGCATCCGGTGCCAGAACCTACAGATACGGGGCCACGCGAAACTGGGTGAGATGGATAAGGATTATGTTAGCCTCGGGGGAGGTCCTCGAAATACCCAGAGGTAAATACTTCGCAACACCTGCTGGTGAGTTTATTATCATCGACAGTGCAGGAAATGAAACAATAGTAGCGATGCCAAAGTATACTATGCCCCTCACGAAAAATGCAGCGGGTATCTTCTCGGCCCCTAATATGGATTTGATTGATCTATTTATAGGCAGTGAAGGTATTTTCGGTGCAATTACTGAGATTGAAGTAGCGCTCCAAAAATGGCAGAATCCCATTTCAATTGTCCAGTTTTTCCCTTCTGATGATAAGGCACTCGATTTTGTCATTACACTGCGCAAGGAAAAAAGTATTCGGCCAGAGTTTATTGAGTTTTACAGCTCTCATTCACTTGACCTTCTCAGAAAAAAACAGAAGGAAGACCCTAAAGTAGTAGGAATGCCTCCAATACCGGATTATGCAAAATCTGCGGTCTTCTTTGATCTGCAATTCAATCCTGAAAGCAAAGATCACGACTACTCTAAACTTGAAGAAATAGTGTATAGATGTGGATCAACGCTTGCAATGTCCTGGGCTGGATACGAACAAAGAGATCTTGAACGATTCAAAAACTTCAGGCATGTCCTTCCTGAGACTGTCAACACTATCATAGCTGAGAGAAAAAAGAAGATACCCGAACTTTATAAGCTTGGAACCGACCTCGCTGTTCCAGATCATGCCCTCGAAGAAATCTGGGGATTTTATAAATCCATATTAGAAGAGGCAGGTCTTGAATGGGTTGCATTTGGACATATTGGTAATAATCACATACACATCAACATCATTCCAAGGTCCCTCGAAGAAATGAAAGAAGGCCTCTCTATATACAGAGAATTTGCGAGAAAGGCAGTAGGCCTTGGTGGGACAATATCTGCTGAACACGGCGTTGGAAAGATTAAAAAGGAATTTTTTTCCATCATGTTCTCAGATAAGGTGCTCAAAGAGATGAAAGAAGTGAAAAATGCCCTTGATCCTGGTCTTATGTTAAACCCAGGAAACATGCTGGATATGTAAGGAAATTAGCCGCAGACCCGCCTGCCAGACGGCGGGTCTGCGGCAGAGTAATTAAAAAAATGAAGATACTTATTTGTGTAAAACAGGTTCCAGAAATTATGGATGTAACAATAAATCCTGAAACAGGAACACTTATCAGAGAAGGGGTAGACTCAATATTGAATCCATTCTGTGAATATGCTGTAGAGATGGGCTTAGACCTTAAAAGGCGTTATAGTGATATAGAGACAGTAGCTATCTCCATGGGGCCTCCACAGGCAAGGACAGCGTTGATGAGGTGCCTTGAGATGGGTATTGACAGAGCAATTCTTTTGGCAGATATGAAATTTGCAGGATCTGACACATGGGCTACAGCCTTCACCCTTGCCGAGACTATAAGGACAATGGAAGGTGACTTTGACCTGATTCTTGTTGGAAAGCAGGCAATAGATGGTGACACAGCTCAGGTAGGGCCCGAGCTTTCAGAAATCCTTGGTATCCCTCAAATAATGTATGCAGTTGGAGTTGAGCTTATTGGTAATAAAAAAAAGGTCAGGGTAAAAAGAGAGATAGAAACAGGTAATGAAATTGTAGAGGTAAAACTTCCAGGCCTTATTTCTTTGAGTAAAGGACCCATGATACGGAGTGTATCGTCTTTTAAAGAAATCCTTGATGCACGGAAAAAAGAGCTCCGGGTTGTTACTGCTCCTGAACTCAACATTAACGAGAATGAACTTGGTCTGAAAGGCTCATTTACTCAGGTTGTAAAAATATTTCCACCACAGGTAAAAAAAACGGGGATGGTTATCGACAGCAGTGAACCACAAGGAGCAGCAAAGAAATTGATCGGGTTCCTTAAAGAAAGGAAGTTTGTTTAAGAAAAAATGCTTATTATCGATACTGAAAAATGTACGGGGTGCAAAATATGCGAGAAAGTGTGCCCATTTGGTGCTATTTTTGTTACTGATACAATAGCCCAGGTGCAAGACAATTGCACCCTTTGCGGGGCATGTGTAAATAGTTGCCCAGTAGAGGCCCTTTCAATTGAAAGGAAACCAGTTCCAAAAGAAGAGTTGGATAAATTTTCAGGTATCTTTATCTGGGGAGAATGTGAAGAAAAAGATAAAGGAATTGCACCAAAAAAAGTGGTGAGAGAGCTTCTTGCCCGGGGTCGAAAACTTGCCAATAGTCTTGACCAAGCCCTAACAGTAGTAGTTTTAGGTGATGATAAACTACAAGGACTTGAGACACTCATTACCTATGGCGCAGACAGGGTAATGAGGTGTCAACATAAACTTCTCGGCAGCTTCACAACTGAAAGCTTCACCAATGTGATATCTGCGATTATCTCTAAAGAGAAGCCCTCCGTTTTTCTTTTTGGCGCAACACCACATGGCAGGGAACTTGCCCCGAGAGTTGCTGCGAGACTACACCTTGGACTTACTGCAGATTGTACTGGTCTGGAAATAAATGAAAAAGGAGAACTCATCCAGACAAGACCTGCCTTTGGTGGAAACATCATGGCATCAATAGTCTCACCCTACACAAGACCGCAGATGGCAACTGTCAGGCCAAATGTCTTTTCTTTTGGAAATCCTGATAACTCAAGAAAGGGTGAAATCGTAGATTTTACGGTTATACTATTCCCAGCTGTAATCAAAACAAAGGTAGTAGCTATTGAAAGACTCAGAGATGAAAAAGAAGTTAACATTGAAGATGCTGACATTATTGTGTCAGCAGGGAGAGGATGCCAGAAAAAAGAAAACCTGAAACTTATTCAAGAGTTGGCAGAAGAGCTTGGAGGTGTAATGGCTGGCTCGAGGGCTATTGTTGAACTCGACTGGATACCACACACCAAGCAGGTAGGGCAATCAGGACTAACTGTGGGACCACAACTATACATAGCTGTTGGAATCAGCGGGGCTATTCAGCACCTTGTTGGAATGAGTTCAGCAAAAACCATCATTGCAATAAATAAAGATCCAGATGCACCCATATTCAAGGTTGCAGACCTTGGTATTGTTGGCAATGCAATGGAGATCCTGCCGATCCTCATCAGGGAACTTAAGAAATCTGTAACATTTTAGCTCTTTGAAAACTCCCCCTGGCCTTTATTAAAGGCCACATAGTTATCCTTGGTGAGACGCATGAGCATGGAGATGTCTTTTTTTACATCATGCCCTCTAACATGGGGCCTCAGCGTGCCGCTTCAAACCATGTGCACGAGCAACTCGTCATTGTCTTCTAGGAACTTTGTCCGTGTGCACCAGTTTGAAGCGGCCTACTGACTTGTCTTTGTGAGAGCATGATAAAAAAAGACATCCCCATGCTCATTCACCAGGTAATTTCAAAGAGCTAAAATGTTACAGAAATCCAAATAACTATACAGTAACTTATGAAAATTCTTACAGTGAGCGATAAGGTTGAGAAATCTTTTTTCAAAGAGAATCTTCTTAGAGAAAAATGCCAGGGAACCCATTTGATCCTTGCCTGTGGTGACCTGCCTCCTTATTATCTTGAATATCTGGTGACGAGCCTTAATGTTCCCCTTTTTTATGTGCCGGGAAATCATGATGAACAGCCTCACCAGCCCTATTCAACAAAAAAACCCTTTGCCAAAGGATGTATAAATATTGACCAGAGGGTAATAGTTTTTAAGAACCTGCTTATAGGAGGGCTGGCAGGGGCTTTTCAGTATAAGAAAGGAAAATATTTATATACCGAAGCACAGATGCATCGAAAGGTTTTCAGCATGATTCCCCGCCTATTAGCTAATAAGATCAAATACAAACGATATATTGACATCCTGATAACCCATGCGCCCCCTTTTGGCATAAATGATGAGAAAGATTTAGCTCATCGAGGATTTAAAGAATTTCTAACGTTTATGAAAACGTATAAACCTACCTATCTCATTCATGGCCATACTCCCCGTCAGGGAGGAAAAGAGATAGAAATGAATTGCTACCACTCCACATGGGTCATAAATACCAATCCCTATAGAATTTTGGAAATAGATGATGTCTCTATTCGACGACAGTGCAACCAAAAATGCAGAAAAGAAACATCGACCTGATGTAGATTTCAGTCAGGCAATGCAAAAAGCCTTCTGGGAGGAGCTTAAAGGATTCATCATGCGAAGGTCTACCCGGCTTCTCCCTTTTGATAAAGTGAAGGATAAACTGGAGATCTGGTTTGTTAGAGATTTAGGTATACGGACTGTTTCCATTGATAGTATTGTAGGGAGTGAGGGCCGGTATAGAAATTTTACTAAATATTTCCTGCCTCTCAAGGAAGACTTGCGGGACCGCTGGAAAAAGGTAGCCCAGGCGCACTATTTCCGGCAGCACCTTCCACCGGTGGAATTGTATAAGGTTCAGGATGTTTATTTTGTTAAGGATGGTCACCACAGAATCTCAGTAGCTCGGACAAAAGGGGTGAGAAATATCGAGGCCCGGGTCTACGAATATGAGTGTGATGTTCCCCTTGATGAGAGAATAAATATAGAAAAACTGGCCATCCAGGAGACATATCATCAGTTTCTCAAGGACACCCAATTAGGCAAGACCCGTCCACATCTAAAGTTACAGTTAACCCTTTTGGGCGGATATCCCATCCTAATGGATCATATTCAGGTCCATAAATATTATCTGGAAAAGGAAAAGGGGGAAGAAATACCCCTATCTGAAGCTTCCTGTTCCTGGTACGATACTGTGTATACACCATTAGCATCAATCATTCGGAAAAATCGCATCATGAGACAGTTCCCCCATAGGACAGAGACGGATTTCTATCTGTGGATGATCCAGCATAGACGCCAATTAATCAATGAACATGGGTGGAAAATGGAGCCTGAAAGCATAGTAGAGGCTTATACCAAGAAATACAGCGGACCTTTTAGAAAAATTTTAGGGGCCTTTAGGCGATTTTTTGGGCTGGTTCGGTATTGATAAAAAGCGCCTAAAGTGATTACTTTAGCTCACTTTAGGCGCTTAGGTACTTCTTTAATGTTCTATTTCTTCTTCTTAATCACAAGTCCTACGCCTTTGAGCCAGCTCTTTGCAACCCAAGCAGGTTTTTCTCCATTGACATTTACCCTGTAATTAAGCCTGGTCATAGTTGCAGTATCAAGTGATTCCCCAATGTCGCCCAAGATAAATTTAATCTCCGGATACTGATCCAAAACAGCCTTCCGAATCACAGGGGCAGGGTTGTATATCGGGAAATAGCTTTTATCGTCTGCTAAGACCACCTGATCATAGGCCTTGATTTCTCCATCAGTCGCAAAGGCCATGCCGCATAAAGCCTGTCCATCTCGTACGGCCTTTTTGCAAAGAGGTGTTTCCATCTTTTTAACATCGGCGTCAGGGATGTCTTTACCAAATGTGAGCCCGTAATATCCCATCATTCCCTTGAAACCATCAGCTCTTGAGTAGAATTCGGTATTTACCGCCACCGTCATTTTTCCAGGGTTCTTTTTTATCCATGCAGCCCAGTCTGATAACGTCTTAATCCCATATTTATCTGCTTTCTTTGCCGGCATCACAATTGCGTAGGTATTGTTGAATTTAGCCGGCGTAAGCCATACCAGACCCTTCTTCGCGTCAATGGCTTTGACCTTTTCAAAAAGCCCCATTGGATCACGCACTACTTCCTTTTTCTTGAAAAAGTTCATCCATGCAGTTCCCGTATATTCCATATATACATCGATCTGGCCCTGTTCCAAGGCTTCGCGGTTGACCTTTGTCCCTCCAAGGGAGGTGCGGTCTTTTACCGGTATTCCTCTATCTTTTAGAAGGTTAACCATGATTTTTCCCAGGATAACCTGCTCAGTAAAACCTTTGGATGCAACATTGACCGGATCGCCTGCAAAAACAGCTAATGGTAAAGTCAAGAAACATACTGCCACCAGTGAAACGATAAGCCTTTTCATAATAAATCCCTCCTTATGTAATAATTATTAAGAATAAAAAAACAGACATCGGATAACCGATACTATAGCCATATCAAGCAGTCTGGTATTCCTTAACTTGAATGCCTTTACTGACAATAATTTTCTCTAACTTGGCGAGCAGGGTATCAAATAACATGGCAATTATGGCCACAGGAACTGCGCCTGCAATCAGAATCCCCATATCCATAAGGGCAATACCCGTAAAGATCCAGAAACCAAGGCCTCCTCCCCCAATAAGAAAAGCCAGTGGGGCAGAGCCTACAATAATAGCTGTTGCTGTTCTGATCCCACCCATGATAACGGGCAGGGCATTAGGAATTTCAATTTTGAATAGAATTTGATTTGGGGTCATTCCCATACCGGTTGCAGATTCAATTACATCATTGCTTACATCTTTTATGCCGGCATACGTATTTCGGACAATAGGAGCGACTGCGTGAAAAAAAAGTGCAATCAGGGCAGGGACAACACCGATTCCTGAAAGCCCAACTAATGGTAAAAAACCATAGGCCAATGCAATGACTCCAAGAGAAGGGATACTCTGCCAGACATTTACCATTGCCATAATAGCGGAGCCAAAACGCTCAAAGCCTTTCCTGGTCATAATTATTCCAAGACCCACACCAACGGTTCCAGCAGTTGCCATACTTACAATGACCAGAAAAAAGTGCTCATAGTTCAGCCGGAAAAACTCGGGCAAATTGTCAGAAGTGTATTTCAAGGCACCGTAATATTTGTAAAGCAAGAGCACAATTATGGCAGTTACCACAAAAGGTGCACATTTTTTAATGAATGGATAGAATAATCTGATTTGCATAATCCTATTTCCTTAAGATATTCTTTATTTCCTCTTCTCTCAGTATACCAAGAACTTTTTTATCTTCATCGACTACTATAAGATAGCCCAGTTCATAGGTGAATATCTCGGAGAGGCCATCCTTAAGGCTGGAAGAGGCTGGCAAAAAGGCCTCTGTGGATTGTGCTATGTCTCCCACCTCATCCGCCTTTTTTGTTAAGGCTTCCTGGTCTACATACCCTATCAGGCGCTTTTCATTATCTACCACTATAAGATGATCCAGCTTAAGCTCGCTGAGCATTGATTTTGCCTTTTCAGGTAACTCATTTTGCATGATTACAGGAGGATCCGGCTTCATTGCCGTCTTAATCTTAAGAAGATTGAGTCGTTTCAGAGTGCGGTCACCTCCCACAAAATCACGGACAAACCCATTCGCAGGCTCAGTGAGCAATTCTTCAGGAGAGGCAAATTGAACGAGCTTTCCATCTTTTAGAAGACATATCTTGTCACCCATCTTTATGGCCTCATCAATATCGTGGGTAACAAACACAATTGTCTTTTTTACTTTCGCTTGAATTTTTAAGAATTCATCCTGGAGATGTTCTCTGTTGATCGGGTCAATGGCACCAAACGGCTCGTCCATTAGCATTATTGGGGGATCAGCGGCCATACCCCGTGCAACGCCTATTCGTTGTTGTTGACCACCGGAAAGTTCTCGTGGATAACGGCCCATGAATTCCTCTGCGGGAAGGTTAACTATTTCTAGAAGACTTTCCACCTTCTCGGCAATCCGGTCGTGATCCCAACCCTTGAGTTTCGGTATTGTCGCAATATTCTCTGCAATTGTCATATTGGGGAATAGCCCGATGTTTTGAATCACATAACCGATACTACGTCGTAATTCAATGGTATCCATCCGGTTGATATTCTGATCGTCAATCAAAATCTTGCCACTGGTTATTGGAATCAGCCTATTTATCATTTTCATGGCTGTAGTCTTGCCGCAGCCGGAGGGCCCAACCAGAGTGCATATTTCTCCCTCTTCCAGATCGAATGAGAGGCTATCCACTGCTTTTATGTGTTCAGCGCCGGGATATATCTTTGTTACTTCCTGTAGGCTTAACATGATTCCCATAATTCACTCCGTACTGTTGATGATGTATTACCTCTTAATCTTTAGACCAGTTGGGGTTATCCAATTTTCAACCCTCCCTAAAAAGATATCTGCTAAAATCGCCAGCAAACCCATACTGATGGCCCCTGCAATAACAGAGTCATTAGTCGCCATTTGCAGTCCCTCGCTTACGAACAGGCCCAATCCACCGGCACCGATGTAGGCAGCAATTGCTGCAATGGCAATGCTCATGATGACTGCAGTCCTGACACCGGCCATAATAACCGGTGCAGAAAGGGGAAGTTGCAATTGTATAAGTAGTTGAAAATTGGTCATGCCCATGCCACGGCCTGCCTCAATAGTAGCAGGATCAACATTTCTAATAGCAATATACGTGTTTCGAATGATGGGCAATTGGGAATAAAGCGCTAGCGCAATCACAGCAGGCACCGCACCAATCCCGATACCATTCACTGCATCCAACACTCTATCAATCGAAGATAAAATAGGCATCATAAAGCCGAAAAGGGCAATACTCGGAATTGTAATCATAATGCTTGCTAAATATAACACAATGTCTGCCGCTGTCTTATTGCGCGTAATATAAATACCGAGTGGTACACCCGTAAATATAGCTATAACCAAGGCAATTGCTACAATCTTGATATGCGTTGCCGTTTGAATACCAACCATCCGGAAATTATCTGCAAAAAAGGCAAAGGGACCTGAAATAAATAAAGGATTGATAAAGGTATGATAACCAACAATTGAAAAAGCCATACCGCCTAGCATCAACCAGAAATCTTCAGCAGTTTTCATAAAGTTTAACACAATGACTAAAATCAATATTCCAAAAATGAACCACGTTATCCAAAAGCCATAGGTTTCGCTAAAATTGAACTCTTCAAGTTTAAGATAGAATGTTTGAGCCAGATCAAGTTGATAGATAAAGCCAGAGAGACATATAAAAAATAGAATTAAAAAATAGCTTGCATACCCAAGGCGACCTTTACGAAATGCACTTTTAAAATAAAAAATGATTCCACCAAGAAAGACCACGCTGAGTATGATCCCGAAAAAAATCCCTACTAAGCTAAAAAAGAAAGGAAATATGGAAATACACGCAATGATAAACAGAAATATCGGCAGGAATTCCGATTTTTGCATACCTGTTCGAAGATACGCCAGCAGATAAATTAACATGGCAAAGATGGGCACTATTAAAGCCATCCGCAGGATATTATAACTTTCCAGAAAATCGATCTCGAGATTATTTACATTAAGTAACATTTGAAAGGCGGAGAGGGAATCTTCCTGATCAAGGATACTGCCAGGAAACCATGGCTGAAAAAACCCGATAAAGATAAGAATAACAGTAAAAAGAAATATTTTGTCAGCCCATCGCCAGCTAAATATGGTTGCGTAGCTTACTGAGGTAACAGCGCTTGAGCAATGGGGGCAAAATTTTACATCTTCCGGGATTTCCTTTTTGCAATGTGGACATATCGCGATTTCCATCTTACAACCCCTGTTCATTGCAATGATATAATCTTTTAGCTTAATTTCCTTTTTTGAATGATATAAAAGGATTTGTAATGAGACTTTTTGGAGATTTTTTAAGATTCTAACATGTAGTTATAATAGTTTATTTATATCTTACCGATAAAAAATGTCAAGGCAAAAATAAGGACGAAAAACATCAGGAAAAGCGATACGCTAATATATATTCATAACATTCAAACAAGGCTGCCAGATGATATCAAGGATAAGTTTTTTTCAAAAAATGACGACAGGGGCTTCAAAAAGATGCTTGATTCCATGATGGGAGATAGTTTTCACGTTTTACAGATGAAGCGCTATTGCCACCGCCTTTCCATCTCAGGAGACCTTCTGCATTATCATGCCACTGTGGGTAAAAAAGTGAAGAAAGTGTTGCTTTGTGACTCCCGACACCATAATACCCTAACACCGCTAAACAATCAAATTATAAGGCACCAACCTAATACGTGCTCTTCAAAATATTTTTTAATAAATTCTCTTGACAATTTAATATATCTATAGTATTTCAATATTTCAAATAAATATACTGCTTGTATTATGAATTTCAAAATCTACGAAGAAATCAAAAATCGTATCCTATTTATGGAATATCAACCCGGCCAAATTTTGAACGAAAAGAAATTGGCTGATGAATTTGGTGTTAGCAGGACCCCTTTGCGGGAGATTTTCTACAGACTGGAATGGGAAAAGCTCGTTACCATTACACCTCGCGCGGGAGCTATAATCACACCTGTAGAGTTTCAAAAATTGAGGGATGTTTTTAGAGTTCGAATAAGTATAGAAGGATTAATTGGGAGACTCGCGGCCGAAAGAATCTCTAACGGCAAGCTTGAGGAGATGCGAGAGATTAAAGCACAATGTGAAAGCCTTTCCCCTGATGTAGATATAAAGCAACTGATAAACATCGACATAAAATTTCGCGAGCTGCTTAACAATTCCGCGAACAACCTGATCCTAAAAGAAACTTCAGACAATTTATATAATATGACATTAAGGGCCTGGTTTATGGTATTCGATGGTCCTGATTTCTCTGTAGAAATAGATGAAGAACTCAAAGAAATTGAGAAAACGATCGAAGTACTCTCCCACAGAAATCCCCAAGAAGCTGAAGCATTCAAGCAAAATGTCATTATTATTTATGTTGAGAGAATCAAGAATAAATTCTAATTGCAATAAACTTGCTTGTAAATTTTCCCCTCACTGTAGAGTTTTAACTTAGCTTAAAAGCAGAAGGTAGAAGAGGGCACTCTTATGCCTTTATAGATCAATGACGAAAATAGGTTCAGTCCTGGTGTGCACCCGGAAGACGTTTGGCTCTCCCAGCAAAAGAATGAGTAATCTTGCAAGGATACGGTATGCTCCAGATAGAGGAAAGTTTGGACAATATAATGGAGTACTCATAAATGGCAAAGGTAGTGTTAAAAAATATCACGAAGCGCTTCGATAAGGCAATAATTGTAAGCAATGTAAATCTAGAGATCTCCGATGGAGAGTTTATGGTGCTCGTGGGGCCCTCAGGCTGCGGCAAGACGACAACCTTGCGCATGATCGCAGGGTTAGAGGAGATCACCGAGGGTGAGGTCTATATCGGCGATCAATTAGTCAATGCCCTGCCCCCCAAGGACAGAAACATCGCCATGGTCTTCCAGAACTACGCCATCTACCCCCACATGAAGGTCTCTGGCAACCTTGCCTTCGGGCTGAAGATGCGCAAGGTTCCAAGCCAGGAAAGGGATCAGGCGGTCAAAGAGGCCGCTGAAATCCTGGGCATTCAAGATCTGTTGGACAGGAAGCCCAGTCAGCTCTCAGGCGGCCAGAGGCAACGGGTAGCGCTGGGGAGGGCAATCGTTCGAAAGCCCGAGGTATTCCTGTTCGATGAGCCCTTGAGTAACTTGGACGCAAAGCTTCGGGTCCAGATGAGGACAGAGCTCAAAAAGCTGCACGAACGCATCAGGACCACTGCGATCTATGTGACCCACGACCAGGTAGAGGCCATGACCATGGGAGATCGGATTATGGTAATGGATGACGGAGAGGTGCAGCAGTTGGGAGGCCCCCTCGATCTCTACAATAGACCAGCCAACCTTTTTGTGGCGGGATTCATCGGGTCTCCTGCCATGAACTTCATACCCTGCCGACTTGTGGAGGAAGGCTCTTCGCTGTCCATTGATACCGGTGATTTCGAAATTACCCTTCCCGACCCCATTGTCTCCAAGGCACGAGCTGCGAAAGACAGGGAGCCTATACTTGGCATTCGGCCAGAGGATCTCCGTGAAATACTCCCCGGGCAAACACCATCTATTGACAAGCTTACCATCAGGGCAAAGGTGAACATCATTGAGCCGCTGGGAAAGGAGATCTCACTGGATATCACAACTGGCGCCCACTCCATGACAGCGTTGCTAAGCGCGGACACAAAGGCAAAGCCTCATCACAACATCGATCTGGCGCTAAACATGCAAAAGATCCACCTCTTCGCCAAGAAGGGAGGTGAGGCAATTATCTGAAAGGGTGGATCACGTATTAAGATAGAATAGGCAAGAGAAGCGGTGAGGCGATCTTATTTATTGAACGGTATTTTGAAAGGAGGTGATTGATGGAGAGTAAATCGAATATTTGGAGTAAATGATTAACCAAACTGTACAAGAAAAGGAGGGAAACAATGAGAAAGTTAATTGTAGTAGTTATCTCCACGTTGTTGCTTGCTTTAGTAATTGTTGGAGATTCTTATGCCAAAAAGAAGGAGCTAACCATATTGTGGACATCCCCATTTCAAGCTAAGGTAATAAATAGGATGGCAGCTGACTATAGTGAAAAATTCGATGTAGATGTTAAGGTCGACGTCGTATCCTGGGAAGATGTAGTTCCGAAGGTCTCGGCCCTTAAGGCAGCCGGTAATCCCCCAGACTTAGGTTACATTATATCAGGTCAGGGTTGGACATTCTATCAAAATGGATGGTTGAACCCACTTACCGAGGTTGTCGAATTTCTGGGTGGTGATGATTACTTTATGCCCTCACCGGGCTATCAAAAGGTACAGGGAGAATATTGGCTTATTCCGGTAGGTACGATGCCCTTGAAGATCACCTATCGGAAGGATTTATTTGAACAGAAGGGGTTAAAAGAACCCACAACCTGGGATGACATTTTGAAAGCTGCAAAAGCCCTGACCGAAGATTTAGATGGCGATGGAAAAATAGACAGATACGGAATATCGTTCTGTGCTTCTAGAACCTATTGCTTGGCCGTCTGGTTCATGTCAGTCGCTTGGTCAAATGGTGGATACATATTGGATGAAGGAGGAAATGTAGTATTTGACTCACCTGAGACTATTGAGGCATTAAAGTTCATAAAAGAGCTTGCACAATATGCGCCCCCCGGGATTGTGGAGTACTCTTGGGAAAATAACGTAGATACATTTGCTGCAGGCAAAGTTGCCATGACAGAATACTCAGAGCTGCGGGTGATAAAGGTAACTAATGAGAGGAACCCAGCAATCGCTGCAGCGTCTGATGTAGCCGAAATCCCTGTAGGGCCTTCCGGTCAAGAGTCACGAAATCGCTGGACTACCATGCATTGGATGAGCTTTAAGGGAAGCAAAAACCCAGAGGAGGCTAAGCGTTTCGCTGAGTGGTTTATGCAGCCTTCAAGGTTAATTAACTACTATCATGGCGTAGCCGAGGCAGGAAGCATTAGCGCTCCGGCTGAGAAGCTGGTCTTGCAGAGCGAAAAACTCTGGACACACCCGCTTTATCAAAAGTTTGGGTCAGTAGTAAAGAAGTATTCGACCTTCTCTAAACACTCGATTAATCCAGTCATAGAACATCCAGGGAAGATAACACCAGTTGTACCTGTGTTCATGCAGGATATGACAATCACTGATGCAGTTCAGGAGGTATTGTATGGTGGGGCCTCACCTGAGGCGGCCGCTTCCAAAGCTGCGAAGAAGATGAGAAAGTATATGAAAAAACACAAATAGAGCTCTTGTTTCAACTATAGGAATAGTAAGCAGAAGCTGGGCTCTTTATTAAGGAGCCCAGCTTCAAATATAAAAATATGAAAAAAAATGAAGTAAAAATATTTAAATATGGAACGGTTGCCCCGTTTTATGGGTTAATAATAGCAATATCGGCCTTGCCTTCATTTTACGCCATTTATACGGCTTTCACTGATAAAACACTTTTCAGCGAAGAATGGCATTTCATCGGCTTAGCTAATTTTATTACAGCTTTCAAAGATCCCGTTTTCTGGCTCGCCCTTAAAAATAATCTTTTCTATGGTTTTTTCTGCACTTTCTTCCAAGTCACATTGGGGCTGGGAGTTGCGTTGTTGCTGCTTAAACCTTTCAAAGGGAATAGCATTGGCCGGGGTGTGATAGTTTTCCCATATTTGGTTCCTACAATCGTGGCTGTCATGACCTTCAAATGGTTGCTTAATGACTTGTATGGTATCGTAAACCATACCTTATTAAGACTGGGGGTTATTGAACAGGGAATATCGTGGCTGGGCCCTTCATTCGCTATGTTTACGGTCATCTTGGTTGCGGTATGGAGATATCTTCCATTTGCCGTATTGCTCTTTTTGCCAGGCCTTCAAGCAATTCCAGGCGAATTTTATGATGCTGCCAAAGTTGATGGTGCTAATTCCATCCAACGGTTCATCCATGTAACTCTACCTCAATTGAAACATGTCTTTCTCATAGTAGCTTTATTAAGAGGTATATGGATGTTCAATGATTTCGATATAATATGGCTATTAACAAAAGGTGGGCCAGTAAAAAGGACCTTGCATATACCTATTTTAAGCTATACTGAAGCTTTCCGGCAGTACGATATAGCGCAAGGATCTGCCACAGCTGTGGCGGGGTTCATAATTCTATTGGTGCCTATCATTTTGTACTTTAGAAGTACAAGAGAGTGAGGACCAGCATTTTGAGCTTAATACAAAAGTTAATACAAAATAAGTTGATTCAAAAAGCTGTGGTTGTCTTTTTAGTTTTATGTGCGATTGGCTTCGCTATTTTCCCGCTTCTTTGGGCTTTGATTTCATCGCTCAAGCCAGAAACTGAGTTGATCCAAGCACAACTAATTATCAAGCACATCACGTTAGAACATTATAACGATCTATTTGGTCTTACAGATTTTGCTAAATTTTTTACAAATAGCATTATTGTCGGAATATTTGCTACTTTCTTGTGCACAATAGTAGCTACTTTCGCCGCCTATTCCTTTACCAGATTTACGTACAGATGGAACTTAGAGCGTCTATCATTACTCGTATATATTGTACCCCCGGTACTTCTTGTGATCCCCATCTATCTTATATTTCAAAGATTACATTTAAATAACTCCTATCTTGGATTGGCCTTATCACACTCAACATTTATGCTCCCATTCGCTACACTCCTGTTAGTGGCGTATTTTAGAGGCATACCAGTCGAATTAGATGAGGCAGCATTAATAGATGGGGCAAACAGGATAAAGGTCATTACAAACATTATATTGCCACTTGCCTTGCCAGGTATGGTTGCAACAGGAATAATTGTCTTTGCCTTTTCTTGGAATGATTACTTATACGCGTTTACCCTGATATCAGTACCAGAGCTCCGGACAATACCACTTGGAATCGCCCAATTTAGCCAGTCTCAATACATGGAATGGGGGATGTTAATGGCAGCGGCAGTTATAACCACCTTACCTATGTTGCTTTTTTTCCTATTCATTCAGAGGAAATTGTTAGCAGGATTTATTTTTGCTCCCATTGTTGAAAAGTGAGATTATTGTGCATTCTCCCAGTTGAAAATGTTGATTTTAAAAGATCCAGGTCAAAACCTATAGGCTTCGGGAATGTAGATAGTCCCCTTCATCCCGGAGCCTTAAATTGTAGTTTGTCTAAAGATTGCTTCCGTTCAAGTTGACGGAATGATTTAATTTGTTAAAAGGAGAGCATGAAAACATGATCAAAAGACTATCCAACAGGCAGTCTTTAGCGCTTGAGGTCAGGTTCGATCAGGGTCGCCATCCCCGTGCCCGCCTCGGCTTTGTCCTTATAGCCACGGAACAGACCATTGAGGAGGACATGTTTCGCCTGGCCCCACCCGGAGTGGGTGTCCACTTCACCCGGGTTCGTATTCCAAATAAGATCACTGTTGCAACTTTGGCAGCAGTGGAAACAGAGTTGGCAGAGGCGGCAGCGCTTCTCCTTCCCGATGGCGAGTTAGATATAATCTGCTACGCCTGTACCTCGGGGAGCATAGTAATTGGCGAGCAGCGCGTAATGGCAGAGCTATCCCGAGGAGCTCCCAAAGTCCGGCCCACTACACTGATCACTAGCGTCATCCGGGCACTCCGTGCCATGCATGCTCGGCGAATTGTTGTGGCCACCCCGTATCTAGACGAAATCAATGTCCTTGAACAACGTTATCTCCAAAAACAGGGCTTTGAGGTCCTGGACATTCAGGGGATGAGCATAGTGAAAGACACCGATATGGTTCGCGTCACACCCGACTTTATCATGGAGTACGCCCAGAGCATAGACCGCCCTGACGCCGATGCGATCTTTGTGAGCTGCGGCGCCCTGCGGACTCTGGACATCATCGATGATCTTGAGCGGAAGGTGGGAAAACCGGTAATAGCAAGCAATCAGGCGATGTTGTGGGATGTACTACGACTTGCCGGGGTTGAGGACAAAATTGAAGGCTATGGCAGCCTTTTACAGGTGAACTGAGCTTTTTTCCATCCGAAGAAAGCATCACACAAGTGTAGCGTATTATGAAAAAGTAACTACAATTTTCTTGAGGAGATAAAATACCTTCATGCGATATGAGCATGATTTTCAAAAAGTGCGGAGTATATCCTATGGCTAACTTGTTTCAACAACATACCCTTGAATTTCAGAGGCGAATCGCGGATGAGAAGATTGACGGGGCCCTTATTTATGACCCTGACAATATCTACTATCTATCGGCTTACTGGGGATATCTTGGAATGCAGTTTGGACGGCCGACTATGGTTTTTGTGCCTCGATCAGGTGACTGCACAATTATCACCCCCAGCTTGGAGGCTGAGATGGCACGGGCTATGAGTTGGATCGAGGATATTAGAGAATGGACTGATGGAATTGATGGAGAATGGTTTGCTCACGTGCAAGATCTGCTTGGTTGTAAAAAAGAAATAATACTTGGGATTGAACATCTAAAAACGCATCCTGTTATACTTCAATGCCTGGATCGCGAATTCTCCAAAGTAAACCATGTGGATATTTCGCATATCCTTGATGAAATGCGTATTGTCAAGACCCATGATGAGATATCAGTCATGCGTCAGGCAGGACAAGTGGCTGTGGCCATGTGTGAGGGAGGCGTGAAAACCATTGGAGAAGGCGTTCCTGAACATGAAGTCGCCCTGGCGGTGATTGCCAGTGGTACCCGAAAAGCTGCCGAATTTCTCGGCAGCGAAGGGCCTGAGCGCCTATTCTCTCCGATGATCTACAACTTGCAAGTTCTCCAATCCGGTCATGACCTCTCCATGGTCCATCGTCGGCCAACAGTACGCAGAATTCAGATGGGAGACCCAGTCTATATGTGCTTTTGCGAGATGGTGAATTTCAAGCACTTTAAGTTGGGTTTTGATAGAGAGTATTTTGTCGGTACTGTTACGGACGAACATGCCAGGATTTATGAAGTCGCCCTGAAGGCTCAGGCGGCAGCCCTTAATTCGATTCGCCCGGGGGTGCCGGCCGAAGAGGTCCATGCGGCAGCACAGGAAGTCTATGGGGAGAACGGCTTCGGAATATGTTACCGGACTGGACGGGGAATAGGATACTCCTTAATTGAAAAACCCGAATTCAAGGAAGGCGATAAAACACCGCTTCAGGCCGGAATGACCTTTGCGGTGGACGGAGCTGTCACGATTCCTGGCGAGTTTGGTGCCCGTGTGGGCGACTCCATTATTGTGACGGAAAGCGGATTCGAGTATCTCACCCCGTATGCAAAGGAGCTACGCATTCTTTGATCTGCTCAGGGGAGTTGCATATATTAGAGGGGATCCATGAAAGGTTGAAGATGCTGGCTAAATACAGGAAAGATTTTCAAATAATTTAGGGAAGCAAGATTTCGAGCGAAAAGAACTCTAAGGAGGTAAAGTTTGTGTTCACTTCATTATCTGATGCAAAAAAATACATATCGATGGAGAATGTCGAGATATTGGATCTAAAATATATTGATTTAAATGGCCGGTTGCGGCATGTCACTCTGCCAGCTTCGACTTTCGGCCCTGCATTGCTTGAGGAAGGTGTGGGGTTTGATGGATCAAGTGTTGGATACAAAAAAATCCATTCAGGCGATATGGTATTGATTCCGGATCTATCCACCGCAATCATTGACCCATTTTGGGAGAGGAAGACTATCAGTTTTATATGTGAGATTGTAGAGGCTGACTCAAGGCAACCCTTTCCATTTGCACCAAGAAACGTTGCTAAACGCGCAGAAGAATACCTTGCTCAAATGGGATGGGTAGACAGAAGCAGCTGGGGACCTGAACTTGAGTTTAATATTTTTGATAAAGTATCTTACAACATAGGAATGAACCAATCTGGCTACAGGATTGTTTCTGAAGAGTCGATTTGTGATTCTGAAGATTCGAACAATGGTTGCCATATTCTTCCAATGCAAGGTTATCATGCTGCACCCCCAACAGATGCGTTTTACGAATTGAGATCGGAAATAATGACGCACTTAGAATCAATAGGAATAGAAATTAAATACCATCATCATGAGGTGGGTGCGGGAGAATTTGAAATCGAGATCCCAATGGGCAACCTGCTGGAAACCGGAGATAAAGTCATACTCATAAAATATGTCACTAAGATGACAGCCCTGAAGTGGGGAAAAAGCGTTACTTTCATGCCAAAAACCATCTATGGAGATGGTGGTAACGGCATGCACGTGCATCAGACCCTCTGGAAGGGAAATTGTAATCTTTTCTATGATCAAAAAGGCTATAGTGGTTTAAGTGATATTGCCCTATCCTATATCACAGGACTTCTCGAACACGCTCCGGCTCTTCTTGCTTTTACCAATCCGAGTACCATCTCATACCGTCGTTTGGTTCCTGGATTTGAAGCGCCGACCAATCTCTTTTTCTCGGCTGGAAATCGGAGCGCAGCGATACGAATTCCTAAATACGCAACAACCGAAGAATCTAAACGCATCGAATTTCGTCCACCTGATGCCACCTGTAACATCTATTTCTGTCTTGCTGCCCATCTCCTTGCCGGGCTGGACGGAATCGAAAAAAAAATGGAGCCCGGAGAATATGGACCCATTGATGAGGATATCCATACATGGCCTGCAGAAAAAATTAGAAAAGTTAAAGCCTTACCTGCAAGCCTCAATGAAGCCCTGGAGGGTTTAAAACATGGTTACGAATTCCTTCTGCAAGGAGAGATATTTTCTCAAGAGCTGATCGACACCTGGATCGAATACAAGATTAATAAGGAAATCAGGCCACTAGGGGAAAGGCCTCATCCTTACGAGTTTGCTCTTTACTATGACGTTTAAGCTATACTCGAAAGATACATATGGTTGGTATATTCTACTATGAGAAAATAACGGTTGTATTAATTTTTTTGAAAATGTAGCTTAAAAAACTAAAATCAGTCTTTAAATTGTGTCCACTTAAATATTTTATTTTCTGAGATAAATTTTTTAGCCTGATTAAGTTTTTCATTTCCGGAGAAATCCTTGGAGGTCTTTTTTTTGCGCATTTTTTATTCCTTTCGGCGGAAAAGAAAGGACCAACTCACAGAATTGATCCAGTTTAAATTCTCGTAAAACAAGATTATAAAATCTGTAATTGGAGTGCAGGACATAAAACCCCTTTTAGCATCATGATTTATCGTCACAGTTTTAATTTGAAGTTTTTAGGACAGAAAAAATATAAGGAGAATAAAAATGACAAAGATTTGCAGCAATCAGTACGCGATGCATAGCCCTTATGCACGAAAATTATCAGATGACCAATGCCAGAAGCTTTACTGGGCATGTTTGGAGATTCTGGAACATACAGGGGTTCGAATGTATGAGCAGGAGGCGGTGGATTTGCTGAAAAAGGCAGGTGCATCTGTGACCGATGGAAACAGGGTACATATTACACCTAGTTTGGTAGAGAAGGCACTCAGCACTGTGCCAAAAAGTGTAACGTTGTGCGACAGAAATGGCAATCGCGTGATCCGGGCTGAAGGATATCGAAGCTACTTCGGCACTGGATCGGACTGTCTCCACATTCTAGACCATCGAACAGGTGAATATCGAAACTCTATCCTGCAAGACATAGTCGAAGGGGTAACAGTTTGCGACGCTTTGGAACACATTGATTTCGTAATGTGCATGTTTTTGCCATCAGATGTTCCGCAGGATATTGCGGACCGCTATCAAATGGAAGCCATGCTCAACAATACCACAAAGCCCATTATCTTCGTCACCACAGAATTCTCAGGCGCCGTGGATGCTGTTAAAATGGCCGAAGTGGTAGCAGGAGGAGAGAGAGAACTAAAACAGAATCCATTCGCTGCCTGCTA
Organism: uncultured Desulfobacteraceae bacterium; assembly: GCA_964611035.1. GTDB lineage: Bacteria > Desulfobacterota > DSM-4660 > Desulfatiglandales > B25-G16 > B33-G16. The sequence continues at coordinate 41,788 of CAZSWT010000016.1, forward strand.
CATCAACGTTACCACCGGACTGCGACATAATAAGGAAGCGCTGCAAAAGTTGCTTTATCTCTCTGGTAAAGGAATCCCTCTTACTTATATTCCTTCCGCTCAGGGCGGAGCAACAGCTCCGGTTACCATTGCAGCGACCATGGCGGTTAACAATGCCGGGGTCCTGGCGGGTTTGGTATTATCACAGCTCAAGCGAGAGGGTACGCCCTTCATTCTGCCTGGATGGGGCGGTAACATGTTAGACATGAAAACAACGGTTCAGCCTTATTCTGACCCGGAGAAAAGGGCGCAAGCAATTGATTTTGCACATTATTTAGGACTTCCCTCCTTCAGTCTTGCTGGCTGTAGCGAGTCCAAACTGGTGGATCAGCAGGCCGCTGCCGAAGCGTCATTGACGCTGTTTACAGATGCCCTGTTCGGAGGCAACCTTGTACACGACGTGGGGTACCTGGAATCTGGGCTGTGTGGTTCACTGCCACAACTGGTCATCTGTGATGAAATCTTGAGCTGGATTGAGGCCTTTATGAAAGGGGTAGAGATCAGCGACGAGTCCCTTGCATTAAATATTATCCACGAGATCGGCCCTGACGGGCAGTATATTGACAGCGACCATACACTTAAAAACTATAAAAAGCGCTGGTATCCGAAACTTTTTGAGCGTGCAAATTACGATGGCTGGAAGGCCAAGGGCGGCAAAGATTTGCGTGAACGAGCCACCGAGCAGGTGAATAAAATCCTGGCAGAACATACAACAGAACCACTATCAAAAGATGTGGCTGATGCAGTGCATGCGATCGTTGAGAGTCCTACGGTTTAGCGCCTCATCAATAAATGTATCGGTATATCAAGGAGTGTAGCTCATGAAATTGAAAGGTCTTTCAGGTGGCCAATACCGGCCCCTATCAGAAGAACAGATTAAAACGATCCACGAAGCATCCCTTAGCATCCTGGAAAAAACAGGTTTTACCTTTGAGACTGGATTGGAAGATACCCTTGATATGCTTAAGAAGGCTGGCGCTACCATAGACAGAAATAATGCACGCATCTATTTTCCAGGGGATCTGGTCATGGAACAATCGTCCAAAGCACCTGAGCGGGTGGTTCTGTTCAGCCGGGATGGGAGAAATGATCTTGACCTTACAGAACACCGTGTCCATCTGGGAACAGGAGGAGCTGCCATAAGGATTCTGGATCTTGAAACTGGCGAGTCCCGGCCAAGCACCCTCAAAGATCTATATCAACTCGGAAGGCTGGTAGATCAATTGGATAACATCCACTTTTTTCTTCGGCCTTGCATACCCACAGATATCCCTCCAACGGCCTATGACGTGAATGTCTTTTACGCATGCCTCAAGGCTACCGGTAAACACGTAATGGCCGGTGTAAATGATGTAGAAGGGTTCCGCAATGTATTGGATTTGTCTTCTTTGGTGGCTGGAGGCATGGAAAAGCTTCGAGAGAAGCCATTTATTTCCATTATTACCTCGTTTGCCATTAGCCCTTTAAAGCTTGATACGCAAACAACGCTTATCATGCAAGAGGCTGTACGGAACCGAATTCCGGTGGCCCTGTCCTGTGCTCCCATGGCAGGTTCAACATCGCCCATTACCATGGCCGGCACTCTCGCCCAAATCCATGCTGAACAACTTGCCGGCATCACTATCTGCCAGTTGACAAATCCTGGATCCCCTATATTGTACGGCGGCATTCCTGGCATGGCCAATCTTCGGACTATGGGCTACCTGGGCGGAGCAGTGGAATGCGGCATGATGAATGCGGCGATTCACCAATTGTCGAACTATATCAAGGTGCCGAATTATAATTCTTCCGGATTGACCGATTCTAAAATACCTGATGTCCAAGCAGGCTGGGAAAAGGCATTCACAAGCCTTCTAGCAGCCATGGCCGGTTCTAATTATATCCATCACGCGGCAGGGATGTTGGAATCCATGATATCCGTGGCCTATGAACAATATGTAATCGATGATGAAATCATCGGGATGAGTTGCAGGGTCCTCAGAGGAATCGATGTAGATCCTGAGCATTTGGCTTTAGAAGTCATAGATTCCGTGGGTCCTGGTGGCAATTTTATGACCTCCCCCCACACCCTGGAACATATGCGAGATGAATATTTTAACGGAAATGGCATAGTCGACCGAAAGAGCCGTCAAAAATGGGAAAAAGAAGGATCATTAAATACGAGGGAGAGGGCCAGGGAAATAGCTCAGAAACTACTTGGGGAGGAAGAAAGATTGTATATCCCCGAAGATGTGGATAAAGTAATCAGGGAAAGATACGGAATTTTACTTTAATTAAGAACAAAGGAGGAAAAAATGGCTGATTTTCAAAACATGATTGATACACTCATTGAAGGCGACGAAAAAAAATTGACAAGCCTGGCACAATCTGCCTTAGATGAGGGGGTTTCCGCCAAGGAAATATTAGAAAAAGGTCTTATGGCAGGCATGGATATCGTGGGGGAAAAGATGGAGTCTGAAGATATGTTTATTCCCGAGGTATTGAGATCTGCCAAGTCTATGAGTGCTGTCATTGATATCCTTAAGCCTCTCCTGGCCGAAGGAGATATTATAGCCGCTGGCAAGGTCGTAATAGGAACGGTAAAGGGGGACTTGCATGATATAGGAAAGAATCTCGTGGCCATGATGTTGGAAAGTGCGGGCTTCGAAGTGTATAATCTTGGTGCAGATATTCTCCCAGATAAATATGTTGAAGAAATAAAGGACAAGAATGCAGATATGCTCTGTCTGTCTGCCCTTCTCACCACCACGATGCCCATGATGAAGGCCACCATAGATGCCCTCTCGAAAAGCGGTCTCAGGGAGCAGGTTAAAGTCATGATAGGTGGGGCCCCTGTGACACAAGACTTTGCTGATCAAATCGGAGCAGACGGGTATGCTCATGATGCTGGCTCGGCCATAAAGCTTGCAAAGGCATTGTTGCAATGATACGTTGACAACGAAACATGAGTGTCGGGAATAGATGAGGTAATCCGGTGTTATCCAGAAGTAAAATGAAATCTCTCTTTTAAGGTAAAAGAGAGAAATAAAGGGCCGAATGGAGGTGAGGAAATAGGCAGGCCATTCTATACTTGGGTTGAGGAGAAAGCTCTCGAAAAGAAAGTGTTGAAAAAATAAGCTCTCTTTTTAGAGGCTTTCAAAGAGAAATAAACCATATCTGCAAGAAAAGGAGGAAAAAATGAAACAGAGATATTTTCTTTTGGTAATCCTAACAGTGTTTCTGGTGGGTTTAATTGGAGCTTATAATGTCCAAGCCACAGAAAAACTGGCAAAAGAGCAAATCCTGCATATTGCATTTGATGCAGGAGATGCCAAGACGCTTGACCCTCATCGAGCGGCAACAACTGTGGATCGAAGTACCGTAGATCCTATTTTTAGCGGGCTTGTTCGCTACCCTCCTGGAAATCAGGTAAATGTTGAGCCAGACCTGGCCACATCCTGGGAAGTTTCAAAAAATGGCAAGGTGTGGACGTTTCATTTGAGAAAAGGCGTCCTTTTCCATCCATTTCCAGGGTATCCCAATGGATACGAGCTGACTTCGGAAGACATTGTCTATTCTCTAAAGCGTGCTGCCAATCCTGATCATTCATCTTATGCAGGTGAATATGGGGCAATAGATTTTAAAGCTATTGAGCCCTATACTGTTGAAATTACGACAGAAAAACCTATATCGGAACCACTTTTTCTCGCTAAATTTGCCAATTATGCGGGTGGATTTATTGTCTGCAAAAAGGCCATAGAATCAAAAGGAAATGATTGGATAAAAATACATCCAGTAGGAACCGGGCCATTTATGTTCAAGGTATACGACCCCAGACAGAAAACAGTCCTGGTCCAAAATAAGAACTATTTTCAAGGTGCACCTATTTTAAAGCAGGTAGTGATACGATATATGCCTTCTGTCAGCTCCCGTGAGCTTGGATTTCGGACAGGGGAGTTAGACATAATTGAAGGACTAAAAGAGGGAAAATGGGTTGAAAAAATTGCATCTTTTCCCGATGTAACAATCAAATCTTTTGGTCCCTGTGAAACACAAATACTTCATTTTAATATGACTAAGGCCCCCTTTGACGATATCAGGGTTCGAAAGGCATTTTCTTATGCTGTTTCCCGCAAGGAGATAGCTGCTTTTATGGGAGGAGGTTTAGCAGTTCCAATTTATTCTGCTGCTCAAGCACCTCCTGCACCTGGTGCCTTAACTAAAGAAGAAGCGAGTAAAGCAGGTGTCGTTTACGAAGATAATATAGTGAAAGCAAAGGATCTTTTAGCCAAAGCTGGTTACCCCAAAGGCTTTAAAACCGAAGTTATTATTAGTGAGATGGCGAGTAGCTATCGAAAACCTATGGTTGCTATTCAAGCCCAAGTTAAAAAGGCAGGGATTGATATGGCCTTGAAGGTAGTAGACCATTCTTCTTTTCATAGCTTAATCCGGAAGGATGCGAGTCCTATTGTTTTATATGCCTGTTGGCGACCAAATGTTGATGTTTTCCTTACCCGTTTCTATCACTCCAATTCAACTGTAGTAACAGGTAAAAAACCAGATACTGGCTTTTCTCATTATGGAGCTGTTGATGCTGATGGTGATGGTAAGATTGACAGTATTGATGAAGTAATTGAAGCGGCAAGATGGGAACTCGATTCAAAGAAACAAAATGCATTGTGGAAAAAAGCCCAGATTGAACTTCTTAGAAATGTAGCAGTCCTGCCCCTTATCAGGTTAAGGTATGTTTTTCCGATGAAGTCTTACGTGGAGTTAGGCCATCCGCTTGAATTTAGTTGGCAGACCTATTCTCCTCAAATAACCGAAAAAACAAAAATCCTGGCTCATTAATCCTTGCAAGAACCTATGGCGGGATAATGGAAGTTTTTTTCTAACTATCTGAAATTAATCGGCATCTGTGCTAACCTTATATACAAACACTTTCGCATGGAAGGGAGGCACGATGTTGATTAATTTCGAGGTTTGAAAAGGAATTGAACGGGAATATATATTTTCCCTTTTGTTAGTATAATAATTCTGCCGATTTCCAATTTAGGCTAAGCTTGCCGTCTGCTGTATTCAAATCTCTATTTTTCAATCAAAAAGTCTGCTACAATTATTAGGTTTAACAATAAGTTCTTAGTTTATAGAGGTATTGGAGCCATGTTCAATTACGCTGTTCGCAGAATTATACAAAGCATTCCCATTCTTTTTGTTGTGTTAACGCTGGTTTTTATCGTTGTGCGTATACTACCAGGCGATCCAGCGGTAGCAGCGCTTGGAGATTATGCAAGTAAAGAAGCGGTAAATGCCTTGAGAGAAAAAATGGGGCTGAATGCCCCGCTCTGGCTTCAATACCTCAGATTTATTTCTGATCTTTTCCGGGGGAACCTTGGTGTATCTGCCATTACCGGTTACCCGGTTTCTGCTCAGGTTGTAAGGGTTCTTCCCTATACGTTAGAACTCACCTTTAGCGCAATTGTTCTGGGTTACATCTTTGGGGTTCCTTTGGGAATCTCAGCAGCTGTTCAAAGGAATAGTTTCGTAGATTATTTTAATCGCATTTTTTCTTTAATCGGCCTTTCGGTGCCTGCTTTTTACTTGGGTATCCTGTTAATATTGGTTTTTTCAATCAAGTTTCCGATTTTCCCTGTGGTGGGGGGAGGCAATCTCTTAAGCCTTTCAGATAACCTCAGACATCTTTTTTTACCAGCCCTTTCTCTTGCATTAATAATGACAGCTTATATAACCCGGATGACGCGTTCTTCCATTCTGGATATACTCAGGGAAGATTACGTACGTACAGCTCACGCGAAAGGCGTACCTGATCGAATTGTATTATACAAGCATGTTTTGCGAAATGCACTCATTCCAATCGTTGCCCTGGGCGGGCTTTATGCGGTTGTACTAATCGGTTCTTCTGTAATGGTAGAAATTGTGTTTTCCCGGCCAGGGTTAGGCAAATTAATGGTTGGAGCAATTAAACAGAGAGATTATACGACACTTCAATCGGTTATGGTGCTTTATACAGTTATTGTTGTTGTTATAAATCTCTTAACGGATTTAGTCTATAAGCTAATCGATCCTCGAATTAAGTATGATTAAGGGCTTATGCATAACACTTAAAATGGAGTCGTGTTAGCCTAGGTCTTGAGACCACACAATCGCTGGCACCATTTTTTAAGGGGAAAGAAAAATGAAGAAAACGGAAATCCCAGAAAAGGCTATCAAGCGAAATGTTGCCTGGATCGAGGCAGTGGAAAAGGCCCTTGCCAATTCTGGTAACGGGATACTAACAAAAGAGGTGATGAAGGCTGCGGGACAGAAGTGTGCTCGACAAATCCTTGATGACTGTAGAGAAATCCTTGGCAAGAAACCGGAAACTATAGACAAGCTTCTCGATGCTACGAATCAGCGGCGGTTACAAAGACATAATCTCGCCAGTCTTTGGGAAAAACAAGACAACAAGGCCCATCTGAAAATCGACGAATGTGCCTGTACCCTTGTAAGGGCTGGGCTTGCCAAGCCCAATCCGGTGCACTGTTTATGTTCGGTGGGCCTGATGGAAAGCATTTTTTCTGCGGTCTGCCGGGGGCCTGTCAACATGGAAGTTGTTAAGGCTATAGGCTTTGGTGATGACGTGTGTGAATTCTATGTAAACTTTGTAGAATAATTGCCTTAGGGTTTGCCAATGCCCTTTTGATAACATAGCTTTTGACCGCTGATTATGTAACGAACTGATATTGTTAATATTTTGGACCGATTTAACGATTGACGCATTGACGAAGTCTGTATTGAAATTATTTGAAATGTAAGAAGATCTAATGCCGACAGAAATGACTCAACGCCAGAGGATGTGGTCTGCTTTTATACGAAACAGAACTGCTTTGGTAGGAGGAGTCCTCGCATTAATAATCGTATTAATTGCAATTTTTGCTCCCTGCATTTCACCCTTTGATCCTTTAGAACAGGATTCTTATTTCCGCCTTATGGGGAGCAGTAGCAAACATTGGTTAGGTACTGATGATTTTGGGCGAGATGTTTTTTCACGAATTATCTGGGGTAGCCGGGTTTCCTTACTCATAGGAGTTATTTCTGTTGGTTTGGGAATGCTTGTGGGAACAGCTATGGGCATGGTAGCTGGCTATTCTAGAGGGAAAGTAGAAAGCATTATAATGAGAATTGTCGATATATTGATGTGCTTTCCCGATCTTATATTAGCGATAGCTGTAACAGCAGCTTTAGGGTCAAATCTCTTTAATTTGATTATCACGATTGGGATTGTAATGACTCCAAGGTTTGCCCGTTTAGCTCACGGGTCACTTCTGTCACTGAAAGAAAGTGAATATGTTCTCGCAGCTCAGGCAATAGGGGTAAAAGCTCCCAGAATTATTGTTCGACATATCTTTCCTAACATCTTTGGGGAACTCCTGGTCGCCGGAACTCTTTGGGTAGGCGTGGCAATCCGACTTGAAGCAAACCTTGCTTTTATCGGTTTAGGCGTTCAGCCTCCTACGCCTACCTGGGGCAATATGATTCGAGAGGGCGTTGACGTTCTCATTAATGCGCCTGGGATCTCTGTTTATTCGGGTCTGAGTATTCTTATCACAATCCTCTCTTTTAACCTGCTTGGAGATGGCATTCGTGACATGATTGATCCTCGACTTCGAGGAGCCTGAGTTACTCAAAATTTCTAAAACAATCAATTTTGGTAGGCATAAAGGAAAGGCAATTTTTTAGAGAGGAGTAATTTTATAAAAATGGATGGAAATGAATATGCAGTAAAATATATTAAAAACCTGAAAATGGAGGATATTCCACCCAAAGTAGTAAAGCAGGCCAAAATATGCTTATTGGATTTATTAGGAGCAAGTTTGGGAGGGGTTAAAGCTAAAGGAGCAAAGATTCTTTTTGATTTTTCTTCTCAAGAAATTAATGGTTCAAAAGAAGCCACGGTAATTAAAGCCAATAAAAAAATGTCTTGCGTAGCAGCCTCTCTAATTAATGGATTTATAGTCAATGCCCTGGATATTGATGATGGATACCGAAAAGTTAAAGGACATCCAGGAGCAGCCATTTTCCCTACTGTTTTAGCTGTATCTGAAAAAATGGGGGTTACTGGAAAACAATTTCTCGGAGCCTTAATTATTGGCTACGAAATTGCGATTAGAGCCAGTGAAATTTTACATTCTCATTATAGCTTTTATCACGGGTCAGGTTCTTGGGGGGCGATAGGTGCGGCTGCAGGGGCTTCGAAATTGTTAGATTTGTCAGAGACCGAGACAAAAAATGCCCTTGGAATTGCTGAGGCCTATGCTCCACTTGTTCCAGAGATGCGTTCGGTAGAGTATCCCCGTATGGCCCCAAAGGATGGAATCCCTTGGGGAGCGATGGTAGGAACAAGTGCTGCTTTTCTGGCTCAAAAAGGCTTTACAGGAAGTCCCAGCCTCTTAGGGGATTCGAAAAGAAATAAAGATATATTTACTTTGGGAAAAGACTATAAGGTAATGAATCTTTATTTTAAACAGTATCCATGCTGTAGATGGGCCCATCCAGCAATTGATGGTATATTAAAGATAATGAAGAAGGAAGACTTAACTTATAAGGAAGTCTCTAAGATAATCATAAAAACCTTCTCTGAGGCTGTTAGTGTTTGTTCAACTCCACCTACCAGCTTGGAAGATGCAGAATATAATGTAGCTTATCCAGTAGCTGTTGCGGCTATCTATGGGGAGTTTGGACCAGACCAATTAGAAGAAAAATATTTTAATGAGGAAGAAACCAATAAACTAATGAAAAAAATTCATATTCTAAAGGATCTAAAAATCGAAAAAAGGTTTCCTGAACAATGCCTGGCTGAAATAGAGATAATTACTAATCAGGGAAAAGAATATAATTCAGGTGTTATCGCCGCTAAGGGGGATTGGGATTGTCCTTTATCTGAGCAGGAATTAGAAAACAAGTTTATTGCTATTACTAGGGGAGCATTAAGTGAGAAAGAAACTAATAGTTTAATAGGAATGGTTAAAGATTTTGAAAGTTACCATATTGAGGATCTGATTAAATTTTTAACATAATTTTATTTAAAAACTGATTGGAAATTTAAGAAGAACAGAACATTAAAATTACTATACGATTATATGAGTGATATTCTACTAGAAGTCAAAAACTTAAAGACCTATTTTTATACAGAAGAAGGAACTGCCCGGGCAGTCGATGGGATGGATTTTATTATCAGAAAAGGTGAAACCCTGGGTATGATAGGAGAATCAGGATGTGGTAAAAGTGTTTCAGCACTTTCCATAATGCAGTTAGTAGCCAGCCCTCCAGGAAGGATAATTGAGGGAGAGATTTGGTTTGAGGGTGAAAACCTTTTAAAAAAAAGCCCCTCTGAGATAAAAAAAATCCGGGGAAATGATATTTCTATGATCTTTCAAGAACCCATGACCTCTTTGAACCCAGTTTTTACTATTGGAAACCAGATTATGGAGCCTATTATCCTGCACCAGAAATTAGATAAAGAAAAGGCCCGCAAGAAAGCAATAGAGATGTTAGATCTGGTAGGCATATCCTCGCCAGAGAAACAAATTGATAACTATCCGCATCAATTAAGCGGGGGAATGAGACAGCGGGCAATGATTGCCATGGCCTTATCCTGTGAACCAAAACTGCTTATTGCAGATGAACCCACTACGGCTTTGGATGTAACCATTCAGGCACAGATCCTGGAGTTACTTAAGAAAATAAGAGAAGAAATAGGCATGGCCGTAATGATGATTACCCATGATTTAGCAGTCATTGCAGAAGTCTCTGATGATGTACTAGTGGCATATGCCGGTAAGGCATTAGAGTATGCGAATGTAAAAACTATCTTTAGAGAGCCCAGACATCCTTATACTCAGGCCCTTTATGATTCTATTCCCCGTTTGACAGATACGAAAAAGAGGCGGCTGGAAGTCATTCCGGGAATAGTGCCTAATCCTCTGGAATTTCCTTCAGGATGTAGATTCCATCCCCGATGCAAGTTTGCTAAAAGTTTCTGCCAGAAAGAGGAGCCGGAATTAGAGCAAGTAGGTGATACCCATAAGGTACGTTGCTTCATTTATAATGAGGATAAAAGAGAATGTTTTTAAGCTAAAAGCACAGTTATCAAGATCAAAAGTAGGTCCGCAATAAATTCAGGAGATAGTATACATTGCTAACAGTGAATGGACTAAAAAAGCATTTTCCTATTCGCGGAGGAATATTCTCTAAAATAGTAGGCTATGTTCAGGCAGTAGATGGGGTAAGCTTTCACATCAATAAAGGCGAAATTATGGGTTTGGTAGGGGAATCTGGATGCGGAAAAACTACTGTGGGTAGACTGATTTTACGGCTCTACAAGCCTACGGCGGGAGAAGTATATTTTGAAGGAGTAAATATCTCTAAACTAAGCAAACAGGAAATGAGGAATGCAAGACGGAATATGCAGGTCATTTTCCAGGACCCCTTTGGTTCTCTTAATCCAAGGATGACGATAGGCAATATCATAGGAGAACCTTTATATGTTCATAACATAGCAAAAGGAAAGAAAAAAGAGGAGCGAGTGGTTGATCTTCTGGAAACAGTAGGCATGTCATCTCGTTACATGAAAAGATATCCCCATGAGTTTAGTGGTGGTCAGCGTCAAAGGATCGGGATTGCCCGAGCCCTAGCATTAAATCCAAAATTACTAGTGTGTGATGAACCAGTTTCGGCATTGGATGTCTCCATACAAGCACAGGTAATAAACCTATTGGAAGATCTCCAAGTCAAGTTTGGGCTTACCTATCTTTTCATTGCCCATGACTTGAGCGTAATAAAGCATATTTCCGGCAGAGTTGCGGTAATGTACTTAGGTAAGATTGTAGAATTAGCTGATACCGAAGATCTCTATACTAATCCTCTGCACCCCTACACTGAGGCCCTGCTTTCTGCAGTACCTATATCTGACCCTACTCTGGATCGAAAGCGTATCGTCCTGGAAGGTGATGTTCCGAGCCCCATCAATCCTCCCTCGGGGTGTCACTTTCGTACCCGATGTAAATACGTTAAACCTATTTGCAGCGAAGAAGAACCTCCCTTAATAGAAATAGTGAGGAGCCACTATGTAGCATGTCATTTAAGAAAATAATATATCTTCAAAATAACGATAAAGATGAATGTACTAGATAATATCCCAGTTTATTTGGATGTTAGAGAATTAGTGGATTACACCTTAAAGAAGAGAATAAATACTTAAACTTAAATGATGTTCAAGAATTGGTTGAGATTGCTAATTCTGTAATTAAGCCTAAAGCCATTTATAAAATTTCATATGTTGATAATAAAAATTATGATATGTTAAATATTGATGGTATAAGCTTTAATAGTCGCGTTCTCAGGATTAATTTAGATAAAGCAGAAAGGGTTTTCCCATACATTGTGACAATTGGAAAATGGCTAGAGGATAAGGCGAGCTCATTTGATGATTTATTAAAACAATGTTACTTACTAAACTTGTGTATTTTAAAGTCGGTTTTTTATAAAAATTGTATGAAATATCAATAACTTACACCTAAATAACATTCTATCAGATTATTAACGATTAAAACTAACAATTTCAATAGGTTACCCGATTTTTACACAAGTTCAGTTACTTAGATAAAATCGGAGATAAGGCCTTAGGTTCTATTTGAAAATATCTCGAAGATTACTTAAAGAGAAATTATAGGCTTGGACAAATGTCAAGGATGAACCCAGGGTCTTTAGAAGATTGGCCAATAACACAACAAAGGTAATTTTTTTCGATCTTTGGTAATGTTGAAGAGTTGATCTGAGTTACGTTGGCCGATAGTTTATTAATGATTCCAAAAAAATCTATATCTGGGATATATTTCCCAACAGAAGTCCTATTTTATAGTTGTCAGTTATGTCCAAGGAAAGGTTGTAAAGAAAGAAAAGCCCCATGTGATAGAAACTTAGAAGAGAGCTACAAAAATAGAGGGCCAGGAATGCTTAAAGTATATCCTCACTTTCCAACTCTGATGTTTTTAATGTAAAAATGACCTATATTAAATGTAAAATAAAAGATTAAATAGTTCGGTGAAAGGTTTATGAAATTTAGGAGTTTATGATATATGAAGATAGGATTGGGCCAGATAGATTGTAAATTAGGAGATATAAAGGCGAATCTGGATAAGATAAGAGAATTTATCTCAAGGGCCAGGGAGGAAAATGTTAATCTTTTAGTCTTTCCTGAGCTCACACTTACTGGTTATTCGGTAAAAAGTCTTGTTCCTGAGGTAGCCTTAGAAATAGATAATCCTTTAATTGAAGATCTAAAAAGGGAAAGCGAGGATATATCTTTAGTAGTGGGCCTTATAGAAGAGTCGAAAGATTTTAATTTTTATAATTCAGCTCTTTATCTGGAGGAGGGGAAGATAAAACACATTCACCGAAAGATATATCTACCCACCTACGGTATATTTGACGAGAAAAAATATTTTACTGCCGGTAAAAAGATGAGGGCATTTGATACGGCTTACGGAAGAATGGCTATTTTAACTTGTGCCGATAGCTGGCATCCCATTTTGACAAATATTGCAGCTTTGGATGGTGCTTTTATCTTTATACACCCCACTGCCATTTTTGAGAAGTCTTTAGGAGATGATGTGTCTGCTAGCTCTACCTGGGATTTCTTAAATAAATTTTACGCTCAACTGTTCTCAAATTACGTTATTTTTGTTAATAGAGTGGGCTTTGAAGAAGGAAGAAGATTCTGGGGGCACTCTGCTATTATTGCTCCGGGAGGAAAAGAGATTGCAAAAGCCAAATATCATAAGGAACAGTTGGTCACGGCTACAGTAGATGTAAAGGAAGTGAGGCATTATAGAACTATTTTACCGGAATTTAGAGATGAAAAGATTGACTTAGTTATAAGAGAACTTCAAAGAGTATATAGGAAAAGGTGATTTAGCAATAAGAAACACCTCATTTCAGTTGTTCACCCTACTTAGGAAGTGGAAATAAATAAATCATCGCTTTTCTGTTGCATTTTAAGTTTTCTTATGATATTTCTGTCATATGATATCAAAAGAGAAAATAGATGCAATCAGAATCAAGTACAAGATTCTGCAAATTGAACTTGACGAGCGTGGACGCCGAATGTGGGCGGCGGCCGAAGTAAAATCATTGGGGCATGGTGGTGTAGTTGCAGTCGCGTCAGCAACAGGTCTTGCC
>CAZSWT010000017.1:0-53770 GCA_964611035.1 uncultured Desulfobacteraceae bacterium
GCAATTATAGCTTATTCATTTTTTCTCTTGACAGGGGGAATATAGGATGTCCCCTTATTCATTTTTTACCTCTGATTTTAGACACCGAAATCACCTGCCTCTATGGAATGCTGACGGATTTATTACTCCCGCTTTAGCAGGATAAGCTCTGTGAACCGCCCCGTGCCTTCGATTAAACTCAGGGCATCCTGAGCTTGTCGAAGGGAGGGGACCCGCATGCAGAGTGGTGTGGGGTCTGGGGGACTAAAACCTCCGGCTAGCCGATTAGGACAAAAGTTATATTTTAGTATTAGGATTCCCGGCCTTTTTTAAATATGCAAAAAGAAGACTTCCAACCATAGCCAGACATTCCGCATCCAAATAATTTTCTGCATGCTTTTCGAAAAGTAAAGAACATTTTGCTGGGAACTCATCGTCAGCATCATTATAAAGCATAAGAATCGGCACCTGTGGGAGAGCATCAAATTGCATGGCCAGATCATAGGTTGCTTCAATGCCGGGAAGGTGTCCTCCTAATATTTTGCTTACTTTTTCTATATCGCAGAGTCTTCCTGCAAAATAAGTGGCGATTGGCCGCTCTATCTCATTTGCAAAATATTTTGTTAATGGGCCTGAATCCTTAAGATCTTTGAAGGATGCCCATTCTTTTTCTTTTGGGCAAACATCCGGACACAAAAGAAGGTACTTGAAGAGGATAATACATATATAAAGGGCTGGTTGTTTTCCTGACGGGTCAGTAACACCAATTTTTGAAACCTTATGAGGCTTGCCAAATAAAGGAATTATAATTTCGTTTTTCCCTACATGTACTCCTAGTTTTTGTTCGACAGATTTTAGATTTATTCTGTCAAACTGTGCAATATAATATTGGTAAGTACTCTCATATACAGTTGCTTTGGTTGTCATATTCTTGCCTCCAAAATGGCCTGACGGTGTAAATAAGCTGGGTGGAAGCCACAGCGCCGATTCCAAGCCAGCTTGAGTGACTTGTTAAACGACCTAAATCTTTTCTCTTTAAATGCAGAAGGAGGTAAGTGTGTAGTAAATTTATAAATTATAAAAAAAATATCAAAATTTCAGTGGTCCATCAGGTAATTTCAAAGTAAGCTTTATTATTTCATTCATAGTTTGAGGCGGTGAAATAGTTGGGCATAAGATCTCTTTGACTCCCCTCTGAAACTCGTTTTTATCTATTGGCTTATGAGTGCCCAGCACTATTTCAAGGTCAGGGTATGCCTTCTTGATAATCTTTTGATATTTCTCAATAAAAGGGCAAAGTGCTGTTATACAGTAGGAAAAATGAAGTGCATCAATCTTAAATTCGGCCAAAGCGCGCACCCTTCTCAATATTTTTTCTGGAGCTATAAGAGTCGGGCACCCAGCGCAGCTTATGATACCGATAAGATCAAGGGATTCATCTTTTGGATATCGTTCAAACAATCCTCTCCGCTTTCTCATGTCTGCTAAGCATACCACTGAAGCACAATTTGTTTCTTGTATACAATTAGAACATGTAAGAATACCGATTCGGGCCATTTTTACCTCCTGGTAAAAAAGTTAATTTCAGCTGACCACTGGGTTTTCAAAAAGGACCTCCCAGTAAACTCAATTATCCAGGGGAATATTTTCAAAATTGGGCAAGCATCCACTATTATCGTAGTTGAGAATTTTGAGAAACCATAATTCAAATAACAATTATTAAAGATACCCTCCATTATTACTATGTTGCTGTGTCTAAAAATCTGAGGCATCATTGCCGCGGCGGCGAACAGCAATACAATACTATGAAGGTCTATGAAGGTTGCTGGAGAGCATGTAGGTCTCGCTTCAAATTCTCGATCAGATCGCATACATTTTCAATCCCCACCGAAAGCCTTATCAAGCTCGCTTTGATTCCTTACTCATTGGCAGTATCTCCAAACTTTTCCTCACCGAATTAAAGCTCAAAAGGGATTTAGATAACCATCTACACACCATCTAAACTCTTGTCCCTGCGAGCCTTACCGTCGCGCTGCTTTCACTGTTATCCTCTAAGTAGCTTAAACTTATCCGAATCCACCAGTTTTTTGACACCTTCCACAAAATTTTCCGGAGCAGCATAGTCAGGGTGACTGCGAAAAAGTGCTGCCACACGTCGAAGTTCATCCATCTCCTGAAGCCGGTTCAATATACCGATATCATTTTTGTCATGGCGTGGATGCTTCGCAAACAGTAACTTATGATTATCGATTGATCCGGTCTCAATGGCGTGGGTGAGTTGTTGGGTACAGTGGCAGGGATTTGCTGGATTGACAAGACTGCACTTCTTTCGCATGAAATTCCGTATGCGTGTCCGTGCACGGGAGAGACGTTTACGAAACGCAGTTGCAGTTATATTCAGGATATGACCACCTTGATCACTTATTACCTCAAAGATTTCACCCAAGATATAGGCTATGCGAAGATTCCGATCCAAGCAGAGCAAAATCCCCTGCATGCACCTTATCCTTATTTCTTCAACGAGAAGACTCTGTTCGGCCTCTAAAGGGGATTTAACAGCTACACCCGAAAGCCCTCTGTCGATCTGCTCCTCGTATTGTTCAAAAGTCATCTCTTTACGCTCAACACGGCGTTTGTGAGTAGTCAGCAAATGGTTAGAAGCGATACGGTAAACCCAGGTAGTGAAAGCACTCTCCTGCCGAAAACTGCCAAGGTGAGTAACAATTTTCACTAAAATCTCTTGCGTGGCATCTTCTGCATCCGCGGGATGCCACAACATTCGTATGGCCAATCCATAAACATGATCTTGGATTCTCTGAATCAGTGCTTCAAGCGCATCCCTGTCGCCCTCTTTGGCTTGCTCCACCAGACTCTCCAGGGTCGATTCTGCACCTCGCGACTCTTTTTTCATTCCTTATACCCCTATCTATTTAGACGCTTTTGAAGGTAGATGTGTGACAGAAAAATCGAGGTGCGGATTCGGGATATGCAGTAGCCCATAGAGTATGGGCATGTGGTCAGCCATAAGATTATACCACAAAAAGCCTATGTCCTTTATAGTGTGTTTTTAAGTCGTTTTGGAACCAACGTTTTACACTGAAAACCAAGGTTGTGCTATTCTTCTTAGATTATTTATATCTCAGCCTTTTCGATAATAGCAGAAATCCCTCTAATATATTCAATTTCCTTTGAATGTATGTCGCAACAATTTGTAAAATCGATTAGATGAGAGTGTGCCATTATGCCTTCCTCCTCAATTGATACCGGCGTACTAAAATATACTATCATACCTATTGTTCTTTGATCTCCTGTGTTCAAATACTTTTTTTTATGCTCGTCGTGAAATCGGTCCAATAATTTTTCAATGTATGAATGCATTAAATGAGTATTTGGTGATACCAAAAGATCCAAATCCGGATTTAATATCTTGCTTACAGATAAAGCCGTAATCCCAAATACATTTTTTTGACCTTCGTATTCACTGTATCTATTCCGCAATTGCCTAAACGCGCCTTTAATATTGCTATTTATTTGATGGCTGTATTGTGGGCGTTTGCATTCAATAAAAAATCTGCTGTTATTGTAAATGAATGTAAGGTCAGCCTTTGTTCCAAAATCAATTTCAAATCCCGAAGAACTGAGTCTTGATGCTATCAATAATTCAAAAGCAATATTTCTACCAACATTCGTTGATTTACTTGGGTTTTCTGCTGTTACTATTTCTGGCCCCTTTATGAATCTTCTTAACCTTTCCGTGAGATGACTGTTATGTATTTTCGATAGACCTTGATAAATATGGACAAGCTCTTGTATTTCATAGACAAGATTTACATAGGTGCTAAAAAATTGCTTTTGCTCATCAAGTGTGAACTTGTAGGAGTTGTATTTTTCTAAAAACTTCTTAAAAGCTCTTTTGTATTCACCAATTCTTGTTTGGTCAATTTCAAGACCATGCTCAGATAGCCACACAGTAGCATCGTCAATGCTATTGTAAACGTCCTCATATTTTGTTCTGATCAGGGGCTTTCTCATTTGAACTCTTTATTTCGAAGGCACAACACGAGCATAACCTGCGTTGCCATTCAGGGCAACTAACTTGATAAAATTGGAAACTTGCGACAGTGCTCAAAACCCCGAAATCAAGCGACATCGGCAGCGTCAGGTTGATGCGATGTTAGGTTCATCAAGACCTGCATCAATCTGGGCGATGAATCTTTCTTTTACTGATTCGAGATATGGGTTTAGAAATTGAGCTTCTGCAAATCTTCTGGCACGATATTCCCTGAAATCCCACTCTTTTGCTTCCTGATCTTCTTTTTTAGTTTTTAGGAAATCAAAAAGTGATAGATTAGCCATACCCAGAACGTACTCAAACTCCTCGATTGAAGTTGTGTGCCAAAAATACTCGTCAGGAATGCTACAATCCCTTTGCTGAGCTAAACTCAACGCTTCTTTCTTAAGTAACCAATTCGAATAATATGTGCGATCGTAAGTGACAACCAACCTCTCAATGCGTTTAATATTCGCAAGACCCTGTATTTCGGTGAACTTTCTAGATTTGATGTCTCTTTCTAACGACCAAAGTTGGTGCACCGCTGAGGCAATACTCTTGCCCAAGTTTTTTCGCACTTCTTGAAGTTCGCCTGTTGTCTTAGCTTGCAGAAATAGGCCTGATTGCTTAATCTCTATAAAAACCGCGGTGTCATTCTCTATTAATATCCAATCAACGGTTCTTTTCTGACCTTTATCGTATTCCCATTCAGGAAGTAAGTTGCCTTTGATTTGAGATTCCTTGAGAAGGTTCCCAACATACTTTTGAAACACAGTGCCGAATGCTTCGCGAAATTTGTTTTCTTTCCCTTCACCCCGAAAATGGTCAGACAATTCAAAATAAAGACCTCGAGTTAATCTTTCTAATAAGAGTCGATGAATGGGTACCAAATAAACCTGAGGTCGATTCGACACAGGGTTACAATCTGGAATTATGACTGGATGTTTGACTAGTGGGTTAAACCGATTCTTTTCATACTCAGAATTGGGCAGTTCCTTGGATCTTGCCGAAGATTCAGTTCGAAACTGTTGATATGTACAAGCAATCCATTTCAAGAAACGACTCTGTTTTTCTTGAGTAAATAGCGGTCTGTCTTTCTTGTGCTCGATATTATTCTGATCGTACATTCTGAAGAATCCACGTTTGCTTGCCCCAAAATATGCATAAGCTAGGATCAGACTTTCTTCGATTTTAAGTCCAGAGATATCCTCCATTGCTGCTTCAATATCAACATTTCTCGCTTCAGTCATCTTTTTCCACAATTCACAGTAAATTAGAACTGTACGAGAAAGAATGTTGTTAAGCTCTCTGTCATAATCAAATTGAGCTGAGCCAAATCGCAATAGGAACTGATCGAACTTGTAATCTGTCAAGTACGGATCTGGCAGACTGAAGTACATATCTGCCGCTTTAACAATGTTTTCAATCGTGATGCTTTCCTTACGGTAGTCGTTGGAGTTTTCGATTGCTAGCATTGCTAAATAAGCTAATACACTATCGGATATTGGCACTCCTTGAATTTTGACAATTGATCCTCCCTTATTCGAGAGAATCTTATAGGAGAGCTCGCCGATAAATTTTAAAGTCTCATTAAGTTTGAATTTTTTGAGAACCCTGGCAATATCAACATCCGAATATTTCTTGTCACCTCTAGGTCGATATACTGAGATGTTTATGCCTTTTGTGGTTCCAGCAATATTGATCATCAATTCTCCCATATGCTAGAAATCTTACAAACTATGATATAAAGGGGTCATAAAGGTGTAAAGGCGGACGTTCATTCAGAAAGTGCAATACTTTTTCATGCATTAAATCATTTCTTTCATTAAATAAGAATTTGGATATGGATGATATTAAATATTTAATACACGTTCTGCACGAACGTTCCCTTTTAAAAAAAGCCTATATCTTTTATAGTGTGTTTTTAAGTCGTGTTGGAAACAACGTTCCCTTTTACAGAGACTGACCCCTTCACCCCTTTATAAGTGTCTTCTCAATTCTTCTTTAAGACCTTCTCATAGACTATTGTGGATTTTGGAATAATTAAAGTATCATCGTTATCTTTTGAATATAGAAAATAATAATTGCTATTAGAAGCCAATATTATGAACTTGGATTCATCGAAAAGATGCGGACTTTTTGGCTCGAGGTGAACCTTTTTCAGTTCATAAATATCCATTTTTTTTATCTTATTGACATCTTCCAATATTGAAATAGCGATAGACCAAGAGAAGGCGTACACGAAAAAAAGGACGAATACTGCTTGCCTTGGGTTAGAAAAATATTTTGATGCTAACTGACCTGACCAATAACCACCAGTTAAAACAAGAAATGGTATCAAGCTGGAATATTTCTTGATATCGTCACTTAGAAAACTTTGGATTGCATAAACAGTAAAGAGGAAAAGGATAAACCCGAATTGAATATCGTTTAATAGGATTGTCCGTGGAGAGTCAACGTAGTTCATTTCTGACTCGCGATGGAGAAATAAAAAAATACCTGCTAATGCAAAAAAACCGCTAAAGGCAGCAACATGAATTCGATCAATGCTTGAAGCCAAATAGTCCATCAAAGTAAAGTATCGGGATGCATCGATACCAAAATATCCCAAATAGTATTTGTTAATTAGATATCCAGTAACTAAAAAAGCTGAAGATAGTAGATAAAAAGCTCCTTTCAGGCTTTCGAGGGATAGGTCTATTTTGAAAATTTTCTTAGAGGCTCTAGGGTCCTGTCTTTTAAGAATTAAGGATACTTTATACAGCTTCTTATGAATTCTTCTATAGTCTTTAAAGTCTATTGACTTGGCACCGGGATCTAACTCTTTAGCCTTTGCCAGATATCTTTTGGATTCCTCGTCATGATAATAGGAGCAAAGGAAACTCCTGATCTGAAAACAAAGAACTAAGAGTTTCTTTATCTCTTCGTTCTTTAAGGCTTCCTCAGATGCTTTGTTGATAAAGGCTTCATTTTTTTCTGCAATCTCATTATATTCCTCGGGCCATCCTAAGCAACATAGTTTTCTGCTTGCACAAAAAAGTTTTTTCTGTGTTGTCTCATGTTTCTCGCTATAATCAGATACATTAAATAATCCCCAAAGAATTAATTCAATTTTGTGACTTAAGAACCTGCATGAGGAAAAGGCTACTTTAACCGTTTCAATATTTTTATTTGTAACGTACCAGTTGATAATCCGAAACAATGGGCGTGGGAGTTTATAATAAAATGGGTCCTTGTGCATAATACCTTATTTTTGATTCTTAGGCCTAACGAAAAACTGAGGGGTGCGGTTTTACGAGCACCTCTCTCCAGCGCCTTGTTTGGCACTCAATTTCGCTTTATTATAAGTTTCCTCGAATATATTTATAATCTTTTTATTGTATTTGTCAGTCGCTAACTTGGTTGCAAAAACTTTATACTGCTTGGTCATGATACGATTTGCCTCATCTCTTTTAATGCCTGACTCTTTTGTAAGGGCATTAACTAACATTTCGGAACTTTCGATAAGATTAATTGTAGACTGTATTTGGTCGTAAAGAGTGTCTGGTGAAAATAGCGTAAAATCTAATTGTTCAAATGCAATAATCCATGAAGAAATATTGGAACGTAATTCATTTAAATAGCGAATAAAAAAATGATAGTGTAATATGGCTGACTTGGGAAATCTAGAAATTACTCCGATATCTGCTTTATAATCAAGGTAATCATCCATCCTTGCATCAATTTGTTTCATATAGGGAACAAAAGATCTAAAACTCGATTTTTCATCATCGTTTAGATTTTTTGATTTACTAATTAACTGGTCTGAAATAACTACGCATAGCTGATAGGCTAAATATTTATTATTTTCTAGTTCCTTTTTTAATTCTTTGATTTCCTCTCTAAATGTAAATTCGACTGCCTTCTTCAATGCTAATATTTCAGAAATTTTAACAAAATAAAAGAAAGCCACACGTTTTTTCTCTGATTTTTTTATTGAAGAATGACGGATCATCCAAACAAAGAAAGAAAAAACAGCCGTAATAAAACCACCAATTAGCGCCGATATAAGTGAAAAATTTTCCATTTTTTTATATGTCAGCCCAACATAATACTAGACGTTTTATAAGGCGTAATATTCTACGTGATTATTTCGTGAATATGTTAAAATTGTATTATTTCAGAATAAAAACCTGTGGAAATCACATGCCTGATAACGGAACGGCGCAACAGAGCGGAAAGATTGCGGAAATGAACAGTAAAATTAAAAACAAGTGGAACAGTAACGATTTTTGTAACAAGTAGATATCTGGAACTGTCTCGTATCCAGCACGTATTACATACCTACACCCTAGTAAATGTTTCTGTCAATATATTTTGTAAATACGCAGGTTGAGAGGTTCACGGTTCACGGTTCAAGGTTTAGGGGTTTAAGGTTCACCCCTGCCCGCCGGATGGCAGGCGGGGTTCAGGGGTTCAGGGTTTCCCGATGAAATCGGGATTCACGGGTGAGTTTATTTTCCGGAAAGTAACCTGGTTTACAAAGATTAGTAGACTCTACAATTCAGACGCTGGTATAGTAATCAGTAGCTGCAGGACCTATTCACCGCAGAGTCGCAAAGAACGCAAAGATAGTTTTTTGCCTTCCTCTGACCCCAGAGGAATAGGCTCCGCATTCCACAGGGCGGAGGAGGGCGGAAGGCAAAAAGGAATCTTGCCATTGTAAGAACAGATAACGCGATTTATTTATAGGCTAACGCTTGATTTTGTTTTTGCCCGTAGGGCTGAGGTTCTTTTCACGTGTCGTCCTTCCCCGTTAAATCTAAAAGATATTTAACCGGGGTCAACGGCAAGTGAAAAAAGACTTCTCTCAGCGTCCTCAGCGTCTCAGCGGTGAAATTACTTCTTCGAGCACAAGAAACGCATCGGGATTGAAACTATGAACGAGGTTCTTGAAACAACTCGGCATGTAAAGGAGAAAAGTCAAGAGGTAACGATTGATAAACAGGCCCTTGCCAATTTCTCAAGGAAATTGATTGAGGATGGAATTAAAATTCCTCCATGGAACTACGACTACCACTTTTTCGATGGCGGTCAAAATACGGTTGCATACCTCCTTGTACTGGATAGCATCAATTTCTGCTTCTGGCCGAATCCAGAAGCAGAGAAATGGGAAGTTCAATACAAATCAGAAACACTTTCCGGGTATTATGCCCTTGCAGCTTCTCTTAAAAAGGCAATCGAATCAGGAATTCCAATCACCAAGGCTCATTATTTAGCTGAACTACCTTTAGGTAAATTCAGACAGATCTTGGGTGGAAAAGGAGAATTGCAGCTCATGGAAGCCCGCGCTCACATCCTGAATGAACTGGGGACGTTTCTTATTAACAAATATAATGGAGAGGCGAACAGACTCGTGCAGGCCGCAGAAAACTCGGCACTCAACCTGGTCGGGTTGCTTGTTGAAAACCTCCCCTCTTTCAGAGATGTTTCGGAATACCATGGTACAAAAATACATTTCTATAAGCGGGCGCAGATATTTGCCGCGGATCTCTATGGGGCATTTGCTGGTAAAGCTTGGGGTAATTTCAAAGACATTGATAACTTAACTGCTTTTGCTGATTACAAGCTACCTCAGGTGTTGCGGCATCTTGGTATATTGCAATATAGTCCCTCTATGGAGCACAAGGTGGATCATGGTATCTTTCTTGAGGCAGGAAGCCCTGAGGAGATTGAGATCAGGGCCAACACCCTCTGGGCGGTTGAGCTGATACGACAGGAACTTACACAGATGGGAAAGAAATTGAGGGCCTTCGAGATCGATTGGATCCTCTGGAATCTGGGCCAGCAGAGCCAGTTCAAGGCAAAACCCTATCATCGGACTGTAACCATTTATTACTGATTTTCTATTAAGATCAATTGGTATTCTTATCTCTCACAGAGATCACAGAGACACTGAATTTAGCCCCGACATGTCGGGGAGCTTTTTTGACAGGATTTACAGGATTAACCGGATTAAATAACCATTGAACACTCACCACCCGTTCATTTCCTTCACTTGAGTCGCAGAGTACTCTGAGAAGAGCATTGAATCAGATGTAAAGGATCGCTTAAAAAGCATATGGGAAGTCTTAATGGGAAAAATAAGCCAACTTACTTTTCCCATTATAGGCATTCCCATTAGTCCCAATGTGGTTCCCATTGGGACCCCGCTATGCGGGATTTTAAGCGATTCTCTCCAAAGAATATTTCTCAGCGTTCTTAGCGTCTCTAACGATCCCGATAAATCGGGAGAGTGGGCGGTTAGTTAATAAAATCCTGAACATCCTGTCTATCCTGTCTAAAAAATGGGATTTACTGCTATGAACTTAGACAGGACTTACATGATTTGGAGAATTTCTTATGTCCGTTCAAAATCTTTTCTCAGGGCACTCTGTGCACTCTGTGAGAGATAAAAGGAGGGCTTAATTACGTACGATGTTCTCATTTAAACTTTTAGCAACAGATAAGGCAGCACGGGTAGGTGAAATTGTTACTCCTCATGGCTCTATCCAAACACCCTCATTTATCCCTGTCGCCACTCTGGCAACGGTAAAGGGTATATCGGTTGATGATCTTCGCCGAATCGGAAGCCAGGTGATTATCGCCAATACCTACCATCTCCACCTTCAGCCAAGAGAAGATTTGATAGAGAAGATGGGAGGGCTTCATCAATTTATGGCCTGGGATGGTCCGCTCATAACAGACTCTGGTGGTTTTCAGATTTTTAGCCTCGGTGCAGCTAAGGAACACGGGGTGGGGAAAATCGCATCCATCTTTCCAGATGAGAAAAATCACGGTGGGCATATACGCTCAAAAAGGGGGAAATCTTTTGTGCATGTTGATGAAGATGGAGTGGAATTTATTTCATATCGGAATGGCACACGACACCGATTCACACCTGAACGGGTAATAGAGATAGAGCGGAAACTCGGTGCAGATATTATACTTGTATTGGATGAGTGTACCTCCCCCCTTCATGATTACGAGTACACCAAGAAAGCAATGGACAGAACCCACCGCTGGGCTATCAGGGCACTGAATGAATTTAAGCGCTCTTCCTTTAAAAGTCAGGCGCTTTTTGGAATCGTTCAGGGTGGAGCATATCAAGATTTAAGGAAGAAGAGCGCTCGGTTTATTTCGGGGCAAGACTTTGATGGCTATGCGATTGGGGGCTCTCTTGGGAAATCTACAGAAGAGATGCATCGGGTCTTGGAATGGACGATCCCTCCCCTTCCCCAGGATAAGCCGCGGCATCTTTTAGGAATCGGTGAGATAGAGGATATATTTGAAGTAGTAAAGCGAGGAATCGATCTCTTTGACTGTGTGTTACCAACACGGTTGGCACGCACCGGCACGCTTTTTACAAGAGAAGCGGAGAGGTTTCGGATACATATCCGTAATGCACAATATACAAATGACCCCGGCCCGATTGAAAATGGATGCGATTGCTATACGTGTCGTAATTTTTCAAGGGCATATCTACGATACCTGTTTATGGCCAAAGAGCTTTTGGCAATACAACTGGCAAGCATCCACAATCTGTATTTTCTGGAATCACTGATGCGCCGAATGCGCACTGCAATAAAAGAGAAAAGGCTTGCGGAACTGAAAAAAGAGTGGTTTCCTAAAGCATAATAAAGCTGAATTTAGCCCCGACATGTCGGGGAACTTTTTTGACAAGATTAACAGGATTAACAAGATTTTTTTATATTCTTTATATCCCCTCGACAAGCTCGGGGCCTGAGCCTGTCGAAGGCCTGAACATCCCGTTTATCCTGTCTAAAAAAGGAAATTCCTATACTATTAAATTACACAATCAATACCCACTTTTCACCGCAGAGATGCAGAGATATTTTTATAAACATAGTAAGAAACTGGTAATACACAGTAATGATGTTATAGCTTTGTATCCATGCTTCCGCAAAAAAATGGGATGGCACGTTGATCTGAATCCTCCACTCAAGGATTCAGATCAAGAGCTCTGTAACTCTGCGTACCCTGCCCGACGGCCGGCAGGCAGGTTTGCGTCTCGAGCAAAGCCCCGCACGGGCGGGACAAGCGGGCGGTGATCGCTGCCAAAGACTAAAGAGGAGAAATGGCAAAGGAAAAGTTTCCCACAACACAGGCCATTAGAGCATTGAAAGAATCCGGGGTGGATTTTTCCTTGCATTTTTACAAATTTGAGGAGAAAGGCGGAACCACAGTAGCGGCTAAAGAATTGAATGTGGATGAGCATCTGGTTGTAAAGACGCTTGTAATGGAAGCAGATAATGGTGATCCGCTTTTGATTCTTATGCATGGGAATAATAAGGTCTCAACAAAGGCTATGGCACGTGCCCTTGGGGTAAAGACGGTGAAGCCCTGTGAACCACTGGTTGCACATAAACACACGGGATATTTTGTGGGTGGAATCTCTCCCTTTGGGACAAGAAAGCCCCTCAAGGTTTACGTCGAGGCCTCTATTATGGAACTGCCAACAATTTACATCAATGCGGGAAAAAAGGGACTGCTGGCAGAGATGTCTCCAGGGGATCTGAAAAAGATTTTAACCCTCATACCTGTAAGTGTCGCAATATAAAGACAGAACTAACTTTCGGAGGAACCGATGAGGATTGTTGTGCTGGGTGCTGGTATGGTTGGCAGTACGATTGCCGAAGACCTGTCTCAAGAGCAAGGTATGAGTGTGAAGGTTGTGGATCGCAGCCAGAAGGTATTGGAAAAAATAAAAGCAAAAGCTAAGGTCAAAGGAATTCAGACTAACCTTCAAGACAAGGGAATCATTTCTTCTATCGTAGCCGATAGCGATCTGGTCATCAGTGCTGTTCGTGGCTTCATGGGGTTTGATACGTTACAGAGCGTCATTGAGGCGGGAAAGGATGTTGTGGATATATCCTTCTTTAGCGAGGAACCTTTCTTGCTTGACGAATTGGCCAAGTCTCAAGGGGTTACAGCGGTAGTTGATTGCGGGGTGGCCCCTGGTTTGTGTAACATTATTGCGGGACATGTATTCAATCTGCTGGATCAAACAGATCGATATGTATGTTATGTGGGAGGATTACCCCTTCTGCGTCAGTGGCCGTTTGAGTACAAAGCCGTATTCTCGCCATTGGATGTGCTGGAAGAGTACATTCGTCCTGCACGGTTTGTGGAGTATAATGAGGAAGTTATCCGCCCCGCTCTCTCAGAGATCGAGCTGATTGACTTCCCGGAAGTTGGTACATTAGAGGCGTTCAACACAGACGGCTTAAGAACACTAAGAAAGACGTTGGATATTCCTTTTATGCGTGAGAAAACGCTTCGATACCCCGGTCATGCCAATGTGATACGAATCTTCAGAGAAAGTGGCTTCTTAAGCGCTACACCAATCGAGGTAGATGGACAGAAGATAAAACCCGTCTCTGTAACATCCAAATTGCTCTTTGACCAGTGGCGGCTGAAAGAAGATGAGGCAGATTTCACAGTAATGCAGATTGTGGTGGAGGGACAGAGAGAGGGGAAAAGGCTCCGCTACACCTATGACTTGCTGGATAGATACGATGAGGAAACCCGAACAACCTCAATGGCACGCACCACAGGGTATACCTGTTCGATTGTAGCCAGACAGATAATGAGCGGACATTTCAAGCAAAAGGGGATCTGTCCTCCCGAATTTATTGGCCGAGCAGAAGGGTGCTACGAAAACCTGTTAGATGAATATCGGAAACGGAACATCCGATTGATAGAGAGGATTGTTGAGCATGGGGAAGATGTCAAAGAATAGGGAGCTGCAATCTGGCGAGATAGCACTGCTGGGTATACCATTCGACAGAAACTCGTCATTTCGACGAGGGCCAGCTTTAGCCCCTGTGCATATCCGTGAAGCGCTTTTTAGCGAGTCAACAAACATGTGGACAGAGAAAGGGATTGACCTGGGCGAAATGTCCGGATGGAAAGTCTTAGATGACCTGGTGCTCTCAGATTCAGATATAAAAACGGCATTTGCCACAATTGAAGGCGCAATAACGGAATTGCTAAAGAGAAAAGCACGGGTGGTATCACTGGGTGGCGATCACTCAATAACATATCCAATCATGCGCGCATATGGAAGAGTGTATAGCGAACTTAGTATCTTGCAATTGGATGCGCATCCAGATCTCTATGATGAGCTTCATCACAATCGTTATTCTCACGCGTGTCAATTTGCCCGGATAATGGAAGAGAATCTCGTGCAGCGATTGGTGCAAGTGGGGGTGAGATCAATCACAGGCCATCAACGTGAGCAGGCGAAACGATTCAATGTAGAGATAATCGAGATGATTGAAAAAACCAGGATCAACGAGCTAACGTTTACCGGACCTGTATACCTGTCACTGGATATGGATTGTTTAGACCCGGCATTTGCTCCTGGGGTTTCGCATCACGAACCCGGAGGAATGAGTACACGGGATGTTGTGGAAATAATTCAGAACCTGAAAGGGAACTTAGTTGGAGCTGACATTGTGGAATTGAATCCAGAGCTTGACCCTCTCAAGATTACAGGGATGGTGGCTGGAAAACTGTTGAAGGAGATACTTGGGAGGATGTTGGAAGAGAGGAGGTAAAACCCGTTTTTTTCCAAATAGCGCACGAGATCACGTCGCTTGACTGACATGTTCAACCTCTACAGGAAGCTGTTCAATAAGAGCATTGCCCACGGGTATTTCTTTTCCAAGCTCATTATACGCAAGCATCATCTCATTGAGTGCGTCACGAAGCGCGCTTCTGCAATCTTCAAGGTCCTTACCTTCAGTAACAACTTCAGGCCACTCTACCAGCTGTCCCATATAACCGGATTCAATCCTGGTATATTTTGCGGTATAATTTATCATGGTAAACCTCCCAGCTTTGAATATTCTACGCAGTATTCTGATCAGTGTCAATTTTAATATAATAATCTTTATTCACTGTATCCCATTGAATTACCATACTATAACAAAAGTGATCATTGCTTGATTAACAAAAAACATGAGAGCGGAACGGCTATATCTTCTATGGCTTTTCAATTGACACACAATTCTCTTTACTACTATAATTCCTTCGAAAAATGAGTCTGTACCCTTTTTTCGTGTAGGGGCTTTATTTTCTAAATACCAGAAAATTTTTTTAATAAAAAGAAAGGGGAAGGATGATGAAAATTGGATGGATTGGTACCGGTATCATGGGCGGGTCAATGGCCGGTCATTTGCAGGCGGCTGGACATGAACTGTATATCTTTAATCGTACCAAAGGCAAGGCAGAATCGTTGATCAACAGCGGGGCCCATTGGTGTGAATCCCCGGCTAAAGTTACAGACAATTCTGAAATAGTGTTCACCATGGTTGCTTTTCCTGCCGATGTAGAAGAAGTGTACCTGGGAGAAAATGGAATTTTTTCTATTGAGGGTTCCTGCCGGATTGTTGTAGATATGACCACCAGTCGACCCAGTTTGGCGCAAACCATCGCAAGGACTGCTGAAGAACGGGGTATCAACAGTCTTGATGCCCCTGTGTCAGGCGGCGATATCGGTGCTCGGAATGCAACCCTTGCCATTATGGTAGGGGGAGGCAAAGAGGTCTTTGATAGAGTCCTCCCGTTGTTTCAATTGATGGGACAGACTATCTCTTACATGGGGGGCTCGGGAGCAGGACAGCACACAAAAATGTGCAATCAGATCCTTGTTGCTGGAACCATGATTGGGGTGTGCGAGTCCCTGCTTTATGCGGATAAGGCCGGTCTTGATCTACAGTCCGTAATCGATATCATCGGTAAAGGTGCGGCCTCGTGCTGGTCTATTAACAACTTGGGTCCGCGTATCGTATCCGGAAACTATGAACCCGGTTTTGTTGTGGATCATTTTATCAAGGATATGGGCATTGCACTGCAGGAGGCTGATGGAGTTGGCCTGTCATTGCCAGGATTAGCCCTGGTCCATAAACTCTACCTTGAGGTCAAGGCACAGGGACACGGTCGTTTAGGGACCCATGCACTTATGCTTGCCTTGAAGGCCCTTAATGAGGATTCTGGGAAAAAGATTACTGGTAAAACAAGCGCGTAGGACTTTAACGATACGCTTATATCTTAAGGATGTCCTGCTCTAAAGGGGTAATGATATCGTAGCCATCCTGGGTGACAATCACCGTATTTTCTAATCCTACTGAACCTTCTCCAGGAAAGACGATCTTTGGCTCCACAGCAAAGGTCATCCCTTGTTCCAGTGGGTAGGAGTGGCCCTGAGCCAGGAAGGGAAATTCATTGAGTTCCAGGCCAATACCGTGGCCAACAAAACGGGTCTGAAGTCCGGGGGGCCCTAAGTAACTATTTTTATATCCCAGTTTCTCTGCAAGCTGGAGAGTATGCTGAAAGATAGCCTCACAGTCTTCCCCAGGCCGTGTCTCTTCCAGGACGGCATCGTGAATCTCCTGGCATACCTTGTACGCGTCGATAAATTTATTTTCCATTTCCCCGATAGAAAACATACGGGTCTCATCCGCCTGATAACCATGGTAGCATGTTCCAAAATCTACCAGGATGGGTTCATGGGCCTTCATGATCTTACGGCTTGCCCCTACAGGAAAGGCTGGCGAGAGCCCTAATCCACCCATAGGGGAATCCGACTGGCTTACGATCCCTCCGCTGGAACCACTCAGTACATGCCATGAATAGGCCTCATAATTGAGGGACCTGACCCTGAGAAGTCCTTCGTGGCCGTACATTTTGGCCGCAGCTTCCAGAAGACCACCGAACTCGATCTCGGTCATCCCCTCTTTGAGCAGTTCCCTACCTTTTTGGTACGCCTTCCTGCCAATTTCTCCCGCCATTTTCATGAGATCAATCTCAAAAGGAGATTTGATTTTTCGCGTGTCTCGAATGATCAAGGAGGAATCCATGAACCTGGCGCCCGGAAAGAGGCTCTCATATTTGAAATAATCATTCACCGGGAGAAGATCCAGCTCTAATCCAAGGGTTTGGGGGAGTCTGCCCCAGTGCTCTTGAATCAGGGAAGGTAGATCCCGAATGGACTTGATTTCCACTATCTCTTCCAGCGGCGATTCCAGTCGTGCCCGCTCCACTTCCCTTTTTACCATAAGCAGCGGTTTTCCCTCTAAAGGCACGAAGAGAATGCCATTCTGGGTGGTCCCGGAAAGATAGTAATAATCCATTTTCTGCACTACCAGAAGCGCCTCTATCCCTTTCTTTTTCATACTACTTCTGAGCCTTGTGAGGCGGCCGGCTACCTCCTCCTCCGGGGTGTAGCGGAAACCCAGGGATGTGCTCAAGCCCTCTAATTCCGATTGTACCCAGTTTCTATAATTCATCGTCTCTCCTTTCATATTATTTCAGGGAGCACTCTGTAGGATATCTATTTTGGTATAATGAAGCGCACCGCTTTCGGTACTATATCAATGACAGCAGGCAATTGGCCAGGTTGCTCACCATCCACATCCAAAAGGACCTGTTGATCTGAGGATGCCTTCACCCTCTTGCCCACGACTGCTTTCACCTTTTTTAGCTGAAGGAGCTTTCCATTATAGAGCTTAGGGAGATTCCAGAATATCTCTGCAAGGGAAAAATCCCCAATTATAGTCACATGGAACAGGCCGTTATCCACAGCTGCATGTGGGGCCACCCACATGCCGCCACCATGATACTGCCCGTTGGCAACCACCACATTCCAGATCATGACACTCTGATCAAAGCAATTATCCACTGTAAGATGTATTCGTTTTTTGTTGTAAATCAGAATGGAAATCAGGGTGGACCAGATGAACGAAATGAAACCACCGAAAATTTTGGTGGTTCTATTAACCCGTTCATCGACTTCACCTCCCAGGCCAAAACTGGTAATATTGTGAAAATATCGAGAGGATGGATGACCATGATGATCCATGTATTCAAGCCGTCCTAAATCAATGGAACGGGTATGAGATGTAATGATTACATCCAATGCCCTGTTGAGTTCCACAGGTATAGGAACGGTCTTTATAAAATCACATCCCGTACCACGGGGAATAAACCCTACCATAGCCTCGGGTCGAATAGGACCATTCTTTCCCATAAACCCATTCACTACCTCATTCAGGGTTCCGTCTCCACCTACACAGACAACCAGCTCAGCTCCTTTATGAAGAGCATTACGAGTAAGCATGGTGGCATCTCCTGGACCGGTTGTGAGATGAGCCTGAAAAGTCCCTAATCGATCTCTTGCCATCTTCTCTATTCGAGGCCATTCTCTGCCAGTGGATCCCATTGCTGCGTTTGGATTAACAATGAAAACGATCTTTTCTGAGGCCACAATTATTCACCTTTCAAAAGTAAATAAGGGTATAACCGTTCCTATGTTCAGGGTTCAGGTTTTCTTTCAACCCTGAACGGTGAACCTTTGAACCTTGAAATCCCGATTTTATCGGGAAACCTTAATTATTACGCCATGTTATAGCTGGATATATTATAATTATAGATTTTTCCTTGACTCAATGGCTTTATTTAAGGTTATAATTTGTGTAAGGGTAAAAATCAAATACCAAATACACAGAAGAAATACGCCTATGCACGCAAATACTGTAAAATCATTACTTGACCTTGACTAACAATGTCTTTCTCTGCTAAAAAATTTTATAGCTGATTGAGAGGATACACATGGAAAATACGCAACTTTCACGCTTGATAAATATGGAAAATCCTCAGAGTATTCTGGATGAGGTACGGACAATCGCTTTCATGATGTTTCAGGAATTTGATTTTGATATCCTTAATCATATATTCAAAGATATTATACGTCTTTTCCGTGGGGAGTATCCGGGATACCGCAAATGTAATACTGAATACCACAACCTGAAGCACAGCACAGATACCTTTCTGGCCATGGCAAGACTCGTGCACGGTGCATTTGTAAACGGGGAAAATTTTACCAGCAAACAGGTAACTCTGGGGCTAATATGTGCCCTTATGCATGATACAGGATATATTCAAACACTCGATGATGATATAGGAACAGGAGCGAAATATACAGGTATAGATACAAAACGCAGCATTGTCTTTATGGATAAATATATAGCTGATAGTGGATTTTCAAAAGAAAATTTCAAACATTACCCCAATATCCTCATATGTGCTGGCCTGGATGCAGAGATCAAAAAAATCCAGTTCGATTCCCAACAGACTGAACTTATGTGCAAAATGCTGGGTACTGCTGATCTCCTGGGTCAAATGGCAGATCGAACCTATCTTGAGAAACTGCTTTTTCTGTACTACGAATTCAAGGAGGGGGGTATTATGGGATATGCCGATGAGCTTGATCTACTAAAAAAGACCATGGACTTCTATGATATGACACAGAAAAGATTTACTAAGGTTTTAGGCGGCATGAATAAATATATGCGATATCATTTTAAGGCACGCTGGAATGTGGACAAGGATTTATATATGAAGGCAATTGAAAAACATATACACTATCTTGAATTCATATTGGAAAATCACGAAAAGGACTATCGCGGCCATCTAAAGCGAGGGGGCATGGTAGAAAGATTAAACGAAAAGCATAATTAAAATGATTTAGGAATTAAAATACAATCCATATTCGACAGTATTGATGTATCAGAAGTGACGCATGGTTCGCATGTTCACACATAACAATTATCACGTAATAAATCGTCCTATAGTATTCACCTTGATTTATTTCCCTACCACCTCAATAACGCCTCTGGTTGCATCTACTTTTATATAATCTCCTGTTTTTATCAGATCAAATACATCCTTTTCTGGACGATCTACTGTGGGGATTTTAGTGACGATAACCGCCCCCGATAACACAGGCTCACTCTCAAGGCAGATCATAGCGGCTGGTGTGTTTCCATTTTTCTTTGCTGCCCAGGCAGCAAAGTCACCACCGCTCGACCCCTTGCCTCTACTGAACACAAACACCTTATTAACTAGGCTTTTGCCCTCTAACTGATGCCGGGGCACACGGACCTTACCAGTAGCAGGGTCTAAATCTCCTAAGAAGGAAAACGGTCCATTATAGACTATCGCTTCCCCCTCTGCCTTTCCGGCACTTACCATATGAGCTTTTATTTCCATTTCGGTATCTCTCCTTTCCATCTTCCGGTGATGGCGGCATTGACGCATTCTTCTTCAGTTCCAAAAAAGACCTTGACGCCACTCACAGTGGCTAAGTAGTGAGCACTTCGGGCTGAGTCTGTTGCAGCACTCTTGGCCTGCTTCTCGCCGGCCACATCGCGACGGGTAAAGGGGTTGCTTATGGACGAGCATACAGGCAGAAAATGCCCACCTGCATTTTCAATAATATCGGCCCAACCTTGCCGTCTGGCCAGGGCCTCAACTGGGGCTGAGGCGCCTATCAACAGCGAGGTCTTGATTGTTTTGCCCTCTAATAAGGCGGCAATTCGACCTATCTCATCAATAGTGGAATGAGGGCAACCGAAAGATACGTGTTCAACTATATCATCATCCCAGACATTGAGCCTCTCCCAGGTTTGTGTCATCTCGCGCTTTCCCACCCTTATCACGTGTTCGGGCTTTTTGCCGCCCAGGGCTGTCTCCAGGGTAGGGGCTTCAGGGGTGGTGCCCACGATGTGTCCCAAGGTCACCGAGCCTGAGGTGGGCATTGAGATCACGAGCGCCCGTGCATAGTCAAAAGGGAGATTGGGTGGCAGCCCATTGACCGCCACGGGCTTGAATCCTGGTATCTGATCCCCAATGTAATAACCCAGGCAGTGATAATGGGCAATGGTCCACTCGCTCACATTCAGACCCCCAAGCTCCACCACATGGCTGGCATACCTATTTTCGGGCAACAACAGACCCATCAAGGGTGTCCGACCGCAGACTGCAGCTGCTAAAGAAACTAAGATACCCATCCTGTCCACTCGTGCCCCGAAGAGGCTGTTGTTGGCAACCTGCATGCAGCTACCGCCCATGGAGACAATATCACCCTTGCCTGGTATGATACCAAGGAGATATTCGGCACAGGTCTCGGTTCGCAGCCAGCCTAATTCCAGGAACCGCTTCAGTTTCCTCTCATGCTCATCAGCCCAATTGTCAGCAAGGGGCAGGCCCCATTTTTTCCAAAGCTCAGGTGAATAAGAAGGATGGGTTGTAACTCTATGAGCTGTTTTAGGTACCCCTTCTGTCATAAGATCCCAAAAATCCTCATTTGTAAAGTCGTAACTAATGTGACCATAAGTGATGGGGACTAACTTTTCCGCATCGAATGAGTCACCTAATTTTATCAACAGGTCCATGGCCCTCTTTATGCCAGGGCCATATTCTCCGGCTCGCATCTTTTTTTCTTCATCAGTGAGGAGCATAGTAACATTCCTTCCCTTGTTTATTATTCAATGCCTTTATTAAGCCCTACAATCCCAATTTTTATAGATGAATGAGTATAGAAGAAAGACAATTATGTGTCAAAAGAAACATCCTATCCTAAACTAAAGCAGAAATTTGACTCTAAATCATTTTAGTGTGTATAATATATTGATGACAGTATAAAAAAATTTACCTTATTCTCTTATTACAATGACCTTATCTATCAAATTTTCTAAATCATCAAAATACATATCACGATATCCAGAAGTTGCTTTTGGGTTAACGCTCATTTCAGGCTGTCAGAACTTTCTCAATCCCCCAGGTTTTGATCAGTATAAGAGAAAGCTCCTTCGAAAGATGAGGAAACGGGAGATATTGGCAGAGATCACTGAACGAATAGATATCTATGAAAATTTTTTTAACGATTTTGGGTATGAATGTCCGTTACCGAAGCACCTAAAAAGAACGGTTAATAGTGGCTTCCCCAGGTACAACATAATGGTAGATGCCCACTTTATGTCAGAGATGTGCGCTGGTATACTGGTTGCCGTTACCGACTATGACCGTTTTAATGGAACATTGACACTGGACCTGGCAGAGGAAGGAGAAACATGCAGGGCTATGGGCCATCGGGATCTCACAACTAAGAAAGGTGAGATTGTGTTGAGGGATGAGAAGGAAATTGTCTGCGTTCTTTGCCAGGGAGCGGATGAAAAAACAAGGGTAACTGAAGATACCAGCAATGTTCTCTTTTATGCCTATGCGCTTCCAGGTATCAACGAGAGACATCTCAAGGAAGGCTTGGCCATTGCAGCAGAGATAATGTCGGAATTTGGAAAGGGTACCACAGAAGGTGTAAAAATGTTTTAAAAAACTTGAAAGAGGGATACCATCTTTCATAGTCACTATTTATTCTCACTCTTCTCCGTTACTATTTCCTTGGATGTACCAGTTTGATATTATTATCGTCGCCAATTGATATGGCAGAAAGGTGGTACCAGTGCGTCAAGACTCTGCTTCCAGGATAGGAGTGGTCTTTTCATCAGGGTTTTTCGGTTTTTTTGCTCATGCTGGGTTTCTGGCTGCGCTTCGGGATCGTAACATTCGATCCTCCGGTTATGCCGGAGCCAGTTCAGGGGCAATTATTGCTGCAATGGCTGCCTCAGATATGAGCGACCACACTATAAGGGAAATTTTACTTGGGCTGAAAAAATCAGATTTCTGGGATCCTGATCCCATGCCCCTCATATTGAAAGGGGCACTGAAACTATTTAGGGGATATTCCGGATACCTCAGGGGAAAAGGGTTTGCCCGCCTTCTGGAGCATATCCCCATCACAGAGATACAAGACTGTCCTGTACCCCTGGTTATCACGGCCACGAATCTCACCTATGAGAGAGAAGAGCTTTTCACCCGAGGAAGTCTAACCAAAGGAATCCAAGCCTCTGGGGCGGTACCCATACTCTTCAAACCGGTGGAAATTGACGGTTCCCTCTATGTTGATGGAGGTATGGTGAACAAGGCCCCTGTTCAGGCGTTAGCCGACTTGATTCAACCGGAAAAGATCATTGTTCACTTTATAGCTTCGGATAACCTGGGTAGATCTTCGAACAGTTTTTTAAAGAAAAAAATGACGCCCTGGCATATACACCGCCTTGCGGTCAACATCTCACGACACAAGGCCTATCAAAGTCAATGTGATGTAATACAACAAAGGGGCATTGAGCTCATCGAGGTGCGAACCGATACACCTGGCGTTGACCCGAACAGCCTTGAGAATGGCATCTCAGCTTATTATAAGGCTCGAGAAACAGGCATTAAAATTCTGGCAAACAAGGGCTTCTAAAAGCTATACCCCGATAGATTTATACGTTTGTAAAGGTTGGAATTGGGTTAGGTAGCAGGATAGAGCGTGCTGTATTGATACTTCTTTAAGAATAGCTCTCTCTTATTTTTTATTTCCGATCTTTACTATTTTTGAAACTTTGCTTTCTAAGGCCGCGACCTCTTCGACTATTATCCCAAGATCTTGCTTTCGTGGATCATCATCAGGTGTCTTTTTATACAGTCTCCGAGAAAAACCACCGACTACTGTTAATGAATTTCTACATTCATCGGCTACCATATTTGCCATTTTTCCCAGTGAAGCAAGTCTTTCAGCCTCAACCAATTGTTTGGTTTTCTCCTCTAACTTTCTTGTCCTTTCCAGAACCTTTTTTTCAAGCTCTCGACTGAAAGCGTAAATCTCATCGTACAACTGGGAAATTTTGATCGCCAGGCCAATTTGATTGGCAATAATATAAATCACGTCATTGTAGCGTGCATGAAAGTAGTTCTTCTTCTTCGAAGCAGTCACAAGAACGCCAATGATGTTTCCTTCTGATTTTATGGGAGTAACGGCAAAAGATTCGATATTTTCACCAACAAGCAGGGTAGTTGATATTGGTTTGTCGATTTCTTTCGCCTCGTTGACAATGACTATTTTTCCAGTGAGAAAACATTCCCCTGAGTAACTATCGACTGTCGGCTTTCTCGTTGCTGTCTCTACAAATTTCTTGCTTAAACCCTTTTGACTCTTTATTCTCATGTTTCCATCATCATCCAGCAGGCGGATTGAACATGCATCAAGCTTAAATTCTCGTGTGAGTAAATCTACAATAGCATCCAGTACATCCTGCAAATGAAGAAGAGAGGAAACGAGTCTTGTAATCTCAGAAAGTATAGTGAGCTTTTGTTCACTTTCTCTCTTTTCTCTCAAAATTCGATTACTTGCTTTTGAATAGTTTCCCATATCATCAACGGATTTAATGAAAAGCTTTTCATATTTCGCATCCGTTCACCAGTTGCGCACCCTGAATCCCGATATTATCGAGAAACCAGGTGCTGATTAATTGCTCCCTGACGAGACCACAAGTTTCTGGCCTGGTTGTATAATCTTGTATTGGCCTATATTATTAAGACGACATAGCTCCTTCACGGAGATGCCATATTTATTGGCGATCCGGTAGAGAGTGTCCCCGGAACGGACCTCGTGAAAGCGCTTCTTACCTAAAGAAGGTGATTTCTTTTTGGTAGTTATTGGACCTTTACTCTTGACAGGAACAAGCGTTTTTCCCTTTTGTAAACTATCAAGTCTTTGGGTTAGTGTAGCATACTGTTGTGTTACAAGTTTTTTGGATTTATCTGCTTCTGCTATGGATTGCTCCAGCTCTTTTTCCTTCTTTTCAAGAGAGGCTACTCTCAGTTCAACACCTTCGAAGCGTGTGAGTCTTTTTTCAAATAGGTCAAGTCTTGCTTTGAAAGATGTGAGATCTTTTTTTGAAAGCGTATCGCCGCCCCCGAAAAATACAGCAATAAGGACAATCAAAACAAGAACACCGATTCCCCCGAGGATCAGGGTTTTTCTTTGGGAACTGAAATCAAGGAATGCTTTATGGCGTGGGACATTTTCCTCCTCAAGATTGTATCTCATGTTATCAGCTATTTGCTCCTCGAAGCCTTCCATTTCATTATCTATATTATCGTCCATGGCTTTCTCCTTTTATCAGGTTGGTCTATAAAAAAAGGTAGATTGTAATCAATTATAGACAAAAAGATTCTACACTGCAAGATTTGGATTAAGACTGCATGCTGATCATTCCTAAATGAAAAACTAAACTCTGACCTCATTGTCAATAAGTGGGGGGATAGGGGAAGTGGTGAACGGCACGCTTAAGCAGGTCAGAGCGCTACGGATAATCCGCATTACTGCACAAGGCAAGATTTGACGCTTCGGAATGAAGACCTGGAACCGATACTTAATCTTGAAGCTATACCGTTCACCATTAAAAATCTTATAAAAACCCTTTGATTTTGTCAAGGAAATTAGCAATCCAGTGCTCCTCTATGAGGAAATACATTGCGTCCCATGTGAGATAAGACAGACTATTACGCACAGGATCTTTTATTTTTTGTGATCATGGTCATTGCTTAAGAAATGGTGTCAAAAAAGTCTCTGACATCTTCAACATTATGGACGATATTTATCTCAGGCAGTGAGGAGACAATGGTATTGCCATATGAACGTGTAACAAGTCGTGTATCAAGTATAGCAACCACACCATATTCGTTACGCCCTCTAATGAGCCGTCCAAACCCCTGCCTCAATACCAAAATTGCGGATGGGAGGGCAAGCTCGCCAAACCATCTGTCTCTCAGCCTCTTGCATCTTTCCTGGTATACCGGATCTCCCGGGGATGTAAAAGGTAGCCTTGCAATAATCACCAGGCTTAAATTTTCCCCTTTTATATCAATTCCCTGCCAGAAAGTAGCGGTTGCCAGAAGCACGGAATGCGAAGTATCTTTAAACCACTGAATGAGTCTTGCAGGGGGCATGTCACCCTGCGATTTGAAAGGGTAGCGTATCTTGATATTATTTGACACAAAATGGAGATGTTTATAAGAGGTAAATAGCACTAATGCCCTGCCACGGGATGCATTGATAAGCCCCTCTATCACCTTAAGGCTCTCTTCCTGAAATGTTTCATTATTTTCTTTGTCAGGCAGCGGCAGGTTTTTATCAATATAGAGGAGGGCCTGTTTTTTATAATCAAAGGGGAAGCCAATTATCCTTTCTTTAAAGTCTTCAATGCCTAACCTATTCTTTAAAAAGTCAAAATTTCCTCCTGATGCCAAAGTAGCTGATGTCATGACTACACTTTGATATTCACTTATCAGCTCTTTAAAGGGCTCCTGGCATTCTACAAGATTGCTTTTCAACTCCAGCACCCTATTATTTCCTTCCATATAGTAAACCCTGTCTGAATCATTTTTCTCTATGAAATCATCTATATCTTCTGCAAGTGACTTCACATAACCTATGGTCGTCTCCATCCTGTCTAAAAGTTCATCATTGGACACAGCCTTCATATTCTTTTCAAGTGTTGAAACTACTCTATTCAGATCAAGTGTCTCCTTTAAACCTTGTAGTTCTTTTAGGATGGGAGCTGGGATTGGAAAAACTGCCTGAGATGGCATATCCATTCCTTTAAAAAATAATTCTACCTTAGGAAATAGGGGATCAACTAATATTTTTAATCCTTTTAATCTATAGAGGAGCCATGCCACCCTTGGATAGCTTAAGGTACTGCCCAGAACATGGGAGATGACATCTTCAACCTCAGTGGCCTCATCGATTATTAATTGTTTATGAAAGGGCAGGATATTAAAATCTGAAAGGATGTCATAGATCAGGAGGTGATGGTTGACTACCAGGATATCCTTTTTGAAGAGATGTCTATAATGCCGGTAATAAAAACAGGAATCATAAAATGGGCATTCTCTCCCGTTACAGTCCTGTGAATCACCACATACCTTTGACCAGAATTTTGGAATGAATGAAAGTTCACCCTTTTCACCTGTCTTAGTTTCCAACAACCATTTGCGAAATTTTGTATAGGCTTCACTTATATCTGTAAACTCCCTTTCCCTTTTCAGACAAAGATAGTTGTTCTTCCCCTTGAGGATACCAAATGAAAATTGTTGAGGCAGTTCCTTTTGAAGAAAAACAAGATCTTTGCTCACAAGTTGATCCTGAAGTGCAAGAGATGCAGTGGATACAATAGTTTTTTCATTTGAGAGTATCGCAGGGATAAGGTATGCAAATGACTTACCAACCCCTGTGCCTGCCTCTATAAGTAGATTCTTTTTACCATTGAGGCAGTGTGAGATCTCACCTGCCATTTCTCGCTGCTCCAGGCGGTCTTCATAATCTGGAAAGGATTTTTTTAATACATCAAAGCTTGATGATAATTTGTCCAAACTTGTCCACCTATCTTTCTTTAATCTTTATGAAGAACACGTATAGAGTACCCCGTCCTATGGAAGTAAAGAGGGGATTTGTGATGCCTGTTATTTCAGTGTTTTTGGAATAATGGAGTAATGGAATAATGGCCTGCCCTGGCGCGACTTCCTTTGCAAATATTGCAATTTCTATATTATTTATAAGTCCTGACAATACAGCCTAAGCATTGCATGCCAGGTCTGGGCCAGGGAGTAATGCTAAAAACAAAACAGAAAACGTCATAATCTTCTGTTTTTATTCCAATACTCCCCAGCTGACAGCGGGATCTTCGACAGTTCTCCAATACTCCAATGTTCCCTTGTTTTATTTCAGGGCATAGCCAAAGAACTCTGACCTTGCTCAAAGAGCAAGGTTTTTTCCGTTAGAATAAATGAATGCTTAATAGGGGCACAAGGGGAATACAATCATACTCCCTGTTCCAAAAAAAAGAGTATTTGAGGTCATCACTCTAAACACCCCTTTCTTCACCCCATTATTCATCGAAGGATAACAACTGTGTCTTCATTTCCTCATATCCCTTTTCCATCAAGGGCTTAAGGTGAACAATATCTGCGGTGTTATACTGGATCAGGCGATCCAGTGCGCTCTCATCTCCCGCCTGGTAAGCGTTCCACATCAAAACAGCCTCATAACCGTCCATTCCGTCAATTGCAGATGCTCGGTGAAGATCAAAGGATTTTTCAATTGCCTTGAGGCCACCGCTGTAGCCTAACTTCTTTAGAAAAAACCGGAGATCGATATGAGCAGGGGGAAGGCAGATGTTTGGAAATTGGCGCCTGATAAAAGGCAAGTCAAATTGGGCTCCGTTAAAGGTGATGACCAGTTCGTACGTAGTTATTTCCGATTCGAATTCGGCTAAATTAATGCCCTGCACAAAGGTCTTTGTCGTTGTGCCGTCATAGAGACCAATAATGGTGATCTCATCAATCCCCTGGTAAAGCCCACTTGTTTCAATGTCCAGATATACAGCCTTATCCTTAAACCTGCCAAATAAACGCCATATGTCAGCAGGGGAAAGTTTATCTAAGAAAAAGCGGATGTTGCTTCTATTTTTAAGAGAGGCATCTACATTTTGACGCACAAAGGAATCCCGAGCTGGTGAGAGAGGGCTCTTTTTAGCGCTTAGAAAATCTTTCCATGTAAGGATGCCATTCCACCAGAGATGCCGCTCTGTTTTTGGGCCAATGCCGGGGATGTGGATAAAGGTATGCTCAAGCAAATAGGGCTTCCTTTTTTATTGAGTGACATTTCCCATGCCATCAAGGTTAAAAAGAGGTTTACCATGACCCGGATAGATGTTTTTTACATCGAGCGGTAATAATTTTTTAAAAGATTCCTTTATTGCGCCTGGATCGCAGCAGAAATTATTGAGCTCGCCATTACCTTTCATATTAAGAATTGTGTCCCCGGAAATGATGGTTTTCTCATCACTGCTGTAAAAACAAATACTATCATCAGTATGCCCAGGGGTTTTTATTATTACCCAATGAGGAAGATACGGTATTGGTTGGTCTTCGTCCAGTATGCATTCGGCTCTGTAATCGGAAGGGAGAAACTTTGTCCTTAAAAAGGGTAAAGGAATCGCTCCCTTATCACTAAATAAGGCGGCAATGGTGTTTTTAAGGTGATTTTCTTCGGCTATAACCACTGGCAGGAGACCCTTGAGCCATAGCGAAGTGGAGAATAAACAGATCTTTTCTTTTCCATTAAGGTAACCTCCAACCATCTTAAAGAAACAGACCCTTGTTTTAGGAAAAAGATCAACAAGTCTGAATATGCCACCTATATGATCTATATGAAAGTGGGTGGAAGTCACCATTCGCAAAGAAGAGGCATCTATTGATCCGCCATAGGCGGAGAGGTATTGATATATTTTTTTTGCAGCTCTGGAGGTGCCAACATCCACGGCAACAAAAGAATTCCCATCCTCTATCAAGTAGGTATTGGCATAACCACCGCTGATAAGATGAATAGGCATGATTTTGCTATACTAAAGATAGTAAGAAATTAAATTTCAAATGACAAAGCTCAAATGTAAAATCAATGTCAAAGTTCAAAATCCAAAATAAACTAAGGGTGAATGCAACCTTTTGACATTTAGCCATTTGAATTTCATTTGCTATTTGGGCCTTGGAATTCGTCATTCAAAAATTATATCGTATACTTTACCGAGGGTCTTTTTAAGTTCGGATACCTTTGTTCCGCCCCCCTCTGCCATATCTTTTCTGCCACCACCTTTTCCTCCAACAAAAACAGACAGATCTTTTATAATTGTCCCGGCATTAAACCTATCTGTCAGATCAGGTGTTATTCGGCATAGTAAAAAGACCTTACCATCGGCCTTAGCACCAAGTACAATTATTCCAGATTTAAGCTTATCCTTTAAATGGTCCCCAAACTCCCTTAAATCTTTTGGGTCAGCTGTTGCTACCTCCTGGCTTATAACATTGACGCCGTTTATCTCCTTGGCGGTATTGATTAAATCCTCTGATTGTTTTCTTAAAAGTCTGGCTTTGAGAGATTCTATCTCGCGATCTTTTTCTTTCTGATCCCCTATAAAATGTTCAACCCTTGTGACAATTTTGTCAGGAATAGTTTTAAGAAGGCCAGATATGGTTTTAAGATTATTCATTTCCCTTTGTATTTCCTGAATAGCGCCCTGTCCTGTGAAGGCTTCAATTCTCCTCACACCAGATGCCACTGCCCCTTCGCTTGCGAGCAAGAACACACCTATATCTCCTGTTGCAGTAACATGAGTTCCCCCACAAAGCTCCCTGCTAAGACCATCACCAATTGTAATAACCCTCACATTATCGCCATACCGTTCTTCAAAGAGGGCAATAGCGTTTTGCTTAAAGGCCTCATCTCGTGGCATTATTTTGGTTGTTACAGGCAAATTCCTTTGTATATTGAGGTTTACCAGCGTTTCGATCTCTTTTAATCTTTCAGGAGATATTTGGGCGAAATGGGTAAAATCAAACCTCATCCTTTCAGGCCCTACATGAGAACCTGCCTGTTTCACATGCTCCCCAAGGGTTTCCCTCAATGCCGCCTGAAGGAGATGGGTTGCTGTATGATTTTGCGCAATATTTTTCCTCCGTTTTTCATCTACTATCGTCTCAACCGTATTACCCACAGATATCACACCTTCAATAATTTCCCCTTTATGAATAATCAGGTTTGCAGGATACTTGATAGTATCAACAATCTTGATACTCAGCGTATCATTACGCATCCATCCAGTATCTCCAACCTGACCACCAGATTCGCTATAAAATGGGCTCTGATCAAGGATAATCTCTACCTGCTCCCCCTCAGATGCTGAATCAACTATGTCACTGTCCCGCCTCGGCGGATCTCCGACTTTTAGGATAGATATAATCGTTCCTTCTGCCCTTAACGTTTCATAGCCTAAGAACCGACAATCCAACCCCTTTGAGTCAAGCATTCTATAGACCTCGGGTATCACCTCCTGTCCACTGCCCTTCCAGCTTCTCTGAGATGTTGCCCTCTGCTCTGCCATGGCCTGATCAAAGCCTTCAATGTCTATGCTGAAATCATCATCCCGGGCTATATCCTCTACCAGATCCGGGGGGAAACCAAAGGTATCATAAAGCCTGAAAACCAAACTGCCAGGAATAATATGACTTTCCTTTGAACGCAATCCATCCATCTCTTCCTTTAAAATAGAGAGGCCATGGAAGAGGGTGTCGGCAAATCGTTGCTCCTCATTGATCACCACTTCATCAATAAATCTTTTGGATTGTCCGAGCTCCAGATAATCAGGGTTCATTAAATCAACAACCTTATCTGTGAGACGATGGAGAAATGGGCCCTTTAGTCCGAG
Source organism: uncultured Desulfobacteraceae bacterium (assembly GCA_964611035.1). Classification (GTDB taxonomy): domain Bacteria; phylum Desulfobacterota; class DSM-4660; order Desulfatiglandales; family B25-G16; genus B33-G16. The sequence goes on from CAZSWT010000017.1 coordinate 31,066, forward strand.
AACCTGGCCGTATCGTATGGCCCGCCTGATTATCCGCCTAAGCACATACCCCCTGCCATCATTTGAAGGCATAATACCGTCAGCTATAAGGAATGCAGCTGCCCGACTGTGATCTGCAATTACCTTGAAGGAGATATCGCTTTTGCTGTCCAGGCCATATCGTAATTCTGCCAATTCCTCTGTGAGTTTTATAATATCAGTAAAGAGATCTGAGTCATAATTTGAATATACACCTTGCAAAACCGCAGCCAATCTCTCCAGGCCCATACCTGTATCTATGTTTGGCCTGGGAAGGTGGGTGAGTTCGCCATTAGGCTCCTTATTATACTGGGTAAAGACCAGGTTCCATACCTCTAAATACCTGTCACACTCACAGCCTGGTTTACAGGTGGGCTTGCCACAGCCAACCTCAGGACCTTGATCAATATAAATCTCCGAGCATGGCCCACATGGGCCAGTGTCTCCCATGGACCAGAAATTGTCCTCGTCTCCTAAGCGCAGGATCTTTTCATGAGGTACGCCTATATTTTCATTCCAGATTTTATATGCCTCATCATCATCTGTATAGACGGATGCCCACAATTTTTCTTCTGGTATACCATATCCAACAGTCAGGAGTTCCCACGCCATATCGATTGCCCCTTCTTTGAAATAGTCGCCAAAGGAAAAGTTGCCCAGCATTTCAAAAAAGGTATGGTGCCTGTTAGTATAGCCTACCTCATTAAGGTCATTGTGTTTTCCTCCAGCCCTGACACATTTCTGAGAGCTCGTTGCCCTTGTATATGACCTTTTTTCAAGACCGAGGAATAGATTTTTAAATGGGGCCATGCCAGCATTAATAAAAAGCAGTGTTGGATCATCCTGTGGAACCAAAGATGCGCTTTTTACTATCTCATGGTCATGATCTTTAAAGTAATGTAAAAATTTTTCTCTTATTTTCCTGCTATTCATATGCATTTATTGAGTTTCCAGTTTCGAGTTTCCAGTTTCACCCATGCCAAGCTTTTCCTTTACCCTGTCAGAAATAGTTTTCATTATATCGGTGTGTTCAATTAAAAATCTTCGAACATTCTCCCTTCCCTGACCAATCCTTTCTTCATTAAATGAGAACCAGGCACCACTTTTCTCAACTATATCTAATTCAACACCCAAGTCTAATATGTCTCCCTCCTTTGATATCCCGCTACCGTAAATAATATCAAACTCGGCCATCCTAAAAGGAGGGGCAATCTTATTTTTTACTACCTTAACCCTTGTTCTATTTCCTGTTTTTTTGTCCCCCTCTTGTATGGAGGCAATCCTCCGAATATCAAGACGTTGAGTTGCATAAAACTTGAGCGCATTTCCACCGGTAGTGGTCTCTGGATTCCCAAACATTACCCCGATTTTCATCCTGATCTGGTTTATAAAAATGACACATGTCATTGATCTATTGATACTTGCCGCCAATTTTCTAAGGGCCTTTGACATCAATCTCGCCTGTAATCCAACCTGCTGATCTCCCATTTCACCTTCTATCTCTGCCCTTGGGACAAGGGCTGCAACAGAGTCGATTACCAGGACATCCATGGCCCCGCTTCTTACCAGGATTTCAGCGATATCTAGCGCCTGCTCACCATTGTCTGGTTGGGAGACAAGAAGATCATCAACATTGACTCCCAGTCTCCTGGCATATGCCAAATCAAGGGCATGCTCTGCATCTATAAAGGTAGCCATTCCATCCTTGGCCTGTGCCTCTGCAACAATATGAAGGGCAAGAGTGGTTTTTCCTGAGGATTCTGGTCCAAAGATTTCTATCACTCTCCCCCTTGGCACACCACCCAGACCAAGGGCTGCATCCAGGGCAAGCGAGCCTGTAGAGATGACAGGAATATCCATAACCGCCCCCCCCTTCCCCAATTTCATAATAGAGCCCCTTCCATGCTGCTTTTCAATCTGTGTAATAGCCAAATCTACAGACTTCTTTTTTTCTGGATCTATTGCCATAACAATCCCCCCTTTTTTTATCGAAGGTATTCCCGAATTTTATACTGCTTTAGTAAATATTTTGCCACAGACCCGCCTGCCAGACGGCGGGCAGGTCTACGCTGATTATCGCTGATATTATCTAAGAATAATATCTGTGATTTCTTTGTATTTAATCCTGTCCGCGTTCATCTGTGTTAATCTGCGGCCCTCAGTGGCCACGTAGCCATTTTTGTATAAACCGGCCCATCTGGCTTGAGATCACTTTTATAAAGAATAAACTCATTCAGCTGATACAGGTCACTATTAATATCACGATATCTATCAAGAATCCATTTCATATCTTCATCCCGATCTATTGGACCTTTAAAGCGGCCAAGTGTGAGGTGTGCTCTAAAGGGCCTTTTTTCCGGCATGAAACCTAATGCCTTTAGTTCTTCTTGTAACTCATCCCTGAGATTTGACAATCTCCCTATATCTCCATTAAGGCCAATCCAGATAACCCGCGGCCTTCGCCAATGTGGGAATGCCCCAACAGCATTGAGCCTAGTCTTAAATGCAGAAAACCCTTTTACCACCACATTCACCTTTTCTTCTATATCATCTATTGTATCTTCATCAACAGAGCCAAGAAATAGTATAGTAAGGTGAATGTTGTCTGCCTTAACCCATCTCACTGGCAGGGCTGTTTTTTTTAATTCTTTGGAAATAACCCTGATTTGTTCTCTGATCTCAACTGGAAGTTCAAATGCCAGGAATGAACGGATACCCATTGAGATATCTCCTTACCCAGTCAAGGGCCATCTCTGAAGTATTATGTTTCACCTTATCTCTGTCTCCTGAAAAGCAGTATTGGCCAGAAAATATTTCGCCATCTACAGAGAGGCCAATAAATACAGTACCAACTGGTTTATCCTCTGATCCTCCTAAAGGCCCGGCAATTCCTGTTACAGCAAGCCCCATATCAGTTTTTGCAATTTTCTTGACACCCTCGGCCATTTCCCGTACCGCCTGATCGCTGACAGCCCCATATGAATCTATGGTTCGTTGCATTACCCCAAGCATCTCAACCTTAGATAAGTTACTGTAAACAATCAGACCCCTTTCAAAATAAAGAGAGCTTCCTGATATAGATGTAAGCCTATGACCAATAAGACCGCCCGTGCATGATTCCGCTACAGAAATCGTCATCTTCCGCTCCTTTAGCAACTCTCCAACAACAGACTCCATGATTTTATCACCAGATGCAAATATATAAGGCCCTAAAAGATGCCTGATTTTTTTTTCTGCTCTATTTAATTCCCTTTCAATCTCTGTATCCTCTTTGCCCCGGACTGTGATAGTGATTTGGTTTTCAGGGAAGGAGGGGTAAAATCCAAACATTACCTTTTTCAGTTCATCACTGAGACCTTTGAAGACATCTGCAATACGGGATTCACTTAACCCATAGACTTTCAGTATTCTATGCCGTGGGACAGCAGCTGGTTTGTACCTTCGCAGAATATCCGGAATAACACACCTATTCATCAGCTCCCTCATCTGTTCAGGTACACCTGGCAGGAAGTAGAGGAGGCTATCCCCCTTAGATAGTGAAAAGCCGCACATCTCCCCTTGAGGGTCTAACATCTTTGCACCTTTTGGAAGCCAGGCCAATTTTTCTAAAGAAGGGGACCAGCTTAAGGCTAATTTTTTTGTAGTATTCTTTATGTGATCAAGAACGGCCTGATCAAGGAAAAGAGGCATATCTAAGGCCTTGGATGCTATCTCGGTGGTAAGATCATCCTCGGTTGGGCCTAAGCCACCAGTAACAATTACAAAATGAGACCTTTTTACCGCCGATTTCAACACAGAAGAAAGTGTATCGTAGTTGTCACCAACGGTTCTGATTTCGCTTGCTTCAAGACCGTGGGATAAAAGGCAACCTGATGCATACCAGCCGTTAAGATCTCTTGTCTTTCCTGAGATCAGTTCATTGCCTATGACTATGATCTCTGTTTGCATAATTCCTTCAGTGTTAAGTGCCTAATTCCTAAATCCGTCAATCCGTCAATTTTTACCCCGTGAAATGTTTACCCCGTTAAATGTTTACCCAGTGCAATGCTTTTAGCTTTCTATTGCTCCAGGGCCTTTGCATTGATATTTAACTGAGGCCTTTTTGTTTCTATTTCACTGGGGCCTTAATTCCTAAATCCCTTAATTTCTAAATCCCTGCATCCCATCATTCGAGCATATACAGGAGAAACCGTAAAGATAGATATGCATATAAACCAGCTACGAGATCGTCGAGAACAATCCCAAATCCTCCCTTTACCTTTTTTTCTATCATCTTTATCGGAGGTGGTTTGAGAATATCAAAAAACCTAAAAAGAAAAAACGCTGCTATCAGATTTCTCAAGGTAAAGGGGATAAAGATAATAATCAATAAAAACCCGGCTACCTCATCAATAACGATCGCACCTGGATCAACCGTGCCCAGGATACATTGGCTTCTATGGGATGACCATATTGCTACTATGATTAGTATCAGCAAAAATAACGCTTGGTATCTGGTGTGTAAAAAATCTATTAATAGATATAAAGGTATTGCCCCGGCTGTGCCAAAAGTGCCTGGCATACCAGGTAAAAGGCCTGCGCCGAACCAAATAGATAAGATTAAGGCAACCTTGTCGATAAAATTAGCGCTCTTGAATGCCTTTAATATGTTTAAATTATCAGATTGATTGTTAGACATCAAGCAGGAATAATTTTTAAAAGTAACGTAAGGCTTCAATCCTCATCCAGGATCTTACGAACTGTTTGTAGCATCCCTCTCATATCATAAGGCTTGCTGATGAAACCTTTTGCCCCAGCTTTGAGGACTTCCTTAGCGGGCCCATTGATAGAATAACCACTTGCGATAATAATCCTTGACTTTGGATTCATCTTGAGAAGTTCTTCAAGACATTTCCTTCCACCTATCCCAGGCATGATTATATCCAAAATCACCAGATTGATTTCCTCCTTCTTCTCACGGTAGATCTCTAAGGCAGTTTCCCCATCAGAGGCCATAAGCACCTTATAGCCAAATCTGGTAAGTATATCTTCAGCAAGTTCTCGAATGGCCTCCTCATCATCCACTAACAAAATGGTCTCATTGCCTCCTTCGATGGGAACTTTTTCCTTTTTTGACTCCACTCTTTCTGCTTCTTTTTCAATAATAGGAAAATAGATTTTAAAGATAGTGCCCTCATCTGGCTCGCTGTAACACATGATATATCCACTGTGGCTTTTAACAATACCATAGACCATAGCCAGGCCAAGCCCTGTGCCCTTGCCGGTCTCTTTGGTGGTGTAAAAGGGATCGAAGATGTGTCTTAGGATTTCCTTATCCATACCGTGGCCGGTGTCAGAGATGCTTAACTTAACATATTGCCCTGGCCTGGCTCCCAGATGGGTTTTGCAGTATTGCTCATCTAAAATTACATTTTCTGTTTCAAATATCAGTCTGCCGCCATCAGGCATGGCATCCCTGGCATTGACTCCAAGATTCATCATAATCTGTTCTATCTGAGCAGGATCTGCATTGATGATTTTAATGTCTACTGAGAGATGTAATTCGATATTAATCATCTTTGGGATAGTCCGCTCAAGCATTTTAGAGACCTGTTCAATTTCGTTGTTGAGATCCATGGGCCTGAGTTTACTTTCCACTTTCCGGCTAAAAATCAGGAGCCGTTTGGTAAGATCACTTGCCCTCTGTGCAGATTTTTCGATTGCTTCAAGCTTCTCATAGTCAGGATTGCTCGGCTCCTTTCCCATCAAAAGGATCTGGGTGTAACCAAAAATTGCCTGAAGAATATTATTAAAATCATGGGCAATGCCACCTGCAAGGGTGCCAATGGCTTCCATCTTCTGGGCCTGTTGGAGTTGGGCTTCCAACTGCTTCCTTTCGGTGATGTCTTCACAAATAATAAACTGCTCTCCAGTTTCCATGGTCACTGGCCTGAAGTTTATTACCTTTTTAGAGCCGTCTTTGCAAGTCACAGTAAATGGACGGGGCCGGGATTCACCATGCTTGAACTTCTTAAGATCAGTTATCCAGGTTGAAATGACTTGATCCCTGTACTCTTTATCAGGGTATGCCTTTTTAAACCATTTTCGCCCAGTAGGAATATCTTCCAGGGTATATCCAAACATCTCAACGAACTTGGGGTTAATATATTTGTAACGGCCATCCTTCTCAATTAAAGATACTCCCAGGGGAGATTCTTCTACTAAGACTCGAAATTTTTCTTTTTCCCTGTGCAGTGTCTCTTCCACTCGCTTTCGTTCAGTTATGTCTCTAATGATGGCAAGGTCAGCAGGTTTGCCTTCGAAATCAATGCGTATGGCGTTCAGTTCTACCGGTATTGTCTTACCGTCTTTTCTAAGGAGTTCGATTTCGTAGATAGAAGGCACGTCTTTTCCTCCCATACGGTCAGTATATCTATTTAAAACAATCTCTCGGTAATCCGGTGCAGCAAAATTTAAGAAATTTATACCTATCATTTCTTTAGGGGAGTATCCCACAAGGTCAGTAGATGCTTTGTTAATATATTTCAGCACACCCTCACTGATAATTATGATGCCATCTTTTGATTTCTCGACCAGTGCAGAATATTTTGCCTCTGATTCTCGCAGTGCCTCTTCAGACTTCTTGCGCTCGGTGATGTCCACATAGTAACCTAAGACTGATGGTCTTCCATTATACTGAATGGAGGTGATTGTCTGTTCTATCCATCTAATTTCCCCACTTTTATTAATAACCCTGAATTCAAATGGGAAGAGGAGCTTGCCTTTTAACATTTTAATTGTATTTTCCATGACCATATTTCTGTCTTCAGAAAGGATAAAGGCAATAGAATCTTTACCTAAAAATTCTTCTTTCTTGTAACCTGTAAGCTTAAGGAATTTGGGGTTTATTAATTTAAACCTTCTATCCTGGATAATAAAGAGGCCAACAGGTGATCTATCAAATAAGATTCGGAACAATTCCTCTGCCTGCTTGCGTTCGGAAATGTCTTGATAAAATTCATATGCACCTGCCAGCTTTCCATCTATGACCACTGGCACACCAAAGATTTCAACGTATATATTTGTGCCATCTTTCCTTTTTCGTTCACCGTATCCATGAATTGCTTTCCCTCTAAAGGTTTCTTTTGTGTATGATACAGCATCTTTTATGTATTGTTGCCCTACAATGAGTTCATCGAGATTTTTGCCAACGATCTCAGATTTTTTAAATTGAAATAGTTTTTCGAAATCTCGGTTACACGAAACAATAGTTTGATCCTCATCAAGAGTTACTATGGATAATGAGCTGTATTTAAGTAATGATTCTAAATGTTTTTTTTGATGCTCTATTTTTTCCTTGGCCTTCTTAAGCCCGGCTTCTAATTCCTCAAATTTGGTAATCTTTAGGCGCATTTCTGCCAGTTCATGTATGAGTTGTTCTTTGGTCTTATCTGCCTGTGCCGGCACGGCAGACAGGTCTGCATCTTTCATTTTCATGCCTCTTTGATAGTTGCGTCTTTTTGCACAGAAAATCACCCTTCCTTTCGCAAGAGATCATGCGTCCCAACCCGGCGGAGTTCTAACACTCTACTTTCATACCTAAGGGTCAGGCTATAGCCTTTGCTTACCCTTATCGCAAAGATGCCCGTACCTTTAAGTTTTTTCAGCCTGAGAGATGGATGTCTTGGGTTCTCAAGGAGGAGAGTGAGTTGCTTGTCAACCTGGGCCTGTATCTCTGCTGATAGTGTTCGATAATCCTTCAGAAAGGAGTTTGTGCGTCTAATCTTCACGATGCAAATCTTTCAAAAGGTCGTCCAGTGTATCGAACTCGTCATACCGTCCTGCGTATAGATCCTGGTCTGCCTCCTTTTCTCTTGCTTGCCACTCCGGGGTCCAAAACCAGGCCTGGTCTCTCGGAACCTTGATGGTCTTAATGGGGATCAGGTGTGCTGCGTTTCCTTCAATCTCGAATTCCAACTCATCTCCGGGTTGTAGACCCAATGTCTCCATAACCTTTTTAGGAATAGAAATTTGCCTTTTACTGCTAATTTTCATAATTTTACCTTATTACTATTTTACAGTAAAATAGATTTCTTTCTTTACTTTTGTCAAGAACAAAGTTAGTTTCCGAAATATTCCTTTACAGCTTTTAGTGATATTCTCTTTCGAGGAGACAGGAAGCGTTTTTTGTATTTGTTAATCCTCTCTAAAGACTTCTCTAATCTTTCATAGGAAATATCTCCCTTTAGGATTTTATCTCTTATAAGCTCTATGCTGTCAAGGATGAGGGACTGGCTTTTACAAATAAGTAATAGATCAATACCTGCCTCAAAGGCATCTGCTGCGCCTTCAGGCAGCCCCCTTTCATTGGCTATTGCCCCCATCTCCAGATCATCTGAGATTATCAGTCCAGAAAAACGCATTTTTTTTCTCAAGAGATTGGTAATAATTTTTCTTGAAAGAGTTGCTGGAATACCTGGTTCAAGGGCTGGATAAACAGCATGAGAGCTCATTATGGCAGAGACATTTGCCTCTATGGCACCTTGAAAAGGAGCGAGATGGACAGATTCCATTTCTTCAAAAGTGGCATGAATAGTTGGAAGGTGTAAGTGTGGATCGAGATCTGATTTTCCTAAGCCAGGAAAGTGTTTGCCAACCGCCATTATACCGCCTTGCTGCAGGGTATTGATAACTATTTTTCCCAATTTAGTTACCAGCAAAGAATCCTGAGAAAAGCTTCGTCCTGCCAGATGAGCGTCCATATCTACCTGAGCCACATCCAGAACAGGGGCCATGTTCATATTAAGCCCAACCAGAGACATTTCCCTGGCAGTTGTAATGGCAAAGTGAAGGGCGCTTTTTTCTGGATTAGGGCTTTCCCCTATACCTGCATTCCCCGGGAACTGACTAAAAGGTTGTTTCAATCTGGCTACCCTCCCGCCCTCCTGATCAATTGCCAGAAAAAGGGGATAGCCGCTATTCCCCATTGCCACCTTCTGTATATCCATGCACAGGCGGGCTAGTTGAATTGGATCCTCTATATTTCTAGAAAATAAAATAATGCCGCCAAGATGGTAATTTTTTATTAGCCTAATAGTATTTGTGTCCAATTCAGGGCCGGGGATACCCCCTATAAATAAACGGCCGATCTTTTGGGTAATCTCTGAAAGATCAAGTGTCGGATTCATCATTAAGAGTTTTTTGAGTTTATTGTGTTTCTCAAGTTTGTTATGTTTATTTTAAACATTTATAACGTAAAGCAATTTAGGCACTCCTTGCTGTTGAGTTTCTTGAGCTTCTTGCCCTGTGGAGGAAGCTTTTTATCTTGAAGGATGAGGCTTTAAAACTTATTATCCTTAACATGATTGACTGAAAGGAGCTTTTTCACAGGGTAAATGTTAAAATCCAATAAACCCAATGAACTCAATAAACCCAACAAACGCTACTATGCATGTATAATTACTGAAAGATAAATGCAATCAAAAAGGCAACATTATGAAAGCAATGATCCTGGCTGCTGGCATGGGAGAGAGATTGAGGCCTTTGACCAACATTTACCCTAAGGTTTTGGTGCCAGTTGTTAATAAGCCTGTGATAGATAGGATTATACAGTTCCTTACGACCCATGGGGTAGAAAAAACAATAATCAATGCCCATCACCATTGTCGGATGATACGTGATTACCTTAAAGGAGGTGACCCCTTTGGCGTAAAGGTAGAAATCAGGATCGAGAAAGAGATTTTAGGAACAGGGGGTGGAATTAAAAACACCCATGATTTTTGGGGCAACGATCCCTTTATCGTTATCAATGGAGACATCCTGACTGATATAGATTTAGGAGATGTTTATGCGTTTCATCTGAGGAGAAATAACCTCGTGACTATGGTGCTCCATGACTTCCCTAAATATAATAAGATAAGGATAAACAAAGAGATGAATATTCTCTCTATCGGCCCAGGTACAAATGTAAAGGGGACCTTAGCCTTTACTGGTATTCAGGTCATAAATCCCGAGGTACTCAGCTTTATCCCTGATAAGAAAAGATATAATATTATAGACTTGTATAAAAGGCTGATAGATTTAAAAAAACCCATTAGAGGTTATATTGCAACTGGTCATAGATGGATTGACATCGGAACTATAGCCGATTATTTGAAGGCTAATTTCTATCATCTGCCTCCAGACAATATTGCTATAGCCCAAAAATGCCGCATAGATTCGAGTGCAACCCTCAAAGATTGGGCAGTCATTGGGAAAGGAACCTCAATAGAGCGGAATGCCCTTGTGCAGAGATCCGTTCTCTGGAATGATGTGATTATTAAAGAGGGAACGAAGATAATTGATAGCGTCGTTGCATCTGGCGTTATTGTGGAAAAAGATCTAATTGACGGAGTAGCCATCCGATAATCTTTATAACGGTGAACAAAAAACAGTGGACTGGTTTAAATGATAAATCTAAAGGAATTTGTTAAATCATACATAGATAATACCTGCGTTGATAATAGAGAATTTAGCTGGGAAATATTGCCCGGTGATGGTTCAAAGAGAATTTTCTATCGCCTGAGTAACAATCAGGACTCATTTATAGTCATGGCTAATCCACCCATAGAAAGGAATGCAGAAAAAGAGAACATCTCATATCTAAAGATAGGTGAACATCTATTTAAGAAAGGAATCCCAGTTGCCTGTATTTATAGGTATGACCTTGATCACGGCTGGTTTATCATGGAAGATCTGGGGAAAATGAGCCTCCAGGAGATTGTTCTCAACTCAAACAATCGCATCGATATATACAAACGGGTTATCGAGCTTTTGATACAGATCCAGCTCGATGGTAAACAAGATTTTACCCCTGAATGGTGTTATCATACAAAAAGATATGACAGGTTTATTATGGAAAGATTTGAATCAGATTATTTTCTCACCTATTTCCTGAAAGGTCTCCATGGTCTGAAGCAAAATTTTTCTGAATTAAAATCCTCTTTTAAACATCTTTCCTATAATGCCTCTCTTGCAGATAGCAATTTTTTTCTTCACAGGGATTTTCAGTCAAGAAACCTTATCATCAGAGCCGATAAAATAGGTGTAGTAGATTGGCAAGGCGGGCGCTTAGGCCCTCTACAATATGATCTTGCCTCTTTGTTAATCGATCCCTATGTAGAGCTGAAAAAAGAGGAAATAATTTTTCTGTATGATTATTATCTCAAGATTCTTGAAAAACGCCTTCCGGGCACATCCAGTTCATTTTCAAGGCATTATCCATACATTGCCATCCAGAGGAACCTCCAGATATTGGGGGCCTTTTCATATCTGAGTAAGGTCCAGGGGAAAAATAGATTTCTTGTCTATATTGCTCCTTCCCTACAATCTCTTGGGGGGCTTTTAAAGAAACTTGATGAAGCTGAATTAGATCCACTAAAAAAAATGGTTGAAAAATTGATTCGTTAAATGGTTGAGTAGTTCATCTTTTACAAATCAACTATTCAACGCCTTAATGACTTAACCAAGTAAATATGGAGAATGAATATGGAAAAAAAGAGCTTATTTAAACCCGGAGATCTGGTGAAGAGTTTTACAGGCCAACATGGTCTGATTATTTCAACAAAGACATTGGATAAAATAAGAGATAAAGTTAAACAGGGAAGAAGACCTGGTCACTTTTTTGCTGCCGGATGTCCTGAGAATATTGATTACCTTTTACAGGTGCCCGTGTTTTTTGAGGATGGAACATACGATATTATGAAGCCAATGAATATTAAAAGAACGAACGAAGACATCGAGATAAAAAAGTCGAAACTGGAAGAAATGTTACAGAATACGTAGCTGTTCACGGGTTCAAAGGTTCAGAGGTTCAAGGCTTGCCCGTCGGCGGGTTACGTTCTTGTCCCCGGACTCCATTTTGGGGGCGTATTTATGTGAGAAACGCCCGGCTTCGTCATTCCCAATCTGAAAGTTGGCGGCGCATTGGCAAATATCTGGCAAAACCAGCATTTTTTACGAGGACTTCGGGTCTTCAATTTTGTCCTTGTCCCTAACCCTGAACGTTGAACCCGGAACCTGTGAACGCTTACCAAAATATTTAATATGGATGAAAAAGCGAGCATAATTTCTTCTATTCCAATCTTCAAAGGATTACAGGAAGGCCAGTTAAGTGACCTGGCTGAGATAGCTGTTGAAAAACATTTCAGCAAAGGTCAAATCATCTTTTTAGAAGGGGATAAGGGCAAAGGATTTTTTGTGGTATACTCGGGTTTTGTAAAGATCTACAAGATTTCGACAGAAGGTAAAGAAAAGATATTAAGACTCGTTAAACCCCACGAGATCTTTGGCCCGGTTCCGGTCTTTTCCGGCGAAACCTATCCAGCAAATGCTGATGCCATGAAGCCTACAATAGTCCTCTTTTTCCCACATGATGGATTTATACAGGTGATAAGGAGCAGTCCAGATATTGCTATTAATATGCTTTCCATTCTTTCGGAACGTCTCCGCCAGTTTACAATTCAGGTAGAAGATCTTTCTCTAAAAGAGATCCCAAGCCGACTGGCCGCATATTTCCTTCATGTTTCAAAAGAAGAGAATAGAAATGACGCATTTACTCTGGAAATACCAAAGGGCCAGCTTGCCAGTCTCCTTGGAACCATACCAGAGACACTTTCCAGAGCCCTTTCAAGAATGAGGGAAGCGGGAATAATAGAGGATGAGGGAAAGAAGATAAAGATTCTTGACATAGAGTCATTGAAAAATCTTGCGAAAGGCGCAAAATTGTTTTAACCGCAACTTCCCTTCTCTACTCATTTCCTAAAGATTTCAACCGAACCATAACCTCTTCTCGTATAAGTAAAATTTACTTTTTCCGTTATTGTTATCAAGGATTTCATAATTTTTTTGTCTGTTTATTGAGAAGCTACTAATTTTTTATCAATTGACTTAAATCAAGGCAAACTTCTCTTAAAGACACTACTTTGAAGCAAAAAAGAAAGGAGAGTAAATCATGAAAAAAGAATGGCAAGAAAAAAAAGAATCATTTGAGGTAGTGGACGTCAGGGAGCTGAAGGGAAATTTTCTACCCATGCTCCTGACAAAGGCAAAAAAGACAGAAGTAGAAGAGGGATTATGCGTAATCCAGAGCTTTGAGCCTATACCGCTCTATAGTGCCCTTTCTGACCTGGGATTTGAGTACCTGACGGAAAAGGAATATGATGACGAATACAGGGTATATTTTTATAGAACTGAAGAAAAGGAGGCAACCTTGACAGGAGGAATGGATGTCCCATTGAAGCCAAATGCTATCTTAAATTTTAAAGAGATTGACAATGAGCTGGCAAATATTGTTGTACCCTTCTGGGAATTTATATGGGAAAAGGGAAATCCTGCTATAGATCAGAAAACGAAATATCTTCTGTCTTTGGCAAATGGTGTTGGCGGGGGTCGATACCGCCAGGCAACGAGGGAGCTGGTAAAAGGATATGCCGCAGGTGTTGCAGTAGAGGAATTGGATGAACTCTTTTCCATGTTTGTCTGGAACCAGGGGGTAGGAACCTTTGCCTCAGAGATTGGGCCTTCCCTGCTATTTGGCGCATATATGCTAATAAAAAATATGGAGAAAAAAGGAAAATTGCGATCAGAAATAGTAAAGGAACTGGTTGAACAATTTGGAGAAAAGAATCCTGCTGTAGGCACAGTCTATAAAGGCAAAAAGTAAAAAACACAGAGTATTGATAACCCTTACAGGGATGCAAGTGGTGGCGCCGGGCCTTCAGCGGCAAATTTCCTTGCCCAAAGGGACATAGACATCATAGTTGCAGGGTCCTTTGGTTCCAAAATGATTAATACACTGAAAAACAAAGGCATAACTCATTTTGAGTTTAAAGGCCGTGTTGATGATGCTGTAAAAAGAGTTTTAAAGCTAAATTGAGGGATTTCTTTTAATTTTTACGCGATCCAACGGTATCCTGATTGATATTTGATAGTTTCGTAAAAAGTGGTTTTTACTTTTTATGAATTCATCAATACTAGTTCAATCTGCTTTTGAAAAAAAGGAGAAGATTATGGCTTTGGTTCAGATTGATAATGTTTCAAAAATTTACCAGACAGGGGAGGTGCAGGTCAAAGCCTTACAGGATGTCACTCTTTCCATTGATGAGGCCTCCTTTGTTACTTTTGTAGGCCCTTCCGGGAGCGGAAAAACCACCATGTTGAACCTCATCGGGTGTCTTGACAAGCCGACAAAGGGAAAGGTTTTTATCGGAAAAGAGCAGGTGGATACTTTTGATCGCAGGCGTCGCGCAACGTTCAGGGGCTCTACCCTTGGGTTTATCTTTCAAGCATTCAACCTTTTTCAGGTGCTTACCACCTATGAAAACGTTGAATATCCTCTCGTAATGATAAAAAATGAATCTGTATCAAAACGAAAGGAAATGGTATTAAAGGTTCTCGAATCAGTGGGAATGCTGAATCAGAAAGATAAATTTCCCGACCAGCTTTCAGGAGGTCAGAAACAACGAGTCGCTGTGGCACGGGCTCTGGTAACACAGCCAAAACTTGTTCTTGCAGATGAGCCTACTGCAAACCTGGATAAAAAATCCGCTGTAAATGTCATTCGTCTTATGCGCAACATGCGGGATGAATTCAACACTACATTCATCTTTTCCACACATGATCCCGGAGTCATGAAAGAAGCCGAGGTTATTCATACATTAGAAGACGGAAGACTTGTTTAGAGCTCGCGTAAAAATAATGAAGGAGAAATATAATGATTCGAATTTTTAAAATAGCACTGCGGAATCTAATGCGATATAGGCGAAGGACTTTGCTGACCTCTATGCTAATCACACTCGGCCTATTGATGGTGATACTTTTTTCAGGACTTGCAGGCTCATTTAAAGAAATGATGATCGGCCAGATTACCGACTCAAACCTGGCTCAAATGCAGATCCATAAAAAAGGTTATGTAGCTTCTATAGATACTTCGCCGCTAAATCTGACCATTAATCAAAAATGCTACAAAACGCTCGAAAAAGTACTCAAAGAAAATCCCGATGTTGAGGCTTATGCACCAAGAATAAAGCTTAGCGCTATGCTGAGTAATTTTAAAGAAACCACCAACATCCGCTTAAATGCAATTGATCCGGAGAAGGAAATTAAAGTTTGCCCCAATGTCAGTGAGCGCATGAAATTCAGCGGCAGCCAAGTACCGGATATTCTGCTCAAACCTGGAGAAATCATTATTCCTGAAAAACTGGCCGCGGGTATGAAGATTAAAATTGGAGACTCTGTGGTCCTTGTAGCCAACAACAAAGATGGCTCTGTAAACGGCCTCAACTTTACGGTGGCCGGGATTATAGAAAGCATTTTAGGGCCCCAGGGCAAAGAAGGGTATATGCATATAAAGGATGCTGAATCTTTGCTTCGTATGGAAAACCCGGAAGTTATAGAAATCGCTTTGCGGATTAAAAAATTTGATAAGCTAAACTATGTTTACACAGAACTTAAATCAGCTCTGGCTGAGTTTAAAAATACAAAAGGAAAAGCTGCTTTTGAAATACATACATGGGAAAAGCTTTCACCTTTTTCAAATATAGCTACAATGATAGAAATCATGACTGTTTCTATGAAAATAATTATGATCGCTATTGTTCTTATAAGCATTTTAAACGTCATGATGATGTCTGTTTATGAAAGGGTAAGAGAAATCGGAACGATGTCCGCCATCGGAACCGCACCAGGCAAGATAATGGGACTGTTTTTGGCGGAGGGATTATCCCTCGGGCTAATTAGTGCCTTGGCCGGCAACATTATCGGGATCTTCGGAATTTATATTCTAAACATTTACAAGATACAGTTTGCTTTTGGTCGGATGGACGATCTTTTGTTGTCTCCGACAATTAGCTTCTCAGAACTTGTTTGGGTGTCGGCAATAGTTTTGATGGTCTCGGTTTTCGCCAGCCTGCAACCTGCGTATAAGGCTTCTAAGATGGAACCGGTTGATGCTTTGGGACATGTGTAATAATTGATGATTTTCGATTGCTGATTGTTGATTGAAAGTATGCCGTTAATTTTATAATGAAGCTCCCCGCAGCACATGCAGCGCACATGCAGCGCAGGGTATTCTGGCGAAGGCGAATAAAAAGACAGGTCGAGGGGCTGAAAGCTATAATTCCTGAAGGAGGAAGATAATGATAAAGTCGCTATTGATGATTTTAATGTGCCTGAGCCTTGCCGTATCGGCCTATTCAGATGACGGCAATGAAATGCTTCGAAAGGTTGACCGAAATCTAAATCCGGAAAGTTTTGAAATGTACAGAAAGCTGATAAATATTGAGCCGGACGGCTCAAAAAAAGAATTCGTAATGTATTCAGTTAAAAAAGGAAAAGATAAGATTGCATCTGTCTTTCTATCTCCAGCCAGTGAAAAAGGGAGGAGCACCCTGCGAATCGGGGAAAACATGTGGCTTTATATTCCTAATGTCGGCAAGCCGATACGCATAACCAGCCTTCAGTCGGTAACCGGAGGAGTGTTCAATAATTCGGATATTATGCGGGTAGATTATAGTGCGGAATATGACTGTGATAAATTTGAAGAGGCGGACAAAGGACATATCCTTTACCTTAAAGCAAAGACAAAGACCGTTGCTTACGACAGAGTTAAAATGTGGGTTGACGGTAAAAGACCTCTCCCATTCAAAATAGAATGCTTCGCCTCGTCAGGCATGTTGATTAAAACCCTTTATTTTAAGAATATCAAAGATTTTGGCGGAGAAATTGTACGCCCTGCCGTAATAGAGACAGACAGCCCTCTTTATAAAGACTACAGGTCGATTATTATTTTTGCAAAGGTTAAGAAAAAAGATTTGCCTGATGAAATTTTTTCTTTAAATTATATGCCGAAAGTGGAAAGTCTCAGATAGCACAGTCACACTGCTGAAAATCTAAGAAGGATGTGAAAGTCAGGCATGTTTTTTACACGCTTTTCACAATTTTACTGCTGCGAGCTCAGGAAATATACCCTTTTTCTTCTATGGTGGCTTTTGATTTGTCCAGCTATTTCTTTGCACGGACATGCAGGAGCGGAGGAGCAGACTTCAGATACACTCAATCTTGACTTTGAAATTCCTGAGGTTGAAAAAAAACCTTACGAGTTCAAAGCTGAGCTGGAGATATCGGAGACGGTAAAGGGTCTGGATGAAGATAGCCTCCTCTTTCATCAAAAATACTCGAACGGCGCAGATGATGAAACTCTCTATCAGACTGATTTAAATCTCAAGGTTGAAGGGAGTTACCAGGTTAGCATAGTAAAACTTTACGCCCGCCTGAAGGGAAACCTTTACTATAACAAGGGTGAAGACTGGGAAAACGACCGGCGAACGGAAGAGGCTTATGTATCGCTGCAACCAGGTCCGTCTATAGCATTAGATGCGGGCAAAAAAGTCTTAAAATGGGGCAAGGGATATGCCTGGAACCCGGTAGCCTTTTTCAGTCGCCCGAAATATATAGAAGATCCGGATGCAACCCTGGAAGGATACTATGTTGCTACCGGTGATCTGATAAAAAGTATGGGTGGCCAACTAAAGACCATAGCCTTAACGCCTGTAATTCTTCCTGTATCGAAACATGTCAATGATGAGTGGGGTACGGAAAGGGAGATTGTCTGGGGAAGTAAAATTTATTTTTTCACTTTCGATACAGATTTGGACGTTATGTTCCTGCTTGGAGAAGAAGTTAATGACCGTTTCGGATTCGACTTTTCTAAAAACCTTTCTCCAAATTTTGGGGTCCATGGTGAAGCAGCTGTTGTTCTGGATTATGTTAAATATATAACTGATCAAGCAAGTAACCTCATAGAAGAAAAAGATGATGTATTGAATTTTCTTCTTGGCATCCGCTATCTGACAAAGAGTAACACCACTTTTATTTTCGAATATTACAGGAACGGACAGGGTTACACCAAAGATGAAATGACAGATTACTTCACCCTGATTGAAGATGGATATCAGGAGTATATTAGCAGCGGAAGCATGGCGAAGCTTGCCACAAGCAGGAAATATGGAAGTCAATTCTATAACAAACAGACAGTAATGAGAGATTATCTTTACTTAAAGGTGACTCAAAAAGAGCCCTTTGACATTTTATATTTCACTCCTTCTATGGCCTTTATTTACAATATAAATGATAAAAGCGCATCAATCACGCCTCAGATAACATATACCCCCATAACCAACCTTGAACTCGACCTTAAAGCTACATTCCTTTTGGGTAAAGACTATACTGAATACGGAGATAAAATAAATGACTACAAAATTTATGCATCGGTGAAGTACTATTTCTAGCAAAGCTTTGCCATTACGCGGGTCAATCGATTTATATCCCCATACGATACCACTTTATGAATTTGAACCGCCAAAAACACTTCCCTTCCCTGCACCGTTCCTGATCGGTACGGGGAGGGCGGGCATGTCAAAACATCTTTGAAATTATTTTCCGGCCATCATTGCCTCAACATCTGCCTTAACCTCACCAATTGGTTTGATATCAAACTTTTCTACCAGAACCTTAAGGACATTTGCAGACACAAAAGCAGGCAGTGTTGGCCCCAGGCGGATTCCTTTAACTCCAAGAAACAGAAGAGCAAGAAGTACTGCAACGGCCTTTTGTTCATACCATGCTATATCATAGGAAATAGGAAGATCGTTAATATCTTCAAGTCCAAAAACTTCTTTCAATTTGAGAGCAATAACTGCAAGAGAATATGAATCATTGCACTGGCCTGCATCAAGTATTCTGGGAATGCCGCCAATATCGCCTAAATCAAGCTTGTTGTAGCGGTATTTTGCACAACCGGCAGTCAAAATAACCGTATCATCCGGGAGTTGCTCAGCAACTTCAGTATAGTAGCTTCGAGTCTTTTGACGACCATCACAGCCAGCCATTACAACAAAGCGTTTTATTGCGCCAGTCTTCACAGCATCCACAACCTTATCTGCCAGTGCCAAAACCTGATTGTGGGCAAATCCTCCAACAATTTTACCGGTTTCAATTTCAACGGGTGGGTCACACTTTTTTGCCAGTTCGATAATCTCTGAAAAATCTTTTGTGCCACCTTCTTTTCTGTCCGGGATATGTTGTACGCCTGGATATCCAGTCATTCCGGTTGTAAAGATCCTGTCTTGATAGGTATTATCCTTTTTTATCGGGATAATACAGTTCGTGGTCATCAAAATAGGGCCATTGAAAGATTCGAATTCCTTGTTCTGGTGCCACCAGGAACCGCCGTAATTTCCAACAAAATGATCATATTTCTTGAACGCCGGGTAGTAATTTGCCGGGAGCATCTCACCATGAGTGTAAACATCTATTCCAGTGCCTTCTGTTTGTTTAAGAAGTTCTTCCATATCTTTAAGATCGTGGCCACTAATAAGAATCCCCGGATTTTTGCGAACACCAATATTAACCTCTGATATTTCAGGATTTCCATAGGCAGATGTGTTTGCCTTATCAAGGAGAGCCATGGTATTGACTGCAACCTCACCTGCCTTCATCACAAGCCCTACCATCTCATCTATAGGCAGATCTTTTGTAGTAGAAGCCAGGGCTTCCATTATAAACTCATAAATATCATTTTGCTCATGACCTAAAATGGCCGCATGATCTGCATAAGCAGCAATACCTTTCAAACCTATTATCAGCAGTTCTCTGAGTGAACGAACATCTTCATTTTCCGTGGCAAGAACGCCGACTTCTTTTGCCTTTTCATGAAATTCTGCCTCATCAGTGGAGTACCAGACTGCTGAATCATGCAGCGACTCAGAAAATTCTCTTCCATTTTTTTCTTTGTAGACAGTGAAAAATTTTATTTTGAGCTCTTCACGAATCCTTAAACCTTCTTTGATAAGCCAGATAAATCTTTGATTATCCCAATTTGCATTTGTGATGGTTGAGAAAAGGCCCTGAGCAATAAACAGGCCAGCTTTTTTATCGACAATCCCAAGCTCTTTTGCCTTTTCACCATAGACTGAAATCCCCCTCAGAACATAGATCAACAAGTCTTGAAGGTTAGCGGTATCCTCTGGTTTTCCGCAAACTCCTTTTACCGTACAGCCTGTATTTTTGGCTGTTTCCTGACATTGAAAACAAAACATAATTCTCCTCCTTTGTAATGATTAATTAATCTTTTGCCAAATAAGACTCTTGTCTCAATTTTGAATATATTTTAGATCACAAATATGTCCCTTGCCTTGACTTAAATCAAGGATTTAAATTTTTTTTGAGATAAAATGGACTAACTTGTAAAAAGTCTTTTGCGAGCGATTTTGGCCACTTTTGGAAATAGATTCATAAAATGCTGAACGTGAAAAATTCCAAACTGCTTGAGGGCGTTAGGCCGAGTTTTTGGAATTTAGCGAAGCATTTCAGGAATCCCAAAATGGGCATCATGAGGGAGTAAAGGGACTTTTTACGAGAACATTAAAATGTATCTACTAAAAATACCTCATTTTTCTCTTGACAAAAATTAATCTTAATTTATAATCATTATAAAAATAGATTAATAATATATTTACTTTCTTTCTTGACAAAAAATAATTCCAATTTATCTTATCTGAGGGGAAGGTATGAAGGATATAATCGAAAGGCTAAAAGAGAAAGGCGTGACATTGACTCCTCAGCGGATGGCCGTCGCAGAGTTTCTGAGCAGAAGTAAGAACCATCCCACAGTTGATGAGATTCACCGGGCTATTCAGCAGAGATATCCGACCATGTCAGTGGCAACGGTATATTCCACGCTTAAACTGTTGAAAGAGCTTGGAGAGATACAGGAACTATCTATAAGGAAAAGGGGTAAGGCATGTTTTGATCCAAACCCGCATCTTCATCATCATCTACTGTGCCGAAAATGCGGAAGGATAGTGAATATTGAGATTGATTACCCAAAAAACTGTCCGATAATCCAAAAGGAGGTTGTAAATGGCTGTAAGATTGAGGAGATGCAAGCGTATCTTTATGGAATATGCTCAGAGTGTTTGAAAAAGGAGAGAGAGAAAGAATAATCACTGCATATAATAGAATAATTTTTAAAAACAAGGAGATAAAAAATGGAAAAAACAATGAAAGAAAAGGTAGAAACTACCTTAGAAAGAATAAGACCATCGCTTCAAGCAGATGGTGGAGATGTAAAATTGATAGAGGTCGCTCCTGATGGAGTAGTGAAGGTAAAATTGACGGGTGCCTGTGGAGGATGTGCGATGAGTCAAATGACCCTAAAGATAGGTATTGAGAGGACGCTAAAACAGGAAGTACCAGAGGTAAAAGAGGTTGTTGGCGTGTAAAAAGAAAAGGTAGATAATGAAAAGAGAGATTATTAAGATTGATGAGGAAAAATGTGACGGCTGTGGAGTCTGCATCCCTGCTTGCGCCGAAGGTGCATTGCAAATTGTTGATGGCAAGGCACGACTGGTCAAGGAGAGTTACTGCGATGGCCTTGGGGCCTGTTTAAATGAATGCCCTCAAGAGGCAATCACCCTGGAAGAGAGAGAAGCAGAGCCGTTCTCCCTGCCATGCGATTGTCCTTCTACGACAGAGCAAAGCTGGGAGGCAAAGGGGGACAAGGAAGCCATTAAGACTCCCTCCCTCCTTTCCCACTGGCCAGTGAAACTCACCTTAGTCTCCCCGAGCGCGCCCTATTTTAGAGGTGAAGAATTAGTGGTGGCTGCTGACTGTGGCCCCTTTGCATACGGGGGCTTTCATCAGGATTTTCTGGATGAAAGAGCTGTGGTTATTGGTTGCCCCAAGTTTGATGATCTTAAATTTTATCAGGAAAAATTGATCGAGATTCTGCGGAATTCCGGGATAAAGAAAATAATCGTGGCCCGAATGGAGGTTCCCTGCTGTTCCGGATGGTTGACTGTAGTTCAAAATGCAGTCTCTTCTTCAGGTAAGGAAATAGCAATAGAGGAAAAAGTAATCGGTATTCAAGGAGAACTCATCTCTTCGGAAGGAGACAAATAGAATGATAAGCAAATGTCCAGGCCAGGATACTCAATTCTGGAAGCCGAATGATGTATACAATGTTGAATGCCCTAAATGTGGAAATTCAGTGGAATTCTTTAAGGATGATATCCGCCGCCGCTGCCAAAAGTGTGGCCATATGTTTATCAATCCTAAACTTAACTTAGGATGTGCCAGGTGGTGTCAATTTGCAGATCAATGTGTAGGGGCAATAGGAAAGGAAGAATTTAAAGAAATTATCATATTAGCCATGAAGGAACATCTTGGCGATGACACAGAAAGGATTGAAAACGCTTTGAAGGTTGGAAGGTTTGCCGAAGATATATTGGAAAAAGAAGAGGGAAATCCTAAGGTTGTGATAGCAGCAGCTATACTGTATGACATAGGCCTCCATGAAGTAGGTAAAAAGCCTGAAAGGGCTAAAAAATCAAATCAAGAAAAGGATAGCCTTCCCATTGTTAGAGGTATTCTGGAGAGGTCGGGATCCAAAGATGAGGTCATAAAAGAGGTTTGTCAGATAATAGAAAGCCATCACCATCCTGAAAAAATAGATAATTTAGATGGCAAAATTGTTTATGATGGTGTTAGGCTTTTTAATTTAAAAGGCAAATACGATATCGATGACAAGGAAGGGTTGAAAAAGATAATAAATGAGGATCATCTCCAGATTAGTTGATAAAAATAAGGGGAATATGTAGTGATTTCAAAT
>CAZSWT010000018.1:0-52090 GCA_964611035.1 uncultured Desulfobacteraceae bacterium
CATACGAATCCCGCGAAATCAGATGAACCTGTGCTAACCGGATAGGCATAGTTTGTTCCTTGATCTTTTTTCTTTTCATCTCGATCACCTTCTTCCCAATAATTTTTCCACCAAGATCGGACTTTATAACTTAAACAGCAATTAATATGCCATATTTCTAAGTTATTGATATTTACTGGTTTATACGATTGATTAAGAAATAGTCATTAGAACCCTAAGTTCCAATGAGTAAAGGGAAATATGCGGATCGCTCTCTTTTAGTATACATTAGAAGGATTAAGGCGTTCAAATAAGTGGAGAATAAAAAAAGAGGAATTTTAAGTTCTAGCTTTTTGTGTACATCGGAACTCATAATTCCTAATCCTGAATTTTCTTTTTATTTTAATGAGTTAAAAAATAATAAAGATTCTTATGCTAATCGAGCTCCATGGTCCCCAGCAAGCATCTGAACCGATAGTTCCGATGATGACTTACCTATAATGCAGTAAGTCCTTAAATATCAACCTGATATCAACCTGGCATGAGTATTGCTGTTTTTAATTTTTGCTAATTGATGAAACCAGATCAAAACATAAAGAGGTGCAGGTCATGAAGATAATGCCTTTACATGATAGAATCCTTGTTAAAAGAGTAGGAGAAGAAGAGAAGACCAAAGGTGGGATCATCATCCCTGATTCGGCCAAGGAAAAGCCTATGCAGGGTAAGGTGATCGCAGTGGGGAAGGGTGAGGTCAGCAAAGATGGCAAGCTCATCCCCCTGGAGGTCAAAAGAGGAGACAAAGTGCTCTTGGCCAAGTATGCCGGTACCGAGATCAAGATTGAAGGCAAGGATCACCTGATTGTGCATGAGAATGATATCCTTGGAATCATTAAGGAGTAAATACTCGAAAGGAGAACATTTAAATGGCCAAAGAAATAAGATTTAATGAGGCGGCCAGGGGAAAGGTGCTAAAAGGGCTAAACATCCTGGCCGATACAGTGAAGTTAACCCTGGGCCCCAAAGGCCGCAATGTAATGCTCGAGAAATCCTTTGGTTCTCCTACCATTACAAAAGACGGGGTTACAGTGGCAAAGGAGATCGAGCTCGAGGACAAGTTCCAGAACGTGGGCGCCCAGATGGTCAAGGAGGTAGCCGGCAATACTTCAAAAGAGGCGGGTGACGGCACCACCACAGCCACAATCCTGGCTCAGGCCATTTACCGTGAGGGATCGAAATTATTGGCAGCAGGACACAATCCCATGGCACTCAAACGGGGTATCGATAAGACCGTTGCGGCGGTGGTTGAAGAACTCAAGAACTTGAGCAAGCCCACCAAGGATCAACAGGAGATCGCCCAGGTTGGCACGATCAGCGCCAATAATGATGTGGCCATCGGCAATATCATTGCCGAGGCCATGAGCAAGGTGGGCAAAGAGGGGGTGATCACGGTAGAGGAGGCCAAGGGCATGGAGACCACCCTGGAGGTGGTTGAGGGTATGCAGTTTGACCGTGGCTACCTCTCACCCTACTTTATCACTGACCCCGAGCGCATGGAGGTAATCCTGGATGATCCCTACCTCCTCATCCACGAGAAAAAGCTCAGCAATATGAAGGATCTGTTGCCCATTCTCGAGCAGATTGCCAAGATGGGAAACCCGCTGCTGATCATTGGCGAGGATATTGAAGGTCAAGCCCTGGCCACCCTGGTGGTAAATAAGCTACGGGGCACCCTGAAAGTCTGCGCGGTGAAGGCCCCTGGCTTTGGTGACCGCCGCAAGGCCATGCTCGAAGACATCGGCATTCTTACCGGTGGACAGGTGATTTCCGAGGATCTTGGCGTCAAGCTTGAGAATGTGACGCTCAAGGATATGGGTACGGCCAAAACCGTTAAAGTGGACAAGGATAACACCACCATCGTGGATGGTGGAGGTAGCCGGGAGGCTATTGAAGGCCGGATCAAGCAAATCCGCGCCCAGGTTGAGGATACCACCAGTGTTTATGACCGTGAAAAGCTGCAAGAGCGATTAGCCAAGCTGGTTGGCGGTGTGGCCGTGATAAAGGTGGGGGCAACCACTGAGCTTGAGATGAAGGAAAAGAAGGCCCGAGTGGAGAACGCCCTGAACTCCACCAAGGCTGCGGTGGAGGAAGGTATTGTTCCAGGCGGCGGCGTAGTTCTGCTCCGCTGCATTCCAGCACTGGAAAAGGTGAAGGTTGATGAAGAGGAGTCTTTCGGCGTACATATCGTCAAGCGTGCCCTGGAGGAACCTGTGCGGCAGATTGCCAATAATGCCGGCTTCGTAGGTTCGGTGGTGGTCGAACGCCTTAAGGGTGAAAATGGTTCATTCGGTTTCAATGCAGAGACCGAAACCTATGAGGACCTAATGAAGGCGGGGATCATCGATCCGACCAAGGTGACCCGTCTTGCCCTTCAAAATGCCGCGAGCATCGCCGGCCTCCTTCTGACCACCGATGTTGTAATCACCGAGAAACCCAAAAAGGGGATAGCCGAAATGATGCCGGAGGAGTACTGATAAAAATATAAAAGGGCGAAAAACCTTGATAATCACAATAAAGACATTTTTTAAAAAAGGAGACTAAGAGATGAAAAGGAAAACAAGGTATTTAACTGCTGCACTTTGCAGTTTGGTATTCGTTACTATGCTAACTGCGCCGGCTGTGTATGCGGCTGATGAAATAAAGATTACAGGAGTCGTCTTCTCCTCCGAAGGCATAATAAGGGCCACAGATAGACAGGAATATACTATCGAAATTGACGAAATGGGGGTAGACATGCTTAATGAAGACCGCAAGAAGGTGGAGGTGCGAGGTACTGTTGAAGAAAAAGAAGGTAAAAAGATTATTAAGGTCATCAAATATAGACTCGTGAAATAAGGCTCTAAAGGAGAGGGGATTGCTCTTCTATCCTTTCATTGTTGTCTTGGATCAAAATAACGTCAGAATGGCAATAGCTGAAAAGAGAATGCATAATGGCAAAAAATTTTAAGATCTTTACTCACAGAAACGAAGGAACCCGGCACTTGAAGTTAATGGGCGATTTCGATGGAACTTCTGCCTACCAACTTTTTAGCATCTTGAAAAGGAACAGTAATCGCACTTCAAAGGCCTTCATACATACCAGTGGTCTGAGGAATATATACCCTTTCGGGCTGAATGTGTTCCATGATAACCTTAACGTCCTTAAAGGAAAATTCGAAGAATTTGTATTTACAGGTGAGAATGCTTGCCAATTAGCACCGGAAAAACCTATGCCGTTCGACCTTAGCATATCCACCATACCTCTCGTCGAGCAATCCGGGAAAAGGAGTTCCACGCTAGCCTACTTAAGAGAGGCGTAAAAGATGGAACAGTTCATAAGAATTTTGATAAAACGTTTGGCCAGTAAAGATGGCCATAATAACTCTTTTCGGGAGTAAGGTATGGATTCAAACGCCAAACCTATGCCAAAGCAGGGAGAGAGGAACCTCTATTGTCCATTTTATAGCGATTGCCTGGATTATGCGATAAATAATTGCTGGAAATATTGGAATTGTTCACAATGCCCCCATAAAACGATGCGATCAACCACTGAATGGGAGTATGAGGTTAATGATGCAGACCTATACTACAATCTGTCGGGACTCACAGAGCGAAGAGAGGATTCCAGGGCCTGAAAAGACAGCGACGCCATGCTGATCTTATCCACATACATCTGCTCGGTAAGGTGCCTGGCCGGCCTTGAGCCGCCTGATCCAACTCGATTATCCAAGAAGCTAAGTTCCATCCATCAAGGCTAATCCATATCATCTCCACAGAGGATTCGAAAAGGAAACTCGAGTTCCGATACGAAATCAAGCGGAACTTAAAGTTCTTATCGCTGAAACATAAAGTATATCAACACGTTAAAAAAAGCGTAGTCGGTATTCATCCTTGGAAACTAATTGTTTCTTTCTTTTACCGGAATCGAAAGTTCCGGTTCTTGCCTGGCATTTTGAAAAATTGCTGAAAAATCAATAAGTTATTAGTTTGGCACAGTACGTGCTATTTACATAGTTTGATTGGGGATAGGCTAAGCTGCTTTCCCGATTATGGAAAAATTCAATGTCATGGAGGATCAGAAGGAAAAAGGAGGAAAGCCATGAACTTTAACGAGATTAGAAACATGGCTAAGGGTATGGGTATAAACACATATGGAATGAAAAAGACCGATGTGATCAGGGCTATTCAACGAGCAGAGAACAATAATGAATGCTATGGGACACAGCGGGTAGACATGTGCGATGAGGATGCATGTCTATGGAGAAATGACTGTATTTCTTTAGATCAAACCAGAAAAGCCAACCTAAAATAGTTATTTCGAGGATGATAAACAGATATAAGGGTTATCAGAACCTGTAACTGTAAGGAAAGACGATTTAGTAATATAGTTGTAAATTTAGCTTGGGGAGGGTACACAAATACATAAAAAGGAGTTGATTTGTCGGAAACCAAGGATAGCTTCATCGTGAAGGCTGAGCTACCTGGTCTGGATGCCAAAGATGTGGAGGTAAGTATCTCAGGAGATGTGCTGAGCATCAAGGGCGAGAAGAAAAAAGAGGAGGAGAAAAACGAGCATCACTACCGTGCTGAGCGGTACTATGGCTCCTTCAAGCGCTCCTTCCAACTCCCCAGCAGTGTTAAGGCTGATAAGATCGAAGCAACCTTTGACAAGGGTGTCTTAAAAGTAACCGTTCCCAAGGTAGAAGAGGCCAAGAAGAAAGAGATAACGGTCAAGGTGAAACCAGGGAAATAACTATAATTATATATCGGCCCTCCCCAGACTTGTTAATAGTGACATTAGCTACGTAACTTCTAATAAAAGAGAGAATAAAGATATTTGAAAAAATCTTATATCCAACCGATTTTTCAGATGTATCTAAGAAGGCCGTGGACTATATTAAGCAATTAAAGGATGCCGGAGCAAAAGGGCTAATCGTTTTACGTGTTATCGATGAAAGGAGGATTAATTGCGTTTCTCGATAAGAAATGCTCCTTGTCTCTTTCTCAAAAAAGGTTATAAGAAGGTCTAAAAACCCAGTTTTGGATATAAAGAGATGATATGCGAGATTTCATCAAAAAATGGCCATATACAATATAATGAGGATGGTATATATAAGAAACAAGGGGAAGGAGGTGGGATAGAAGGTTACAGGGATAAAGCCGAAAATTCCCTGTATCCTAGAAAAAAACGAGAAGTAAAAAATCTTAGTATCGTTCAAAAGGTTCGGCTTTTTATTTTCAAGAGTAAAATCATAGAGAAATTTGAACCGATATTTATGAATCGGTGTGATACATATTTTTAGTCTATCTCTACTTTTGGATAGAGATGATTGCAATCATCTCTTAATTGATAAATAGCCGTAATCATTAGGGATGTCAAGGGCGACATAAGTCGTTCATCTTGACCTTTGACATCCCTAATGATGAAGGCTTTCAATGACATTTTTTGTTTTTAATCTTATTATCTGACTATAGAATGGTATTTAATTTTTCTAAATGCCGAACCTTTTGAACGATACCAAAATCTTGGAAAAGAACATAGAAAGGAGAAGAAGCTATGGAAATTTTAGCATTAATTATCTCAATTATTGCCCTCATCATCGCCATTCTGGCCTATCACAAGGTGGGAGGGGTAGCTGGTTTGAAGAAACAAACCGAGGTTCTCACTAGTGTTGGTAACACCGTTGCCAAGGCTACCGATTCATTGCGAGATAAGACGGCTGATATCTTGGATAGAATGGAGGCAGCTGTGAGGAGTACTGAAGAGAAAAAAGAAACCCCAAAGGCCGAAAAGAAAACAGAAAGTGAGAAGAGCGAGGAAAAGCCAAAGGCTCGAAAAGAAAAGAAGGCATAAAAGAGAACGCCACCACATCATGGGTCGTCTTTGCAATTGAAACACAAGACAAAATCACCTATGCTTTGATCTACAACAAGGGAATTTTATTACTGAGGAGAAAAGGAGCTGGAAGCACCCACCTCAATAGAAAAAGAAATGAATAGTGAGAGAGGTGAAGAATGATGAAAACGAAAACCATTATTATTGTGGTCTTAATCGCTCTCTTTGTTATCATACTTATTCAGAATACCCAAGTCGTCACCTTACGCCTGTTTTTTTGGAAATTGGGGATGTCTCAGATCATACTGATACCACTTATCATGGCAATCGGCTTTGTTGTCGGGTTCATTGTTTCAAAGGTGATTGGAAATCAACGCAAGAGCAAAAGAGAATAGTGCAGAAAGTGGTGTTTTTTAGCTAATTTTATAAGAAAGACAGTTTTTACAGATTGGCTATATGCCTTTAATAACATTTTCGTCCTTGGAATTAGATAAATCGTAAAGCCGCTCCTTTCTCGGAGCGCGAGAACCGTTACTCACCAGCTCGTATTGCGGTTATCCATTATTCCTATTGAATTTATAGCGTATCATTGGAGGAATAAGCTATGGGACAAGCTCATCTCATATACGTGCTTATACTATTGGTGGTGCTCCTTGGTTTTTCCGCCTTTTTTTCAGGCTCTGAAACGGCGCTTATGGCCATCAGCAGACTTCGCCTGAGGCACCTTGCCGAGAAAAAGCCCAGGCGGGCAGGCATCGTGGAACGAATATTAAAAAAGCCGGAGAAGCTCATCGGGACCATTTTACTGGGAAACAACCTGGTAAATGTTGCCATGTCTGCTATCGCAACGGCGATAGCTATTTCTATTTGGGGAGAGAGAGGCATTGTATATGTAACAGTGGCATTAACTATCGTCATTTTAATTTTCGCCGAGATTACTCCAAAGGTGTATGCCAAATACTTCAATGAACGCATATCTTTTATTGCTGCCCCGATTCTCAACGTGATTATGTCCATACTCAATCCCGTAGTAGTCGGGGTTACCTATGTAAGCAACAAGGTGTTATTACTGATAGACGTTGATGTTTCAAAGATAAAAAGACCCTTGATGACCGAAGAGGAAATCCAAACCTGCATCAAGATGGGGTGGGATGAGGGGGCCATCACCGCTGAGGAGAGAAAGATGCTCTCGAGGGTCTTTACCCTAAATGATAAGACCATCGGGGAGGTAATGGTGCCCAGGGAAAAAATGGCGGTTCTCCACTTCAATACATCTATAACAGAGCTTTCGAAAACCATTCTGAAAACCGGTTACTCCCGCTTTCCGGTGAAAAAGGGTAATGATCTGGAAATAGTGGGCTTTGTCCATGGAAAGGATATCCTGCGGTTTATGGATGAAAAGATGCGCATATCCCTAAAAAAGCTCATGAGGCCTCCCTACTTCGTTTCTGCTGACAAAAAAATTGATGCCCAACTCCGAAGCTTTCAGGCAAGGAAACTCCATCAGGCCGTGGTGCTCGACAAAGAAGGAAAAGTCGCAGGCCTTATTACCCTGGAGGATATCCTGGAGGAATTGGTAGGCAGCATCCAGGATGAACATGATTTTACCGATTAAGCATCAAGACATGCAAATGATCATTGTAAACGTACGAGAGGGCCACGCATTACTAAAAATAGCTGAATGCCTTTCCAAGAAGAATAAAGTTTTGTGTAATGAAAAACGAGATCTCCAGAACAATATCTCATCATGCTTAGAATAAAGAAGGAATAAAGACTATTAATAAAGGAGGTTGCAATGTTTAAGAAAATATTATATCCCACTGATTTTTCAGATGTGTCAAAGAAGGCCCTGGACTACCTTGCGCAATTAAAGGACGCAGGGACGAAAGAGATCGTAGTTCTCCATGTTATCGATGAGAAGGGGATCGATGCCATTTCCCGATATGGGGCTGGGAACGCCGAAACAGTGATAAGGGAAATAGAGAAAGAGGCAATGGAGGAGGGAAAGAAGATAGAGAAAAAATTGATGCAAAGCGGTCTTAACGTGAAAGTGAGAATAGAGAGGGGAGTCCCTCTGAAGGAAATACTAACAGTTGAGGAAGAAGAGAAGGTCTCCGCTATTGTCATCGGTTCCCATGGGAAGACCAACCTTGAGGAAATGGTTCTTGGCTCTGTGTCGGAGAAGGTCATACGGCAGTCAAAAAGCCCGGTTCTTGTTATCAAGAGATAGTGCTGTGAGGAAAAACACCTGGCGCATAATCTCATAGCGCTTTTATGGCATTATAAGTGAGATATCTCGATGAAAAGGATGCTTTCAGGCTATGCAAAGGAAAATTCTTCAAGCTATAATCCTGATCCTATTGGCCTGTGTTTGTCTGAGCGGATTCCTGATCGTAAAACATATCCTGAATCTTCCATTCAGGCCTACCAATGATGCCCTTCATAAAAACAACTCTGCCTTTACCCTTGATTTTCTTATACCAAGCGGCACGTATATTGATGAAACAGTTACCATCGGTGAGGTAATCAAGATTCGGTTTACCAAGGAAAAATCACCATACGAAAAGGTACTGCGGGCCATTTTCCATCTGATTCCTCACCGATACCGCTTTTTGGCGAATCTATTCCTGTTTTTATTTTGGTTTCTCTGTTTCATGACCTTCTTCAGGGTATTTACCTTTATGGATTATGGAAGGTCACTGCGTGGAAGCCTGCTTTTTGGAGGCATAACCTACTATTTTATGCCTGATTTTTCACCTGGAAATGGTGACGATATACTCTTTATAGGCATCCCTCTTCTCATTATCTTGCTTCGTATGTATAGTTATAGGCGGAAAGAAAAGAGAAAGGTGCAGAAGGTATAACAGATCTGATAGTATTTAAATTTTTACAATGAAATTTACCAATAAAGATACATTAACAGAAGCGGAAGTTCAATCCGGTCTCAGGGCAGTTATAAGGGATGGTTTAGCCAGTCAGGCTATGGTGACATTTACAGGAGGTGTCTTCCTGGTAGCCTTTGCCTTAAAGTTAGGCGCCTCTAACCTGGTGATCGGGCTGCTGGCCGCTATCCCTCCTTTAGCTAACTTGATTCAGATACCTTCGATTTTTCTGGTTGAAAAAATACGGAAGAGGCGAGCCATTTCTGTGTATGCATCTGCTTCAAGCAGGATAATGTGGCTATTGATAGCCTTAATGTGCGTGTTTTTGCCTCCTAATGCAGGGTTGATGTTTCTCATCGTAGCGTTAACACTACACGCAGCCCTTGGTGCGGTGTCGGCATGCAGCTGGGGCTCCTGGATGCGGGATCTCGTGCCGCAAGACCAATTAGGTTCCTTTTATTCCAGGCGAATGAGGCTGGCAACCGGATTGGGTATTGTGCTTTATCTTGCTGCGGGATTCTATATTGATCTCGCAAAAAAGCTATTTCCAGGTGTTGAACTGTACGCCTATTCAACACTATTTTTGGCAGGGTTCCTTGCTGGTATGGGTGGTGTGTTCATCATATCAACCATCCCAGAGCCCCGGATGGCAGCCCACGAAGGGAAGTCAAGATTTTTTGAACTATTGTTTGTTCCCTTTAAGGATTCAAATTTTAAAAGGCTTATCACGTTCTTGGGTTCCTGGAATTTTGCTGTAAATCTGGCTGCTCCCTTCTTTACCGTTTATATGCTCAAGAGGTTGCGAATGGATATATCGTTTATTATCGCTTTAACGGTCTTAAGCCAGATAATGAACCTCACATTTTTAAGGATTTGGGGGAAATTCTCAGACCGTTTCAGCAACAAATCCGTGCTTGCAGTCTGTGGTCCTTTATTCTTGGCTTGCATACTTGCCTGGACTTTTACAACCATGCCAGAGAAACATGCGGGAACCATCCCACTTTTAGTAGCCATGCACATCTTTATGGGAATTTCTATAGCGGGAGTAACGCTTGGTTCTGGAAATATCGCATTAAAATTGGCACCAAAAGAGCAGGCAACCCCATATCTAGCCGCAAACAGCATTGTTAATTCGTTAGCAGCAGGGATTGGACCTGTTTTAGGGGGTAAGTTTGCCGACTTTTTTGCCACACGTGAACTTTCTCTGACGCTGAATTGGAGATCTCCAGTAAGAGAACTCGGTTTCAATACATTGAACTTTCAACATTGGGATTTCTTCTTTTTCCTGGCGTTTCTGATCGGTTTGTATTCCATCCACAGATTGGCTAAGGTAAAAGAGATTGGAGAGGTTGAAGAGAAGATTGTCATCCATGAGCTTGTTTCTGAGATAAGAAGACCAATCCGGAATCTTTCGACTGCTGGTGGACTCCACCAAATGGTTCTGTTTCCATTTTCAGTAATAAAAAAAGTTTTAGGGCCCAACCATTTCAGAACGAGAGAAAAGTGAATCGGCCCATGCACCGGGCAAAGCCACGGATGATGTAAGACATTCTGCCCCATAGCCCAAGATAAATCCATGGCATTGGAAACCTTGGAGGAGTCACATCTTGTCTTGTGGCTAAATTAGCTTGTTCGAATCTATGCATATTAACAGGAGGTGAATTATGATGTTCAGATTCATAAAGAAAATATCAAAAAAGGCTGGCCTTCCCCCGGGAACCCTTGTCCACATCGGGGAGAAGAAGGTTGAGAGGGCAAAGATCACTATCATTGACTATGATGAAGCCCAGTTTCAAGAGGAAGAAATAGAAAGGGTTGAGGAATGTTTTCCTTTTAGAGATAAGCCCAATGTCACCTGGATAAACATCGATGGTATTCATCAGGTGGCGATTTTAGAGAAACTTGGAAAACACTTTGACCTCCATCCACTCTTATTGGAAGATATTATGCATACGGAACAACGTCCAAAAATGGAGGATTTCGGAGATTATATCTTTGTCGTTTTAAAAGTGCTCTACTGGGATGAAAAAGACAATGAAATAAAGCCGGAGCAGGTCTGCTTGATTCTTGGCTCAAATTTCGTCATTTCATTCCAGGAGGGTGCAGGAGATGTGTTTAATCCCATCAGAGAACGAATTAGAAAGGCAAAAGGTCGTATTAGAAAGATGAAGGCTGATTATCTGGCATACGCTTTAGTAGATACTATTGTTGATCACTATTTCATCATCATGGAAAAACTTGGAGAAAAGATAGAAGGTATGGAAGAAGAGCTCGTCACCAATCCAACGCCAGAAACCTTACAGGCGATCCACACATTAAAGAGAGAGTTAATATTTTTACGCAAATCTGTCTGGCCATTAAGAGAGGCAGTCAATAGCCTGGAAAGAGGAGAATCATCACTGATTTATGAATCTACAGGCATATATTTCAGAGATGTTTACGATCATACCATTCAGGTTATTGACACCATAGAAACCTTTAGGGATATGGTCTCTGGAATGCTTGATATTTATCTTTCAAGTATAAGCAATAAAATGAACGAGGTGATGAAGGTGTTAACGATCATTGCCACCATATTCATTCCCTTAACTTTTGTAGCAGGTCTTTATGGAATGAATTTTAAATATATCCCTGAGCTTGAGTGGCATTGGGGGTATTTCGCTGTTTTATTTGTAATGGTTACTATAGGCTTCGGGATGGTCATGTATTTCAGGAATAAAAAGTGGTTATAGGAGGTGGGTACTATGGGTGGTTTATATTTTCTATTGCCCACGTTGCTTGTGATCTTCATCTCTTTTCTCGTAATACGAGCTGCCGCTGTTGCCTTGATGATGACAGGAATGGATGAGAAAAAGGCAAAGTTTCAGGCGCTATCCGCTTTCTCAGGAACGGGATTTACCACAAAGGAAGCAGAATCTGTCATCAATAATCCCAAAAGGAGGCGGATTGTCACGTGGCTCATGATTATGGGTAACGCAGGGATTGTTACAGTTATTGTAACGGCTACATCCTCCCTTGTCACCAGCAAAGGCTATCAACTGTCCCTTGATATTTTGCTCCTGCTTGGGGGGATATTTTTGATCTACAAGATCGTAACGCACAAGGGATTCGCAAGAAGATGGGAGAGCTTCATTGAGGACAATTTCGTCAAATCCCGCACTTTTGAGGAAGGCGTGACAGAAGACCTATTGCATCTCATCGAGGGTTATGGCCTTGTTCGTGTAATGGTAACGGGAAACTCACACCTTATTGGTAATTCTATTGCAAAGCAAAAATTAACCGAAAAAGAATTATTGGTTTTAGGTATCGAACGGGAAAAAAATTGGATCCCTATTCCAAAACCAAAGGAAACAATACAGGATGGCGATAAACTTATTGTATATGGTTCTCTTAATGTTTTGAAGGGAGTTTTCAGTGAGCAGAAATGACAACAAAATTATAAGTACCTGGAACTGTGAGAAGCAAACCCGCCGTACTTTTAGCGCATAAAGCCCAGACCACTGCCCAAAGCCACAGGTCCACCGAAGGGCAAAAAATACCATCTTGACGACTCGCCCTCCCAGCTCCCGAGACTTTACCCGGCACAGGCGTGGCCTGTCCGCCCTCCTTTTGGCGGGCTTGCTCACCTCTGGTGGGCCTATCCTGGCTGATTTTATCATGGGTCTCTGAATTATAGCGAATTCAGGGTAGGAGTATACCCTCTTTTCGCCAGATTGCACCCCGTCCGCGAATAAATGGACTCAGCGATACCTTCCACCGCATGTCACTCCCCTACCCCCTCGCTCCGTTTTCTGCTGAAAGGGGACAACCACCACATCATAGGCCACCTTTTCCATTGACACACAAGGCACAATTGCCTATACGTCGACCCACAAAAGGGAGTTTTTATCACTTTTAATTGGGAGAGAAGACAATAGGCAGTAATTCTCTAAGATGATTTATTCGATAATCCGGTTCAGGGTGCGGAGGGATTACACTGGTAGTATCATGAACAATCAAAACGGTCCTGGACCCTGCAGCATGTCCTGCAATAATATCAAGGGAAAAGTCCCCAACCAACAATAACTCCTCGGGCACAATGCCCATCTTTTGTGCTGCAATTACTACACCAGCAGGGTCAGGTTTTGGTGTGCCATCATCCCTCGTAAGAATAATAGCAAAATCATCTGCCGTGACATGATCAAAGTTATTAAGGGCAAGTAATACTGCATTAAGAGAATTTCTGGTAATAATACCTAAAGGTAAGTCTTTCTTTTTAAGTTCCCTTATTACACCCTCTGCACCCTGGGCTGGAAAAGATATCCTCGCAGCTTTCTCCTCATGCCTATCTAAAAGGCTATAGGCCTTTTGCTGCTCATTGTTATCAAGGGATTCGATGAATTCAAGGATTGGCACCTCCGGCGGACACCCCAAAGATGCCCTGATCTCAAGAAAATTTATTACCCCTGGAATAGTAAGTGTCCCATCAAAATCAAACAGGATACCTTTTATAATCATAATAAATTCTCCTGACCAAAACAGCAGTTATGGCGCCTATAGCTGGACCTCGACAACATCACCATCCTGGAGAATATGGCCTCTTTGAACCATCTGACCATCGTAGACATTTTTCCTCCATATTCTGGCATATTTGAGTTTTTCTAAAAAATCCTTGTGAATTTTTGCAGCAAGATCTTCTATCTTAGATCCTTTTTTCAATACAAAAGGGGTACCGAGATCTGGCTCTTTGCCAGGAGTTTTGGTATATACCCGTAGGATTTCTAACGTGTCGAATAGGGTTTGTTTTAATACATCAAAATTATAGCCGGTCTTTGCTGATACTTTGACCAGAGGCCAATCATCCTCTAAGAGAGATTTGAATATCTCAAAATTTTCATCTATCAAGTGTTCATCATTTTTATTTGCAACTACCAAGAAGGGCAAGAAAGTCCATCCAGCTTTATCTTCATAAAGATTGGATAGTCTGAGAGGGGCTATTCTGTGTTCTTCAAGAAAAGAAATAGTTTTTTCCAATTGCTGTCCCGGATCTGTTTGCACATCTACTACAACAAGAAGCATATCTGACCTCCGGATAATATCAAAAAGCCATGGTTCTGTATGCTCTTTACTTATCGGAGGTGTATCAATGAGTTGAATCTGTATGTCTTCAAAATACATCATACCCGGAGTAGGCTTCCAGGTAGAATGAGGAAACTCTGCTACCTGCGGATCTGCATTTGTAAGGGCTGCAACTAATGAGGATTTCCCAACGTTCGGTTCACCAATGAGAACAACCTGTCCTACCCCTTCCTTCTCAATCTTATAGCCCCTACCTCGCCTCCCCAATTTCTTTTTTGCTTGTTGTTTGGATTTCAGTTTGGAAATGCGACGTCTCAGGTCAGCCTTGAGTTTATCCGTACCCTTATGTTTGGGCATAATAGCGAGCATCTCTTCAAGGGCATCCATCCCCTCTGCCGGGGTTTTGGCCTCCCTGTATCGATTTTCAGCCTTAAAATAGGCTGGCGGTAGATTAGCAGGCAATTTCTACGTACCTCTCCCTCTACAGATCATAACCTTTGATCTGCCAGTGGGTGTAGACATTTTTTCAACGGATCTAAAATATCTCCTCAAAAGCTCTCTTTCATGCCTTACAATCTCAAGGGCCTTCCTTGGGCCCATGGACAGTAAACGAAGATAAAAAAGCATTCTCACAAAAAAGTTCTTAGGAACATCGTGTTCCATCATAAGAAAAGGGCTACCAGGCTTTAGAACCCTCCCTATCTCCTGCAAGCAATTATTCTGTGTTTTCCCCTTCAGCTCATAAAAGGCATGGGAACAGGTTACCGCGTTAAAAACCTCTTTCTTGAATGGCAAATACGCTACATCAGCCAATACTAAGAAGATACTGTCATCATCGGATATCTTTGATCTCCCTGCCTTAAGCATACCAATGGAAAAATCTACCCCTACTACGAGACCTTGTTTTTGAACCTTTTCTTTTAGGGGGATTAGGGCCGATCCTGTGCCAGTACAGATGTCCAACGCCTTATCCCCTTTTTCAAGTCCTGTTTTATCTGCTAAAAAATATCGTAAGCTTAAAGCTCTGTCAGTAGAATGAAGGGCAACGAACCGGTCATAGATGCGGGAAAAATAATCATAATATTTCTGTCGAAATCTTTTCATAGTAGTGTCTGTTGTCCATTGCAGGTAGTCCGTTGGTATAAAATATTTGGTTTTTTATATGTGATACTGTTTCTGTGCTATTCTTCACAACAGACAACTGACAACATTCAACGGACAATATGTTTATGTAAGATACGGTGCCCACTGTTTGGCTGTCTCTGCTATGTACCCAGCGGGAAGTTCTGTAACGATCCGGTTATGACCGGGCAAAAGGATATTCACGTCAAGTTTGGCAAGTTGTAATAGGGAATTTTTTAGCTCCGAACCATTTGCTCCATGTAGATCAAAACGACCAATAGCATAATCAGCATACACTACATCACCAGGGATGAGGATTTTCTCCATCCGATTGTAGAGACCTATGCTGCCAGGGGAATGTCCGGGGATGTGTAACACCTCCCATGTCATTCCACCAATATCCAGGCTTTCGCCACCCTGAAGTCTTCTGTCAACATAGAATGTAAAGGCACCTGGTTTAAGGCTATATTGCATCATACACATATTTTGAAACATTTCCATGCCGTAGACAGTTCTCTCATCGCCCTTCTCCAGAGGATCTGCCTCTGTATCATGCACCCATAGTTCTGCCCAGGGAATCTGTTCTCTAATTTCAGCAAGACAGCCTATATGATCTAAGTGGGTATGGGTCATGATAATCCTCGCAATTGCCTTAAGCTCGATTCCCATATTCAGTATAGACTGTATCTTGTAACTTCCTTTGCCCATAAGCCCTGCGTCAATAATTGAAAGATCCTGGGAGTCTGGCTTTCCCACCACATATATATGGGAGTCTGGAATCATTTCGTCCTGCCCTTGAATGAAATATACTCCTTCGGTTACCTGAGTCATTGATCACTCCTTAGCTATTTCTAAAATGGTCCTTCAAATTTTCACGTTGAAACATAACCTGTTAGAATTATTTAGTAAAGCCTATTTATCCCTCACACCAGTATGGTGTTTCCCGTTTACAGAGCAGGCAGAAGTCTCTGAGAGGTTGAACGATTGGAGAGAGCGGACGTGAGTATAAAGTTGAGGATTAATCATATTTCGAATTCAGCTACAATAAAGGTATGATCTGATGGCTTCTCTAATTTTCTTGAAGCAACATCAATCCATGTCCTTTTTGATTTTTCTGCCAGGCTTGGTGTGGCCCAGATATGATCGATCCTCCACCCAAGACCGCGGCGCACCGCATAAGGAATTCTGTAGTCCCAGAAGGTATAGGCCTTTTCATCAGGGTGGTGCATGCGAAAGACATCAACAAATCCCCATGCCTTAACACGTGAGAGAGCCTTGTGTTCATCAGGATGAAACCCGATACTCCCTAAAAGGCCTTTTGGGTTATATACATCTATTGGTTCTGGAGCCACATTAAAATCCCCCACCCATAAAAGAGGCTCACTCGATTGAAAGTGATGTAAAAAATAAGCATGAAGACGTTGAAACCACTTAAGTTTATACGCAAATTTCTCTGAATCGGGTGCGGTTCCCTGAGGCACGTAGGTATTTATAATGGGTATATCCTTGATATAGGCAGTTATCATTCTTGGCTCTTCTGCTTCATCTCCATCGCCAAACCCAAAGGATACTTTTCTTGGTGGTCTTTTGCTCAGTATGGCAACCCCATTATAAGACTTTTGTCCCCAAAAGGTGCAATGGTAGGCTAAATCCTCAAAGGTCTCTCTGGGGAAATCCTTATCCTGCACCTTTGTCTCCTGGATACATAACACATCTGGTTTCTCCCTTTCTAACCATTGCGTTATAATAGAGAGCCGGGCCCTTATTCCGTTGGTATTAAAGCTGGCAATTTTCATCTTCTTAAATAGTATTCAAATATCATAACAAAAAGGTGATATGGTGCCTTTTTTTATCATAAATATAGAACAAAATACATATCTTGAAACACATTTTTTGAAGATTTAACATCCTAATCTCATGGGACATTGAGCATTCTCCTTTTACAATAAAGAGCCCACAGCCATACTGCCTACTGCTGGAGATCACCTATCCCCTGCAGACGAATCAGCTGTAAAAACTATTGTCACTACTTGCTGTATTATCTCAATATCTTTAATACCTTTTCAGTTGATTTCAGCCCATGTCCTGTAAGCGGAACAACTATTATTTCTTTGGCTGCACTTTTATATTTTCTTAAACCTGCTATTGCTGCGGCAGATGTCGGCTCAATATACAACCCAATTTTGCAAATTTCAAATAAAGACTTTTCAATTTCTTTATCAGTAACAATAATGACTTCTCCCTCCGTTTCCAGTAGAATGTCTAAAATCTGTTTTGCCCTCAGAGGTTCAGCTATCTTAATCCCTTCTGCCATGGTTTCTTTTGGTTCCACTCGAGGCACTTCTTTTAATTTTTCATTAAACATTTTATAAATAGGAGCGCAGGCTTCAGATTGAATTGCTATAAATCTGGGCAGTTTTGATATAAGCTTTTGATTTAGTAAATCTTTAAATCCTAAATAAGCTCCAATAAATAGGGTACCGTGTCCGGTTGGAATAATGAGCGTATCAGGAACATTGAAATTAAATTGTTCCCAAACTTCAAAGGCAAAGGTTTTAGTGCCCTGAAAGAAGAACGGGTTCCAGGCATGGCTTGCATAGAAACTGTCCTCTGCAGCTTTTAATGCGGCAATAGCCGTATCTTCTCGAGATTCGGGGATTTTCACTAAATTTGCCCCATACATTTGGATCTGAGCCAGTTTCCCAGGAGATGTCTTCTCCGGAACAAAAATGTCACATTCAATACCCGCTTTAGCCGCGTATGCAGCTATGGCACATCCTGCATTTCCTGATGAGTCTTCGACTACCTTAGTAACTCCGAGTTCTTTAACCTTACTCATGAGAACCGATGCACCCCGATCCTTAAATGATCCTGTGGGAAAAAGCTGTTCAAATTTAACTAAAAGTTTTTTTCCACCTATTGTTAACTCTAATAAAGGGGTAAATCCTTCATTAAACGAGATAATATTTTCATTCTTGTTAATTGGTATAGCTTCCCGATAGCGCCACATGGTCGGTGCCCTGCTTTTGATTTTTTCTCTATCGAAGCTGAAGTTGAACTCAATATCCAGAAAGGATCCGCAGTCGCATCTCCACCGTAAATTTTCTAGTGGGTATGTTGCTCCACATTTTTTACATATAAGCCGGTTCATACGCCTTGGTGTAATAGATTATTGTGGTAATGATGCTATCGCCTCGATTTCTATTTGAAACCCATGATGTAAATCTTTTGTGGGAACAACAGCACGTGCCGGACGATGTTTACCAAAGAATTTACCATAAACCTCGTTTAGCCTATCCCATAATTGAATATCGGATATATACACGGTCGTTTTAATAACATGATCGATATCACTGCCAGTGGCTATAAGGATTTCAGATATATTCTTTAATACCTGCTCGGTTTGTTCCTCAATCGGTCCGAGGCGCTTCTCTCCAGTAACTGGATCAATCGGCAGTTGTCCTGAAACGTATATGATATTGCCGTGAATTACTGCCTGAGAGTAGTGACCTGCAGGTTTTGGTGCTTTTGGTGTAAAGATTTCTTTCATAATGTCTCCTACACTCCTTTTGGTTCTATGGTAATATCACCCTTACTGTATACTATCTTTAAGTTCTTGTCTGTCAGCGTTTGGTGGATCGCTGTCGCGCAGACAAACCAATGATTTTGATGTAGCTAGATCTGCCTAGGCCCGATTTGGAGAATAAATCCTTTCAAATAAAAAACAACGTCCTTTATCTGGGCTTTACCACATCTGGATTCAAGGAGAGAGTTCATTTTATCATATTTTTTTCTTAAATAAGATAGGAAATTGGCTCAGAAACCCATGCCCATTCCATAAGAGGTTATGCTTTTTTTTGATTAGGTTTATAAACTAACCTAACTCTCTATGAAAATCAAATGATTAAAGGACATTGACATTAGCTTAACTATCATATTTTTTTTGACAATATGCCCTGCATTAGATATTTTTAAGGCGGATTTTCATGGGAGATGAAATAAAATTCTTTTCCTTGTGTAAACATAAGGACTATCAAACAGAGCATAGGCAAAATCTCAGATGAAAGGAGGCGGCTCAATGACACAATGCTATATGACCCACCTGGAATGTCCAAAATGTGGTATTTCCTATGACCCGGATCAGGTGAATCAAGTCTGTTCTTGTGGAGCACCGCTGCTTGTAAGGTATGACATGAAGGGTTTAGCTGCAGCAGTCAAGAAGGAAGATCTAATCAACCGAGCCCCATCTATGTGGCGTTATAGGGAATTCTTGCCGCTCAGAAAAGAGGAAAATATCGTAACTCTGGGAGAAGGGATGACGCCAATTATTCCCTTGCAGACAATTGGGGCCAGATTGGGCATGAATAACCTCTACATGAAAGATGAGGGCGTCATACCTGGGGGAACTTTCAAGACTCGTGGCGCTGCGGTTGGGGTATCAAGGGCTAAGGAGTTGGGGGTCAAATTCCTGGCCATGCCCACTAATGGGAATGCAGGCGGTACTTGGGCCACATATTCTGCTCGTGCCGGTATAAAGGCCTACATTGTAATGCCTGAAGATGCACCTGGCATTACACGGAAGGAGTGTGCAGTAAGTGGGGCGGCACTATATCTTGTTCGAGGACTTATCAGCGATGCCGGAAAGATTATCAGTCGGGCCGTAAAAAAATATGATTGGTACGACGCCTCAACCCTTAGAGAGCCCTACCGCATAGAGGGCAAGAAAACGATGGGTCTGGAAATTGCCGAGCAGTTCTCATGGGTCGTGCCAGACATTATACTGTACCCAACCGGTGGTGGAGTTGGAATTATTGGTATTTATAAGGCCATGTGTGAATTACAAGAAATTGGTTGGATAGGAGAAAAGATGCCCCGACTGGTTTCGGTGCAGGCTTCCGGTTGTGCCCCTATCGTTAAGGCCTGGGAACGGAAGGAGACCGAATCCACGTTTTGGGAAAATTCAAACACTATAGCCTTTGGCATCAATGTTCCCAAGGCACTGGGCGAT
This sequence comes from uncultured Desulfobacteraceae bacterium, assembly GCA_964611035.1. Classification (GTDB taxonomy): domain Bacteria; phylum Desulfobacterota; class DSM-4660; order Desulfatiglandales; family B25-G16; genus B33-G16. The sequence continues at coordinate 19,922 of CAZSWT010000018.1, forward strand.
TTTCTTATACTCGATGCTGTTTATAAAACAAATGGCTGTGCAGTGGCGGTTGACGATAAGGAAACCCTGCAAGCACAGGCCAGCCTAGGGGCAGAAGAAGGGGCGTTTGTTTGTCCCGAGGGTGCAGCTACCCTTGCGGCAGCAATTCGCCTGTACAACCAGGGCTGGATTAAGGAAGATGATAAAGTCTTGCTACTCAATACGGGCACCGGTTTGAAATATCCTGAGACCGTGAAAGTAGAAGCGCCTACTATGGATCCAGACGATGATCTACCGGAGTAATATATTCTAACTGCTGCAATATGACAGATGCTGAAGGAAAGAAGGAGAGTTTCGACGCTCTTGAAGGAGCGGTTCCCCCCGTTATATGAGGATCTTGTCCAGAAAATCCTTTGTCCTGGGGCTCTCAGGATTTTGGAAGAAACTAATATCAGTCCCCCGTTCAATGATACTTCCTTCATCCATGAAGATAATCTCGTCAGCCACCTCCCGTGCAAATCCCATCTCATGTGTAACTACGATCATGGTCATTCCACTCTTAGAAAGATTAATCATGACTTCGAGCACTTCCTTGATCATCTCCGGGTCCAAGGCCGACGTGGGTTCATCAAACATCATGATCTTTGGTTCCATGGCCAAAGACCGTGCTATGGCAACCCGTTGTTGCTGGCCGCCGGAGAGGTTGGCCGGATAGGCATTGGCCTTATCAGGGATTCCCACCCTTTCGAGCAGCTCCATGGCCTTGGCCTTGGCCTCCTTCTTCGACTTATTTCGGACCTTTATGGGAGCCAGGGTAATATTCTGTAACGCAGTCATGTGTGGATAGAGCTCAAATCGCTGGAATACCATACCGATCTCTGTACGAAGTTTGTAGAGATTAGTTGTACGATCTCCTACAGATACCCCATCCACGAAGATCTCGCCTTCCTGGAAGGGTTCGAGGCCGTTGATACACCTTAAAAGCGTGCTCTTGCCCGAACCGCTTGGACCACACACAACCACGGTCTGGCCCTGCTCTACCTCCTCGTTGATGTCTTTAAGAACATTAAAGTCACCGTACCATTTGCTTATGTCTTTGATCTGAATCAACGGTTATCCTCCTTCCTGTTCCTTTACCTCAAATCGTCGGCTCATTAGTGATCCGATATAGCAGGTGATGAAGAATACAACAGCTACAAAACCATATAGCTGAACGGATCTGACTTCTAAGTTATCAACAATTGTCGCCCTCCGGATAAGCTCGGGAAGCCCGATCACAAAGGCGAGACACGTATCCTGGTAAGTTACGATGGCCTGGGTAATCATGCTGGGAAGCATCCTCCGTAGCGCAATGGGGATGAGTATATAGCGGGTAGTCTGAATATAGTTCAGCCCTGTGGAATACCCAGCTTCAATTTGCCCTTTGCTTACAGATTGATAACCTGCACGGATTATCTCACCGAAGTATGTTGCCTCGAAGATGATAAAGGATATAACCGCTGATGGAAAAGGATCCAAGGGGCTTCCAATAATAATGGGCATTACGAAATAAAACCAGAAGATCACCAGGATAAGGGGTATATTCCGGATCAGATTCACATAAAAGGTAACCGGGTAATAAACCCATTTATTATGGGAGATTCGCCCCAATCCCACTAATATACCCAGCGGGATACCACCAGCCAGGGCAAAGAACGCCAATTTGACTGTTACCCAAAATCCGCCCATAAGAAATGGAAAGTTATTAACTACTGCATCAAACATCCTTACCTCCCTATTGTGCCTCGTATTTTGAGCCTCGACTCCAGAATGCCCATTAGCTTGACCACCGCCAAACCTAAGGCTAGGTAAATCAAACAGGCACCGGTGGTCGATTCCAGTCCATGGAAGGTCTCGGAATCGATCTTGTAGCTCATAAATGTCGTCTCCAACACACCAATTGTCATGGCAATGGAGGAGTTCTTAAAGATGGTCAGGAACTCCGTGGTTAATGGAGGGATAATGATCCGTAAGGCATAGGGAATAATCACATAGCGGTACATTTGAGGATGGTTTAAACCAGTAGATAGTGCGGCGTTATAGTGATCACGAGAGATAGATGAAAAGCCTGCCCTGGTATGCTCGGCCACCCGGGATGCGGTGTACATTCCGAGGGCAATAATCGCAACATAATAGTTGAGGCCTATGATCGAATTAATCTGATATTGAAGGGATTTTCCAAAGAGCATGGGCCCGGCGTAATACCAGAAGAAGAGCTGGACCAGGAAGGGGATATTTCGGAATAGCTCTACATAAGCGCCCCCCAGGAATCTGAGCCATCTCCAGGGGGAGATCCGCATCGTGCCAATGAGAACCCCTAAAGAAAGGGCGATAATCCAACCAATGAGTCCCATTTTAATGGTGACCCAGATCCCCTGGACCAGATACATACCGTATGGATTTCTCCACAGGACACTCCAGTCAAATTCATATGCTAAACCCATCACAATACCCCGAAGAAATATGGAAGAGGGGCGTTAACGCCCCTCTATTCTTAATGTTTCTTCCACCAATCCTTCGCTTGCGGATAACAGATCAATTGTAGATAATTCCTGTAGGCCTGAGACATCGGAATCGGAACAACCCCTTTAGGGCCCATCCACTTATCGTACATTTCAAAGAACTTGCCCGTTTTTATCGACCATACAATGGTATTGTTGATGAAGTCTCTGATATCGGAATTGCCTTCCCTGCACATATAGCCGTAAGGTTCGTAGGCGATAGCGAAATCAGCAGTTTTCCAGTTTTCAGGGTGCGGAGCCTTCATCCTCAAACCTTCCAGTAGACTCCGATCCGTTGAGTATGCATCGACCTTCCCGCCCTTCAAGGCAAGAAATCCTTGAGGATGAGTTTCCACAACTACGATATCCTTGGGTTTATATTTCCCTGCTGCAACCTGATCTTCTATAGCCTTCAAGTTAGTAGTTCCCCGGGCCGCCCCCAGCCTTTTTCCGTTTAGGTCGTCAATCGTCTTAATATCACTATCTTTGGAAATGAGAAAGGTCGTCTCCGAGACAAAGAAGATGTAACTGAAATCAACCACTTCTTCACGCTTTTGAGTATAGGTTGTAGAACCCATCTCCACATCAACCGTTGCATTCGCCACCATGGGGATACGAGTTTTAGGGGTAACGGTAAAGGGTTGGATTGTTATTTTTTTGCCGAAGTGTTCAGAGAGCTTGTCCACGAGAAGGTATGTCATATCCACGGAAAATCCAACATGTTTCCCGACCTTAGGGTCTATGAAGGCGAAGGGTATTGAGCCCTCCCTCAGCCCCACACGGATCTTCCCGCTTTTCTCAATACGGTCCATGGTCTCATCGGCCAGCGCTATGCTGCCAATGAGTGTCATGCTAAATATAAAACAAAATGCAAAGATAAAAAATTTTTTCATAAGCCTACCTCCTTTAATTGGTTTACGCTAGTAACCATAACCCAATTTTTATGTGAATGCTATCACCCCCTTTTCGCTTAACTTCAAATATACTGTAAAATAGGGGAATGCGATTGTCAACTGTATTTACTAGCACTGTATTTACTAGCCGAATCAGGGTAATAACATATCTAAAATCCTCATTGATTTCTTTTCTTCGAATTTGGTAATAGATCCAAGAAACATTAAATAAGGGGGATAAAAATATGGTTGAAATAAGCATTGCATTGATGTATTTTTTTTAGAGTGCAGTAGAGAGAGAGGTATCAATGAAAGAAAAAATTATCGGTATATTAGGCGGGATGGGCCCTGAGGCCACGTCAGATCTTTTTCAAAAAATTATCAGGAATACGGAAGTGATAAGAGATCAGGACCACCTTAGAGTGCTTATAGATAATAACCCCAAGATACCTGATCGAACCCCTGCAATTTTGGATTCTGGTGAAGATCCTGTTCCAATAATGATTGAGACTGCGAAAAACCTGGAAAAAGCCGGTGCCAATTTTATCATAATCCCTTGCGTTTCAGCACACTATTTCATCAATCAATTAAGGGAAGGGACTACTATTCCGGTTATGTCTATCATCGATGAAGTGGCGAGGGAAATTGAAAGGCAACTTCCGGGTGTAAAACGAGTGGGCCTCACCGCAACGACAGGGACCATCATAGCTAGTCTTTTTCAGAATCGATTAAAGGGAATAGGGGTCGAAGTTTTAGTCCCCCCGCCCAATGATCAAGAGAACCTAGTCATGTCCGCCATTTATGGGGAATCGGGGATCAAGGCAGGGTTTCTTTCCTTGGAAAATAAGAAGAAAATACTGATGGCCTCTGAGGCATTAATTAAAAGAGGCGCCCAGGGGATCATAGGAGGGTGTACTGAGGTGCCTTTGGTCGTAAACCAAGCTGATATCGAAGTCCCTTTTTTAGATTCCCTGAATATCCTCGCCCTTTCTGCAATCCGTATAGCCAAAAGTAATACCCGATAATACAGACGATAAAATCTGGCTTCTTGTTTTCCTCCGCCTCTCTTCTGACCCAGTGTTAGAATGTCCTTTTTCGTAATGGGCACATTTTTATTAAGCTAACACAGAAGATGAGATTTCACTTGACAATAGTCAGCCATTAATTAAGCATAATGACAGTCACTTTCTTCGACACATAAGGAATGTAACAACCTAACTCCAACTTCTTTTAGTGGATAATCCCATGACCACCGAGGGCGTAAAATATATACTCACCGCCATCCTCAGTGCGAATGCTGAAGGCTACAGTTTTCTCACAGGTGAGGATAAGGAAGCAATTAACCCCATCTTAAAGATAACGGGAAATGAAAAATTCCCACAGGAAACCCAGATAATGATGAGGAGATCATAATGAACGAATCCAGTACCACGGCACGTTTGTTTGAAATGATAAAAAGGATGCCTGAAGACGAGCAACTGGCCCTCATGAAAGAGTTGGGGGAGAGGCTCTCTATAGGCAAAAGGAAACATGAAAGGGAACCGTTCTTCATGGTTGCTGATTACTCTACTGAGGATCGTGCCTACAGGGACTACATTCAAAACGTAAGTGCTGGTGGGGTGTTTATCGAAACCCATATGCCATTCACTTCTGGACAGGAGGTTTCACTGGCCTTTCCACTGCCCAACTACCAAAAATATATCAAGATTATCGGCAAAGTTGCCAGGGTCACCCCCCAGGGAATCGGTGTGGTGTTCAAGTTGGTTAACCAGGAGCAGGAGACGATGGTTAAATCCCTCTTAGAATGGTTAACCAGTACCAAGTGATAAACTGAGAGCCCATAGGACTCCAAATAAGCTATTGCTGTTTAGACAAGCTATTCGGAGGGTTTGGAAGGAACTTCTTCCTTCTCTTTTCTAAGGATAATGCTTTCTTTCCTTTTTGACACTGTAAATCTATCTCCTTCCTTGTAACCAAATTTTTCTAACAACAGTGTTTTACAGAGAAGAATCGTTCCTTTCTTGGTAATGCGCAAGGTTTTTTTCTTCTCAACATCCCTTTCTGTTAAAATATCCTTAATCTTTCCAGCTTCGACCAATGCATCATAATACACCCTCTTTAAAGAAGCTCCTGTTTGAATACCTAGCTCCTTCATTATTTCCTTATCAAGTATACCTTTCTTGACCATCTCAACTAATTTTTTCGCCTCTTCTTTCAATGTCTTCTCCTCCTTTTTCTAAGACCCGCAGATACGCGTACATTTCTCCTTATTTATGGGAAAAGCATTGTGGCAGCAAGTTCTATCTGAAGTTGGAGGTGTTCTATTTGAGGTTTTCTGCATGTGAGTTAACCTACATGGGCTCAAATGACTGAGGGAAAATGATTTAACGTTGCAAAATTATAATTGAAAATCTCAATAGGGTCAATCAAAATTGACAACAAAAAATTCAAGGAAGGAGAGAAACAATTCACAATATATTGTGCTTAGCACATCTCGATATTTCACTATCCGTGTCAAAGTCAACAATCGCTGTCAGTTTAGATGTATTGAAGGCTTATATTGTAATAGTGAGTCCCTCATTGAAAGCCAATTATCATATATCAAATTGGTAGACTGGCTGAAAAGGGGAAAGCATTGTTGTGATTGTGTAAGCGTGGCAGAACTCCTCCAGCATCCCGGCTACCCTGTCACGGGTAACAATCGTTCTTGCTTCGCTATCCTCCCCAAGCCCATCAATGTTCATAACAATGGTATGAGTGTCTTCTGTAATGCGAGTTTTATGTCCATTGCGCCAGTTCCAGCGACGGCACATTACCTCGCCTGACTCTGAAACCACATAAATAATTTCACGAGGATCAGGGTGCTCTACATTTTCTGGGTTACCCAGGGGTCTGAAAGTTTCGTCGCCATTAGCATAGCAGAGCTCCAAGCTTCCTCCCGTCTGTATCACGTCGTCCCCGCCCACTGGCATTACATCGGTGATTGAATTGTAGTTCATAATAGCAACGACCTTATTGATGAAAGGAATTTGCGCTCCCGGTTTCTGCACCCGCTTTAAAAGGGCACAGTGAGCGGGCGGAAACCTATTTGGATTAGAATCAAATTGCCGATGGGCTTGATTCCAAACAATGATCCGAATATCAGTTTTTATGTCAATTGGCTGAGTAGCAGACTGTACGATTGCCTGGTTCAGTTTGGCCTCAAGTTCCTGTGAATGGCCATGATTTTGGATCTTTTTGGCGACGACAATCCCGCGTCTAAAGGTAGGATATTCATTGAAGATATTTTGGTGAATCCGAATTTCAGTCATAACGTGTTGTAAATACAACTACATTAAGCAAATGAAAGAAATGATGGTCATACCGAAAAATCTCTACTTGTAGTACCCCCATTTTTTTAAGCGTGTATAGGCATATTTGGCCTTCTTCCCCTGCCGAACGAACTGCAAATAGCGGTGGTATTCACTGGCTGCTTTTTCAATGTGTTGCATTCCTTCCTGAGCATATCCTTTGAAGAAAATCGTGTTCGGGTTGCCGGGCAGCAGTTTTTCATAGGTACTAAATTCTTGGTAAGCCCCTTCGGAATTCTTGGTTTGGATTTTGGAAAATCCGCTCAGGTGGTAAGCATGGGCTTGCTGCGGATAAACTTGCTGGGCCTTTTCAGCGTAGGTGATCCCTTCCTTATATTTTTTCTGGAACAGCTTACAGGTCGACATCATGACGAGTCCAGTGTAATCATTGGGAGCCAATTTCAAGGCTTTCTTAAAATAGACCTCGGCGTTGTTAAATTTCTTCTGCATCATTTCCTTTTCGCCTCTTTGCATCTCTTCGATGGCGGGCTTTAAGGCACGCACTTTTGCTGTATGGTCCATATAGCGTTCCCGGTACAAAGGCAGAATTTCGGCTGATTTATATTTTGACCGTGAGGTTTCCACTGCAGTCTGATAGCGTTCGTCACTCATTGGGTGGGTGGCAAACATCAACTCGATGATACTCGGCTTACGCCTGGATAAGCCTTTGAGCATATCCATCAATCCAATCATTCCCTTGGGACTATATCTTGCTCGAAACATATACTCCATGCCAAGCGCATCTGCCTCCCGTTCGTTGTCCCTGCTGTAAGAGGCCAGCAACGCTCCGACACTAATCATGCCCAGCTCGGAAGCTAACTGGCCGTATGCGGCACCCCGTGTTCCTGCCAAGGCAGAAAGCCCGCCAACAACTGCCTGGATCAATACCCCCTTCGACATCTGTTGGGCAGTATGACGTGCATTCACATGGCCCAGCTCATGCCCTAGCAAGGCGGCTAGCTCTGCTTCATTTTCAAGGGAGAGCAGAATACCCCTCGTACAGGCAATGCTCCCTCCTGGAAACGCATATGCATTGACATAGTTTGCATTCACTACACGGAAGGAGTAGGTCATGTGCGTGCGATGGGTCCGGGCAGCTATCTTTTTTCCGGTTTGGTTGACATAGTCATTCAGCGCCTTATCCTGTACCATGCCATAATCAGCGGAAAACTGATGCGGCGAATTTTGCTTATCAATCTGAATTTCCTGATCTTCCGACACAAGCATCAATTGCGGTCTACCGGTGACCGCACTCGTAGCACACCCGGTCACAAAACCTGCAGCTGACATGGATGTGATCCACAAGAAATCACGGCGTGTCATGCCATACTTTCTTCCGACCGCTACACAATCCTCGTGCATATTTCCTCCTGCTGATTTTGTGTAATCATTTTCTTACTTTCACGCAAACAGTTGCCTGAGGTTGCTGCAATTCTGTTAATGTGAGTTAACGGCGATAAAAACTCGCTTGTTGCAAAGTATAATAAGAAATGGCCTTGTGTGTCAATAATGATCACACAGGTGGTGGTTAAATCTCTATAAGTCCAAGAAAATGAGAGTGGCGAATATATGAAATGATTTCATTCGGCTTTATACTATTTTCTGGATCAAAAAAAGTATAGATTTGTGATTGTCTTATGAAATTTTCAGGTAGATACTACGCAGAATAAGTGTATTGAAGAATACATACTACGGAGAGCACATAATTGTTTGCATTGAACATAACAAAGAAGGATGCACAAGGCTCATGAGGACTTTTCTGATGTGACTGGCGGGAGGCCGCCGTCCTTTTCACGACTTATCAGCGGGGGAAACCGCAGCCCTTGACTTGTCTGGGGAATGCGGAGGGGGCAAAACTCCCCCGCAGATAAGCCGTAGAAAAGACCAGGCCGGAAGGCTTGGAACAGAAGAAAAGACCTCATGAGACTTATCCGGAGCTTGTTTTGCAAACTATTAAATGCTTTCCGTTATCTTAGCATAGTATACTTACTGCAATATATAGACATGCCTCCTTGATTGAAAAAGACAGCTCAGGGCTATTTTTTATCTAATATCTCTCGTATCTTCTGTGATAACTCCTCCACAGTAAACGGTTTCTGGATAAACCCATCACAGCCTTTCTCTAATATCTCCTTTGCCTTGCCATCCATGCTGTAGCCACTTGAAAGGAGTGCCTTTACCTTTGGATTGATCTCTTTTAATTTATCATAGGTCTCTTCACCGCCCATTTCAGGCATAATCAAATCCAAAACCACTATGTCAATTGTGGCTTGGCTCTTTTGATAAAGTTCTACAGCCTCTTTCCCGCTCCTCGCTGATAAAACCTGGTACCCCATCATGTGTAGTATCTCTTCTCCAACATCAACAATACTGTCCTCATCATCCACCAGGAGAACCATTTCTACGCCCTTTAAGACTTCTCTGGGCGTTTCCTTTTCCTCTATTATCTGCTTATCCGAAGCTGGTAGGTAAATGGTGAAAGTAGCTCCTTCGCCCTTTTTACTGAAAACGTCTATGATTCCATCATGATTTTTAATGATACCATACACAGAGGCCAACCCCAATCCTGTTCCTCGCCCCATCTCTTTGGTAGTAAAAAACGGATCGAATATCCTCTGAACAGTTGCCTCGTCCATACCCACTCCAGTATCGGTGATGGTTAGTCTTACGCATCTTCCAGGCTTAAGGCTTAATAATCTGAGATGTTCTTCATCAAGGAAAACATTTTCACTCTGAAGATAAAGATCCCCGCCATTAGGCATAGCCTGCCAGGCATTGACATAGAGGTTTAGGAGTACCTGCTCAATCTGGCTTTGGTCTACCTCTACTGGCCAGATATCTGTCTGATATTTTGTGTAAACCATAATATCTTTAGTAGTACGACTAAACATCTCCGAGGTCTTCTCTAAGAGTCTGTTCAGATCGGTCGGCTTTACCTCATACTTTCCTCCCCTGGCAATACCTAAAAGCTGTTTTGTGAGCTTTGCCCCGCTTTGAACGTGCTGTTCGACATTCTTCAGGCTTTCGTAATGCGGATGGTTAGACTTAATATTAAAGAGCATTAAAGAGGTTGATCCCAGTATACCCATAAGGAGGTTGTTAAAGTCGTGGGCAATGCCTCCTGCTAAAGTACCAATGGCTTCCATCTTATGGGCCTGTTGGAGTTGGGATTCGAGCCGTTTCCGTTCAGTCATATCAAGAAATGCTGTAATTATAAATGTTTTGCCTTTAAGCTGGATGTATCTTGCAAACATCATTGAGTTAATGATGGAGCCATCCTTGGCCTTGAAATCCATTTCCAATCCATGGATCTCGCCTGTTGGCTGCAATTTACCTATGAACTTACTCCTGTCCTCCTTTGAATAAAATTCCAATTCTGTTGTAGTCCTCCCAAGAACTTCTTCTTTGTTGTACTTTGTAATCTTACAAAACGTATTATTGACATCAATCAATCTGCCCGTCTCCACCTCGGTGACGGCAATAGCCTGGGGACACAAATCAAACAGGCCCCGGAATTTAAGTTCGCTCTCCCTCAAAGCCACCTCTGCCTGCTTTTGCTCGGTGATGTCTCGAAGCACACCTCTCACGCCAACCACCTCCTCTCCCTTGTAGATGGGGCCTGAGTGGATTTGTCCGATAAATTGTGTCCCATCCTTGCGGAGAAAGGTCCTCTCTCCTACGGTGGTGTTCCCTTTAAAGATCTCACTAATGACCCTCTGAGAGAGGTCTCTCACCTCTTCAACTATGGTATCTTGTACTCGAAGGCCATTCAAAATCTCCTCCTTTGAGTAGCCAAACATGTGGGTACCTGCTTCATTCACATAGGTAAATCTCCCTTCTCGGTCAAACTCGTAGACTGTATCAAGGAGTGATTCAGTGAGGTGTCGGTATTTCTGCTCGCTCTCCTGTAATGCCTCCTCTGTTTGCTTGAACTCGGCGGCTCCCTTTTCTAACTCATTAATCTTTTTTTCCAATGCTTCGCAGGGTGGTTTCTCAGCCATAGAAAATCTCCGATTATTCACAACGCATAAACTCTCTCCAGGACTAACTTATTGATCCTGATGAGGGCGTAATTCTGATAGTAAGCCTATATCCTTTTCTTAAATTAAAGATACCAGAGATAAGGAAGTATGCTCAAAATCATTAAAAAAATAACCCACAGTTACTTCCCATAGAGGAAAGGAAATTGTCAAGGTTTTCTTTCTAAAAAGCAGGAGGGAATACATATAGGGATTTGGAACTGTAGGAAAAGAGTTCTTATGAGGATGGCATAGATCTTATCATGACCGTGTTTGATTTTTGAAAATTTCAGAATAAAACATAAAAATATCCTTTTTGGTCTGGCTGGCTTTGCCATTTTTGGTGGTGGGACTTTTTTTATCTCATTCAATTATCAATTCCCTGAAACCCTGACATAGCTAATTTTTCTTGACCTACCATTTAATAGATACCTCACTTATCGGCATATCCACTAAAAAAGTAAACCCATAAGCATAATATCCATTGACAAAACTCAAAGAGCATACTACTATAGTAATACTATTTTCAATATCAATGTATTCTATGTTCTGCAGGGTACTGACTTTTTATCCGGTAAAGGAGCAAAGGCCAAAATGAAAATAAAAACATCCATCACTCTTTCAGAAGAAATTGTTAGGGAAATAGATGAACTATCCAGCCAATATGGCAATCGATCGGCTCTTATAGAAAAAGCAGTACGTGATTTCCTGGCCACTGAAGCGAAGCGCAGACGGGATTTTCAAGATATTGAAATTCTCAATCGACGCTCAGATGCTCTGAATAAAGAAGCAAAAGATGTCCTTTCCTATCAGGTAGCTGCATGAGGCGGGGAGAACTCTACCGCGTCCATAAAGGTTTATCACAAGACCCGAAGAAATATAGAGTCTTCGTGGTAGTGAGTCGTCAAATCCTTTTGGATTCCCGCTTATCCACAGCGATTTGTGCCCCGATTTACTCCTCCTTTGATGGTCTTTCTACTCAAGTTCCTTTAGGAATCGATGATGGATTGAAACACGATAGCAGCATACATTGCGATGAACTTGTAAGCATACCCAAGTCTTCTCTGACTCATTTTATTGGTACCCTTCGCCTTGGTAAAATCGAGGATCTTAATCGAGCACTGGCCATCGCTATCGGTTTAGATTTTCCTGCTTGATAATCATCTCTTAATCCCCGTTCTGGTACCGTGTAGAACTAAGTGCTTCGATTCGCAAATACTATAACGTATTCTAATGAGTATAATCTTTGCGATTGCTCACTCGGCTCGGCCTAGCTCGTCGCGGGCAGCACTTAGTCCCGAGTAAACAAATACGTTATCGAATTTATGAATCGAGGGACTAAGGTGCCGGGCAAAGATAACCGATCGATATTTTATTTGATTTTTGAAAATTCCAGAATGAAACATGCGAGAAATCAAAGGTTTGATACAGAAATCTTCACTCTTAAATTAACCTTCTTTTAGTCTACCAATTTAGAGTATTGTGCCAGATGGTATATGGAAGCGAAACTTAGCTGCAATAATGACAAATGTCTGCCAGAGCAATGGAGAAATAGTGGGAATTATGGAGGATACGGATGTATTCTTGAGAAAAAACCATAAGAAATCATGACAGGCTCTTTAGGGGATCCGTACGAGGCTTTCTAATTTGCTCTTTAAAATGTGCTGCATCAGTAAACACCTCAGCCTCCCAGCCCAGATGCTGAGCTGCTTCAACGTATCGCGGATTATCGTCGGTGTAGAAAACGGGCAACTGGCCATCGCAGTAACGATTCATGAGCACTCGGTAGATAGCGGGATCCGGCTTTGCCACACCCTCTGAATAGGAAACTACCCACCCGTCAAGAAGTTCAAAGATGGGGAATTTTTTAACAACGAATGTCCAGTGTACATCTTCTGTATTGCTGAGCCCCACAAGGCGGAACTCGCTCTTGAGTTCAGCGAGCGCTTCCCTCATCCCCTGTACCTCTCCGGTAAAAATATCACACCAGAGATTGAGCCACTCCTGAGACCCAAGTGAGAAACCCAGAGCGCTATTGATGACCTGGAGTATATCCCCCCATGACTGCGTTCCTACATATACCGGAAAGAAAAGCCTGTATAGATCATCCACCTGTGGAAGGCCGACCTCTCTTCCGCACCTCTTTGAAAGCTCCTCAACAACCACCGTGGGATCATAGTCCACAAGAACTTTACCCACATCGAGGACAATAACAGGCTTATTATATTTTTGTATCGTCATAAAAAAATGATTAGAAATCAAAGAGCTCGTGGTGTGTTTGACGAAATTTTTGGTTCGATCTTTTGTTAGTGATACCTCTCAGGAGCCTCCATGTCTTACGGCCACAACGAAGCATGAGACTCGTTGAGTGGTTTAGTATTAAAGGAGTTAACTTTAGGCACTTAAGCTCACTTTATTAGTCACTTTCATATAAATGTTACCCTACATGACTTCTTTATGCTATTAATCGTATCTGCTCAATAATTTAAGGAAAGTTTTATTATTACGCTATTTTTCATAGCGCCGCTGGCTAATAGCGTCGACCACCACCCCGTCTTCCTCCACCACGGTAACCTTCAGAGCGAGGGCGAGCCTCATTCACACTAATCTTCCTCCCCTTCAACTCCCTACCATTCAGGCCTTCAATAGCAGATTGGGCTTCATCTTTATTGGGCATGTCAACAAATCCGAATCCTCTTGATTCTCCACTGTACCTGTCCTTAATAATATTGACGGATTCAACCTGACCGAAGCCCTCAAACTCCTTTCTAAGGTCCTCTTCGGTGGCCTTGTACGATAAACTTCCTACATAAATATTCATTGTACCCTCCTTTTTTTATCGTGAAAAGTTATACCGCAATTTTGACTATCTATCCCAGCAGAAAAAAGTTTTTTGCAAAACAAGAATGTGAGTGAATCTGCCTGCGGAGAGACCTCTTATGCTTTGGTAGGAAAGTGCCTCTTTGTGAATATTTTACAAACAATTTCCGAAAATCTTTCGAAAATGGAATCCGTAAATTGCAAAAGTTATTGACAACTGGAAAAGTTTTGGACGCCTGAATAAAGACCAGAAAAAAAGCTTCCAGTAATAAACCCTTTCTCGCTCTATTATACCTATGAACAATATGGATTTTAAGAATGCCCCAATGTAGTTGAAATGAAAGTGAAATGTCCTTTTTCCCAATGGCTTATAGTATCGTAAAAATTCCTTCACCCGTTTATAGTAAGGCTCAGGGGAATAGATCCTGTTAAGGATATTTTTATAACCATTAATGAGTGTTTCGTAATCCATTTTAGGGATAAAATTGATCGAAAAGTCTGTATTGTCACCTGACACATCCTTCAATAGCCTGCCCTCTTTTACAAGTCGCTGGTAAAGTTTGGTGCTGCGAGGAGCATTTAACAATCCCACCATGGCAGTGACAATCCCACTTTCCTGGATAAATGAACTAAGCCTTTCAAAAATTGAAGGAGGATCATTATCAAAGCCTACGATGAATCCTCCCTGTACCTGCAAACCAAACCGCTGGATCTTTTTTACCGAGGACAACAAATCCCGATTCTCGTTCTGGACCTTATTACATTCTGCAAGGCTTTCCTCGTTTGTTGTCTCAATGCCGACAAATACGGAATTAAACCCTGCCTTAACCATCATCTGCATAAGTTCCTCATCGTCAGAAAGATCTATGGATGCCTCTGTATTAAAAGGAAAGGGATATCTTTTTCTTTCCATCCATTCAATTATAGCAGGCAAAATTTCCTTTTTTAACCTTCTCTTCTTTCCTATAAAATTATCATCAACAAAAAATACATCACCTCTCCAGCCCTGGGAGTAAATATTTTCTAATTCGCTTATGATTTGGGCTGTGCTCTTTGTGCGCACCTTATGTCCATAAAGCGCTGAGATATTGCAGAATTCACAATTAAAAGGACAGCCTCGGGAGTACTGGATACTCATTGTTGCATATGCCTTCATATTAATAATCTCCCAGAGTGGAATAGGTGTTTTTTGTATATCTGGGAATTCCTTAGAGGTATATATATGGTGAGCATATCCATTTTTCAAATCCGCTAAAAAGACTGGAAGTGTTATTTCTGCCTCATTAAGGACAAAATGATCCACATCCTCGAATTCTTCGGATTCTTCGTATCCTACTGTAAAGAGGGGGCCACCGGCAACAGTCTTTATGCCCATTTTTTTACATCTGCTAATGACCTGTTTTACCGATTCCTTTTGGATAGACATAGCGCTAACAAAAACGAAATCGGCCCATTCAAGATCTTTATCCCTTAGTGTGCTTACATTCATATCTATAAGTTTTTTCTCCCACTCCTTTGGAAGTAATGCTGCTACGGTCAATAACCCCAACGGTGGGTGAGTTGCCTTTTTCGAGATAAATTTTAAGGCATCCTTAAAACTCCAGAATGTATTAAGATATTTTGGATAAACGAGAAGTATTTTCATGCTGTGTTTCTCCCTTATTCGTCGTTGGAAAGCGACAAACGTATTCAAATTAATGTGTTTATGGATTAACTGGTTCAGCAATACCACCAGCATGGGAATGTATACAAATTAATCCATTATCTTATATCCATATATTTTCCTGTACTACAGGCACTAATGCAATATAATAATGATGAAAAACCTTCGAATCGGCCAAAAGACAGGCTGCTTAAAGGTGTTTATATAGGCACCAAATCCAAAGTCCTTTTTTGAAGATAAGGAGGCAAATTTTAAGGGCTTCTCCCGTGGATAACCTCTCTTGATAGGTGTTAAGAAGACTTAACATAACACAAATTTTTTAACGAGGGTGATAAAAATTGTCAGGTTTTGGCAAGGACTCGTTAACTGCTTAAAGGAAAAGCCTTCAGCTATAAAAATAGCAAAAAGATCTCCAAGTCAATAAAAATCTGACCTTCCGTATTGTTTTATTCGAGATACATGGCTGATATATTGGCTCAGTGCATCTCAAAGTGGAAGACCACTATATTGCGATTAGCCTCTTTGTTCAAAAAATATATCTTTTCTGGCACACCTAAAATCCACAATCCACATAGATTCATTACAGATTAGCCTTGAGACTTTCAAAAAACAACTCATAATCGCACAGGTTTGGCTCATAAAAATACGTAACCTTATTTGCGAATCGAAGCACTTAGCTTTGTAAATCCTTGATTTTGTTGAACTCAGATTTATGAAAAACCTTATAGTCGGGCTTTTTCGAATCTATTATGAGTTCACCACAATTTAAATAGCAATAGGCAGGCTCACTGGTGGGACTTTTGGGCCTTTTCCAGGATTTCTCTGATAAATGGGAGAAGATAGACTTCCTCTGTGCGGAAGGAAGACAATGACCGGGCTAAGATGTCTATTTGGACTTGTATTGGCGCAGCAGAGTCCATAAAAATCTTGTAGGATCCCTTGACTTTACAGAGGCCTCCCTTAGCATAAAAATCTGTCTCTCCCAATTTTTCATTGACAATCTCAATACCCAATTTAAACGCAAGATCTTCAAGATGTTGCAAAACCTTACTGCTCTGCATGATGATCAACCCTTAGCGGTGCAGGTTTATGGGCTCGCTGGAATGATTTGTTATCTTTACGGTCGGCCTCTACATGAGCAACTTTCGGCTTGCCAGACTTGTGTAATAGACTCTATCCGATTTTTTTGATGATTACAACTACTATACGTAGTAAGATTACAGAAATTTCAGTATATAACATGCCCTGTTTTTTCTGGCGCTTGATCTCTAAATTTGATAAAGATGGACATATTACTCACGTTACTTAAAAGGAGGAAGAAGATGTTTATTATTAAGAAAATTGGAATGATGGCAATGGTTACCGCCGCAGTGTGTTTTCTGGGTGCCTGCGCAGCAAGCAAGCTGCAGGTAGCGCCAATTACTATGTCAGAAGATCCCATAGAGCAAGTGAACCGCTTGGACCAAGACATCGCCAATGCGAGAATGAATCAACTGAATGTCTTGTCACCATCGTGGTTTGGTAAGGCCGAGGCATCCCTTTTTGAGGCCAAGAAAGGACTGAAGTCTGGGGATAGGCCTTCTGAATTTTTACAGAAGGTCAACTATGGACAGGCGCAACTCCAGCGTGCTGAAGATACGGGTAAACGAGTAAGAGCTGCACTGCCCGATGTCATCAAAGCTCGTGAGCGTGCTCAGGATGCGGGTGCCAGCAACTTTAAAGAGGATTATGCTGAAGCGGATGAACAATTCCTCGAACTTACAAAAGCGATTGAGAAAAACAATCTGCCTTGGGCCCTGAAGAATAGGGGAAAAGTCATCAGAGCTTTTGACAGGCTTGAGTTGCGAGCAATTAAAGGCATCCTTGTGGAGGTTAGCAAGCTGATCAATGAAGCAAAAAAGAGGGGTGCAAAAAAAATCGCGCCAAAGATGCTCAAAGTTGCGCAAGATAAGTTGAGTGATGTTGATGAATTTATCTCCGAACACCGTTATGAAAAGGAAAAGATTGACGAACACGCGAGTGAGGCGCTCTTTCAGGCTCGTCGCCTTCTGCAAGTAATGCGACAGAGTGAGAAGATCAAAACAATGGAACCCGAGGATATAACGCTTTGGTTAGAAGCAATGCTGCATAAGATGACAAAAAAACTTTCCGCTACAGATATCCGTGACGAAAATTTCGAGACACAGGTAAAAAATATTCTTGACTCGGTTACCACGCTGCAGGAAGACTATCAATTCATGGTCAGTAAAGAAAAGGTCCTCCAGGCAGAAATACAGGACATGGAGCAACGAATTTCCTCCCTGGAAAGAACAATCAGGAAGGAACAGGCTTCCACAAACAGCCTGGCAGCGGAAAGGCGGTTTAATGAATTTTACAGTAATGTGCGAAGCTACTTTAAGCCTACTGAAGCGGAAGTTTATAAACAGGGCAATCAACTGGTAATTCGTTTAAGGGCCATGCAATTTCCCGTTGGCAAGGAAGTTATCGTGCCAAGCAATTACGCTCTGCTCAGCAAAATTCAGCGAGCTATCCGTACCTTTGGTCAGCCGAATGTTGTCATTGAAGGACATACGGACAGCACAGGATCAGACGAACTAAACGAGAGCTTATCTCAGAGGCGAGCGGAAGCTGTTCGCGAATATCTTGTGGCAAATGGTACCATTACATATGAGAGGATTTCTGCCATCGGCTACGGATCTCAGCAACCGTTGGCATCCAACAAGACAACAGAAGGTCGCGCTATCAACCGGCGGATCGATGTACTTATTATGCCGCAGCTCGAAACAGGGCAGTAACATGCTCGTAGCCTTCAATCCTGAAAGCGTTTCAGGGATTTGTTGCCCGTACTCCTGCAAGAAGGAGCTCGGCATTTGAATCTTCATGTGCCCAGGAGGAAAAATGAGAGACAGACATTACAATGTGCACAAAAGACCAGGGTCAGGAAAGATAGATGATAATAAATCTTTTCAGGATTTACTCAGGGAGACAAGAAAAAAAGATTCCTCAGCCAACAGTTACAGAGAACGCTCACTTAAAATTCACGGACTTATCTGTGCTAAATGCGGAAGGGAATTTACTTACAAAAATAGGCATCTGCTCACTGTACACCATAAAGATGGCAATCACAGGAATAATCCCTCTGATGGTTCTAACTGGGAAAATCTGTGTGTTTACTGCCATGAAGATGAGCACAGCAGGGGACTGCTTGGTGATTATCTCGGTGATGAAAAATAGGTTTTTCTTGAATCTCACAGAAACAATATTTTAGCCGATAAAGTGCATTATTCTTTTGCAGCCACCCTGGAATTTGCCTATGATGCTGGTATTGGTGTCAAGGAGTTGTGCCTAAAAACAAATGCTCGAAACGTATGATGTGGGTTAGCTCAACGACATCAGCCTCAGATGGTCCTTTCAGGTTATCGTGAGATCTTTCCGTGTAATATCTCGACAAATCTCTTCAACATTTCAGAGCCATGATGAGTATTGACAGATCTTTCAATAATACGATCAGGGTTCTTATTTTCCCGAAGTAATACTTCCCTGTGCTGATTAATATACTCAATAACAATCTCTGCATCAAACTCAGGATGAAATTGAACGCCCCATGCAGAATTTCCAACAACAAATGCCTGATTTTTATCCACATCGCTGGACGCGAGCAATGTTGCATTGTCTGGAAGCCTCAGCACAGACTGAGTATGGCTCACATGAGCTAGTATAGGGCTGGAAAAACCTCCAAAAAGTTTATCTCCTCGCGCATTCTCATTCAGGTTGACCTCAACAGTTCCAAATTCACAGCCATTCGGATTATCTCCCACCTCTCCCCCTAAGGCGTACGCAAGCAATTGGTGTCCGTAGCAAATACCAAGAATCGGAATCTGTCTTTCAACAGCCTCTACCAACCATTCTACAGTTCGTTCACTCCAATCTGGGTGCTCGGTAACCATTGCATGGGAGCCAGAAATAACAACGCCAGATATTCTATCAAACTTAGGAAGTGGGTAGCCATTAGAGACATCAACTATGAGAGCGCTCTCAGGTGCAATCTGCATTCCAGATAAAATCCAATGCTCAAAATCCCCTCTCTTTGAAACGAGGAATGGAAATGTTCTTCCAGTTTTTATTAAGAGAATTTTATTCATAAATCTCAGGTTACCTTTAGTTTAACTATATACTGTGAGGTTGCCTAACCAGGCTCTCTGGCACAATTGTGAATATTTTTATCAATCCCTTTATTTTTTCTAAAGCATCTCTTTAATGTAGAAGAAAAGTATGGCTCCGGAGAAAGCCAGTTTTAGTCCAATGCCCATGATGTTTCCAACAAACACACCCAACCCTGCTCGCAAGGCCTTTTTTCCCTTTTTCCCACCTGCCAGTTCTCCAGCCAGCGCTCCTATAATTGCACCGATGACCATTCCCCAGGGCGGGAAGATAAAAAACCCAAATAGCATTCCGATAATTGAACCCCACATGTAGGGGGGCATAAGGTATTGCAAAAGTATACTTCGCGATTAAAATTTTATAACATATTAATATTCCTAATAAAATAAGATTTTTGAAAAAATTTTGTGCAAAACCTCATGCACATAAAATAGACCATTTTTAGGCCAAATAGATACTATTTTCCTACTTTTATGCAAAACCTCATGCACATTACTATCTTTATAACAATTCATTAAAAAAAGCCGCCACCACATCTCAAATTCAATTTTCCTTTAAATATCTCTTATTTTTAAGACTATACGGCATAATCCTCGATCATGAAGCCTAAAAAGTGCCTCAAACCAGCCATAAAAGACTTCAGGGGCCAGGGTAAATAAGGGATTTAGATAGCATATCATTCCTGGGATTTAAAAAAAATTATTTTTATTAAAAAAAGCTTGACAATAATATGAAAATAGTCTAGTAGTCATAAATGTGACTACTACTTTGATTTTCCAAAAAAGCCATGTTGTTATTCTCAAATAAAAAAGCGAGCGAGCATACGGAAGTTAGCCCCAGGTTGGTGAAACATTGGACCGATAGAGGTCTAGTATACCCCGAAAAAATCGGATTGCAACAGGGAAGCCGACATGAATATAGTTACAGAAACCTATTTGAGCTGAGGCTTATCTCAGAATTTTACCAGATGGGCCTTATTATTAGCAGAATAAAAACGATCGTGGAGGAATTAAATACTCGAAATCTCATTAAAGACTGGCTCAATGACGAAACTAAGTTTTTTCAAGAAGAAGTGGGTAAAGGAGCTTATTTTAATTTCTTCCGTGATGATCAAAAAGATTTTGTACAAAAACTTGACCAAGCGATTTTGGAGTTCTGTGAATATTGTTACTATAAAGAGAAAGAGTATCAATCTACCCTTTTCTTAATAGATTACGGTCAGGATAGAGATCTACCGTTAATTCTACCTAGCCCGTATTTTCGTTTTAAAAATGATAAAGGGGCAAAACTGGGGCATGCTCTACATTATCTTTTTGATCGGATAACCAAAAATCGTGGAATTTTTGTGAACCTTAATTTTATCAAGATAAAATTAGATGAAAAGGTATCAATCAAATAATTTTTTTGGCTTTGAAAACATAAACATGTGTAGTTTAGATTTTTATGTGACTTTAGAGGAGGTAAGTTATGGATATCCTAGGAGAGATTAAGAGGTGGACGTCTAAGACGTCTCAACCTCCCTGGCCCCTTGGGTATGATCCAAATACAGCTTCGGATGCGGCGAAGTTTGCAGCGAAGATGCTAGCCGACGAGGAATTAGTTGCAATCAGCCGATTCAATAAATTCAGATATTATCGTAATAGAGTTCTGATCGAAGTGAGGAAGAAATATTCGCTTCCTGTATGTGTTCTACCGGAGCTAACTGGTATGTGTGGTAGTACGTGTCGTTTGATAGTCGGTGAGGGAAAGAGAAAGAATGGCTAAATCTTTCATATCATTCACAGAAGCTTCGAAGCCAGCCCAGGATCTCGCTCTCGCAAGGGCCGATTTTCTCAATTTGCTTAATGAATATATCGCAACCTGGCAGCCTGAAATCGGCCGGACCAGAGCGATTTATAGATTTTTAAAATTGTTTAACAATGGTCGGATTGGTGAGGAGATCCGGCAGCGATTGCACCTAAAGAGTGTGAAAAAAAGAACCTTCTATTACTGGCGCCGACGTTTTAAAAGTAAGGGTTTATCAGGGCTTCTTCCCCAGTATAGCAATGGAGGATGTAAGATCCCTTCTAAGGTGATGGAGGCTATAGATCGCGATGTGTGGGAGAATCATCTTTGCCGCTATCAGGACGTCTATGAGGATCTTCAGGTGCTATTCAATAAAGTCGACATTCCACACTATTCTACTATACGGAGGTATGTTAAAAAATATAAAGCAGAAAACTGGGCTGCATTGGTCCTGAAGCATGAGGGTCCTAAAGGTTTGCGTGATAGGGGTATGGCGATTGCGGTAGGCCGGAAAGACGCAAATTTAACCAGGCCAAATCAAAGGTGGGAGATAGATACAACAATAGCTGATCTCTTTACCCATCGGGAAGTTGCCGACGTAGTGCTCATAACTTCAGACGGAAAACGATGTAAAATTATTGGAGTAATAGATGTCTATCCACGCATGCCTAAATTTTATTTGGTAGATAAAGAAACAGGTTTGATCGTGAGCCAAGTATTACGAGATCGGTTTTTGGTTTGGGGCCTGCCGGACCTCGTTGTGATCGATAACGGCGGCCCATATAGAAATAGTCGGGTACTTAATTTCCTCAAAAGCGCAAATGTGAATTGTGAAATTTGTATCCCTGGGCATCCCGAACAAAAGCCCTTTATCGAAAGAGTCTTTCGCACAGTCTCAGAAAAGCTACTGCGAAGGCTCATAGGGTATTCCGGCAATTTACTTCTTAAAACAAGACCGAGTGAAATTAAGATCAAATACACCCAGGAGAAAGCGCAAGAAATCATTGATCGATATTTCGACAATGTATATGCCGAAACGGTCCACCGATCAACCGGGCAGCGGCCGAGAGAGCGAATGCGTCCATCTGGTTTTGTTCCGAAAACCATAGATGAAAGAGAGCTTGATATTCTTTTAATGGAGGAATGCGAAAGAAAAATCCACCAGGGCCATATCACGTATCAAGGCGGTAAATACTATCATCCACGTCTTCCCGAGGGCCAGAAAGTCAGAATAAAAATCAATGATTTTGATGCGTCCGAAATACTCGTTTTTATTGATCGAAAATTCCTTTGTAAAGCGGAGGATCTCACTAGAAAAGGGAAAACTCCCAAAGAGATCTTGGACGCTAAAAAAGAACGAAACCGGGAGTTGCGAACGCGGATCAAGGCAAATGAAGCCCTTATCGATAAGCATAAACCTAGGGATGCGAGTATCCTTACCCTCATTGAGCACCATGAGAAGTTAAAGCCCCTTGAATTACCGAAAAAGGCCGATGTCATAGATTTCCCGGAATTAGCAAACATCGAATACACAAGACCTGAAACCGAGGAGCAAAATTCAAAGGGATCAGAGAATAAATCAGAGCACGAGCAGCCGCTAATCAGAAACAAACGCGAGAAATATTTGGAAGTGCGAAGAAGGGAGCGGGCGGGCGGAAAATTGGACGATGCTGATTTGGCTTTTTTAGGAGAATTTTTAATTTCCAATGAATACCGAATGATCGGGACAGTCCTGGAAGATCAATTAAAAAAGGAGGCAGCCAATGAAGGATAAAATCATTACCACAGATAACATGCTCGATTTTGTGGCATTGGTTGAAGCACTTAAATCAAAACCGGAAAGGCTTGATCGGATGGGCCTTGCATACGGCAAATGGGGCTTGGGTAAGACGACAACGATAGAGTGGTATTATACGAATAACTCCTGTTTCTATGTGCGGGCGATGGCCGCGTGGAGTCGATCTGTGACCATGATGATCGAAGATATTTTGAGAGCTTACAGAGTTGAGGGCCGTGGAAGATTTAAACAGGATATTCGCGAGCTCATTCGGGCTGCAAAAAAACAGAGATTGCCTCTCTTTATTGATGAGGCTGACCGTGTAGTGCGCAAATCGCTCCTGATCGAAACAATAAGAGATGTTCACGATCTTGCGAAGATACCTATCATCCTTGTTGGACAGGAAAATATTATCAATCTCTTACAGCGGCGGGACCTCGGACAGGTATTTTCCAGAATAACCGAAATCGCTGAATTTAAGGAATTATCAGCACAAGATATCCAGCGGATCGCGGAGGAGCTATGCAGCCTGAAATGTGATCTCAAAGTTGCATCGTTTATCAAGACTATTACTCTCGGCGATTTTCGCCTGACCAATGCGTTACTCACAAGAGCGGAAAATCTCTGCAATCTCAATAAGCTCGAGGAGATTACATTATCAATAGCAAAAGAGTCATCGAGTGCTTTGCCAGGCTCCGATGAGGACAGAAGAAGCATTGAACACAGAGATCCTGTCACTGACGAAAACGTGGCAGCCATTGGATAAAAATGCGAGAGGGTTTCACACAAAGATTACGGCAATCCGCCATTGAGTTAGGCGAGTTCACTGTTAATGATCTTGCTCATAAAATACCTGTTTACACGTACAAGGACAAACACAAAATTACTCGAGTACTTAGTGTATTAAAAAAACAAGGCGAAATTATCTCAATCAGGACGGGTCATTACCGCTATCAAGAGAAGAATCAACCTCTCTCACAACAGGCAAAGATATGGCGAGCAATAAAAATTAAGGAATATTTCACTCGTAGAGATATCGTCAAATTATCAGGGGCTTCAGATAGTTACGTGAGGAGATATTTAAATTTTCTCAAGAAAGAGGGATTTATTAAACATGTTTCAGGTTGGGGCTATAAAGACGCACTCTATCGATTGATAGATCCTGCAACCGCCCCTCTAGAGAAACCATTATTTAACAGTAACCATAAAGCTAAACAAGAGAGGAGGTGAATACTTTGCCAAAAAAAATGGCCCCGGTTTCAGGCAAGAGATGCCTCTCCGATGCTGACACACCGGAGTCCGGGACCACGAGTATTATAACCCAAAATTCAAAAAACGAAAGGAGAAAAATGAAACCCAAAACTTTTATATTTTATGTGAAAGAAGCCCAAATGTCTAAAAAGACAATATTCTCTGCCCAGGATGTGTATCAACGAATGAAAGATCTTGTAAAGGCAGATCAGGAGAGCTTTTGGGTAATAGGGTTTAATCGCCGCAATAGGGAAATTTATAGTGAATGCTTATTTATCGGGGGTGTCGATCAATGTGTGGTAGACCCTGTAATTCTATTTAAAAGACTTATAACAGTCGGGGCTTCCAGCTTTGTTGTTGTTCACAACCATCCAGGTGGGGGCTGTGATCCTTCTAAACACGATATGAATCTAACATATAAAATAAGAGATGGTTCAAAAATTTTAACCTTGGACATGTTCGATCATATCATAATAAGCGATGATGGATATTATTCGTTTGCAGATCACCATTTACTAAACTAAGGCTGCTCTGGCAGGAGGCTCCTAAAGGAGGATAGTCCCCTCCCTGAATCTTGCCAGGGCTTAAATATAAGATAGGGCAGCCAGATCCATCCTTCGCGAGGCACTGGCCGGGGCGTATAGTGAGCTTGCCTCGTTAATTTCTAACCTCGTGCGGTCTTCTGTTACCAATGGCGGGGGCCGGATGGATCTGGCTTTTAAAAGGAGATAATATGGAAAACGATAAAACGCAATGCCCTAATTGCAAGGTTGATGAAATTCTTTTGGCAGATAGCTCTGATAGGATCGGTTTGAATACCATCCAAAATTTTGGGCTAAATCCAAAAGGGTCCAAGAAGATTTTGCTTAAACGCTGCCCTCAATGCGGGAGGTTAACCTTTTATTTTTTTAGGGGGTGAATATTATGTTACGACCGGATTATGATCGATTAAAAGAATTGAGCGAGCGAGATCCAAATAGTCTCAAACCTGACGACTTTAATCAATTGGACGGCTCGCATTTATTAAAAATGGCGGAAAATTTTCTGCCGATGAAAAAGGTTAAAGAGCGACATGCATTCACCGGGGAAATTACGATGAAGGAGATAGCGGATCATTCCGTCCTTCCTGGAACGGATGAGATTTCTCTTTTAACTTTTTTGAAGCAGAATAAAGCATTTGCTTAGGAGGTGAATTTTAATGGCAGTACAAGGACAAAGATTTACATTTACGATGGAGGCTAAGGAAGATTTAAATTCTCATCAATATCACGCTATCGCTTTTGATGATGGGAAAATCGGGAATGATTCTAAAGAAGCGACCGGGATTATTCTCAACAAGCCCAAAGACGATCACTTTGTGACGTGCGGGTACTTTGGCGACATGAAGTTTAGAGCAGGTGCCGGGATTTCAGCAGGCGTACGTCTTAGGATTACAACAAGTGGGTATTTTTTGACTGGTGATAGTGGATATTACGATTGTGGTAGATGCCTTGATGCCGTGACATCAGGCTCAATCGGGCGTGGGCTGTTCGATTTTACGAATCCACGATATCGCGTGTCAAGCTTATAAGGGAGGTGATTTTAATGGAAAAAAAATTTTATGGTGCAGCTCCTGAAAATGATCAGGATAAACTTAAGACTGAAGAATTAAAGAGATACTCGGCTCAACTTCAATCCGGCCCTTCATCGGAAGCGGACCGCCGCCAATCAGTCATGAGTCGCGCCTCGGTAGAAATCGAGCGGAGGGCTAGGAATGTTATGTTGTATTCAAAGGTGGATTATTCCGAAGCCGCTCACAGAGTGTTGAAGGCGGATGTCGAGCTGGCAGAGCTTTACGCCAAAGGGTATGTTAATGAGTAAATCCGTACTCCTTGGAAAAAATAGTTTAGGTTGGACCTCCTTATTAAGGATTTAGTAGGGAGGTCCGAAACAGTTAGGGGATAAACCATGTCAGAAAAAGTTGAAATAATCATACAGGCGAAGGATCAATTCTCCCGCACCATGAAGTCTTTGAGAGGCATGCTGCCCAGTGTCAAGACGCTTGCCCTGGGCGCGGGTGCAGCAGTTGCGGGATTAGGCACAGGCCTCTTTGCAATAGCCAATAGCACGGCAAAGGCGGGCGATGAATTTCAGAAGATGAGCCTCCGGTTAGGGCTTTCAACCGATATGCTCTCAGGCATGAAGCATGCTGTCGAGCTTTCCGGCTCGAGCATGGAGAGCCTTGAGAAAGGTGTGAGAACCCTTGCGAAACGAATGAGCGATGCCGACGAAGGGCTTACCGAGGCCGAGCGTTCATTTACTGCTTTAGGGATTCAGATTAAAAATGCCGACGGGAGCCTGAAAGACCTCGATACCATGATGGCAGAGGCGGCCCAGGGCCTGGCCGGCATGGAGGATAATACCAAGCGCGTTGCCCTGGCCCAAGAATTATTTGGACGGTCAGGCACGGCACTTTTGCCTTTATTCAAGCAAGGGGCCGAGGGGCTGCGTAAAATGACCGAGGAAGCTAAAGCCCTGGGTATTACCTTTGATAAGGCAGGTGCGGACCAGGCAGCGGAATTCAAAGACAATATGCTCAGATTACAGCGGGTATTTACCGGCATCAAGACGCAGATAGGAAAAGAATTGATTCCTATATTCAATGAGTGGGCCGATGTTGGCGCAGAGGCAGGAAAGAGAGTTATAAAATATATTAAATATAATAAAAAGGATATTCAAAGTTATGCAAAGACATTCTTAACTGCTGTTGGAGAAATTGCGGAAAAAGGTGCCTATGGTGTGGCATTGTTGATTGATTCGTTCAGAGGTCTTAAAATGATCTGGCAGGGCCTGAAGATTGCCTTTGCTGAGTTTTCTCTAACAATTATCAATAGTGTCACCAAATTAATAGAGTGGTTTGATAAACAGATGTCGGATCTGGGGCTTACCTTTGAAAAGGCCCTTGAAAATGCTCCTGCTGATCAGATGACTGAAGCATTTTTGAATGTCGGAGAAACGGTCGCAAATTTAAATAAGCAATTAGAAAATACTAAGAAAAACACGCAGGATAGCGGTAAGACCGTTGTTAAATTTCTTGAAGATCTGGGCAAATCCTCAGAAAAAACTTTGGAAAAATTAGCGAAGGCACCAATGGCCATCACTCAGGTAACTAATATGGCCGATAAAATCAAAGCCGCTATCAAGGCAATCCAGGAGGCGGCAAAGAATGCCGGAATTCCTCCCTTTGATGACGATAACACGGAAAAAACAAAGAAGAATGTTGAGAAGATAACCACGGCCCAGCAGGGTGCAATCGACTCATTACATGAAATGTGGAATGAATATTTTTTGACCGAGGCGGAGCAGATCGATGTCTGGTATCTCGAGCAGCAGGAAAAATACGCGGGCCATCGTGATGCTCTTAATGAGCTTGATGAAATCTATCTGGCAAAGCACATTGAATTAGGATTGAAACAGGGTCAAAAGCGGATCGATGCGGAAAAGGCGGCAAATGACCGTATCAAAGCTGAACGAACTCAGGCATTACAGAATCTTACCAATATCGGCCTTCTTTTTGGGAAAAAGGGACTGGCCATAAGCAGGGCCCTAGCTATTCCACATGCAGTAATAGCAACTAGGGATGCTGCGATCAGCGCGTACAAGGCTATGGCAGGCATTCCAATCATAGGCCCGGCATTGGGCGTAGCAGCGGCAGGGGCCGCAATAGCCTATGGAATGAAACAAGTAGGGCTTATCAAGGCACAGAAAGCCCATACCGGCTTAACCAGGGTGCCACGAGAGCAGGCCTATGTATTAGCAGAACGAGAACGAGTTTTATCGCCTTCACAGAACGAGGATTTTACGAGATTTTTAGCGAGACAGCAAGAGACGATCAACGTTGAGAATTTCATTATAAATCTAGATTTTTTACCAAATGCCACAAATCTCGATGCCATACGCAGCATTACAAAACATGATATGGAAGATCTTGTCGAGGATAAGTTTATTCCTGCCTTAAGAAAGCTTAAGCTTCTTGGGATAACGATATAAACTTGAAACCTTGGAGAATGGTATGGCAAAAGTTATCAAATTTCCAGATGATGAAGCCAAACGGCGGAAATTTATAAACCAACTTTTTGAACCCTTTGATAATGAATTCCCAACAGAAGAAATGCGCGATTGTGTTAGAAGCCGAGCCATACCAATATTGGATCATTTACTCATTGTAGAAATAGAGAAATGGTCCAAGCTTTCTTTTGGATTTCCTGAGACAATTAGCGCTGAATACAGGAAAGTTATCATAGGGCGATTCGCGGCTGTTTATGGAGAATTCTTTAGACAGTTTGCCCTTGAATGCTTTGCAGAAATAATCATACTGCAAATAGAGGTCTGTAAATTATTATGATTAAAGGCAAATAAGAACTATGCGGACTAAGCCAAAAAAGGGTAAAGGTGAAAGGCTGTTAGATTGCCCTCATTATGAGAATTGCCTTGATTTTGCTGCGATACAGAATTGGAGACAATTCAACTGTGAGGAATGTAGTTTGTATAAAGCTTTTCAAAACGCCCAGGCTGCCCCAGTAAAGAAAGATAATAATACGAGGATCTGTAAGGATTGCAACGAGAAACCTACCATCTCACCGAAGCACTCACTATGTGCCTCATGTATGGCCCGCCTGTCGAATAAGAAACGGCTTCCTAAAAAGAAAGTCCTCGCTTCTCCCAAAAGAAAAGGTAATCCCCAAGGCCAAGGTAGGCATAGGCCCGAGATCGGCCAGCCTCGGGCGAATTTTGAGGTCGTTTTTAGCGGAAAATATAGCCAATTTTTAAAAGAGATTGAGAAGCTCGCTGAGGAAGAGATCCGCACGGTGGACGAACAGATTATCTTTATATTAAAGAATTATTTAAAAGGCATTAAATAGTGATTTTAGCCGATTTTAGCCGATTATTCTAAATATTTTAATTTGTATTATTCAGTATCGCTCTTTATTTGGGGAGCGATTTTTTATTTTGTGTAAAACCTCATGCACATTTGTGCAAAACTAGATGGAAAATGACACCACACACCTAATTTAGATGCACCATATCTTTTTGCTCCAATTGCAGGAACCACATAGTCTAAAACAGTAGCCAGTATAGTCAATCCTGCCATAATAATCAAAAATGTTGTACTAAACGGTTCCCAATTTTTGGCATAGGAAAGAATAATTAAGGCGAAAAAACTGAGAGGAGGTCCAGGGATAATAGGTAAAATGCACCCAATGAGCCCAATTACTGCAAAAAGTAATCCAAGGATTATCAATACAATCATCAAAGTCGGGCTTCTATTGATTTATTGAAGATGTAATAATTACGATTAAAATTACAATTGCAACAACCTTCCCCCACCCACTAAATTCTTGAAAGCTTCAACTATTACCTTCCAGACTGGTTCAGTGTCAATTGGGTTAGAAGATCATGCCGGTAACCGGATAGGTAACCAGAATTTTTATCTGGCTGGTAAGCCTTGTTATCTGTTTGTATACACGAAAGGAGCCTAAATGGACTTAGACGAATCGCTCTTGAGCGCTATTTCTTTAGCGCAGAGTGCAGCACCCAGAGCTCCCACTATTTGAGGCTCCTCAGGGATGTTTATCTGCATTCCAAAAAGCTCCTTGAGAATCTCTGCTATTCCCTGATTCTTTGCTACACCACCGCCGAATGTAATCTCCTCTCTCACCCTCAATCTCTTAATCATACTAAAGATTCGTCGAGAAATAGATTCATGGAGTCCTCTAATAATCTCTCCCTTTTCATAGCCCTCCGCAATCAAGGAAATTACCTCTGACTCAGCAAAGACAGTGCATATGCTGCTGATAGACACACCTTTTTTCGCCTCTAAAGACCTTCTCCCCATATCCATCAACTCGGTCTCCAAGGCAGCAGCCATCACCTCTAAAAACCTGCCAGTACCTGCTGCGCACTTATCATTCATCACAAAGTCAGTAACTCCTCCCTGGTTATTGAGGGTAATGGCCTTGCTGTCCTGACCACCGATGTCGATAACAGTTCGGGTCCCTGGAAATATAAAATATGCACCCTTAGCATGGCATGTTATCTCGGTTACCTGTTTGGTTGCAAAGGGTACCCTAATCCGCCCATACCCTGTAGCAACAACTACTGAAATGGCCTTCTCATCTAAACCCGCCTTGGTTAAGGCCTCATCCAGGCACACTCGAGCTGCCCTCTGAGGGTGAGCTCCGGTATTCATAATGGAGTATGCCAAAATCCCATCCTCTCCGAGGAGAAGGGCCTCTGAAGATAAGGACCCAATATCAATGCCTGCGTAAATCGCTCCAGCCATAATTTATTCCATAAAAAAAATCTCCAACGGGAGATGGTGTGTTATTATTCGGGTGACGATAGCCTCGATAAAGAATTACTTTCAAAAGAATACATCTTTATGGACTATAAGTATAGGTTAGAAAGACATAAAGGTCAATGGATGTAAACGATGTATATGTAAGGTAATATTCTACCCGTGTGTAATTTACCAAATAGTCCCCATCAGGGTTTTTCTGGCAGATGAGTTTTTCTGAGGCGGTCGGTCAAGAGTTGAATCACATTGCGGGAGAAGATATTGTCGGCCTGGAGGAGTTCTTCAAAAACATCAGGCATGATGACAATAAGGACAGAATCTGTTTCAGCTATAGCTGTTGCGGTTCGGCTTTCGTTCAGAAGATAGGCCATCTCACCAAATACCTCTCCCCCCTCAAGGGTAGCCAGTTTATGCTCGACTCCATCAATTGTACGGGAAATGCCAATACTTCCGCTATAAATAAAGTATATATCTGTGTCTCTATCTCCTTTTCGAAAAATGGTTTCTCCTGATTTATAGCGTCTTGCATATTTTTCAAAAATACGTTTTGGGTGCCTGAACAGAAATTTCTCAATCTTTTTTCCTTTGACATCCTGCTTTAACCGAAAAAAATACATACGTTCAAGCATAAGGACGTCTATTTTGTCGGAAACAAACACATACTCAGCAAAGAAAAAGAAAAGCACAAAACAAAAATGGACCCAGAGTACCATCAGTATCAGGGATCCAAGGACACCATAGATGACATTGAACGGTGTGACACTAAAGAACCTGAAAAACAACATTTGAAGAAGGATAATTGCGAGCGCACACCATAAGGCCCCTATTAGACTTGAGATAGTTGTCGGCTTCTTGACCGGCACAAACCGGTACGTCAAAAAAATTACAAGAAATGCAATTATAAAAGAAAGGAAGCGTCTTATAACTGGAAGGAAGGATTGCAAAAAAGTCTGGCCGATCAGGTTATCTGACAAGAAAAATTGGAAAAAATTAAAACCGATGCTAATAAAAGTTACCAGAACAGATAGTAATAATAGGATAGATAGTATAAGAAATGAGAAGATTTTCATCACAATTGGTGTTCTGATCATTTCTGTATGGAATGCAATTCTTAAACCCCGATGGATCGAGGTTAAAATCCAGCGACCGGCCCATAGCAAATTGAGCAAACCAAAAACCCCTATCGCAGTGGTCTTCACATTTAAAAGACCAAACTTGATAAGGAGATCCTTGTCCAGATTTTCATTCACATTTTTCAGAAACGCAAAGAAATTGTCCGAAATATAGGGATAAGAGGTTAGGTAATGATCAAGGGACAGGAGTAATAAAAGAAAAATAGGAGTAACCGATAAGAGGAAAAAGAAGGCTGCAGCTCCGGCATGGTTGAGCAGTTCATTCTTAAGAAAGAGGTTTATTGAGAGAATAATCTTTTGTAGAAAGACCTGAAAATGCTTCCTGATAATTCTGGTAATAGTATTCTTGTTTTTCTTGCGCATCAACCCCACAGCTCCACATAAAATATAGCGAAATGAAACACGATATGTGAACTTAGCGCCTTTCAGGCGGACTTTTAGTCCCCAGCATATTCCATTGT
>CAZSWT010000019.1:0-51197 GCA_964611035.1 uncultured Desulfobacteraceae bacterium
TAATAGAGAAATCAGAGAAAGGCGAGATACGGATAAAAAATATTTTGCCAGTTCGTTTTGTGCCTTTACGGAGGGTTCAAAGATAATTCCATGAGTATTGAGTTATTAAACGTCTTACACCCTGTCTAAAGAGATTGTTACCGGAAAAGGCCTTCGGGATGGCTAATTTTAATGAACGTTCCATAAAAGGTAAATAATTTTAGAAACGAGGTGAGCAGAATTATCTTGTTTCATTTTCTTGCCCTTCTATGTATCTCTTCAAGCGCCCTCGCATATGAACTAATCTTGATGCGTCTTTTTAGCATTGTCCAATGGTATCATTTTGCCTATATGGTGATAAGTATAGCCCTTCTGGGTTTTGCCGCCAGCGGCACCTTGCTGGCCCTTATCCAGCACAGAAGAAAGAAGCCTTTAACTGAAAAAGATTTTGCTTTCCTGTTTTCTTGTATCTCCTTTTTGCTTTTCATTTTTACGGTGGCAAGTTTCTCTCTTGCTCAAATAATCCCTTTTTCTCCTTTTCAGTTAGTCTGGCAGAAAAGTCAGTATTTATATTTGGCAGGATATTATGTGTTATTGTTTATCCCTTTTTTCCTCGCAGGATGTTTTATTGGTCTGAATTTTATGTGCTTCAAGAAAAATATAGCCCTGGTTTATTTTTTTAACTTGCTGGGTTCCGGAGCAGGAGTATTGATAGCCTTTCTCTCTTTTTATTTACTACCTCCGGCTCTATTACTTATAGTCTCCAGCTTCTTTGCATTTTTGGGTTTTCTTTTTTCTGCCAGAAAAGTGATACGAATGAAATCCTATATCATTCTGAGCATAGTAGGTATCCTCTTCTTGTTCATGTTCGTGATTAAGGGTGGGGTTTCTTTAAAAATTTCTCCTTATAAAGGAATCAGTAAATGCCTGCAGTTACCAGGGGCAAGAGTTGAATATGAGGGATATTCACCTTTGGGATTGGTGCAGGTAGTAGATGCACCTTCTCTGCGGTATGCACCCGGGCTGAGCCTTGCCTATACCCAGGATGGCCCACCTCCTCAGAAGGAAGTATTTGTAGATGGAAACTCGTATGGTGCAGTCACTAATTTCAATGGTGACAAGAGTAAATTAGAATATCTTGACTACACTACTTTTACGCTTGCCTACCATTTGATTTCCCCTCAGCGGGATTTAGTCTTGAACCCGGGAAGCGGAAGTCAGATTTTAGCTGCTTTGTATCACTCCTCAACTCATATTCAGGGTGTTGAGTCTCATCCTGATATTGTAAACCTTCTTAGGGGCCCCTTACGGTCTTTTTCCCAGAATATCTATAACCAGCAGCCTCATATTACGGTAGATATAGCCTCTCCGCGAGAGTTTATAGCCAGAGAACTCAGCAAATACGACCTTATCCAATTGGGCTTGATTGGTAGTTGGGGAGGAATGGATGGAGGGATTTATGCTACAGGAGAGAATTATATTTATACGATAGAGGCCTTCCAGGAATATTTTGAGCATCTGAAGCCCCAAGGCATATTCAGTGCTTCTGCGTGGTTGAGCAGTCCTCCCCGCACTTTTCTAAAACTCTTAGCTTTATCTGTTGAGACCTTAGATACAAAAGGGAGAGGAGATATTTCTCGCTCAATAATAGCTATTCGCAGTTGGGCGACCGGGACTGTGCTTATAAAGAAGGGGGAGTTTAGTTTTGCTGAACTCATAAAGATAAAGGATTTTTGTAAGAGAAGAGCTTTTGATGTAGTTTATTATCCGGGAATTAATCAGGAAGAAATTAATAACTATAGTGTTTTGGAGAAGCCGGTTTATTATGAAGGTATCTGTAATTTGTTAAGGAGGGATACGCGGGATGAATTTTATGAGAATCACGTATTCAACATAAAACCACCTACTGATGATAAACCCTATTTTTTCCATTTCTTCAGGTTATCCTCTCTTTTTTATCTTCTTAAGACTTTGGGGAGAGAATGGATTCCTTTCGTAGAGTGGGGCTATGTAA
Source organism: uncultured Desulfobacteraceae bacterium (assembly GCA_964611035.1). Taxonomy (GTDB): domain Bacteria; phylum Desulfobacterota; class DSM-4660; order Desulfatiglandales; family B25-G16; genus B33-G16. The sequence continues at coordinate 1,994 of CAZSWT010000019.1, forward strand.
TTTTATGGGGCACCTTAGTACAAGCCCTTATTGTAGCCCCTCTCTTTATGTTTTTACCCCTTATTTTTATTAGAAATAAGGAGAGACTGTCTTCTTTAGGAAAAGGAAAAATCTTTTCCTATTTTAGCTTGCTTGGTTTGGCTTTTATGTTCATAGAGATGGGCTATATTCAAAAATTTATTTTTTTATTGACTCATCCCATTTTTTCTCTGGCTCTCGTATTGTTCACTGTGATGTTTTTCTCCGGAATAGGTAGCCTTCTAAGTAGCAGGATAAGTAAGAAAAACAGATGGATTCCATTTATAGGAATACTATTCTTTTCCTGCATTTACGTTATTTTTTTAGATGGATTGCTGAAGATTTTTCTTCCCTTCCCTTTTCTTTTGAAGTGCATAGTCGTGGTTATATTATTGGCCCCTTTAGCCCTTTTTATGGGAATGCCTTTTCCTATTGGTCTGCAAATAGTCTCAGATAAGGTGAGTAATTATATACCCTGGGTGTGGGGGATAAGCGGTGTAGCTTCAGTGATTGCTCCTGTTTTGGGGAGTCTATTGAGTGTTTGTCTGGGGTTTCGTATGTTGATGGGGATTAGTTTGTTGCTCTATGGTATAGCTGGATGGATTATCCATCGCACTGCCATTGCTTAGAGCGAAGGCGACTGGCAGGTGGGCTATGGCGTTCTGAGAGTTGCCTTCATTATTCATAATGAACTGAGAGTACATCACTAAGGAGATGGATGTCTTCATCAGAAACTTTCACAAAGCAAAAGCCCGTACCATACATATTTTCGCCATCAGTGCTATAAAGATTCGACCAGAGCACCTTGCAGGTAAGTTCTATACTCTGTTGATTTGGAGGTATAACGGAAATTCGATACGTTTCATTTAGTGCAAGTGGCTCCTTACAATTGATGAACATCCCAACGGTAGTAATATCTCTTGTTTCTCCTTCTATTGTAATGTCATCAGTTACTACGGTAATGGGCCATCTGACTTTGATTCTGGTGTGTGCGCGCCTTTCGATAGTATTAGTCAAGTTTGTAACTCCTACATCGTATTCAGTTATTTATGGAAAGATATTCTTTCGTCCATTTACGAAGTGCATAAATGGTTGAATTCTTGCAAATGTACGCAAATCCTATATAATTTAATTAAAAATTGCAAACATAATACGTGTATTTTTTTGGCTTTTAATTTTTGAGGGATCCAGAGACAATATCGTATCATCTGATATGCTCATACACAATATATATTCAATAGAAAAGTTAGAACCATTTTTTTGCGCTGCAATGTGAGTTTTTGCTCGATGATTTAGGAAGGCTTAATAGTAAGAATACGAAGATCATGTAATTTTATCACGTTGGTAGATTTTATCATTAACCTTTTTATACCAGAATCTATAGGAGAGCATACTGGTCAACATGACGCCCATATTGATAGGCCAGGGAGGACTGGGTAGGGCATGAACCCAGCACACTCTGCCGCGGGCCTTAATCAGTGGTTCACCCTTGTAAAGCCTGGTATTAAAGTTTACGTCCTGGCCAACTTTGAAACCATTGGTGCTGTTAACCTTGACACAGAATCCTTCAAAACTCACATCGTGGGTTTCTCCCTGGAAGGGATAAATATTACCCGCCACACCCAGACACTGACCACTGACCGGAAGTTCAAGGTGAACACGTTCATAGCGCCGTCTTTCAGAAAAGTTGAGGCTCATCTGTGTCTCCCCCTTTTTGTAGATGCCCATGCAGTTTATATCTCCTGCATGGGAGTGTTGACATTCTAATACAAAATATCGGTAGGCTGATGAGGAATGCAGAGATGTAAAACATATTGGATAGACAGGTTTCTATCATAGTATTCAACGATATTATATCAATAATCTAATCACCTTTACTAAAGTTTTTAGCTTAAAAGGCTTCAGTAATACAAAGTTAAACAATTCACGATTAATATTATCATTACCAGAGTTAATGATTGCCACTATTGGTATATCCGCTTTATTTGAGCTTTTAATGTGTTTGGCAACTGCATTCGCGTTTATCCTCGGCATATTAATGTCAGTAATCACCAAATTAAAGTTGTATCCATTATTAAGCAGTTCGATTCCCTCTTTACTATCATGAGCGCCTTTAACTTCATAGCCAATGGGCGCTAGAGCTTCGTGTAGAAAGTTGCGAATATCATATCTGTTATCGATAACCAGAATGTGATCCATGATCCCTCCAATATAGTGCTTTACTTTTATAATGCATTAGCTTTCCTTCTTAAGGGGAGAGTATAGAAACGAATTATCTTGTATGTCAAGAGAAAAAACAACACAATATATAGTAGCTGAAATGTATTAAATGCAGGGAGGTTTACGAGAGGGGCTTATAGTTTCCAAGATCGGGTTTGGTTGCAGCAGTCCGGTAAAGTTGCGTGCCTTAATGAATATTTTTCAAGATATTTTTATTGTAGTTCTATATCTAAACAAATTTAAGATTCCTTAGTATCAGACTCTTCCTCCTTTTTTCGATATATTGCCTTACTAAGGAAGATACTGATTTCATAGAGAATGATAATGGGCAGTGCCATCATGAGCTGTGTGGCGACATCAGGAGGGGTTAAAATTGCGGACAAAATAAATGAGCAGAGAATAGCAAACTTGCGGAATTTTTTCATCGAATTTGGTGTTATCAGTCCAATCTTGGTTAAAAAGAGGACTACGATAGGCATCTCGAAAACCAGACCGAATGCTAAAAGCAGCCTGATTGCAAATGAGAAATATTGCTTTACAGACGGAAGCGCCTGAATGTCTTCCGTTGCAAAACTCACAAAAAATTTGAAACCGTAAGGAAAAACAACAAGGTATCCGAATAAGGCGCCAACAGCAAAGAGAATACTGGAAAACAAGACAAAAGGGATAATATATTTTTTTTCCTTTTGGTAAAGGGCGGGGGCTAAAAACATCCATAACTGATAAAAGATAATCGGGATAGCGAGGATAATGCCGGCAACAAGTGCTACCTTAATATAGGCTATAAACATCTCAGGGAGATTGGTAAAGATAAGCCGGCTATCATCAGGAAGAACTTTGGTGAGGGGCAAAATGAGATAGGAGAAAAGTTGTTTGGCAAAGACATACGAGATAATAAACCCGATTCCAACGGCAATTGCGCATATAACCAATCTTTTCCTTAGCTCTTCTAAGTGGCCCAAGAATGGCTGTTTGTCATCTGTCATTTTCTTTTTTCTCTGTGCCCTTATTCTTGCCTTCTTCCTTATCAGGCTCTACTGTTGTATCATCTTTTTCTTCCATTTCCGCTTCATGTATCATACCACTTACAGAGTCAGTCAGTTCTTCCTCTATTCCTTTGAGTTCGTCTCCCATATCAAGATTTGATTTTATCTCATTCGTTGCTTTTCTAAACTCAGCCATCCCTTTGCCCAAAGCTCTGGCCAAGTCAGGCAACTTCTTTGGACCGATAATAATTAAAGCAATCACAAAGATAATGATCAATTCAGGCATACCAATGCCAAACATATGTGATGTCTCCTTTTAAAGTCCGCTTATTATTATCTCATTTACAAGGAGTGATGGGGTCCCCTGTAGAGAAATCTCAGATCATCTCCCAATTTTTCAACAGCAGAAAACAGTCTCAAACCTCATCCCCCGAGCCATACTGAGCCGATCAGATATAATTTTTACTGTATCATTTTTTTTCATAATCAATGACCACTTATAGTTCAAGAAGCATTGCGATTTCGTCACAGTCAGGAAACTTCGGGCATTTTAGACAATCGGCCCATATCTTATGTGGCAATAATGATTTTTCTACCACTTTGAAACCAAAACGGGCAAAAAAACCGGTTATCAGGGTTAAGACAAATACCTTTCTGAGGCCAAGTTCGGTTACCTCTGAAAGACATGCCTCAACAAGTTTAGAGCCAAGACCTCTTTTTTGGCTTTCTTCAACAACCGCTAAGGATCGTATCTCTCCTAAATCTTCCCAGGATATACTAAGGGTGCATACCCCCAAGAGATTTCCCTTTACCTCACTGCTTTCTATAACATAGAAATCTCGTAGATGGTCGTAGAGTTCACTTAATGAACGAGGGAGTAAGAGAGACTGATTTGCATAATGGGTTAAGATTGCGTGTATAGATTTTACATCTTGAATTTTTGCTTTCCTCAGCATGGGCATTACTCGTTATTTGTTATTTATTAGTAGGATATACAATAAATGGTTTAAAACCTTCCTTATTGGCCAACCTTTTGGCATATTGTTTGGCCTTTTCTATGTTAGAGAATGGGCCACATCGAATCCTGTAGTACATCTCACCATTGATCAGAATTTGATAATAATAGGCCTGATAGCCCAATCTTGTTAATCTCTCCACCATTTTTTTCGTTTTTGCCTTATCCTTAAGTGCGGCTACCTGAATGCTATAACTACGAATTTCCTGTTTTAATTGCCCTAATTTTGTCTTCTCTATTTTTTTTTCTTGATTTTTCGACACAGTGGCAGGCGGTGCCTTTTTCTTAGCCTTTTCTTTTTTGTCAATGAGGTGATTATAAAAGCTAAGTTCATCTATTTTTATAGGTCTTACATGCTCATTTTTTTTCTCTGTCTCATCCTTCACAATTTTCTTCTTAATAAAAGAAAAATTCTCTATTGAGTTTGGTAACAAACCTCTCCCAACCAATATCCCCAAAAAAAATACCCAACCCAGGGCAAAGAAAGCCCCGATAGATAATAAAAAGAGGGATCTGAAAGAGAATTGAAAGGTATGCCTCTTTCTTTCTTTCTCTGGAGTAGGTTTTCTATTAACCATTATTTGTTCACTACATCATTTCAGGGGCGCTAAGGCCTAAAAGGCTGAGACCGTTTTTGATTACAATCTTTACACCTAAGGATAAAAAAAGCCTCGCCTGGCTTAAGTGTTTATTTTTCCCGATGATCCTGTGTCTGTTGTAATACCTGTGAAAGTTACCAGCAATTTCTGCTAAGTAATATGTCAGCCTGTGAGGTGCTAACTCTCTGGCAATTTCCTCTATAAGGGAAGGAAATTCAGCCATTTTCCTTATCAAGGCAATTTCTTCGTCTAAAACCAACCTTTCATAGATCGGGCCAGGGTTTTCAGGAAGGGAGATATTTTCAATAGATGCCTTTCTAAATATGCTGCAAATCCTTGCGTGGGCATATTGGACATAATATACTGGATTTTCACTATCCTTTCTTTTGACCAGGTCTATGTCAAAATCAAGGGGGGAGGTATGATCCTTGCTAAGAAAAACAAACCGTACTGCATCTACCCCAACATCATCTACAAGCTCTTTTAGGGTGACGTATCTGCCTGATCTCTTGGACATCTTCACCTCAGCTCCCGCTTCCCAAAGCTTGACCAGTTGAATGAGGAGAACATCCAGCCAGTCTTTCGGGATTCCTTCTGCCATAAGGGCTGCCTTAACCCTTGTTATATAACCGTGATGATCCGCGCCCCAGATATTTATTACCCTTTTAAAGTCCCTTTCCCATTTATCAAGATGGTATGAAATATCTGTGGCAAAATAAGTAAGGTTCCCATCTTTCTTTCGTATGACCCTGTCTTTATCGTCACCAAAAGAGGAGGTTTTGATCCAAAGTGCCCCATCCTTTTCAAATAGCATACCCTTTTTTTTAATTAATTTGATTGTATCTTCGATTTTGCCTGATGAGTAAAGATCGCTTTCCTTGTACCAGTAATCGAAATTTACCCTAAAATTGGCAAGGTCTTCCTTTATCTCCTCTAACATCTTATCTTTACCCATCTTAGCCAATAAATCTATGGCATCATGAACATCAAGGCTCTCTAATGTTGTTTTTTGGGCGATCTCAGTGGCCAACTCCTGGATGTAGTCTCCCTGATAACCATCCGAGGGGAATGGATAGGATGGATCAGACAATTGTCTCCACCTGCTATAAATGGACTCTCCCAGGGTCTTAACCTGTTGACCTGTATCATTTATATAAAACTCTCTGCTTACATCATACCCACAAAAGTCAAAAATCCGGCAGAGGGTATCTCCTAAGGCTGCACCGCGACCATGGCCAAGGTGGAGAGGGCCGGTAGGATTAGCACTAACAAACTCTACCATTATTTTTTTCTTTTTTCCAAGGTTGTTGCGGCCATAATCATCCTTTAGGGTAATAACGTGTGAGAGGAGATCATACCATTGCCCTATTGTAACAAAGAAATTTATAAAACCAGCACCACCTATTTCGGCTTTCAAGATAAAGTGATCATGGTCTATTAAATGCTGGATTATTATTTCCGCTATATTTCGAGGAGAGTTTTTCTGCTTTCCAGCAAGGATCATTGCCAGATTAGTAGCGAAATGCCCATGATCTGGATTGTTAGGAACCTCGATAACAAACTCTGGTAAGGGCACCTTTCTTAGATAACCCTCCCTAAAGCAGAGATCTAAGGTATTGTTAAGAATCTTAGCAATCTTCTGTTTCATGTATATATTCCCGATTGTTTCTGCTTCCTAAAGAGCAAAGAACCTCGTATGAGATTGCGTCAGCCCAGCGGGCAATATCGTCAGGTGTGATCATATTTTCTTTCTCTTTGCCTAAAAAGCATACTCTATCGCCTTTTTTTACGCCTTTAATTGCGGTTACATCTGCAACGGTCAGGTTCATACATACCCGGCCTATAATCCTTGCCTTTTGACCCTGGATCAGTACATCGCCCTTGTTGCTAATAGATCTGCTCAGGCCATCAGCATAACCTGCTGATATGATAGCTATCTTTCTTGAGCCATCTGTATAAAAGGTTCGACCATAGCTGATTGGAGTTCCATGCGCAACCTTCCTCACCTGTATAACACTGGAGCAAAATGTCATAACATTCCGTAAGGGTAGGGGATTTAAAAAATCTGTAGAGGGAAGCCCACCATACAGGATGATACCTGGCCTTACTATATCAAAATGGGCCTTTTTATATCTCATAATTCCTGCGCTATTTGCAAGGCTATTCATGGTGAGTTTAACCCCGAGTCTGTGGCTGACAGAAATGGCTTCTTTAAAATTTTTGATCTGATTATTTGTAAACAGCGTATCCTGTTCATCCGCCGAAGAAAGATGGGAAAAGAGACCCTCAATTGTTACCCCCTTCATCTCTTTAAGCTGTTTTACGAAAAGACCGGTCTCACGAAAGTCGATACCAAGTCTGCCCATACCTGTATCAATTTTTAGATACAACTTGACGGCTCTTCTGCTTCTCTTTCCCTCCTCTGATAGTATTCGAGCAGAATCTATATCATAGATAATAGGAATGAGGCTGTAATTAGCCACCTTCTTTGCCTCTTGAGGTGTGTTTATTCCAAGTAAAATTACAACTGGTATTTTAACTCCTGCATTTCTCAGTTTTATAGCTTCAGAAAGATAGTCCACACCAAGTGAATCAATGTGAATTTTCTCTAATTCTCTGGCTACGGGGATTAGACCATGGCCATAGGCATCAGATTTGACAATTCCCATGATTTTGGTCTTTTTATCCACTAACTCCCTTATTGTTAAAAGATTATCCTGCAAGGCAGAAAGATCAATTGTTACTTTGTTAGGTGATATATTCATGATAACCACTAAAATTAGCTGATAATAGATTTAATATCAAGAACTATAGTATTTTGAATTACGGATTTATGTTGCATATCATTTCGGTGTAAATTAAATTGATTGGAAAACTTGGTCATTCTACCAAAACTTGAACATGCCCGCCATCCGGCATGTGGGACTGGAAACCCTGGCCCAGACCTGGTTTGCATGGTTTATCGCAACAGCTTTCGGTTATAAATATTATTACAGCATCAGTATCATACATGTAAGTCGCACTAGGGCGGGCTGGAAATTGGAAACGAATAAGCAATGCTCACTAAGAGTGAAAAATTATGAATTGTTTTTGGCCAATTTTCGTGCGACTTTGCCTTGGATACCTTGTGTTTCATGTGTATTTACTTCAAACGTATGATTATTCATTGTCAACTTTTAACTTTTTGACACAGCCAGTATCAAGTATCAAGTTTCAAAATATATAGGAATAACCATGCCTGTCTATCTCCAGGGCCAGATTGAAAGAATAACATATACCAATGATGAAAATGGGTACACTATTGCCAAGATAAAGGTACAGGGGCATCAGGGTCTCGTGACCGTGGTTGGAAACCTGATGGCACCTACCCCGGGGGAGATCATTAAAATGTATGGCGAATGGATTAATCACCCCAGATACGGTGAACAGTTTAAAGTTGATCGCTACAAATCCTTGGTTCCTGCATCGGTTTACGGTATTCAAAAATATCTGGGCTCCGGTCTCATCAAGGGTATTGGTCCTATCATGGCCAGACGGATTGTTGAAAGATTTGACAAAAAGACCCTCGATGTTATCGAAAAAGAAATTGAGAAACTGGCTGAGGTAGATGGTATTGGCAAAAAGCGTATCGGAATGATAAAACAGGCCTGGGAGGATCAGAAAGAGATCAGGGATGTGATGATCTTCCTCCAAACACATGGGGTTGGTTCAGGTTATGCCACAAAAATATTCAAACAATACGGAAACCGATCAATAATGGTCGTAAAGGAAAACCCGTACCGCCTTGCAACAGACATTTTTGGTATTGGGTTTTTGACTGCTGACCGCATTGCGGAAAAACTGGGATTTTCCAGAGATTCAGAATTACGGGCTGAAGCAGGCATACTCTATGTTCTCAACCAACTCGCTGATGAGGGTCATGTCTATTACCCTTATGAACCGCTCGTTCAAAAGTGCCAGGAAATCCTTGGTGTGGATCAAGAGGTCATTATCAAGGCAATGAGTGTCATCGCAGAGAGCAAAATGATTGTCATCGATGATCTAAAAAAGGATGTTGATGATTTCAGGGAAAACAATAAGGCGGTATATCTTGTCAAGTTTTACCTTTCTGAAACAAGCATTGTCACCCGGATGAAAACCCTGATACATACTCCTAAATCAATACGGAATATTGATTTAGATAAAGCCCTAAAATGGGTGCAACGGCAACTTCCTATTAAGCTAGCAGAAAAACAACTTGAGGCTATAAAATGCGCTGTTGAAAATAAGGTGATGATTATCACTGGTGGCCCTGGTACAGGTAAAACAACAATCATTAATGCCATTCTTAAGATCTTTTCAGGGATCAGCGTAAAAATCATGCTTGCTGCCCCCACAGGAAGGGCTGCAAAGCGAATGAGCGAGGCTACCGGCCATGAGGCAAAGACCATTCACCGAATGCTTGAGTACAGCATTCAGAAAGGTGGGTTTCAGAAAAATGAGCGCAGTCCTCTAAACTGTGACCTTATGATTATAGATGAGGCCTCAATGATTGATACGATCCTGATGCATCACCTCCTGAAGGCCATCCCTTCTGGGGCTACTTTTATCCTGGTAGGGGATGTAAATCAACTTCCCTCTGTTGGGGCCGGCAATGTGCTCAAAGATATTATAGCATCCGGTGGAATGCAGATAGTAGAGCTCAATGAGATTTTTCGTCAGGCTAAGGAAAGCCTGATTATCGTCAATGCTCACAGAATCAACAATGGCCTGCTCCCTTCATTCAAATCTTTTGAGCAAAAACTGGATGATTTTTATTTCATTGAGCAGGAAGATCCTGAAGAGGTACTGAGAATTTTACTAGAACTCGTCAAGGAGCGTATACCACGCCGTTTCGGATTTGACCCTGTTAATGACATTCAAGTACTTACTCCTATGCATAAGGGCATAGTGGGGGCTGGAAACCTGAATATAGAATTGCAAAATGTGCTGAATCCGGTTGAAGACGGCGTTATAAGAGGAGGCCGAAATTTCAGGGTTCATGACAAGGTAATGCAGGTCAAGAATAATTATGATAAAGACGTTTTTAACGGTGATATCGGAAGGATCACACGTATTGACCCTGAAAACCAGGAAGTAACTATCTCTTTCGATGAACGAGATGTTCCGTATGATTACACAGACTTAGACGAGATCGTTATGGCCTATGCAATATCAGTTCACAAATCTCAAGGCTCTGAATATCCAGCCGTGGTCATGCCTATTCTCACACAGCATTTTGTACTTTTGCAACGGAATCTGATTTATACAGCCGTGACCAGAGGCAGGAACTTGGTGGTGATGGTTGGCACTATGAAGGCACTTGCAATTGGGGTTAAGAATGATAAGACACAGAAACGATATACCTATTTGAGACACAGGCTGAGCTGATCATTTATTGAAGATTTCTTTGAGCTTTGGACAAATAGATTCCAGAGGTATGACGGTGTATGGTTTTTTATGAAGTGCGTAGAGATAGGGCCTGTCACTATTACGGATAATATGGGTAATAAGGTAATAAAAATGGGACTGTCTATTTAACCATAAGGAGAAACGGCATTGTTATCTGAGCTAAAAATCACAGAATTTCTCTCAAGGACAGCATCCAGTGACCCTGTCCCTGGCGGTGGAAGCGTATCTGCGCTTGGAGCTGCTATGGCAGCAGCTTTGTCCGAAATGGTGGCCAGCATCACCATTGGGAGAAAAGGGTTTGAGACCTATGAAAAAGAAATGCTGGAGATTGTTCAACAGGCCCGAAGTTTAAGAAAGAAATTGGTTGAGGACATAGATCGGGACTCTGATGCCTACAGTCAAGTGCTTGACGCATTTAGGCTTGCAAATGACACGGAAGAACATAAAAATGAGCGCAGTCAAGCCATACAGGATGCATTGAAACAGGCTGCATTGATTCCGTTGGGCGTTGCCAAAGATGCCTCCGAGCTTCTGGATCTGGCAGGGAAGGCTGTAGCCAGGGGCAATAAAAATGCAGTCACAGATGCTGCTGTGGCGGCAATGATGGCCAGAACAGCCATTCTTGGCGCCCTCTTAAACGTAAAAATCAATTTGAAGTCCATAAAAGACCTCTCTTTTGTAAAGGATGTGGCAGATCAAGTTCAGGAGATTGAAGCCAGGGTTGAACGCAAGGAAAAAAATATCCTTGATCAAATTGATTTATAGATCTGTGTGTAACTGTTAAAAACCTTGCCTGGCCTATTTAATGTCTGAACGAAAACCAGGCAAGAATGTCATTTCGAGGAGCGTAGCGACGAGAAATCTTGTTCCAAAACAGAAGGTTAAAGATTTCTCCCTTTGGTCGAAATGACAAAAAAAAGACTTTTCGTTCAGAGACTATTTAATCAATAAATGAACTAACGTGCCTAATAGTACTCAGGAAAATGAGCTATCTGCCGAGCAAATTGGTAGCCATTTTTTAAATTTGAAGCGTGGTCTTCATTAACATCAGCACGAACTTGTGGAGTATCATAGACTATTGTGAGTGTTGTTGTCGATCTTATGCCCCCCTTCCTCTTTTAAGTGAAGCTTTCTTTCAGCTTTAAACAAAGGGATTCCGGAGGTATGACGGTATAAGGTTCTTTCTGAAGGGTATACAGATAAGTCCGATCACTATTGCCAATAGCACGGGTGAGAAGGCGGGGGCAGATCCTGGCGTTAATTCGAAAATCTTCATCTTCCTTTACAGAAAAGATTGACATATTAAAGGCATGAATATTTTCTTGGCCAAAATATCGTAAAACCCTTGAGAGGCCCTGAAGAAAGCTGCTAATTTCGGCCATTGATAACTGAATTAGCGAGTAGTAATCAGGAAAAATGCACCAGACATCCGGTAAAAAACTCTGAGGAGCAAAGCTCAGAGCCCAAAAGGTAGATCCTATCTCAGCAATGTAGCGCTCTTTGCACTCCTTTTCTGCATGTATAAAATCTTTCCAGAAGCTTTTTCCATGTTCCTTAAGGTATCTTTTGCACCCCTCAATCTGTATCCTATGATGGTTCGTAGGAACATAACCGCAATTCACCTGAAGATGTGGATGAACCAAGCTTGACCCGGATGGAGGCATATAATTCCAATTGATAGAGAAAAATTGTATCTTGGGATCAAAGTCAACCACTCTTTGGATAAATTGTAGAGCAGCAGAAAAGGCATCTCTCATTATTTCCGGAGTTAAATCCTCTATTTTAATATAGTGTTCTCCGGATAAGATAGATACCCCAGCATATGTATCGAAAGGAATAAGGTTTGGTATAAGAGTGGCGTCTCCTTCCTTGATCCTTCCCTCTGGAATAAACTCCTTTGGGAATAAAGGAGTTGATGTTTCTAATGCATCAGGGCAAAAAGGGCAGAATATCTCTCTGGATCGCTGAATTGTCTCAGCTATATCAGGACTATCAGGAGGCCTGTATGGTGTATCGAAGACCCGTCCCGTTTCCCCTGTTAAGGGGTCATAGCGTATCTCAAAGGGAATTTCATCTAAAGAAAAGTCCTTTAGCGGGTTAAACAAACGAGTTTTAGACTGTATCCATTTAAAAAATGTATGCATAGCGTTACCATTCAATGTGTAATAGCCTTCTTTAATCGGGGCAAGACATGCATGTCAAGGATTATCATGTTACCTTTTTGTCTGCACACAGCGCATATTTAGAATAATTCCCGTTACTGTAGCTTCTAAATCAATTTGGTAAAGGGGGACGTTGTTTCTGAATGAACTTGACAATTTAGATAAACTTAGATAAGAACTATTTATGCCAAGACAGCCACGACTGGATGCCGCTGGCACTTTACACCATGTAATGGGCCGACGCATTGAAAAGATAAAGATATTCAGGAATAAGAATGATCGGGAGGATTTCATCAAGCGCATAGAAGAACTATGCTCACATGGGGCATGGATAGTCTATGCCTGGGCCCTCTTATCAAACCATTTTCATATTTTGGCAAGAACGGAAAATCAACCGTTATCCACCAATATGCGTAGACTCCTTACCGTATATGTGATCAATTTCAACCGTCGCCATAAGCGCTATGGGCATCTATTTCAAAATAGATACAAATCTATCATTTGTGAAGATGATCCATACTTACTTGAGTTAACGAGGTATATTCATCTCAATCCGTTAAGGGCAGGGATTGTGGCAAATAAAAAGGACCTTGATGCCTATCCCTGGACAGGACATTCAGCAATCGTAGGAAAGCTTAAAAGGGAATGGCAGGACTCGGACACCATTTTGGCCTATTTTGGCAGAAGAAGGAGAGAGGCCATTGTGGGCTATAATCGATTTGTTGAACAGGGTATTATGCAGGGGAAGAGAAAGGAGTTTGTTGGAGGAGGACTAATCAGGAGTTTGGGGGGTTGGTCTCAGGTCTTGTCCTTGAGGAGAAAAGGAGAAAAAGTTGCCTCGGATCAGAGGATCTTGGGAAGTAGTGAATTCGTTAAGGCCCTGTTAGAGGAGGTTAATGAACAGGAAAAGGAGACCCTGAGGTTTACGACGAAGGTAACGGACTTGGCATCGTTGGCGAGACAGGTATCCAGGGATGAAGGGATCACCGAGACGGAGTTGAAATCGGGAAGCCGAAGGAGAAAGATAAGTAAGGCACGTCGATTGTTTTGTCAATTGTCGGTTGTGAAGATAGGGTATCCAGGAGCACAGGTTGCACGGTTACTCGGTGTGAGCACATCAGCAGTGGTACGTGCAGCTCATTCTGCGGAATTGCAGGAAGTTGGAAATTATTTATAAGTCAACTCAGATGTCCCCTATTTCTTATTTCAAAAGGCAGGTGATTTCCAACGTTATCTTCAAATCAAACCTTCATGCCCATTCTGGGCACCACAAAGGATGAAAATTAATTCTATTTTCGGACCAAATTTTTATTTGACATGCATGCATAATTGATGCATATTAATACATATGAGAACAACACTGAACATAGAAGACAAGATATTGGAAAAGGCATCGCGGCTGACAGGCGTTAAGGAGAAAACCTCTTTGGTGCGGCTTGGGTTAGAAGCTTTAATTGCCCGAGAAAGTAGAAAGCGACTTGCTAAACTCGGTGGAACCGAAAAAAATCTACGTTCCATTCCAAGACGAAGATCTGCCTAAAACGGCTATGGTCCTTGTTGACACTTCAATTTGGGTTACCTACCTACGTCAAGGCAGCCAGCAGCTTGAAAAGCTGCTGATGGATGCTGAGGTTATGTGCCATCCATTTATCATTGGCGAGCTTGCCTGTGGTAATCTGAAAAACCGATATGAAATCATCTCCTTACTTCAGTCCCTTCCAATGGCTCAGACGATTGAATTTGACGAATTTCTATCCTTTATCGATCAAAATCACCTAATGGGGAAAGGTATTGGTTTCGTCGATGTTCACCTTTTAGCGTCTGCTCAGTTGAGCGGAGTACCACTGTGGACAGCAGATAAAAGGTTAAAATCTGTGGCAGATCAACTTGGATTGACATTTAGAATAGTATCAATCGCATGAAGATGGACGGGCTATATCCTGCGGTTTTTAGCCATCCTGCTAATTTCACTGGCATTGCCAGGTTCAAGGCCAGTATTTCCACCCACCCGCCACTTATAAGGCTAAAATTGAATTTAGTACCTATGAAAAAAGATAAAACATTTTCTAAATATCCATTTAGCGATTCTATTTTTCATAAGCTTAATAGCTATTGCCCTGATTGTGACAAGTTATCTAATTCAGTGATTATGATGACTGCTCCATGCCTTTGGTATGAGGTCAGTTGTGACTTACTATCTTCCACATTAAAAAGAGGTTTGATAGAGTCAGGTTTTAACAAAGACGGGAGCAGATTATGAATTCAGCGCTGAAAGATAAAGTACCTTCTGTTGATCAATGCTATACATTGTTAAAAAGATATCATGTGCCTGATCACATTATTCAGCACAGTGAGATGGTTTGTAAGGTTGCAGTTTTCCTGGCTGATAAACTCAATTCGCATGGGGAGCACCTTATCATTCCCGAGATTGAAGCAGCAGCGCTTCTGCATGATATAAAATGTTGGAAGGCATAAAAACACACCAAGATCATGCCAAAACTGGTAAAGAACTTCTTCATAAACTTGGCTTTAAGAGGATTGGTGAAATCGTGGCCGAGCATGTTAAGCTGCACAAAGGACGAAACTCCCTGCCGATATCTGAAGAGGAGCTTATTAATTATTCAGATAAAAGGGTGATGCATACCAAAGTTGTAACTCTGTCGGAAAGATTTGCCGATTTACAGAAACGCTATAGGTTCAAAGGTTCGGATAAAAATACAATTAAGCGAATAATTGTTCTTGAATCTGAAACATATGAGTTAGAGAATAAGATATTTTCGAAATTGAATTTTACCCCAGAGGAGTTATCAAGCCTTGTATCGTCATAAAATAAAAGCATAGATTATTAAATTTCATTAAACTAAATCAGTGTGCATAGGGCGGTCGACTTTTACCCAGCATTTCCGAATAAGAGGAGGACATAGAAACAATGATGGAAGAGGTGCACGCTGCTTCTATTATATTTGCTGCTGGCTATGGAAGCAGAATGAAGGGTTTTTCTGGAAACAAAACATTGCTTCCATTAATGCCTGGATCAGATCCCTTTGAAGGAGAATACCCTATCATTTTTGAAATTGTAAGGAATCTTCCAAAAGGACCAAAGACTTTGGTGATACATCACAAAAAAGAAGAAATTATAAAGGCAACTCATGATCTTGGTGTTTTTTACTGTGATCAACCCATCCCTAATGGAACAGGAGGCGCTCTTATTGCAGCCCAGGAATTTTTGGAGCACACAGATCAAGAATATTGTATCATAACTATGGGGGATATTCCGTTTGTAATGGAGGCTACATATCAAACCCTTATACGCCATCTTAAAGATCAAGATTTTATTGTTTTAGGCTTTAAACCAAAGGATAGAGCTCAATACGGCATTGTAGAGATAGGAAATGAAAAGGTTCAAAGGATCACCGAGTGGAAATATTGGAAGGAGTATCCATTGAAAATGCAACGTCGTTTTGATGTTTTTAACTCAGGCATATATGCAGCCAGGAGATCAGTCTTGCTTACCTTCCTGAAGAAATTAAAGAGGAAACCTCATCAGGTAGAAAAAGAAAGAGATGATAAAATGATGGTTGTTGAGGAGTATTTTATTACTGATTTGGTTGAGTTGATGAGCAATGATGGACGTAAGGTTGGCTTCAATCTTGTTGAGGAGGAGAATGAGGTTATGGGGATAGATACGCTTGAAGATTTGGTTTTAGCCCAGGCTCTCTTTGCGAAAAGGAATATACAGACAATAAGGTTTTGATTGGGAAAGCAGGAAATGATAGTTTTATAATATAATATGAAAGGCCATTAGCATTATGACAAAAAACACTCGTTCTTTACTGTCGGCAGAAAATGTTTGTCGTATTTTTTTAAAGAAGGGCCTTATATCAAAGGAACAAAGACAGGAGATTTTCAACCAAAAGGATACCCTCCAAAAGAAGTTAGAGAAACTTCAGGTAATCAAGGATGCATCAGGGGGCTCTTCTTCCACAATAATTAATCCTGTAACTATCATTGATATTATTTGTTTTTTGAAACTCAATCGTAAAGATGATCCAGCCAGAGAACTCGATGAGGAAACTATCTTTCAGGCCCTGGCAGAGGAGTGGAAAATAGAGTATAAAAAGATAGATCCACTTGAACTTGATCTGAAGCTGGTAACAACAATTATCCCTCGATCCTTTGCCATGAAGCACCTCGTTCTACCTATAACCGTTAAAGATGGTTGGCTTACTGTTGCTACGCCAAATCCTCATAATCTTGAGGTCATGGAGGATATAAGCAGAGTGAGTCATCTAAAAGTCAAACCGGTCGTTTCAAGCAAATCCGATATTATAAAACTCATAAATGAATTTTATGGCTTTAGAAAATCCATTGCCGCAGCCGAGGAGCAGTTTTCTTATCCCTCTATTGACCTCGGTAACCTGGAACAGTATGTAAGGCTTCGGGAAGTAAAAGATCTTCCATCAGATGATAGACACATTGTAAATGCTGTTGACCACCTCTTTAACTATGCTTTTGATCAAAGAGCCAGCGATATTCATATTGAACCAAAGAGGAATACCAGTTTGGTTAGATTGAGGATCGATGGTGTCTTGCATTCCATCTATAAGTTACCAAAAACTGTCCATGGGGCTATAATCTCAAGGATTAAGGCCCTTTCTCGCCTTGACATGGCAGAAAAAAGACGTCCGCAGGATGGCAGAATAAAGATTGACAGGGGCCAGGGGGCTGAGGCAGAGATTCGAGTCTCAACTATCCCCACAGCCTTTGGTGAAAAGACCGTTATGAGGATACTGGATCCAGATATCCTCTTCCAGGACGTAGGTCAGCTCGGAATGACATCAATGGATCTAGTGCGTTACCAGCAGTTTATTAATTTTCCCCACGGTCTTGTTCTGGTATGTGGCCCCACCGGTAGTGGAAAATCCACCACACTTTATTCTACACTAAGACATTTATCTACTGAGGAAAAAAACATTACCACTGTGGAAGATCCCATTGAGATGGTTTACGAAGATTTCAACCAGATAGCGGTGCAACCAAGCGCAGATATAACATTTGCAAGCATTTTGAGGAATATATTACGGCAGGACCCTGATATAATCATGATCGGGGAGATGAGAGACCTGGAGACCGCCGAGAATGCAATTCAAGCAACCTTGACAGGGCACTTGGTACTCTCCACACTCCATACTAACGATGCCCCTTTGGCTATTACCCGCCTGGTGGATATTGGTATTCCCAGCTTTCTTATACATGCTACTTTGACCGGCGTTTTGGCTCAGCGCCTTTTGCGAAAGATATGCCCTCACTGTAGCGAGAGCTTTGAAATTAGTGCCGACGATCTTCTGGCTATGGGTATTAAGACAGATAAGGCAGGGATGATCAGGTTAAAAAGGGGTAATGGCTGTATAAAGTGCAGGGGAACAGGTTATTTGGGGAGGGTTGGCATTTTTGAAGTTATCTCTGTTACAGAGCAAATAAAGGATATTATTGCGCACGAAGGGAGTGCCGATATGATTAGGCAAGCTGCCTGCAATGAGGGCATGGTTACACTCAGGGAAAATGCTATTAAAAAGATGCTCGATGGCGAGACGACCTATCAAGAGGTAATAAGGGTAACGTGGGGACAAATCTGATTTATGCTTGCTCAACTTGTCATTACTGATTTTGCCATTATAGATTCTTTATCGGCCAGCTTTTCAGGAGGGTTGAATATCCTCTCTGGAGAGACCGGTGCAGGAAAATCAATTATTATCAATGCTGCTAATCTGATTTTAGGGGGGCGGGCATCGCCCGATCTTATACGGACCGGTGCTAATAGGGCAGTAGTTGAGGCCCTTTTTCACCTGCCTTTACAGTCTCCTGTTTCCAGTTTTTTAAGAGACATGGATATACCGTTTAATGGCGAAGTACTGATAAAAAGGACTATCTCAAAGCAGGGTAAGAGCAGGGTGTGGATTAATGGCACTCTGTCTACGCTCCAGATGATCGCTAAACTTGGTCCTCATCTGATAAGTGTCTCCGGGCAGAATGAGCACCAGCTCCTGCTCAAACCTGATAATCATCTCTTTATCCTGGATGATTTTGGCGGCCTCACGGATGACAGGCTTGTGCTCAACGAGCTTTACCGTGATTATTACTCTCTTAAGGAAAAGGCAGAAAGGCTCAGGGGCCATTTAGAAGAGGAAGCCGAAAGCCGAGAGCTTACCCAGTTTCAGATAAAGGAGATCGAAGAGGCACAACTTGTTCCAGGGGAGGATGTTGAGCTTGAGGCTGAAAAGAGCCGACTTATACATGTTGAGAGGTTAATTGATATAGTTTTTAAAGGCTATCAGGCACTTTATGAAAAAGATGAATCTGTTTTATCCATCTTGAGCTTGCTGGCAAAAGATATGGATAAGGGGGTTACTATTGACCATCGTCTGGAACATTTTAAGAAGCAATTGGAATCTGCCCAGGCTCAGTTGGAGGATGTGGCCCTGGAGTTGCGGGATTTTTACTCTCATCTAAAGGACGATCCAAAAAGGCTGGAAGAGGTTGAAGAGAGGTTGCAGTTAATCAGGCGATTGAAAAAGAAATATGGCTCTTCCATTGAGAGCATCCTGTCTTTTAAAGAGGAGCTTAGCCAGAAGGAGTATCAATTAACACAGAAGAAGAAGGAGCTAAAAAGATTTGAGACCCAGATTGAGGAGAAGGGGGAGCATTTACTGAACCAGGCCACCAAACTTTCTTTAAAAAGACATGAAATAGCAAAAGAATTTGAAAAAAAAGTTGAAGAGGAGTTGCATCTATTAGATATGGCTGGGACGAGGTTTCAAATCAAATTTATCTCCAACGAATCAGGTGGTGACAGTATATCGGCAGATATGATTGATTCTATGCTTACCGCTGACGGAATAGATACGGTGGAATTTATGATATCGCCAAATGTGGGTGAAGATTTAAGACCATTAGCCAAGATTGCCTCGGGAGGTGAGCTGTCCAGGATTATGCTTGCGCTAAAGACTATATTGGCAAGATCTGGTTTGGTGGAAACCCTTGTTTTTGATGAGATTGATTCCGGTATTGGGGGTGCTACTGCCGCAGTCGTTGGTGAAAAGTTACGATCACTTGCCAATTACCATCAGATTTTAGGAATTACCCATCTCCCTCAGATAGCCTCCTGCGGAGAGAAACATTTCCTGGTAGAAAAAAAGGTGAGCAAAGGCAGAACCCGATCCCTTATTTCCTTGTTAGACAGGGAAAGCCGGATCAATGAGATTGCCAGACTTCTTGGGGGGAGAACGATATCTGAGAAGACCCTTGCACACGCCAGAGAAATGCTTTCTTCCTGATCTTTTTTCTGTCTCGCCTTAGCCCTACGTCGCTGCCGGCATTGATAATAATTTCTTTTGTATCTATAGAAACTATTCTACCTGTCCAGACTTTTTGATTAAGTGAGAGACTGGCAGCATTTGCTGCTTCCTTGAGGATACCCGGCAGGCCTTTCTTGAGGGCCCTTCTTTTTGTTTCTGTACTGCCATCTTAAATAAATGGGTGGCTCCGTTTACTGAGCTCTTTTACCGTTTACAGACTTTGATTTCCCAGGCCACATTCCATAGGACGAATAAGCGAAAGATCAAATCCCGCTAATCAGTTAATAATATTGTAAAAAAATACTCGTACAATATTTTAATAACACTCTAATGTTATTATATTTTAGAAAAAGTCTACTTGAACGGGTTATCTTTAGAGATATTCCCGAGGCATTTGCCATAAATCGACCCCAACTCCTCTTCCGACTGCTGCAAATAGTCGCGGACATACCAGGTATCTACTTGGATTACAGGAATCTGGGTAATGACTTGAAAGTGGACCAGCGCACAATCTCAAACTATATTTCATATCTGGACTATTCATTATTGATAACCAAATTGTATAATTTTTCAAAAAATCGGCTTACCAGTGAAAAGAAACTCAATCGAATCTATCTTTCTAATGCTGGATTCATGTTAGCGCTAAGGCCAGTTGATTCTGAATATCGCTATCTACTTGAAGGCTATTTTGCCAATCTTTTTTACTTCTTGTTTTTATAGAGGTATAATGATCTATACACTCTTCTTTGCTGCCTCCTCGACGGCCTCTACGATTTTTTTGTAGCCGGTGCACCGACAGATATTCGAGGATATCGTCTTGGTTATCTCTTTTTTGGTCGGCCTTTTGTTCCTGTCAAGAAGTGCCTTCGCCGTTAGGATCATACCAGAGGTACAGAAACCGCATTGAACGGCGCCTTTCTCCATGAAGGCCTCCTGGAGCGGATGGAGTTTTCCATCCTTTCTGAGCCCTTCGACCGTAGTGACTGACGCGCCATCCACTTCCGGCGTAAGCACAAGACACGAACGAAGTGGTATGCCATTCACAACCACTGTACAGGCCCCACAGGCACCCATACCACAGGCTTCTTTCGCCCCGATAAGATCAAGCCTTTCCCTGAGAGTTTCGAGGAGGGTCTCGTAAGGCCTTACCTGGAGAGTTACTTTTTCATCGTTTACACGAAAAGTTACCTTCATCGTCTTCATCATTTCCCCTCCTGTAAAACTTTTTTACTTGCCCTTTGAATAAGGACACTGACCATTTTCTTCCGGTAATCCGGGGAAAGCGTTGTGTTCGATACCGGCCTCGCATCACTGTATGCCTTTTCCGCGACATCCTTGAAAGTGCTGTCGTTTATGTTCTTAAGGTTATAAACAAGGGGGGTCGGACCGATACCCCCAACACAGACCTTGCCTGTGTTGCCCTTAATGGAAACAGCCACACCAAGTAAAGGATAATCGATGGAATCCCGAACCCTCAATTTTTTGTACGCACCTTTCGACCTTTTCATGGGGATAAGTATTTCCGTGAGAACTTCTCCGGGCATAAGCGTAAACGGGTTCCTTCCGTCTCCACTGAAGATCTTTTCCAACCGCATCTTTCTCTCTCCCTGTGGACCGGCAAGCTTCACACTCGCCGAGAGGGCCATAAGTGATAGAGCATTGTCGCTGCAATAATTTGAAAAACAGGCCCTTGCATTGGGGACAACGTTACATGTTTCGCCTCCCATTTTGAAACAGAATCCGCGTGCTGTTCTCCACTCCAGGGATTGGTTATAGAGGAGACAGCGCGTGTCTTGGAGAATGTTCCCTCCTATTGTACCCCGCATTTGGAGTGTCTCGCAGGAGGTCGCATCGAGCGATTCATAGAGTGCGGGGAAATATTCTCTCACCGTGTCGTTGTTCTTGAGTTCGAAGAGTGTAACGTTTGCACCGATTAGCAGCCACCCGCCCTGATGAGAAATAGCTTTCAATTCTTCGATTCCCTTGAGATCTATGATAGCCATCGGTGTTGATAATCTCAGTTTCACCAACGGGATGAGGTCTGTCCCGCCAGCCAGATAACGGACCTTTCCGTTATAACGCTCATAAAAAGCGATCGCCTTGGCGATATTCTCTGCTTTCTTGTATTCAAATTTTGGTAAAATCATCGCTTAACCCCCTTCTTTCGTTCCAGGGCATCCAAAACCCTGTCAGGCGTCAGTGGGAGCTCACGGAAAACAGTACCCGTGGCGTTTGACACGGCACAGGCAACCGCGCTGTGTGCATTCATCCGGACGGTAAGACCTCCTTCTTTTGCTCCGAAGGGTCCTTCAGGGTCTCTGGAGCTCACAATGATCGTTTCTATGTCGGGCATGTCGCATGCAAGGGGGACCTTATATTCCAAAAGGTCAGGGTTTAACAGAAAACCCCCTTCCCAGAGATTTCCTTCCATGATCGTCGCAACACCCGCCTGCTCGATGGAACCTTCCATCTGCCCCTCCACCGCCATTGGATTGATTGGGCGCCCGCAATCGTGCGCCGCTGTAAAATGCGGGATCGTGACCTTACCGGTCTCCCTATCGATAACGACCTCTGCCACGGATGTACCAAAAGAGAATGTTCCCGCCATCTGTCCCCATGGCCTCGACACCCATTCTCTCTCAAAGTCGATCTTTGGGAAAAAAGAACCCGTGGCAACGATCGGCTCTCCCCGGAAAAAGGCCTCCCGCACTACCCACGAGATACGCATTTTATTATCGGGTGTTTTCTTGGAATAGGCGATACGGTCCTTAAGACCGATGTCGGCTTCCTTAACTCCAAGTTTTTCAGCAGCAATAGCAACAATCTTCCTACGGGCATTCTCACAGGCAACCTTCACGGCATTTGCCCCCACAAAGGTAGACGCTTGCGAGTAGGAACCAGGGTCGAGGTTTGTCACCTCTGTGTCTGCATTCACGAGGTTGATATCCTCCATCGGAACACCGAGGACCTCGGAGGCAACCTGAATTGCCAGCGATTCGTTTCCCTGTCCATTATCAACAACTCCCGTTACGAGCGTCACCTGGCCGTCTTCGTTCATCTTGACATAGCACGATGATCCGGAACGGAAGCCCATGGGAAAACCACACATCATGGCCACGCATCCCATGCCTATCCCTTTGAATCTTTGTGTTTTGGCCCACTTTTTTTTGAAGCCTGTTCTTTCTGAGGCTTTTTGTATGGTTTCTTTGAGGCCACAGCTTGTAATCTTTGATTTTGTTGCCGTTACCTCTCCTGACGTCAGACCGTTCTTAAGCCGTATTTCCATGGGGTCCATGCCGAGTTCATTTGCCATGAAGTCCATCTGCGCCTCGTTGCCTGCAAGAAAGGCCCTCCCGTGGCAACCGTACATTCCTCGTATCCCCTTGTTTGTAAATACCCGGTACCCATTATACCGGACATTTGGGAACCGGTAGCATTCCTCATAAACATAGAATGGAATCGAGGTGGCGATAGGACCGGTCGAGCTGTAGGCACCACCATCAAAGACCACCCGGTAATCTTTCGCCACAATGGTGCCGTCCTTTTTCATGCCCGTCTTTACCGTGGCAATGATGTCGTGCACCTGTCTCGTACTTGTAGCATTTTCTTCCCTGGAAAGGACAAGCTTCACCGGCCTGCCAGCCTTGATGGACAAAAACGATGCTATGAGATCACCAGGTGATACCTCCGAACGACCGCCGAACGCACCTCCGGAGTTAATATGACGGATACGTACCCTGTTAAGAGGTAT
Source organism: uncultured Desulfobacteraceae bacterium (assembly GCA_964611035.1). Classification (GTDB taxonomy): domain Bacteria; phylum Desulfobacterota; class DSM-4660; order Desulfatiglandales; family B25-G16; genus B33-G16. The sequence continues at coordinate 25,530 of CAZSWT010000019.1, forward strand.
TTTAAGGAGGTTTGAGAGCGCCTTGGCCCGGACATGGGGCCCGGCGTTCGGCATCCACAGGTCGAGAAAACCATTTTTATACGAAGCGACAACCGCGTAAGGTTCCATCATTGCATACGCCTCACCGGCTGCCTTAAACGTATCCTCTCTCACGAGAAATGCCTTGTTCATAGCCTCATCCACTTTACCCACATCAATATGAACATGGATGTTGATATTGTTTGTAAACTCTTTATGGATCTGTGATACGCCCTCCTGCATGGCTTCCTCGGGATCAAAGACAGCGGGCAGTGGTTCATAGTCCACCCTGATATACGAAAGGGCTTCCTGTGCCGTTTCCTCGTCAACCGCAGCGACTGCCGCCACATCTTCACCGATGTAGCGGACCTTGTCCGTAGGCAACATAGGGTGATCCTTCGTATATCGAAAAACACCCCACTTTATCCCGTAAGTGTCAAAACCACTGATGGCAGCCTTCACTCCCGGCACTTTCAGGGCACGTTTCAAGTCAATGCGAAGAATTTTGGCGTGAGGATATGGGCTTCTCAATACCTTCGCTGCAAGCATCCCGGGAAGCTTTATGTCTGCGGTGTAGCATGCTTTTCCTGTAACCTTCGCAAGCGAATCACTCCTCACGACACGCTTGCCAACAGTTGTAAATTCATTTTCCATCGATACCCCCTATAAAACGTTTCCCTGGCTAAATATGATGAACTCGTAAAAACTCAATATTGGGACGGCAAAGTAAAAAGCTCTCCCGCGAAGACGGGACAAGGCTTGCGAATCTTGAGGAATGAGGCGTAATCCCGTCAGGACAGGACAGTTGAGCTTTATACGAAGCGGTCAAATATGGTTGCTCCACGTTGTTCACATGCCGGATCACCGCGCATATTTATCATGTAAATATGCCATGGCCTCATCTATTGCCTGAACCGTCTTGTTTAAATCTTCCTCGGTATGCCGATAACAAATATAGGCGTGGTGATGTGGGGTGAAAAAGAAACCCTTCCGAATAAGTTGCGTACAGAAATCATCCCGCCTGCCTTTTCGAGTATCCATTTCATCCTGCTTGAAGGTTATGAAAAACATGGGCGCAACACCGCTTAGCTCGGCCCCAACGTCACACTTTTCTATGATATCCTGAATCTTTTTCAGAAAACGACCACCCTTCGCCCATATATCGTCAAGGACTTTGTCACGCTCCATGATTTCAATGGTTTTCAGCGCGGCAATATACGGGAGACTGTTCGGGAAGAAAGTGGAAGATATAAAAAGTTTATCTGCCGCAACCATCATAACATCTTTTTTTCCTGTAACAACACTGATAACGTATCCGTTGGCCATCCCTTTCCCGAGAACCGTCAGGTCGGGGGTAACTCCGTAAAGTTCCTGCGCCCCACCCATTCTCAGCCTGAAGCAGGTACGAACCTCATCAAAGATCAGAACGGAACCGTATTTGTCGGCAAGCCGCCTTACCCCTTCAAGGAACCCGGGCTTTGGTTCCTGCATCTTCTGGTGGAGGGGGTGCCCAAAGGGGGTCATAATAATGGCTGCTGTTTGATCACCGTGCTTTTTCATCAGATTTTCGAGCTGGTCAAGATCGTTATAATGGAATTCATAGACATCCTCGTAAAACTTCTCAGGGATACCTCCTTTCATCTCAACGCACCAATCATGCCATCCGTGGTAGCCACATCGCATAATCTTGATCCGGTTTGTGTATGCCCGCGCAATGCGAATGCTTGCAGTAGTGGCATCCGAACCGGTTTTTAAAAAGACACTCATTTCAGCGCTGGGGACAAGTTCCTCCAACTTTTTGGCAAGCTCATTCTGGTAGGACTGTGTCAGCGTGAAGCAGAAGCCCTTGTTTTTTATCTGCTGTATAACGGCATCATCAACCTCTTCTTCCCTGTAGCCCAAGATAATGGGCCCATAACCACAAAGGAAATCGATATATTCATTTCCGTCAACATCGATCAATCTGCAACCCTTACCGCTATCAAGGAAGATGGGATATTCTCCCATGATAAAATCGCTGGGCTTTCTTGCGCCCAGGACACCGCCGGGAATGAACATTTCTGCCTCTTCAAAAAGCTTGAGGCTTTTTGTTATGTTGAGTTTTTCAGTTTCTTTCATGCAATTCTCTCCTTTCAAAGTGCAACCATGGATTCTACCGTTTCCGTTTGATGTATCTTAGCGCCCCTTTGCAGAAACGCAGCAAGAAATTTTTCTGGATCGATGCAACCTTCCGGGGCTACTACGCCTTTCACCGTAACATCACCGTCATCCATCATAAGGGCGGCGATCGAGGCGGGAAGACCCGTTCCCGGCGCCATCCTGCCCACCATGTCGGCGGTGTATGTCACCCTATTTCCCTGCCTCTCACCTTTTACGATTACCTTCAGACCGGAAGCGGCAGGCCCATTATCCCTGTTTTTGGGGATCGTATCCCAGAGTTTCAGCGTCAGATCATAGGGTATCGCCTTGGTCCCTCTTACTTCTACGGGTTCCGTACTGAGAAAGCCGGTCTCCTTCTGCTCCTTAATCAATTCATCTACCCATGATGGTATGAGGGCCCCTTTTATAATCACCTTTTTCACCCCTTCAATATAGCGGGGTATCGTAATCGGCTGCGGGTGGCCCACGTAGCGAACCACACAGGTGCCAAGGGGTTCAAGGAATTGTGCCGTTTCCTCACCAGTACCACCGTCAACGTATTCAAGCTTGCCATCCAGATACTGGGGTAATTTACCCGTAACCATATGGAGACTATGATCCCATGCAGCACCAGCGAGCTCGGCGATACTTACCACCCAGAATAAGTGGATTTCGTCAACACGGTCCAGTTTACTCGCATACCATTTGACTAATACGTTGTTCGTCCCCGGGTCAGAACCCATTCCTGTCAGGACGGTTACCCCGGCCTCTTTGGCGGCCATATCGATGTCATCAGAAGAAAAAAGTATGGGAACGGCCTCATAGTCATCACAAATGTCGATATAATTGACCCTTGCCTCAACCGCTGCCCTCGCCACCGCTACAGCCGTCTTGTAGAATGGCCCGGCGCAGTTGATGACAACATCGTTTTCTCTTATTGCACCGACCATGCCATTATGATCGCTTACATCGATTCTAATGAGTGATACCTTCTCGCTGGCACGTAGCTTGTCCTGCACCCTGCCCGGGTCTATGTTGATATCACCAAGAGTGACTTTTGTAATTTTCTCCTGCTTGATGAGATCCCGGGCGACCCCCTGGCCCATACCTCCCGTTCCACCTATCACTATTGCCCGCATTCCCAGTCCTCCTTGATAGATTATAATTTCACCGTAATTGCTCAAAGTCCTGTGGAAATTTATTGCTTTGTTAGGGCATGGATATCTTTTTTTGCTTATGCCCTTAAATATAACTTAAGCTTAGTTGTCGTTTCAAAATTGGGTGATATAGACAGATCATATAACTATAAGGTCAAGTTGCTATTACCCAATTTTTAAACGACATGGCAATGCGCCCTATTAGAAGGGCATAACAAAAAAAGACACCCATGCCCTTCCTTAAATTATTGAGCAGATACGTTTCACCTGAAAAAATAGTCCAGGAAAGTTTTAATGCCGCACATTTCGGAAAAATCCGAAATGGGTATTTTTATTTGTTAATATCGAAATCCCCTTCCAGGAGTTCAGTCGTTCATCTTCTTCCATGCCCTGCCCTGAAGAAACGGATAAGAACTCCCTTTTTGTGGGTCAAAGTATAGGGAATCTTGCCTTATGTGTCAATGAAAAAGGCTGGCCATGATGTGGTGGTTGTCCTTTTTAGGCCGACCTGCCTGTCGGCAGACAGGGAGCAGGGCGGGGGGGAAAGGAGAATCGGGGTATTTGTTCGTGGGAGGGGTGTGAATCAGGTGGAAAGGGGCTATACTCCTCCATGAACTCATCTTCTCTGCGAGGCTTAGGCTCTACCGAAGGCCCATATGTAAAATCAGGCGGGATAGGCCACACCTAAGTCGGGTAAAAATCGGGATACTTGCATGCCAGCTATGTATAGGCGTGTTCCGGGAGCTGGGGATCAGCCTCCGGCCCATAGGGGCCTATGCCCCGGAGGGAATAATAGATAGAGGGTTCCTGAGATGCCTTCTTTTTAATCCTTCACCCTTACTATCTGTCCTACTTTAAAACCATTCCCATTGATTGGTTCTGTAAGTGAGTGCCTTGTTTTCAGGCTAACAATTTTTATTTCTCCTGCCTTTGGACCTGGTAACTGATAGGTTTGTTTATTAAAAGATGTGATGTACTCACCTTTACTGAAGACTTCAAGCACAACCCCTGGTCTTAGCCCTACGTCGCTGCCGGCATTGATAATAATCTCCTTTGTATTTAGAGAAACTATTCTGCCTATCCAGGGTTTCTGATTAAGTGAAAGAATGGCAGCATTTGCTGCTTCCTTGAGGATACCCGGCAGGCATTCCTTGAGAGCCTTTTTTTTTGTTTCTGTATTGCCACCTTTTTCCGTTTCTTCCGTAGTTTCCTCACTTGATAGGGTAATGTTGTCAGCTATCTCTTTGCTTAAAAGTATTGTTCCTATGTTAACATCTAATATATCTATATCCATTGATACTGTACATTTCCAGCCTTTTTTCCTAAATGGCCATATTCCTGATTTCCCCGGGTTTAGCTCTATTGGGTTGAGTGTTTCAAAGATAATGGCGTTCATGCCTTTCTCTTTGGCCTCTCTCAGTAGTTCCGGATCAATTGATTCTTCTGGCGTAAAGGAGTGAAATTTTTTCGTTTTATTGTGAGGATAAAGATTAAAATATCCAGTTATTCCTAAAATTTTGGTTAACTCCTCACTTATGGTATCTATTGATTCATGGAAAGCTATTCCAGTAAGATCAGTAGCAGGCATAAGCATAACCCTTTTCTTTGGCCAATCATTGTCTGTCAATAATCCTGAGATCAATGATGCCCTCATTCCACAGCCAGCAAGAAGCAGAATAATTGTAGTGAGAAGGATACAAAATCTTTTCATGTGAAAATAGTCCCCCAACTAAGCTAATACCAATTTTGACTTATTTTTATAAGCCCAAATTTCAAAATTCTTACCGTTTGACATTTTTAGTTCAATATTTTCAAGCTTCTTTGTAACCGAATGTCATGAAGTTTTCATTATAAGGTCTATATTAATCTGCACATCAGAACGTTATTCTAAAGGAGTCAAACTTTCCAGTATAATCTTCCTTGATTTCATGAACCATTGTTACTCGTGCACCTGGAGGACCATGATGACACCATTCTATTAATTTTTTTGCCTTTTCTTGTGACCCTTCAGCAACGACTTCAACACTACCATCGAAACGGTTTTTTACCCACCCGGTGAGATTCAATCTGGTTGCCTCATTTCTTGTTGAATCCCTGAACCATACACCCTGTACCCTTCCTTCGATGATGAGATGAGCCCTGATATTATCCATATTTATTCTTGGCCCGCTATCCTTAAAAATTTTTCTTCACTCAAGATGGTTACAGCCAGATCTTTTGCCCTGGTAAGTTTGGATCCCGGTGATTTACCTACAACGAGATAATCTGTTTTACTGGTTATTGATGCAGATACCTTTCCCTTATTTTCTTCAATAAGTTTTTTAGCCTCAGTGCGTGTGAGGGTTGATAGGGTACCTGTCAGAACAAACAATTTTCCGGAAAAAGGGTGCTCTTTAAAAAGTTTCTTTTCTAATGGCATTTCTTCAATAGCTATTCCTGCCTCAAAGAGACGGGTAATAAAAGAGATATTTTTTTCATTAGAAAAATAGGAAAGGATGCTATCCGCTATCTCTGGCCCTATTTCCTTAATTGATAGCAGATCTTCCTCGCTTGCCTTTTGAAGGCTGTCGAATCTACTGAATTTTTCCGCAAGAACCGTGGCTACATGTTCACCCACATGCCGTATACCCAGAGAATAGATAAATTTTGACAATGTAGTTTTTTTACTATTGTTAATAGCAGTAAGTATATTATTGGCCAACTTTTCAGCCATTTTATCCAGAGGAACAAGGTCTTCCAGGGTCAGGTGATAGATATCGGCAGCATTTTTTATCCGCCGCAGGCGGACCAGTTGATCTACTAATTTATCCCCAAGGCCATCGATATCCATAGCATCTTTGGATACAAAGTGTTTGATTCCCCCTGTTACCTGGGCCGGACACCCCGGATTGCTGCATCTTATAACTACCTCGTTGCCTGGTCGTACAAGCTCAGATCCGCATACGGGGCATCTATCCGGCATGTGGAACGGTTTTTCTTTGCCTGTTCTTTTTGCCTTTATTACTTTGACTACTTCCGGGATAACATCCCCGGCCCGTTGAATAATAACGGTATCTCCTTCTTTGATATCTTTTCTTTTAATTTCCTCTTGGTTATGCAAGGTGGCCCTGCTAACCTTTACCCCGCCTACCTCGACAGGTTTTAAGTGTGCCACAGGCGTGAGGGCGCCGGTTCTTCCTACTTGCACATCGATTGTATAAATTTTGGTTGTTGCTTGGGTTGGTTCAAATTTATACGCAAGGGCCCATCGAGGGCTTCTTGATTTTTCTCCCAGAGTTTTTTGCACCTCAAGAGAGTTCACCTTGATGACTGCGCCATCGATCTCGTAGGGTAGATCATGTTTTATGCCCTCTAAATATCGACAGTGGGCAATGGCTTCATCTATAGTTGCAGATTCCTTGATGTGCTCTGTATTTACCCTTACCCCCCATGTATTAAGGGTGGTTAATAATTCAATCTGGGAGGTAAATGCCCATCCTGACACCTTTCCTATTCCATAAGAGAAGAACATCAGAGGCCGGTTGGCTGTTATATGTGGATCAAGTTGCCTCACAGAGCCGGCAGCAGCATTTCTGGGGTTTGCAAAAAGTGCTTCCCCTTGTTTTTCCCTTTCTTTATTTAATTGCTGAAAGGCCTTTTTTTCCATATATATCTCACCCCTGACCTCTATATGTTCAGGAAGTTTTGGAATATCTTGGGGCAAAAGAAGCCGTAACGGGATGGATCTGATAGTCTTTGTATTAGAGGTTATATCTTCTCCAATATAGCCATCTCCCCTTGTTGATGCAGTTTTAAGGATACTATTCTCGTAAATAAGTTCAACTGCAAGACCATCCAGCTTTGGTTCGACAGTGTAGGTAATAGTATTAGAGTATTCCAATAATCTTCTGATCCTTTTCTCAAATTCCTTAACCTCGTTATCGGAAAAACCATTTTCCAGGCTCAACATAGGGACACTGTGTCTGACAGGGTTAAAACCACCCTCAATAGGTGACCCTACCCTTTGACTGGGGGATTCAGGAACGATCAATTCTGGGTATTTATTTTCTATGTGAAGAAGACGTTGGAGAAGGTGATCATATTCAGCATCTGAGACTTCAGGATCGTCAAGAATATAATAGCGATAATTATGATAATCTATCTTCTCTCTCAGTGCTGTTAATTCTATTTTTGCCTTTTCTATCTCCTGCATAGCTATCTCTTTGGGTAACTGTTAACGGGTTCTGCGTTCAGCGTTCAAAGGTTGAGTTCCGTCTCCTCAAAACTTGAAAACTGGTTCTCAACAATCCATTAGTTTCGGATGGTTATTTACTTAACCTTGAACCTATGAACCTATGAGCCTGCGAACGCATACCTCTTTACTTCCCATTAGATTGTCCCTTGATTGTTGTGTTTAAGGGCTCCCAATGACTAACTATTCATATTCTCATGCATACACAGACTGAGAAGCAGGCGTCCAGCCTTTCTGCTTACCTTTTTTAGCTTACCAGCTCCAAATCCATAATGCCATTGAAGAGAAGAAAGCTCATCCGATACAATTAACAATCCTGCCAATTTTATAGAGCGATAAATGGCCAGATTTATAAGGGCAGACATTTCCATTTCAACAGCCAGGTATCCCCTTTTCCCATACTCTGTAACCTTTTCTGAAGTCTCACGATAGAGGGCGTCTGTTGTCCAGACCGGACCTTTTTTAAAAGGAAGATTGGCCTTTTGCAATGCATCTTCTAACCTTTTGTTGAGAAAAGGATTTGTCTGCTTTTTCTTTTTATTCACAGGATAATGAGCGGATGTACCTTCTTCAGATAGCGCAGTAGTAGGAATTATCAGGTCACCTATTGCAATATTTGGCTGCAATGAACCACACCACCCTATCACCCAGATCCTTTTTGCACCCAATGCTATGAGTTTTTCCATGACAATCGCCCCTTGGGGTGCTCCAAGGAGAGGTCCTGCCAATCCACAAGGGAGGCCTTTATCTTTTTTGATGGTAAAGAGTTTAAATGGAGTAGCTTTTCCTTGAGTTGCCCTCTCAGCATGACTCAAATCAACTATATATTGAAGATCTGAGGGAATCGCAACCATAATAGCATCCGGACCAAGAAGAGGTTCCCCTTTTTCCTTTGTCGGTTTAATTAATACATTGTATCCGTTCACAGGTTTCGGGTTCACCGTTCAGGGTTACCTTCCTTTTGTTAATTGTTAGCAATATTGTAAATAGATAAAACCTGACCTTATCCTAAATTTGTCCCTTACGAGCGAAGTCTGAGCACATTGGGCCTTATTTGCCTAACCATAAGTGCATAGAGGTCCAAAAGTTGATGGAATAGTGTATTATTAATTGGTTTCGAACCATTAATCCCAACTCCATTGAGAAACCCTGAAATTTGAACCGTGAACGATTTCAATACATTAGCAGTTCAAAGAGTTTTTCCCTATAACGTAATTAATTTTAAAACCAATTATAGCCAAAATGCAACTGGAAAAAGGATATTTCAAACTACTCAGCCACAAATTCCAATTTTCAATTTTCGATTGTCAATTTTCAATTGTTTGTGTCTTGGTGCAAAAAGGCAAAAAAGGATTTTATTGACATAGGTATGAAAAAACAATAACATGAAGAAGATAAAATTTTTAGTACCTTATGAATGAATGTGAGATCGAAAAGGGACAGAAATGTTTTTGTGGAATCTTACTCAATGTCAAATTTCAAAATCCAAATTTCAAACCCGCCTGCCAGATGGCGGGCAGGTCAATGTCAAATATCAAATTAACTAAAAGCCTGGACTATGATGAATCCTGCCGTCACCGGATCCAGTACGTTTTGTCATTTTGTCATTTGGATTTCATTTGTCATTTGAACTTTGGCATTTGGTCAATTCCGGCTTGTCCGGGTTAGGATTTTCAAATATGTTTGAACTATTAACTGAAAAACTAAGCAGGACATTTAAAGAATTACGGGGCCGGGGAAGGTTAAATGAAAAGAATATACAGGAGGCCTTAAAACAGATCCGCCTTGCCTTTCTTGAAGCTGATGTAAACTATAAGGTTGTCAAGAATTTCCTCGAAGAAATACGACAGCGCTCCCTGGGGAAGGACGTAATGGAGAGCCTTACCCCTGGGCAGCAGGTAATTAAGATAGTGCAGGAAGAGCTTACAAAGCTGATGGGAGAGGGGAAAAGAGATCTGAATCTTAATGATAAAAAACCCCTTAGTCTCATGCTTGTTGGTCTTCAAGGTTCTGGAAAAACGACAACAGCAGGGAAGCTGGCTAATTATATAAGAAAAAATGGGTACCATCCTTACTTGGTGCCGGTGGATACCCAAAGACCGGCTGCTATCGAACAGCTTTGGAAGATAGGAGAGGAGATCAATATTCCGGTTTATCCTACAGATAGTAAAGATCGTGTTGAAGATATTTGTCTTAAAGCCAAGGAAGAAGCATCGAAGATTGGATCTGATATTTTGGTTATAGACACAGCAGGAAGGCTTCATATTGACGAACAGCTCATGGAAGAACTTTTGAGAATCAAGGGGGTAATCCATCCTGCAGAGAGTCTTCTTGTAGCCGATGCCATGACAGGCCAGGATGCAGTGAATTTGGCTGTAAAATTTAATCAGGTTCTTGATATCACAGGGGTCATTTTATCAAAGATGGAAGGAGACGCAAGGGGTGGGGCAGCTCTTTCAGTAATGGCGGTAACGAACAAACCGATTAAATTCGTTGGCATAGGGGAGAGCATGGATGCACTGGAGCCTTTTTATCCGGATAGAATGTCTTCCAGGATTCTCGGAATGGGCGATGTTTTATCCTTGATTGATAAGGCACAGGCTGAATTTGATCAAAAGGAGGCCATTAGAATTGCACGTAAGATCAAAAAGGAAGAATTTGATCTGGAGGATTTTAAAAAACAGCTTGTATATATTAAAAAGATGGGGTCACTGGAGCAGATTCTGGGAATGATACCAGGCATTGGAAAGATGATGAAGGCAGGAAGGTTGAACACCGATGAAAAGGAACTTGTAAGGGTAGAGGCGATCATTAACTCTATGACTCAGGAAGAGAGAAGAAATCACAGGATAATAAGTGGAAGTAGGCGAAAACGGATTGCTATGGGAAGTGGAACAAGAGTAGAAGATGTTAATCGGCTTCTTAAAAATTTTATTCAGACAAAAAACATGCTAAAAAAGTTTAGCCGAGGAGGTTTAAAGGGTTTGTCTTCACTGGCTGGCTTCAATTAAAGCAACAGCCCAGTGATAAAAGCTTGACAAATACATCAAATTTTAGGAAAAGGTTTTTCGTAAGGGGATTGGCAAATGTGCCGTATTATTTAATTTAAAGGGGGTGAGAATTTTCAATATGCCTGTACGATTAAGATTGACCAGGAAAGGGGCAAAGAAGAGACCTTTTTACCGTATCGTGGCTGCTGATTCAGAGGCACCAAGGGATGGTAGATTCCTTGAGGTGTTAGGGTATTATGACCCACTCAAAGATCCGGCTCAAGTACAAATGGATGAAGACAAGGTGAGAAAGTGGATACAGAGAGGCGCTAAGGTTTCGGATACTGTAGGATCTCTTTTGCGGAAGAAGGGTGTACCCACAGTTCCTTCCCAAACGAGTTAAATGGTGTTTAATGAGAATTTCAGATGGGGGAGAAAATGGAAATGAAAGAGCTGATTGAATACATTGCAAAGGTCCTTGTTGATAATCCCGACGATGTAAGTGTAACTGAACTTGAAGGAAAACAGACCTCAGTGATTGAACTCAGAGTAGCCAAAGAAGATTTGGGCAAGGTAATTGGTAAGCAAGGAAGAACGGCCAGGGCGATGAGAACTATACTTGGTGCAGCATCGACCAAGTTGAAAAAAAGATCTGTCCTGGAGATCTTAGAGTAGTTGAGTCACATCGATCTTAGAGATCTAATTCTGATAGGACATGTTATCCGCCCCCATGGTATAGCCGGTCTGCTAAGGATAGTTTCTTATGCTCAATCAAAAGAAACCTTCTTCCAGGCCGGTTCTGTATTTATGGACAGAGGCCATAATGAGTTTGAAGAGAGGAAGGTTATTGATATCAAACCTCATGGATCATCCTATCTATTGAGAGTATCGGATGTGAACTCAATTGAACAGGCAGAGGTCTTTAAGGCGGCGAAGATATACATAAGGAAAGATTCTTTGATAAAAGAAGATGAGGATGAATTTTTCTATTATGAATTGTTAGGATTAGATGTATATTTGACAACAGGTCAATATCTTGGAGTAGTAAAGGAAATTTTTCCTACTGGAAGCAATGATGTGTATGTGGTTGAAGGTCAGGGGAAGGAATTTTTGATCCCGGCAATTCATCAGGTTATCAAAGAGATAAACATAGCACAAAAAAGAATGGTTATTTCACCTATAAAAGGCTTGTTAGATCTTTGATGAGATTTGATATTCTTTCAATATTTCCGGAAATGTTTCCTTTCCTCATTGATTATGGAATTGTTGGGCGAGCAGTAGAAAGGGGAAAGCTAAAGATAAATGTGGTGAATATAAGGGATTTTGCTGAGGGGCCACATTTGATGACTGATGATAGGCCATTTGGAGGCGGAGATGGTATGGTTATGAAACCGGAGCCGATTTTTCGGACCCTGGAATCGATTCCCAAGTTAAAGGGGAAGAGAAAAGTTGTTCTGCTCACACCTCAAGGCCAGCTTTTTGATCAGTCAATAGCTCTGAGTTTATCTAAGCTCCAGCAGATTATTTTAGTGTGTGGACGATACGAGGGCGTTGATGAGAGAGTAAGATCCAGGTATGTGGATATGGAGATATCTATTGGCGATTACATCTTGACTGGAGGTGAATTACCAGCCATGATCATTGTGGAAGCTGTGAGCCGATTGATTCCGGGTATATTGGGTGGTGAAAGATCTAATCTCGAGGAATCCTTTGAGGATTGCCTATTGGAGTATCCACAATATACAAGGCCTCGAGTCTTTAAAGGGGATGAGGTGCCACCTGTTCTATTATCAGGCGATCATAAAAAAATTAGGCTTTGGAGAAGAGCACAGTCAATAAAAAGGACATTGGAGAAGAGGCCAGATTTGCTGGAAAGGGCCAATCTTAGCGAGATAGATAAATCTATACTGGAAGAGGTAAAACAAAGATAACCGTTCACCGTTCAAAGTTCACCGTTCAATGCCTGCCCGCCGGACGGCAGGCGGGGTTTAAGGACAATTCAACAAGCAATTTCATAATAATATTTTGAACCTCTGAGAGCTTATGGTTAAACAAAGAAGCCCTAATTTGCTCATAACTTTGGTTGTATCTGCTCAATAATTTAAGGAAGGGCATGGGTGTCTTTTTTTGTTATGCCCTTCTAACATGGCGCCTTGCTATGTCGTTTCGAAATTGGGTAATAGCAACTTAACCTTATAGTTATATGATCTGTCTATATTACCCAATTTTGAAACGACAACTAATCTGAGTTATATTTAAGGCCCGCCCTGGCGCGAATTAGCTGGAATATTTTATAATCGCTTTATTATTTCTTAGGCCAATTCTAACTAATGGTGCACTACTAGCCAGGTCTGGGCCAGGGGCATAAGCAAAAAAAGATACCCATGCCCTAAAGAAGCAGTAAATTTCCACAGGATTTTGAGCAATTACCTTTGGTTTGAAAAGACAAATTCAGGATAAGGTCATGTTTTATCTATGCACAATGTTGATGAAATAGAACGAAAAGTATTTCCTGTTGCTACGTTAACAGCGCAGGAAAGCCCAGCATATAGGCAAAAAGGTAACCCTGAACCTTGAACCCGAAACCTGTGAATGAATACCATATTTTTAACGTATCCAATAAAACTGGATAATTATGTCCCTTTATATTGGGCTATTGCATTATCCTGTGTATAACAGGAGGGGGGAGATTATTGTTTCGGCAATAACCAACTTAGATCTCCATGATCTGGCGAGATTGGCAAAGACTTATGGAGTCAAGAAATTCTATGTTATTAATCCCCTTACAGACCAGCAAGATCTGGCCAAAAGTATTTGCCGACATTGGATAAGTGGCCATGGAGCTGACTATAATAAAGATAGACGAGAGGCAATGTCTTTGATTTCAATTGTTTCAACGCTTGAGGAATCTTTAAAAAAGATTCAAGAAATAGAAGGCGAAATGCCGACGTTAATTGCCACTGATGCAGGGAAAGGCAATAGACAAAGCGTTACCTATACATTGGCACGGGAGATAGTTGCCTCCAGGGGGGCGGTAATGATTTTATTTGGTACAGCATGGGGTATAGCGAAAGAACTTATTAGGAAAGTAGACTATCTTTTAGAGCCTATTTTTGGTATATCTCATTACAATCACCTCTCAGTGAGGACAGCTGCCGCAATAACCTTGGATCGTTTGTTTTCCAAGTTTGCAACGCAGTAAAGAGACAGCTAATTTGAAGCAAAGGAGAATAGTGTGATGAACGCGATTGAGATGCTTGAAAAAGAACAAATGAGAATAGATCTTCCTCCATTTAGTCCTGGCGATAAAGTAAGGGTGTATAGTCGAATTAAAGAGGGTGACAAAGAGCGAATCCAGGTTTTTGAGGGAGTGGTTATTAGGAAAAGAAAAGGCAACACAGGGGCTACTTTTACTGTGCGGAAGATCTCTTACGGTGTTGGTGTGGAGAAAATTTTTCCTTTTCATTCCCCAACAATAGATAAAATAAAGGTAATTTCTAAGGGCAAGGTGAGGAGGGCAAGACTCTACTATTTACGCAAATTGAGGGGTAAGGCAGCCAGGCTCAAGGAAAAAACCACTTGATGCGCCTGCATAAGGATAACCAGTTCTATGAATTCCAGGCCAGACTTACAGGATACTCTTTTGTGGCTGGCATAGATGAAGCAGGGCGTGGCCCATTGGCTGGCCCTGTAGTAGCGTCTGCTGTGATTTTACCTGAAGATATTTCATTGCCTGGGGTGAGGGATTCTAAAAAAATGTCTGAGAGGGCGCGCGAGGAGGCCTTTTCCCTCATTGAAAGCAAGGCTATAGGTTTCTCCTTAGCCGTGGTAAGCTCACAAGAGATTGATAAAGTAAATATTCTTCAGGCCACTCGAAAGGCTATGAAAGAAGCCGCTTTAACGCTTGATCCCCAGCCTGATTATTTATTAATTGATGGTATATCTCCTGTTGACCTTCCTATTCATCACCGGTGTATCGTAAAAGGAGACGATCTCTCTTTATCTATATCAGCAGCCTCTGTTCTCGCTAAAGTGTATCGTGATAGGATTATGTGTCAATACCATATTTTATATCCGCACTATGGGTTTTCTTCAAACAAAGGGTATGGGACACCTGGTCACATAAAAGCCATAACGAGATTTGGTCCCTGCCATATTCATAGATTAACCTTTAAAGGTGTTCTTTAGTGACAAAAGAAAGGATTGCCCTTGGAAGGTTTGGCGAGGACCTGGCACGGGAAAGATTAAAAGATTGTGGATATAGGATTCTTACAACAAATTATAGATGCCCTTTAGGTGAGATCGATGTAATCGCGAGAGATGGTGATGTGTTAGTGTTTGTAGAGATAAAAACACGCAAAAATAAATCTCTGGGTCTGGTTAAAGAAACAGTTAATATCAGGAAACAACGCCAAATTTCAAAGGTAGCTCTGGCATATATGAAATCTCACAACCTTTGGGGAAGTAAGGCGAGATTTGATGTGATTGCGGTAGGATTACTCGATGGGAAAAAAGAAATTGAGATTATAAAAAATGCATTTGAATTGGCTTACTGAGCAATGAATTCTGAATTCAGGAATTTAGGAATTCCTCAATTTGCAATCCCTTAATCCCTCAATTCGCAATCAATATATCAATAATGATTCCCGATAAAGGCACACATGAATTACATCAAGGTAAAATCTATATTGTTTCTACTCCAATAGGTAACTTGGAGGATATTACCCTAAGGGCTCTAAAAGTATTAAAAGACGTGGGATTAATCGCGGCTGAAAGCAGAGAACACACAAGAAAGCTCTGCACATATTACACGATTAAAACACCTATCACTACCTATAATAGTCACAATCAACATTATAAAGGACGCGTACTTCTTGAGAAAGTAAAGTCAGGGCTTGATATTGCTCTGGTGAGTGATGCAGGAACACCTGGCTTGTCTGATCCTGGTTCCAGGTTAGTGAGAGAGGCTATAGATAATCATATACGATTAGTGCCGATTCCAGGTGTTTCAGCTTCTTTGGCAGCACTTTCCGTTTCTGGATTACCTACTGATAGATTTATCTTTGTTGGTTTTCTGTCAAATAAGAAAGGAAGACGAAGAAAGGAACTTGAAGGTCTAAAGAGGGAGGTGCGAACTATAATTTTTTTTGAATCTCCCCATCGACTAATAAAGATGCTTACAGATATGTATGAGATTTTGGGTGATAGAGATATTGTGCTGGCCAAAGAAATGACAAAGATTTTTGAAGAGGTGAAAAAGGGGTCAGTCAGTAAAATATTATCCTCTCTCGAGGATGAGAGGGTGAGGGGTGAATATACTATTATTGTAGAAGGAGCAAAAGAGAAATCTGCCTCTATTATTGACAATTAATAATTACCTGACTAAATTTAAAAAATCATGGAAGAGATACGATTGCTAAAAGTAATAAATGAGCTTGGAATACATGCCCATGCAGCTGGTCAGATAGTAGAGCTGGCTGGTAAATATAGGGCAAAATTATTTTTACAAAAGGATTCTCAAGAGGTGGGTGGTTCAAGCATTTTATCAATTCTTTCGCTTGCGTGCCCCAAAGGGAGTGAAGTGAGAGCCAGAATAGTTGGAGCTGATGCCAAGAAATTCATGGGTGAGCTCGAAAGGCTTTTTAAAAATAAATTTGGAGAGACCGAAACAGGACACTATCGACCGAGAAAAAAGAGAGTGAAAATGAGAGGGTTTCCTGTTTCTCCTGGTATTACCATTGGAAAAGCACATCATTTAGACAGATCGAGGACGACGATTGTTTATAGTAAATTGATTAACAAGAAAGAGGTGGAAAGAGAAATTGATCGTTTTAAACATGCTGTGGACATGGCAAAGGAACAGATCCAAAAGTTTAAATCCAATATTCCGGAACAGGTAAAGGGATATGCCTTTGTCCTGGATACTCACTTGATGATTCTGGATGACAGTCTGATTTTTGATTCGACCATACAAAGAATCCAAAGGGAGAAGGTTAATGCCGGGTGGGCGTTAAAAAAATCAGTAAGTACTATCCACCAGCTTTTTAAAAAGGTTGAAGATGAATACATTGGTCGCAGGATGGACGATGTAGATAGTGTAAGTGAAAGAGTATTAAATAATTTAACCGGAGTTGACCCGGATAGCCTTACAGAGATTCAAAAAGAGGTTATCATTGTAGCCCATGTTCTTTCGCCCTGTGATATTGTGGAGATCAATGTTAAACATGTAATGGGTATTTTGACAGATGTTGGAGGTCGAACATCACATATGGCCATCATGTCTGAAGCCCTTGAGATACCGGTAGTTGTTGGATTGGAAAGCGCTACCGATATAATCGTGGATGGCGATCTTCTGATCGTTGATGGAAATACAGGCGATATTATTATTAATCCTGATCCTGATACCATTATTACATATGAAGACAAGAAAAAACAGTATTATAGGTATAAATCTGCCATTGATAGGGTCAGACATCTGCCTGCTGAGACCTCGGATGGACATAAGATAACAATCAAAGCAAACATTGAATTTTTAGGAGAGACAAAGGCGGCAATTGAGAATGGTGCCGAAGGCATAGGTCTCTATAGGACAGAATACCTGTACATGATTAAGAATCATTTTCCAGATGAACAGACCCTTTTTGATGACTATAGCCAGATTGCGAAAATGGTAGCACCTAATCCAGTTACCATAAGAACTCTTGACATCGCAAGTGATAAGATGATGGCATCAGATTCATATATGGAGACGAGCAGAGAGGATAATCCTGCTCTTGGTCTTCAGTCTATTCGGTTTTGTCTAACTGAGCGAAATGTGTTTAAAACCCAGTTAAGGGCCATATTACGGGCCAGTGTATATGGTAATTTCAGATTAATGTTCCCCATGATATCAGGTTTGGGGCAATTCCTGGAGGCAAAGAGGGTTTTAAAGAGTGTTATGCGCTCGCTTGATAGAGAGGGAATTGAATATAATAGAGACATACCTATCGGGATTTTGATTGAGATCCCTTCTGCAACATCGATTGCAGATATTCTTGCAAAGCATGCTGATTTTTTTTCTATAGGAACGAATGATCTGATTCAATACGCATTAGCAATAGATAGAGACAATGAACATGTTGCCCATCTCTATGAACCTTTTCATCCAGCTGTTTTGAGAATGATACACCAGGTGGTCGAGGCAGGCAATAATGAGGGGGTTGATGTATCTCTGTGTGGTGAAATAGCCGGTGATCCTCTTGCTATTTTAATACTCCTTTCTTTGGGATTAGAGGAATTTAGTATGAATATCGGCTCTATCCCGCTGATCAAGAAAATGATTCGAATGTTACAATTAGGGGAGGTGAGGGATAATTTTAAGGGCATATTGAACTTACCTACCAGCAAAAAGGTTGAGAGTTTTGTTTTAAAGAAAGCACAGTCTCTTCTTCCCGATATGTTTAAGGACGATGTTTTTAGATATCGGACAACAGGTGTCGGATAGGCAGGTGATAAATGCAGAAAAAAATCCTGTGCCAGAATAGAAAGGCCAGATATGATTACTTTATTGATGAGATCTATGAGGCAGGAATTGTTCTTACTGGACCAGAGGTTAAATCTTTAAGGGAGAGTCGTGCGAGTTTAAAAGATACCTATGCAAGGGTAAAAAATGAGGAGCTTTTTTTGTACAATATGCATATTACGCCGTATCCATTTGCTCATAATTTGGATCTTAATCCAATCAGGACAAGAAAGCTTCTCATGCAAAAGAGAGAAATTAAGAGGTTGATAGGAAAGACAGAGGAAAAAGGGTGTTCTTTAATTCCTTTATCGATATATCTTTTAAGAGGTATAATCAAGGTAGAGCTCGCTCTGGCTAAGGGCAAGAGAAAATATGATAAGCGGCATGTCTTAAGGGAAAGGGAGATGAAAAGGGAGTTAGACCAATTGAAGAAAAAGGATATTAAATAAGATATATTGATTTTACTATATATTTATGCTTTAATAAAAATAGTTCATTGAAAACTGGGGGCGAAACGGCTTCGACGGGGATAAAGAAACTTAGGTTGCATACCGAGGTTCTGTTTGCTCGTTAAACAGTCAGAAAACAATAAACGCAGACGATTATGCGTATGCTTTAGCCGCTTAAAAGGCTAACGTCCTTCCATTCTTTCCTGTGAGGATGGATTTGGGCGCCGATTAGCAGGATAGCCAACCCGAGGAACCTGAATCTCGGGAAGGCGAAAATTTTTTCAGGTTAGCTCTTTATTCACCTTGCCCGAAAGGGGTCTAAGGAGCGAACATTAAAGTTCGGGCTATGTATGTAGAGGCTTAAGTGGAATATTTTCGGACGGGGGTTCGACTCCCCCCGCCTCCACCATCTACCAATCAATTCATACATTTTTATCTCCCTACTTTGTGTTACCAACTAAAATCCTTTCACTTTTTTTGTGGTTAATCAAAACGTTGTGATTATCGTGTTGAAATTGCGCGGTACACAATGATTTCTGATCATCTCCTTGTTCTTTTCTTATTTTTTTAATTTTTTCGTAACATTTAAGCTCTTTGAAATTAACGTAAAGTCTCTTTCATGTATAACCTTGAAGCGCCATTCGGTCTTGAGTCGTTCGACCTGGAGGCCTTTCGGCCGTGAACTCAAGGCCGAGGGGCTCTCGACAGGCTCATGGCCGAGAGGAATCACTGGGGGCATTTGCTAAAATATTACTTTTTTTTATTTTTTTTATTTCTTAAACTATGGCAATATATAATGTTATTGTGGTTGTCAGCCGTATCTCATAAGGCTGTATGCTCGCAGAGAAAAAGGCATGGTATATTAGGACTGAGGGGCACATCAAGGAGTTGATTCTGAAAATGGGTTGCAAAAATCAAGTATAATGACTATAATAGATTATTGAAATATTTCATAATTTTTAAAGATGTTATTGTGGGGTAGGTGAATGGAATTTGAAGATAATTTAAAAGAAGAGAAAGAGCAGAAAATTCCTAATCAAAAGGAACTTGAGAAGGAGCTTAGCGACTATCTTTCCAAGAAATACGGTGATCGGATAAAGATAATATCTCCTATCCTCTTTCCTCAGAGTGATCCGAAAAAAACAGATGAAGGTGGAAAGGCTGGCTCCAAGAAGCCTGGCGTTCCTGCTTTTGATATGAAACCCGAGGAATTAGATTCCTATTTGGATGGGTATGTAGTTAAGCAAAATCAAGCCAAAGGAGTGCTCGCTACAAAAATCTGCACTCATTTTAACCGAATAAAATCCCTGTTTAAGCGATCTAATAAAGAAAACCCCTTTTCTGTGGGGATGATTAAAAACAATATCCTTATGATAGGACCAACAGGTGTTGGCAAGACATATTTAATAAAATTGATTGCCCAAAAGATAGGTGTTCCGTTTGTTAAGGGTGACGCTACCAAATTCAGTGAAACAGGTTATGTAGGTGGTGATGTCGAGGATTTGGTAAGGGATCTAGTGTATGAAGCTAACGATGATATGAAGCTGGCCGAAAATGGTATTATTTACATAGACGAGATTGACAAGATTGCTTCCAGCCAAAATATTATCGGTCATGATGTTTCAAGGGCAGGGGTACAAAGGGCCCTCCTAAAACCAATGGAAGAAACTGATGTAGACCTGAAGGTTCCTCACGACCCAATCTCGCAGATACAGGCTATTGAACATTACCGAAGAACCGGTAAAAGAGAAAAGCAGGTTGTAAATACAAAAAATATACTTTTTATTATGAGTGGTGCCTTTGAAGGATTGCCAGATATTATTAAAAAAAGGCTCAAACGTAAAGGTATAGGATTTGAGGCAGATATCCATTCCACTGAAGTGGATTTGGATATTCTTAAAGAGGTAAGGGCACATGACCTTATCGAGTTTGGATTTGAGTCCGAGTTTATAGGTCGCCTTCCAGTAATTGTTGTTCTTGATGAGCTATTAAAAGATGACCTTGTAGAAATTCTTAAAAACCCAAATAATCCTATTATACTCAGTAAGAAAAGGGATTTTATGGCATATGGTATTAATATTAAGTTTGAAGATAGTGCACTTGAAGAATTATCAGAGATGGCTGCTCAGGAGAAGACAGGAGCAAGGGGTTTAGTCAGTGCTGTCGAGAGAACTCTTATGCCTTTTGAGAAACATCTTCCTTCTACTGTTGTAAAGAAACTGTTGGTGACTCCGGAGCTTGTTAAAAACCCAGCACGAGAGCTTAAACGAATTGAATCGGATGAGGATATGAGTGATCCTCAGATGAAAAAACGATTTGAAAGAGCAGTTGTAAATGAAAAACAGAGAGCAAACAGGGCTGTAGCGGAGAGGGCAAAGGAATTTGAAGCGCAATCGGATTTAAAATTATATGAAGAGAGGGTAGATTTGATAGCTGAACATGCACTCAGGTTTATATCTGATATTGATTCTGCTTTTATAGATTTTAAGGAGATGTATGATTTGGTAAAGGGCAATAATGAAGGGTTGTTTTCCCAGTTAGGAATGAATGTCAGTTTAGCAGATAGTGCTATTGACGAGATAATAAGGACTGCCATTTTTCAAGATAGGGATATTAACGAGATATGCCTTAACTTGGCTAATGAATTGGAATATGGTCTTAAATTAGTGAGAGATCGGATTGGCTTGGGAGCCTTTACTATTACCAGGGAGGCAGTTGTAGATCCGGAAAAATATATCGATAGCCTGATCAAAAAATATTATAGCCAAGATTCGATGATATCCTGAACCAATTATTACCTACCCCATTAGTCCCAATCGGAGAACGTATACCTTTAAACATAAAAGACTTCCACCAATAAGAAGACCTGAAATTATGACAAAAAGATGAGTCCAAAATTCATGCAGGACTTCTCAATCGACCTACCATGTTATTCACAGGGAAAAGCAAGATAAAGGAGAATAAAAATGATAATTAGACCCAGACGTCTTAGGCGAACTTCTACTATCAGAAGAATGGTGAAGGAGACATGTATCAGAGTGGATGATCTCATTTTTCCCATATTTGTGAAACATGGCAAAGGAGAAAGAGAGCCCATTCCATCTATGGTCGGCCATTATCAATTATCAGTTGATGAACTGGTCAAAGAGGCTGAAGAGGTGTGGTCTTTGGGGATACCAGGTATCATTCTTTTTGGTTTACCAAGGGTGAAGGATAAGTTGGGAAGTGAGGCATATGCGAGGGATGGAATTGTTCAGAAGGCTGTAGCCGCAGTTAAGGAGAGAGTGCCGGAACTGGTTGTTTTAACAGATGTCTGTCTATGTCAGTACACAGATCATGGTCATTGCGGGATCATAGAAGATGGTCGAATAGATAATGATGCTACCCTTGACATACTTTCTCGTATAGCCATTTCACATGCTGAGGCAGGTGCTGATTTTGTTTCCCCTTCGGATATGATGGATGGAAGGGTAAGGGCGATTAGGGAAAACCTTGAGAGAGATGGATTCAAGGATACTGGTATACTGTCATATGCCGTGAAATATGCATCCTCCTTTTATGGGCCATTCCGCGAGGCCGCAGATTCAAAACCCCAATTTGGTGACAGGAAGAGTTACCAGATGGATCCGGCTAATGCCAGAGAGGCTATTAAGGAGGCGTTATTAGATATTGAAGAGGGGGCAGATATCATTATGGTTAAACCCGCATTGCCTTATTTAGATATAATCCACCAAGTTCGGGCACGTATCCATCTTCCTGTAGCAGCGTATAATGTGAGTGGAGAATATGCCATGGTTAAGGCAGCTGATCAACGGGGTTGGATAGATGGGGAAGAGGTAATGATGGAGATACTTCTTTCTATCAAGAGGGCTGGCGCTGACCTCATCCTGACTTATTTTGCCAAAGATGCAGCCAAGATATTGAATACACATGAAAGCATATATACCGAAAAATGATCAACTAAGGATAGTCGCGTGGGAAGTTACCAGGTCATGTAATCTAAATTGTGTCCATTGCCGAGCATCATCACAATTTGGCCCCTATCCACAGGAGTTGGATACTATCGAGGCAAAGAAGGTATTAGACCAAATAAGAGAAGTTGGTCAACCTATTATAATCCTTACAGGTGGAGAACCTCTTCTAAGAAAGGATATTTTTACCCTCGCTGACTATGGAACAAAAAAGGGCTTGAGAATGGTCATGGGTACGAATGGGACCCTGATTACACCTGATATTACAAAGAAGATACAAGATTCTGGAATTAAGCGGGTAAGCATATCTCTCGATGGATCTACAAGGGAGCGCCACGATGCATTTAGACAGGTTGATGGAGCCTTTGATAGAGCAATAAAAGGGATCACATACCTAAAAGAGAGAGGAATCGAATTTCAGATCAATACTACCATAACTAAATACAATTTATTTGAATTAGAAGAAATTTTTGAACTTGTCGTGAGGCTTGGGGCTATTGCACACCATATATTTTTGCTTGTTCCTACTGGAAGGGCTCGGGATATGGTAAGCCAGGAACTGAATGCCATGGAATACGAAGATACCCTGCACTGGTTTTATCAACGGCATGATAAGACCACTATCCAACTTAAAGCTACGTGTGCACCTCAATACTATAGAATCATGAGACAGGAGGCACATTTAAAAGGGGAGAAGGTGAATAGGAAAACATATGGCCTTGATGCAGTAACAAGGGGGTGCCTGGCCGGGACTTCCTATTGTTTTATATCTCATGAAGGCATTATCCAGCCCTGTGGCTACCTGGAGGTGAATTCTGGAGATTTAAAGGAATCTACCTTTTCTGATATATGGATGAATTCACCTGTTTTTACTAACCTTAGAGACTTTTCCAAATATAAGGGAAAGTGCGGACGATGTGAATATATTACTGTTTGTGGTGGTTGCAGGGCAAGGGCCTATGCTGCTACCGGGGATTATTTATCTGAAGAGCCATTATGTGTCTATACACCACATAGTTGAAAGTTTATTGGTGCCTGTGGTCCGTTCTCAGTTGTCAGTTGTTTATGAATTTCAAGGAACTTAGATGAATGGGGAGCTGTCATTTTCCTCGTTCGTTTCTCTTTGAATCTCCTGATATTTTGTTTTTTCTCAATGGATTACTGAAAACAGTCAACTGACATTACCGAAGGCTTTGTTATGGATGATATTGATAGGAAACTTTTAAACGAAATCCAATCTAACTTCCCTGTCACCCGAAGACCATATAAAGACTTAGGGGATCGGTTGAGCTGCTCTGAGGACAATGTTCTGATGCGTATCAAGAGATTAAAAAAAGAGGGAATTATTAGGCGGATAGGCGGAAACTTTGACTCTCAAAGGATTGGTTTTACCACTACGCTCTGTGCAGCTAGGGTCTCAGATGATAAGATCGAGGAATTTGTGACAGCGGTTAACAAATACCCTGGAGTAACCCATAACTATCTTAGGGATCACTATTATAATATATGGTTTACTTTTGTGGCCCCTAATATGAAAGTGATAGACAGGTATATAGATGAAATAATTAAGTATACTGGAGTAGAAGAAATCCTTAATTTACCAGCGGTGAAGACATTTAAGATATTAGTGAATTTTGACCTTGTTTGATTTATGATTGATAGGAGGGGCTTTAAGTAAGTAGTCTATAGGTTAAAAGGGCTGATCAGGCTTATATCCTTTGGTAGCGAGGATCTCAAGGATAAGTGCTTCTTCTTCATCACTCATTAATCCCTCTTCTTTGAGTAATTCTCCGATGCCATCTTCTCTTAAGGCGGCTTTAGACAATATAGTTTTATTACTTTTGCCTCTCGTGGAGAATATAGTGTATTGTAAGGTATATGTCGATTTTTTAAGTAACTTTATATTTCCTACACCCCGTCCCGTTATTATGATATGGTAGCTCAGCAGAAAATAGAGGATTGCTCCGCCAATAATCAAAAAAGTAAATTTTTTCTTTAATGACATGGCCATCAATATATCCTGGAAAATGGTATGTATATGGTGGGCGATGCGGGACTCGAACTCGCGACCTCTGGTTCCGGAGACCAACGCTCTATCCACCTGAGCTAATCGCCCACGTCGTTTTTTATAAAATATTTAAATTAGAAGATCAAGAATGAATTTTTTTTATTGAAATTTCTTTATTAGGATATATATTTGTAACTACTCAGCATCTGACCCCGACGCTTCGCTTCAAGGTTATAAATGGGAGGAACTTATAAGTTACATCAGAGTTTCATAAGCTACTATTTTAATTGATAATTTTTAATTCCTAATTTTAAATTTAGTTTCTTAGGAGGTTGTCGGGTTCACCGTTCAAGGTTCACGGTTGAAATCCATGCAATACGGCGTGGCTTGTGGCAAGAATCGGATGAACTCCTTATTTATCTTTAAATCGAAACAAAATACTTTAGATTGATGATTCGTCAGTATTTTATCTCTCTAACCTTGAACTGTGAACCTTGGAACTTTGAACCTGAATAGTAACATATATCTTATAATTAAAAATATTTACTTTGATATAAAAGAAAACGTATCAATAACAAAATAGAGATAAGGCTGAAAAATAAAAAGATTTCTTATAAAGATTTTTATTGCTTTTTTTGTTTTTTTTAGTTATTTCTTATAAATTATGCTTTTTTATTATGCCAGCGTAGCTCAGAAGGCAGAGCAACTGATTTGTAATCAGTGGGTCGGGGGTTCGATTCCCTTCGCTGGCTTCAATATGGATCTTTGAGGAGAGGTTCCCGAGTGGCCAAAGGGAGCAGACTGTAAATCTGCCGGCTCAGCCTTCGGAGGTTCGAATCCTCCCCTCTCCACCATTCATAGAATAATATTTGCTTAATAACTGACTTTCTAAACCTAAGGCTTATTAAAAAGCGGGAATAGCTCAGTTGGCTAGAGCGTCAGCCTTCCAAGCTGAGGGTCGCGGGTTCGAACCCCGTTTCCCGCTCTATTTATTGGTTTTAAGTAGTTAACTGCCCACGTAGCTCAGTTGGTAGAGCACATCCTTGGTAAGGATGAGGTTCACCGGTTCAATCCCGGTCGTGGGCTCCAGTTTTGAATACCTCTATTTTTAAGGTAAATTTCGGCTATTAAAAGATTATGAATAGTTAATTAAGGAGGTAACAACAATGGCCAAAGAGAAGTTTAAGAGGACAAAGCCCCATGT
>CAZSWT010000020.1:0-49911 GCA_964611035.1 uncultured Desulfobacteraceae bacterium
CAATGAGTGCCCCGTGATTTATCTCCCTGTGATACATGGCAGGTCCCACAGTCAGGGCTGTTTTGAAATTTCCCTTGGTGCCGGAAAAATCTACCAAAATAGTCTCTGTTAAGACCTCTATCTTTTCACTCTGAGTAACCTTCTCAATCAAATCATCTACATATTTCTGTATGTTATCACCCTGTATGGTCCTATGTATTTTTCTGCCCATACCTCCCAGTTCTTTTTCTATTTCAACCAGAACCACTTCAAATCCCTGTTCGGCTATATTTAATGCAGCTGTCATACCAGCAATACCGCCACCAAGGATCAGGGCCCGTTTAATTACCGGCAGTTTTGACCTGTAGAGAGGGGAAAGTTCTGCGGCATTGGCCACAGCCATTCTAACCAGGTCTTTTGCCTTTTTAGTTGCCCCCTCCTTATCCGACTGATGCACCCAGGAATCTTGATCTCTGATATTGGCCATACTAAAAAGATAGGGATTTAGGCCTGCTTCCCTGATAGTATCCTGAAACAATGGTTCATGTGTCCTTGCAGAGCAGGAGGCTACAACCACCCTGTTTAATTTAAATTCCCCTATCCTTTCCTTTATCTTGTCCTGAGTATCCTGGGAGCATGTAAAGAGGTTTTCATCTGCTACCACTACATGAGGTAATTTGGATACATACTCGGTAACTTCCGGAACGTTCACTACCCCCCCGATATTTGTTCCACAATGGCAGACAAAAACACCAATACGGGGCTCCTGACCGCTAACATCAATTTCCTTAGGGTACTCCCTCTCTTTTGTCAGTGTATGCCTCTGACCTGCCAAAAGTCCCGAGGTCGCAGCAGCCGATGCACTTGCCTGCATTACCGTTTCAGGTATATCCTTCGGGCCTTGAAAGGCCCCGCACACAAAGATGCCCGGTTTTGTTGTCTGGACAGGATCAAAGGTTTTGGTGCTGACAAAATTATACCTATTAAGCTCAACACCTATCTTTTGGGCCAGATCGACAGATTCTTGCGGTATCTCAATGCCCACGGATAAGACAACTATGTCAAATCCTTCCTGGATAATCCTTCCGGCCTCATCTGTATACCTGATTGTAAGGTTTCCTTCCTCTTCCCCTGGCAAAATATTATTTATCCTTGATTTTATAAACCTGACTCCTACATCATTCCTGGCCCTGTTGTAGAATTTCTCAAAGTCTTTCCCATACGTCCGGATATCAATAAAAAAGATAGCTGCATCTAATGGTTCAGAGGAATGTTCTTTGGCTACCATGGCCTGTTTTATTGCATAGGTACAGCAGACAGAGGAACAGTAACCCTTATCCCCCATATGGGTATTTCTTGACCCAACACACTGTATCCAGGCGATCTTTTGTGGTTCCTTTTTATCAGATGGCCGCAGGAGATGGCCCTGATAAGGCCCAGAGGCACTTAAGATCCTCTCAAATTCCAGACCGGTAACAACATTGGGGAAGCGGTTATACTGATAGGTATCATTAAGAGAAGGGTTGTATGGTTGAAAACCGGATGAGAGGATGACCGAACCGACATCTATTGTTATCTCCCTTTCTTTCTGGTCAAAATCAACAGCGTCCGCTGGACAAAATTTCTCGCATGCCCTGCATTTCCCCTTCTCAAAATATATGCAGTTTTCTGCATCGATTGAATATTTTAAAGGAACGGCCTGTGGATACTGTATATAGGCAGCCTTTCTGTTTATTAGGTTAGCGTTATACTCATCTGGCACTCTCCTTGGGCATTTCTCTGCACATGTACCGCAGGCAATGCATTTATCCATATCTATATACCTGGGATGCTGTATGACCCTGACATGGAAGTTGCCTTCTTCACCTGTAATGCTTTCTACCTCTGAAAGGGTCAGTATCTCGATATTTAGATTCCTGCCGCATTCTACAAGCTTTGGAGACATGATACACATTGAGCAGTCGTTTGTTGGAAATGTCTTGTCAAGCTGTGACATTCGGCCACCAATGCTGGAGGATTTTTCAACCAGATATACATAGAATCCAGAATCTGCCAGATCAAGGGCAGCCTGCATTCCCCCAATGCCGCCACCCACGACTATAACCGCTCCGCTCTTTGAGTTTGGTGTGTTTATTGTGTTCAAATTCCTTAATCCCTCAATCACTCAATTCCTTTTTTCGTATAAGTCCAGCCACCAAGTCTCAAAGGCACGAAGAAATGATTCTGTCTCTTATTAAAAATGATATTTAAAGAATTATATAATAATCTTGGTGACTTAGTGTCTTTGTGGCTGAACTATTACGTTTTTTCTATTACTATTAGCTTCCTGCAGGACACGTATCTTTAGTCAGATAAAAACCCTTCTATTCCTGTTATATCTATCTGGTTCTTAACCAACCCTAATCTGTCTCTGTCAATACCCATACTCAACCCAAGGAGCTGTGGATAGAGGATGGCCGGGAGAAGATGATCTTCTCCTCCTTCTGAATAAATCATCTTTTGGACTGTATCAAATTGAAGATGACAGTATGAGCAGGCATCACATAGATAATTGGCACCGGATTGGCTTGCATTCAATATCTTTTTTTTTGTTAAATCCATAGACAGATCATCGTTTATGCCAAACAGTGGGGCGCCACAACAGTCAAGCCTTTTCTCCCAGTATATACTTTCAGCACCTGTTGACTCTACCAGGTTGTCAAAGAGTGTGGGGTTAACCGGATCATCAAATTGAACAATCTCACTGGGTCTCAGGGCATGACAGCCATAATGTGTTGCTATTTTAAGGTCCTTAAAAGGTCTTGTGACCTTCTCTTTTATAGTGTCGATACCTATATCATGGTAAAGGACAGAGAGAAGATGTTTAATCTCAACGCCTTCTTTATATTCAAGACCCTCTTTTTTCAGGGTAGTGTTGATCTCATTACGTAAAGTGGTGTCTTCCTTTAGTATATGAGCTGCATGTTTAAGCATTCCAAATCCGCATTTGCAAAGGATAAGTATAGGGAGGTTTTCCTTTTCTGAAAGTGCAAGATTTCTTGCTGAAGCAAGTATAGATGCCTTAAAGTCAATGTTACGCAAGGGATATCCGCAACAGTTAAATTCCTTTATGTCAACGAGTTCTACATCTAAATTTTCTAATACTGCCCTTGCAGATGATTCATACTGGGTTAGCCTGGCAGGAATGTTACATCCTAAAAATAGTGCAAATTTCATAGTTATTTTCCTAACTTTGGTTGAGATGTCAAATCATTTAGTAGAAGGAGTAAATAACTTAACCAGTCACTGACTCAACGTTACTCTCTGCATTCTTTATTGCTAAGTTCTTTAGCTCATAGAGCACATCTGTGACTTTAACCCCCTGAGGGCATTGCTCCTGGCACTGGTAGCAGGTAAGACAATCCCAGAGCATTTGTGAGCCAAATGCTAAATCCTTGATTCCCAATCCAGTGGCATACATGATCTGATGAGGAAGCATACCTAAGACCTCTTTTGGGTTTTCATAGGCTGCAACCACTGGACATACATTTGTACATGTCTGACAGCCAAAACAGGCAGAGAAGGTAGCTGCCTGATCTGAGAGGAGCAGACCGCCTTGGAGTTCTTTATTATCAGGGGTGAGGGTTACTGCCTTATCCGGGGACTTCATTAGATCATATTTTGAGGCAATAGCCTCTCTGGCCTGAATTAATGGCCTGTCATAATCACTTTGGGGTATATTCTCTCTCATTAGCCCCCTATAGAAGGAAAGAGGGGAAAGGACAGAAAACTCAGGGTAGTCCTTTTGGAACATATCCTCTCTTGCGCTAAACCATAGATCTTCTAAGTTTATACCAGCCGGACAGACATCAGTACATCTGTGGCAGTTGGTGCATAGATATGTACCATCCAGGATGAGCCTAAATTTGGTTTCATCGGTTTGCTTTTTACTGACAAGTGCCTTTATAGATTGGATCTTCTCAGATGGGAGTATATTTATATTTTCGATCTCCTCCACAATTATACCTACAGAGCAGCGAGATGTGCAGGCCCCACAGTGAGTGCAGGCATCCAATTCCAGGGCCTGCCTGGTTGCTATATTTGCAGGATCCGATCCCTTTTTATCCATTACACTGTTTGCAAGGAGACTTAAGGGAGAAGTGATTATATGAAGGAATTTAGAGAAGGGGAGATATGCAAGGCCTATGAAGCATGCCAGGAAGTGTATATACCATAACAATGTATGAATGCCACCCTTATCAAGGCCTAAGGCAGCGCCTTTAAATGCCTTTGCAACTGGATAGCCTATAAATGCCCATTGGGGTCTTGAGTGGCAACCTGAACAGCTCATCTCATGGAGTTCTTTGCCTTCTTCAAGGAGTGTGGCTTCAAAAGGCGCCTTTAGGTCAGGGGATATGGTACCGAATTTATCTACCCAGAAGGCAGTGAGGGCCTTAAACTCTTCCTCTCCTTCCTCCAGGCCAGCATAGTCAGTGACCATGCTTTTATATATAGAGTAAGAGCCTATCTTTGTGCCTTCTAAGATGATACCTGAGAGCATAATAACGGCTAATATTATTATGGCATAGGTATCCATGGAATTTGTTTTTAGCCTGGGAGGCCTAAGGATGAATCTACGGTATATGGCCATACATACACCAATTATCACCAGGGCGCCAAAGAGGTCTCTTAGAAAGAGAAAGGGATTGAGGGTGGCTGAGTAGTTTGGAAAGATAGCTGAGGTAATAAATGTATCCAGGGCATGCATGAAGAGCAGGAGCATGAATGCTACATAGATAAGGATGTGGGTCAACCATCTAAAGAAGTCTTCATTGAACACCTTTCTCTGTAATATTATATCAAGAAAAAATACATTGATCAGGGTCAGGATTTTTGAACTGAATATGATAAAGACTATCCCTTTAACTGCTGATGAGAGCCTTTTTGAAGTGGGTATATCTTTTGAATCTACACCTATTTTATGAGAGAGCCAGGTATATATCTTATAGATTAGGCCACCGATAAAGATTGCAAGTGAGATATACAGGCTAATGTAATAGAACATGGGCTTTTTATCCTTTAAGAGTTTATGATGTTTTTAGATCTTTGCTGCATCTAAGATGGCTGGAAGCCGATTTTCCCATCCCATTGTTACCAGTTGAACACCCTGGCAGAGTTCTCTAAGAGAGGTAATCAATTCACCTGCTATAGTTACGCACTCACTAATCCTATCAGATGCCTTCCTAAGCCGTGAAATCATCTCTTCGGGTATAGGGGGTCCAGGAACATTGGTGGAGATATATCGGGCAACGCCCACTGATTTTAAAAGAAAAACAGTCGCAATAACTGGAATACCTAATGCTTTAGCCTTTTCCATAAAATAGGTAAAAGCATTGATGTTAAAGACCGGAGGCGTTACCAGGAATTGAGCACCCTCCTTCACCTTTTTTTGAGTAAGTTCTAATTCTGCTTCGAGGGCAATCTCATTCTTAGCTGGTTTAATGGAACAACCAGTTACAAATTTAGGGGAGCCTTTCAATTCCATGCCTGCCATATCAACTCCGTTTTGAAGACCCTTTATAGCCCTTAGTAATGTAAGTTCATCAATATCGGCAAACTGTTTGGCATCAATGTGATCACCATACATGATCTCTTCGCCAGGTATCACTAAAAGGTTTTTAATGCCAAGGAAATAGGCTGCTAAGACATCACCCTGAAGGGCAAGCCTGTTTCTATCCCGGGAGCAGATTTGCATGATTGTTTCCATTCCCTGCTGTTGCATAAGAGCAGCGCCACCCATAGCGCTCATCCTCATGACTGCTTGTGCCATTTCAGGCACAATCACACCATCAACCCTCCCCTTGATTTTTATGAGATTTGAGACCAAGTCGGACGCATCTACCCCTTTAGGGGGATCAAATTCAGCCAATACTACGAAATCGCCTGCCAGCAGTCTTTTCTGAAAGCTCATAATTTAGCCTTATTTTAAAATAGAGAGATGTTTGTTGATTAAAGTTTACTTTGGTACTCGCTATATATAAAGAAAAACCCTTTATTTTCATACCAAAAGAGAAGAATAGAAATCAAGAATGGAGACTTTCTGCATTTCAAAAAAAATGTATCTGCTCAATAATTTAAGGAAGGACATGGGTGTCTTTTTTTGTTATGCCCTTCTTAATAGGGTGCCTTGCCATGTCATTTCAAAATTGGGTAATAGCAACTTGGCCTTAGAATCATATGATCCGTCTATATTACCCAATTTTGAAATGACAACTAAGCTGAGCGTTATTTAAGGGCATAAGCAAAAAAGGATACCCATGCCCTAACAAAGCAATAAATTTCCACAGGATTTTGAGCAATTACAAAAAAATGTAAAGACTAAACTTTCGGATGCTCGTTTATCATTTTATCTTTAATCATGTCAAGAAAAATGAGAAAAAATAAGCCTAAGAAATAGATTTACGATTAATTGATAGTATGGATTTTTTGAAAAAAAGTGGGTTTATTCAGAGATAAGATCGACCGGACTACAGGGAATGGTGTTTTCTGAAATTGTTGAAAGAAAAATCCAGGGAGATTGTGAACCATCCCCCTGGATTTTCTTATTTTAGAACAGGCCTTCAACCTTGCCAGTCTTTGTATCAACATCTACCCTTCTAAAGGCAGGATTTGAACATGTTCCTGGCATCAGGCTAATTGCCCCGGCACATGGGCACAGGAATTTGGCCCCAGAATAGATCAACACATCTCTTATTGGAATTGTCCATCCTTTTGGTGTTCCCTTTATAGCCGGGTCATGGGTAAGACTCAGGTGTGTTTTAACCATCATTGTGGCATAATCATCATATTTGGAATCGGCCTCGAGCGCCTTTGCCTTTGCCTCTGCTTCAGGAGCCCATGCCACGCCGTCAGCCCCATATACAACTTTAGCAATCTTGTCAACCCGATCCCTCAGTTTCATCTCAACAGGATACAGAAACTTAAACTCGTGGGTTTCCTCGGCTGCCTCTTTAACCACATCTGCAAGCTCCAGGGCGCCATCCCCACCATCGGCCCAATGCGTTGAAAGGGCAACTCTTGCCCCAGCATCTTCAGCAGCTTTCCTGACCATAGCAATCTCTTCCTTGGTGTCAGTATGGAAGGCATTGATACATACTACCGGACTGATTCCTGATGTCTTTATGATATTGATGTGGTGTATCATATTGGAAAGCCCCTTTTCAAGTAGACCAAGATTCTCCTTGGTATACGCTTCGGGAAGTTCCAGTCCTGCTACCACCTTGGGGCCGCCTCCATGCATCTTCATTGCCCTTATAGTGCTTGTAAGTACTGATACATGGGGCTTAAGACCACTGTATCGGCATTTGACATTCCAGAACTTCTCAAAACCTATATCAGCTCCAAAGCCGCTTTCAGTTACATGGTAGTCAAACATCTTCAAGCCAATCCTGTCGGCAATAATAGAAGACTGCCCTACAGCAATATTCGCAAAGGGGCCGGCATGAACCATGCATGGCTGATATTCTACCGTGGAACACAGGGTAGGATTAATGGTATTCCTCATCCATGCGGTCATAGCGCCACCTACTTCAAGGTCGCCTGTGGTAATTGCATTGCCCCTCTTATCAAATGCAACAGTAATGTTGTCCATTTTTTCACGGAGATCAGCAAGGTCCCGAACTATGGATAGCATAGCCATGAGCTCAGAGCCTACGGCGATCCCGAACTTTGACTGGAAGGTAAAACCATCCATACGACCACCCATCCCTATGACGATATTCCGGAGACTCTGGGCACAAAAATCCATGATCCAGCCCATTTCAACTTTGGTAGGATCAATGTCCAGTCTCCTCATATGGGTGAGCCTCTCAAGCTGCTCATCATTGTAATTTCTCTCATGCTGCATCCTGGAAGTAAGGGCAACCATTGCCAGGTTATGGGCATTCATGATGTCATTGATATCCCCTGTAAGGCCCATGGAGAATTCTGTGAGAGGTATTAATTGCGCATTACCACCTCCGGCAGCACTACCCTTAATATTCATGGTAGGACCTCCAGAGGGCTGCCTGATACATCCGCCCACATTAAGGCCCCTTTTTCCCATACCTTCCATCAGACCCATGCTTGTAGTGGTCTTGCCTTCACCCAGTGGTGTTGGGGTAATAGCAGTTACCTCTATGTACTTGCCATCTGGTCTGTCCTTTAACCGGTCAATGATTTTTATGAAATCCAGCTTGCTTAGTCTGCCCATTGGAAGGATCTCATCCTCTTGGAGATTTAATTTCTCCCGCCACTCTTCCGGTGTTGGCATATTCTCTTCCGCTGCTTCTGAAATCTGCCAATCACTCATCTCAACTGCATTATACGCCATGTAACTGTCCTCCTTTTTTAATTAATTATTAGAAAGATTTGCAAAAATATGCTTAATTACCTCATTTACACAACAGACTATGTATGTTCTTATTGTCACCTCCTTCTATCAAAAAATATGTTTAGGCTTTTTCTTGCTTGAAAATGCCATTTTCGATACTTAGGTGATCCTCTTACCATAGTGAGAAATTAAAGTTGATTATCTGGAAAAAGGAGCCTAAATGTGATTATAATTTAGCTGTAATGTAACTATTATTTTTATTGGGTGTTGTCAATAAAAAAAATTACGGCCTTTTGAATGGTAATCATACATAAGTCCCTTAATTTCTGATACTATGCAAACCATTTTAACACACAGAATAATTATTCAGCCACGGACCCGCCTGCCAGATGGCGGGCAGGTTCACACAGATGGACACAGATAGGCTAAAACACAAAGAAACGACAGATATTATTCTTAAAAGTTTTTATGAGATTTATAACGAGCAATCCATACTCTTGACACAGCGCATGAGGCTCAATTAATCAATTACTTGAAGGCCCGCGCGCCTCGCCTGAGGGCGAAGCCGATGGCGGGCAGGCAACAAATATTGAGGTTGGCTTATTATTGAATTTTGGCAGAAAACGAGAATTCAAGAGATTTGTATATGATAATAAAAGAAAAAAAATCAGCGGTAATCAGCGTAGATCTGCGGCGAGGTAATTACAATACAGAAAACAGAGCCCTGGGCAGGGATGCTAAAACCCTCTTTTAGACTTTTCATAATGCATAGGAAGGCAGGTGAATGAAAATAGAAAGAGAACTGTTTAGAAAATTTGAGAAGATAGTAGGCGAGGAGTACATATCTGATGCAGAAGTGGCGAGAGTATGCCATGCATATGATGCAACCAAACAGAGGGCTATGCCTGATGTGGTTATGCGGCCCTATTCAGCCCAGGAAGTGTCACAGATAGTGCAATTAGCTAATGAGGAGTGCATACCGGTATATCCGGTGGGCGCTGCATCCGGCATGACAGGTGGGGCTGTGCCGCTTTATGGTGGAATATCGCTGAATATGAATAGGATAAACAGGATAATAGAGATCGATGAGGCAAACATGACCAGCACAGTGGAGCCGGGTGTCATAGTTGCCGATTTTCAGAATGAAGTAGAGAAATTGGGCTTATTTTATCCTCCAGATCCTGCCAGCAATAAGTTTGCCACTATGGGTGGTTCCGTCGCAGAATGCTCTGGTGGGCTAAGAGGTGTAAAATATGGCGTTACAAAGGACTACGTGATAGCGCTGGAAGTAGTCCTTCCCACAGGAGAGATAATACACACTGGCTCCAAAGCACTAAAAAGTGTTACAGGATATGACCTGACCAAGCTCTTTATCGGCTCTGAGGGAACACTCGGTATTTTCACCAAGATAGTAGTCAAGCTAATACCGCTACCGGAAAAAATCGAGACGATATTGGCACTTTTTAGGAGTATAACAAATGCTACAGATACGGTATCTTCCATTATCTCCTCAAAAATTGTGCCCCGAGCACTGGAATTTATTGATGAGGGGTCTATCAAGGCAGTTAGACTCTATAAAGGCTCCGGTATTATCAAGGAAACGAAAGCCATGCTGCTCATTGAGGTAGATGGTTCTCCAGAGACAGTACGCCGGGATGCTGTGCGCATTATGAATATCTGTGAGGGTAATAAGGCGTTTGGGGTAAGGAAAGCAGAGACTGAGGAAGAAGTTGATGACCTCTGGTCTGTGAGACGCTCAATATCGCCAGCGCTCTATACTATTAGCAAGGGAAAGGTTAACCAGGATATATGTGTCCCGCGGAGCAATCTGACCCCGATGTTGAATAAAATATCCGAAATAGGCACAAAACATGGTGTTAAGATCGTCAACTTTGGGCATGCTGGCGATGGCAATATACACATCAACATCCTGATTGACCCCAGTTTGCCTGAAGAAATGAGGCGTGCTGAGGATGCTGTAAGCGACATATTTAAGGAAACAGTCAATCTCGGTGGAACATTATCGGGTGAGCATGGCATTGGAAATACCAAGTCAAAATATCTTTCCCTTGAGGTTAAGCCAAGGGAATTGAAGCTTATGAAAGATATAAAGAGCCTGTTAGATCCAAATGGAATACTTAATCCAGGGAAGATATTCTCTACCACCACCTGAAAGTATACCTCATCCTGTTAGGGATGCAGATCTCCCTTGTTTGATCTTAGAGTGTTTTCCACATCTCCCATTGATTTCTCAGACACAACCCATTAATATCGCATGAAAAATAGTAAAGAATAGAAACACATGGGGTAAGTGTGAAAGCGAAAAAAAAGATGGCTATTATCGCCAGCTATTTTGCTGACGAAACCTATGGACTTCTTGGGCCTCAGATGGCTGCTACTGTTATCCAGGAAAATACGCCCTATGATTGTATTGTAATAGCTGTTGCACGGGAGGATGATAAAGCCCTTCTCAAGAAGGCTCTTGCTGATTATTTCGGAGTGGAAAGGCCAATAATTGGCTTCTCAACCTTGAGTGGCCGGGAGGATCTTTTTTCTTTTGCCAAAGAATGTAAGGCCGAAGGCGCTCTCACTATTCTGGCAGGGCCCCAGGCCGATGTAGACTACCTGGGAGAGGACAATTGGCAGAATCATCCGTACCGATTTAAAGGTCTCACAACAAATTTCAGCTTCTCTTTGCACGGGCCGGCAGAACAGGCCATTTATCTTCTACAGCATCTGGATAAAAATGCATGGAAAGACACTCCCGGATTGCTCTACGTGGCTAAAAATAACAGAATTATCCAAAACCCAAAAAATACGTGGGAGGAAAAGTACTTAAGAAAAGTACAGTGGAGCAATATATACAGGATAGAAAAGTCAGGACTTGTTTCCCATAAGATAAGTACCGGGCAAGTATTGCAACAGATAGGATGTCCTTATGCAGCACATGAGAAATGGGTCGAGATAGACTACCCCGCACCCATAGAAGGCATGGATACACAAAAAGTAAAGGTTCCCTTAAAAGGTTGTAGCTTCTGTGACGTAGCAGTCGATAAAGGCTTTTATAGACAATTAGATATTGCAACAGTTGTTGAGCAAATCTGCTGTCTCCCAGAGACAGCAGAGCGCATGAAGATCCCCTTTGAACTCATCAATGAGAACCCCATTCCCGGACTCTCGCGCTTGTTACAGCACACCAGAGAGAGTAATATAAGGCTTTCACAGATTAATCTCATCATGAGGGCAGACTGGTTTTTAAGGGGTGAGAAAAATTTACGAAGGGCCCTGGTTCTTGCACAATCTTTAGGCACACGAATACTGCTTTCTTCAGTGGGGTTTGAATCCTTTGACGACAGCATACTACGTAACCTTAATAAAGGGCTGAACGTCGAGACAAACCTTCAGGCAATCCACCTGATGCGCCAGCTAAAAGAGGAATTTCCGTTAGTATGGGGATACGCCAGATCTGAGGGCGCCATCCATGGCTTTATCCACCCTACCCCTTGGGATACAGAAGCAAGTTCTGCTAATACCAAAAGAGTTCTCAGCCTGCATAGTCTTCCCCCTGATATCCTCCCTGAACATAGTATCCCTCTAATTATCCATCATGCCTCAGGATTGGGGGATTGGATCAGAGAGGTGGAGCGAAGAGAAGGGGTGCAGTTTAAAAGATACGGCTCGATCATCGGCTGGTGGCATGAAGGGGATAGATTCACTATCTAATATTTTCTAATCTCCGATCAAAAAGTAAAATCACTCCTTACAATCTCCTTCTCCATCCTCCGGGGAAAACTCCCATCTATTTAGGAATTCTCCCCATGAAAATGAACCCTTCCCCTTATGGACAAATCAAATAAATCCAGAGATATTTCTTGAATTGATAAGAATGAAGGAATTGGCCTTGAAAAAAAGTTACGTAGACCTAACAAAGCTGATCCGAAGTATTCAACGTGCTGAAGGAAACCCTGATTGTTTCCGCAGGGAACAGAGATATTGTGACCAACTGAAATGTGCCTGGCGAAAGTACTGCCTGGAAGGCCATAAGATCGCCGGTTCAGAAAAAAAGATAAATGGTGGATAAAATAGTTATCATAGACGATCAATCTAAAGGAGATGGCGTCAAATAAAAATAGGAATTATGAAATATATAAAAGGGGGTTAACTTTGTAATTCCCTCCAGCTTGCTGCAGGGATATTCATTTTAGGAGATACTGGAAGATACAATGAATAAGATCCTTATCGTGGACGATGAGGAAGCGATTCAAATACTTTATGCAGAGGAACTCACCGAAGAGGGATACAAAGTAATTACAACTGGTGACGGCTCAC
This sequence comes from uncultured Desulfobacteraceae bacterium, assembly GCA_964611035.1. Classification (GTDB taxonomy): domain Bacteria; phylum Desulfobacterota; class DSM-4660; order Desulfatiglandales; family B25-G16; genus B33-G16. The sequence goes on from CAZSWT010000020.1 coordinate 12,659, forward strand.
GAATCCTGGAGGTTATTAAGCAAGAGAGGCCCGACCTCATTGTGCTGGACATTATATTGGGCGAATATAGTGGTCTTGATCTTCTTGAAGATATACGAAACACCTACTATAATCTTCCCGTTATTTTATGCACAGCTTATTCCACTTTTAAATATGATCTGAGGTCAATTGCTGCCGATCACTATGTGATCAAGAGCTCAGATTTAACGGAATTAAAGCTCAAAATTAAGATGGCCATCGAAGGAAATAGGGAATTCCAGCCAAAAAAAAACGCTTAACCAGGTACAACAAATGCCCAACTACTGGTAGTACACGCATACATCATTGTATGGTAAGGGCTCTGATCCCTGGGGCTATGCTGGAATTTAAAGGGGGTAACATTATGGCAACTAATTTTAGGGTATCTGTCCACAGAAACAGCGAGAATCTTCACCTGAAATTGATGGGTGACTTTGATGGGACTTCAGCCCACGAACTCCTCAACATCTTGAAAAAAAGGGGTGATCACACCTCAAGAATATTTATACATACCAGTAGCTTAAAGGACATACATCCTTTCGGATTGAGCGTGTTTCACGATCATCTTGGTATTATAAAAGGTCAATCCGTGAAACTTGTCTTTACAGGTGAGAATGCTTCTCTATTAGAACCGAGCGGAAGGTAACTTTTTGATTCTTAAGAGACCGGTTGGTATTCATTCTGTGCAACCGATAAATGAAAAAGAACATCGATTAGGTTTCTCCAATACGCAAAACTGTTGCCAGTGTCTTCAGGGCAACTGTGCTCGCCGGGATAGAAATTGTATAAAAAATCCAGGAATTGCAGCAAAACTTGTAAATGAAATAAATAAAAAATCGCATCTAATGTAATCACTAATACTCTGTTATGTGCCAACGAGAAGAAAAGTAAAAAGGCATAAACCGAGTTAGTAATGTTAAGCAAAGGGAAAAAGAGATAAGATGACAATATCTGCTTTAGACCAAATATGTAACCATCTTCAGGTATTAGGGTATAAGACCTCTGTTAAGGTTGCCAAGGATGATAAAGTGATAATGGTTACTCATCACCATGGAAGGCATTTTGCGCTCAGGGAACTTAATGATGGGTTTCTGTTTACCACCATTTTTCACAGCAATGGTTTTGCAGAGAAAGACAGAGAAGGGTATCTCAACTTCATCAATGCAATGAACCAGGATGTTACCGTTGCTCGTATCTATACAGATTATGATGCTGACCTCATGTTTGAGGCATGGCTACCTTATAATTATGAAGGGGCCAATTTTAATAAATTCTTGGAATTATGGAATTACGATACAGCCGAACAACTGCTTGAAAAGGCTTTAGAGGCTAAGAAATATTTAATATAGGCCTCAGCAACTTGAAAACCTATCACGGAGTAGTAGGTTTGAGGCTTATTGTAAAAAATTTTAAAGAGGAAATCTGTACAATGGCTAAAGGAACAGTAAAGTGGTTTAATGATAATAGGGGATATGGTTTCATCAGTGAGAGCGAGGGTAAGGACATATTTGTACATTATACATCTATCGTTTCGACAGGATTCAGGAGCCTCTCTGAAGGTGATGAGGTGAGCTTTGAGGTGGAAGAGACTGAGCAAGGACTCAAGGCCAAAAATGTGATTAAGCTTTAATGTAAAGCAAGATACTGTAACTGCTGACATGGTTATCAAGTAGACATCTTTGTCACGCTGTCAAGGTAAAGAAATCTCTAATCAATAAAATATCAGAATCTTATCTTTGATACTGTTGGTTGCTTATGGGAGCTAAGTGCTTCGATTCGCAAATACGGTTACATATTTTTATAAGCATAACCTGTGCGATTTCTTACTCCATTCGGCTTGAGTCATTCGACCTGGAGGCTCTCGACAGGCTCATGGCCGAAAGCAGCACTTAGTCCTGAGGGCTTCGACTGAGCTCAGCCGAAGTCTGAATGAATACATCATCGAATTTATGAACCGATGGACTAAGTATGAAAATGGATCTTCCAGAAAAGTATCGTCCCTCAGAGGATGAGCCCTATATGATCCCAAAACAGCTTGAGTATTTCCGGCAAAAGCTGCTCCTGTGGCGTGTGGAATTAATGCAGGAATCAGGGGAAATTTTGAGCCTTGTGAAGGAAAAGAGCCAGAAGATGCCTGACGATGTTGACCAGGGGGTATTGGAGGCTGACAATAGCCTAAGACTAAGAACTGGCAGTCGATACAGCAAGCTCCTTCACAAAATCGACGAGGCTTTAGAGCGAATTAAGGTCGGCACGTATGGCTACTGTGAGGAAACAGGAGAGCAGATTGGGATAAAGCGCCTTGAGGTCCGTCCCATTGCTACCCTTTCTATTGAAGCCCAGAAAAGGCATGAACAAGTGGAAAGATGGACACGGATAAGGTATCGAAGGAATGGCGCATGAAAGGGAGTTAAGATAATGGAAATTCATGACATTGATAATCTAGCTGGGATCCATGAGGATGACGGAAGCGTGAAATGCGTAAACTGCATGAAAGACAAAGATTGGAGAGATCTCAATGAGAACACCATGATTACAATCCAGGATATAGAGAGGGGTGAGGAGTGGATCTATTGTGATTATTGCGAAAAAAGGCTGTAAGATGGAGGGAGTAATGTGTTGAAAGGCAAACATTCATCGTTAAGTAGTTAATAATGCATACGAACTCCAAAGATGGCCAAACCCTTACCTCTGCAGAGTATAGAAAAAAGAGGACCCGTTTGATTTTTTCTCTTTTATGATTCCATTTTAATTATGTGAGGAATAACGAGTATGTTTTTATTTGAATTTTATGTATTTTATCTTTATCATGTAAAAATAGTGTGTAACGAAACCTAAAAAGGGGTGAGGTAATGATCGTTAAAGAAATAGACCTTTTTAAAGGGATTGATCCCAAGATAATGGAGGAAATAGTCAATATTTGCTCTGAAGAGAACTATACAAAAGATACATTGCTATTTAAAAAGGGGGAGGAAGCTGACTCTCTCTATATTCTTGAAGAGGGAAGCATTAAGCTGGTAATAGAAAATGAAGGCAGTATAACCTATAGCCTCATAGATCCAGGTGATGTATTTGGTTGGTCGAGTATGGTTGAGTCCGGGCTACGTACTGCCTCTGGCATCTGTGCCACGGATTTAAAGGTGGTGAAGATTGAAAGAGAGAAGTTAGATAAGATATTTAATCTCCATCCTGATGTTGGCCTACAGGTTCTCAAGCGGCTGGCAGGTGTAATCTCTGAAAGACTCTCAAATGCATACCGCGATCTTCTATCTGCCAGAGGGCATGATACTACACCCTCGTACGGGTAAGAAATCGAGTACTCTTCAATCAATTGACAAAAGGTACTATGAAAAAAAGGAAACGGAAAAAATATTATAGCAGATATTAATGAAGGCGGCTGAACGCAAGAGAGCCATCAAGGTGGACGAATTGGCCCATTGGAAGAGGGGAATTGAGCTCTATGAGCAAGAGGACTCTCTCGTTTAATACCCAAGAAAGAGATGGGCATAAGAAACCTCACCACCAGACTCTATGCGCTCACCACCTGGTGAACCTCACCGCAGGTGAGTCAGTGTTAGATGAAGCTCCTACAACAAAACATAAGATCAGGAAGAGAATAGTATTCGGCTCAAGAGCCGAATTTACCCAAAAAAAGGGGGAATGATGTTCGATGAGTTGCTCAAACCGATCCTTTCACTTACAGGCGTCGTAGCAGGCTACGAAAAACTGATTCGACATTCAGATTCCACTCAGGAACAATTGAACAGGACCATGCAGATCTACGCAGAAGACCTCAATGGTTAGTAACTGGGGAAGGGAGAGCCCACATATGTCAAATTAAAAGAAGTTCATTTCCAGGGTCTCTCATGTTATTTCCCGGGAAATGCAAACAGAGAAATACCTTTAACAACATAGGAGGCGCACAATGTACATCAAAGATATCATGACGATGAATGTAGTTACCATTCCGAGCATTACGTCGATCACCGACGCGAAGAGGATCATGCAGGCACACAAAATCCGCCGTCTGCCGGTAGTGGATCGGGGTAAACTTGTGGGCATTGTTACCGAACACAGTTTAGAGGCGTATACACCATCAAAAGCGACATCTCTTAGTGTCTATGAGATTAGTTATTTATTGGGAAAACAGACGGTAAAAGATATTATGGAAAGAAATGTCATCACCGGCACCCCGGAGATGACTGTCGAGGAGGCCCTAGCCATAGGGCAGGAACATGGAATAGGATGCATGCCGGTGGTAGAAAACGGACAAGTCGTGGGCATCATCACCACAAATGACTTCTTCTATAAAGTGGCCAATCCCACTCTCGGCATCGGGATGCCCGGCACTCGGGTTGAGGTCATGAGCAACACCGATAAACCCATCCTTGAGGACATCAACAAGGCTACATCGCGGAAGGGAATAAACATCCTGACGCTCCACATGATCTCCTCTACAGAAATAGGTGGTAAAGATATTGTGGTCCACGTGGATATCGAAAAGGTCGATGAGATGGTGAAAGAGTTACAAGGTAAGGGCTATAAGGTTCTGGTGAGGAGACGGTAGAATGGCTACCTAATATTTGCTTCACATCAAGGGGCATTTTAAAGATTGGGCATTTGTTAACAAAAAGAATGATACTGAAGAGCGCAGATACAAAATCTCACCGTGATTATCAAGATATTCGGCTCCCTATTTTTGAGTTATTGCTAAGAGTTATTTACGGAGAATTAGGCGGCGATCCAGTTTATTCTATGTAATTAACAAATATTACACCGCTAATTATTTCTGCTAATTTCCTTGAGCCATTGATATGTTTCCTTCGCAGTCCTTTTGCAGGGATTTTGCAGCGCCAATGATCACCAGAAGGCACTGTCTTTCTTTCATACGCACATCGCAGTAGATCTCATCTGCCCAGATATATATGCTTACAGGAAAGATCCCGATTCTGCCATTCTTGAAGCTCCTCTTGCCAGACACCCTTCAGGCGGCTGATTGTGGCGGTAGTTAAGCCAGCTGCATTTTTTTGCACAAGCTGCTCCAGGGACTGGCTGAAATCACCCACGGAAATGCCTTTCAAGTATAGCCAGGGGATCAGCCCTTTTATGTTTCTGGTCTTTGGAAAGTAGGGAGGCAATAAGGGAAAACTGAAGAGGATATGCCCTGATTCATGATCCGGTTTGCGAGCCTGGGCAACCTGAATGATATTATTGCCCTCGTTTTCTTCTTATTGTAACAGTCTCTCCGCCAATTCCCCAATTGTCAGTTTCAACTTCATCTATAACTACGATGGTTGTTTGAGGATTCTTTCCTAAAATATCTTGAAGCAACTTTGTAACTCCCCGAATCAATTCTTCTTTCTTTTCGGGATTTACATTTTCATTCGTTATCTTGATATTCACATAAGGCATTCTTATTTTCTCTCTTAAAAGGGTTAAAAGGTCATGATGCGTCCAGTTTTTTGTTAGACGTATAACCTAAGGAATGAGAGGCGCGAGGAATTACTCCATGTGATTATATGGCGCTCTTTGTTTCTTTTTCATATGTTCAAAACAAAATGATAACTGTTATGTGTACATTTTATATAGTTTTTATCTGGGTCTTACAAATAATGTGTGCACGCTGTTACCAACACTACCATTGCTATCAAATGCAATAGTCGTAGTTTGACCGATGCCTTCTTCTCCTATCGTCGTCCGAGCACTCATCCCGACCCATGGCCCTTTTGGTTGCCGGTAAAGGCCAATCGTCATATCAACAGGTACAAATGTCCACTTGAGGATATCGAGTTCGGCGCTAACCCCATTTGCAGAGTCAAGCATTAGAACAAGAGCTTCAAGTCCATCAATATCATTACCTTCTATAAGTGGTATTCGGGGTCTGGTCCAGACGGTGGCAGGTCCCATACTTTCGTAACTGCCTTCCGTGAATCGCCACTCTAAAGCCTCCCCATATGGGAAGTAATTGACGCCTGGGAAAAACTTCTGAACTTGTGGGCCGGGAAGTTGAGGTAATTCAAAAGAATCCGATATAGTTTTTGACCTACCCATTTCCGATTCGAAGCGCCATGCGTGGGCAATCAGGAATATCTTCCCTTCTGAAAGATATTGACCTTTAAGAAGCTCGACTCGTTTGCCACCCCGAACCTTTTCTACTTTGATCTCACATAGTTTAAGTGGAACGGACTCTAAGATCTCTATTGTGATTCTTGCAATTTTAAAATCTCCAGACGATGGGTAAACACGTAAAGCGTGGGTTAGTATGGCAGAAGGAGGGCCCCCGTGCTGGAGATCTGATGACCAAGGGCCTATTGTGGCTTCTGTTGGTTCATACTCATTTTCTTTTATTTGTCGGAAAAAAGCGGATGGTAAATCTACTTTACTCATTTAACCACCGATTTAACTTAAAATCTTTATTTTGATACGAGTATATCCCAGAGCAGGATTATTCAGTGGTATACAATCATCGCACATAAAACGCCCTTTCTCTTTTTTGAATCCTGTTTTGTAATCTGGTTCAACCTGCTTGCCATATTCTGTATTTTCAGCAAGGTGAACTATACGAGGTATTGTTCAATTTTAGAGAATATAATAGGCTGGCTGAGGGGTGCGGCGCGCTTTTTGCAGCATCCATCTTCAGCTAGAGGTTATATTTATTCTGATAAATCAATCCATATTCCATTTGTGAGAGTTTCAAGATCAGTAGACCTCAGTTGAAATACAGCAAAAGGGGTACCAGCGGCTGCCCAGATGACTTCATAACTCTTGAGGTCTGGGTCTAATATGGTTTTTAAGGGGGTATTATGGCCTACTGGTGGTACTCCACCTATTGCATACCCAACTCTATCTTTCACATACTTTCCATCAGCCTTGCCAAGTTTCAAACCAGTTGATTGTTCGATTTTCTTTACATCTACTCGATTCGATCCTGATGCTATGACAAGAATCGGAAGATCAGTTTCCTTTTCTCTAAACACGAGAGATTTAGCTATTTGAGATACTGTACATCCAATGCTATCGGCAGCCTCTTTCGCAGTCCTTGTCGAGCCAGGGAGTTCCTTAACTTCAAAAGAGAATCCTTTGGCTAAAAGGTAATCCTGAACACGCTTTGCACTGTCTCTTAATTCTGATGCCATATCTTTTCTTTCCCAAAAAATATAGTTTATTAATATATAGTTACTGTCACTCTTGTCAAAAGAAAAAGCCGTTTTTGTGCAAGAATGAAATTTTAATTTATTTTTTAAGTATGAAAAATTTTTTTGACATAAAAACAAATTATATTTAACGTAACACGATTAAAAAGGAAGAATATCTCCCGTAACACTATCCAGGATCAAAATCCATGAAGGAATGATTACCTCATGTTTAAGTTCATTATATAAGAGTCAAATGATATGGATAAGATGCCAGGCAAGATCCCTGTTATTAAGTCAACGAGGGAAGATGATCTTGACAGGATCACCGAAATCGACAGGATAGTTCTCGAAAAAAAGATGCCGGAGTGTTGGGTGGGAAAGGTTGAAATGGCAGAAAAAAGATCTCTCCTTCCATCTTCGGTGGCCTGAATGGCGAGCAAGGTTGTGGGCTTCATTCTGGGGGATGCGAGCGGATGGGAATATGGAGTACCAGCCAACATTGGCTGGATTGATACCATCGGGGTCGATCCAGCGTATCAGAAGAAGGGTGTAGCGAGAATTTTAATACAGGAGATGCTCAACTATATGAAAGAGGATGCAACGGTTCGTAAGAACACATTATTGAGGAAAGCTTATATTAACACAATTTTACTTTCTCTAAGGTGGATTTAGAATAAGAGTCAATAAGAAATACAGCTCATAAAAAGCTAAACTATGCCTTCAGGGCACCCATAATGGTTTCCAGTTGAAGTTTGAAGTATCTTTCATGAGTGAGACGATTCTTGAAATGCCATCTCTTGAGGATCCACGTATGAGCCATCATCAGAATATTGTAGGCCATTAAATCCACATCAAACCTTTTAAATACACCCTGCTCAATCCCTTCACTGATTATTTGTGCGAAAATATTGCTTACATCTACCTCAAGTTGCATCACCCGTGATTTGGAAGCCTTGTCAAGGGAACTGGATTTTTGATAGATCAAAAGCGCCTTCTCGCTTTGCTGATCCACCACCTTGAAATAAATGTTGGCAGCAACAGATAGTTTCTCTTCCGGATCATCAATGCCCTTAATCATTGTGTTAAGGTTCTCTTTAAAGATGGTAAGGACGTCTTCCATAATCATTCTCATGATTGCCGACTTTGTCTCCACATAGGTCCCCGTGACCAACGGGTCCACACCTGCCATTTCGGAAATCTCTTCAATGGAGGTATCAGCAAAGCCTTTTTTGGCATAGAGGACACTGGCCGCATCTATGATCTTTTTTCTCACCTTATCTGGAGTGCTGACCTGATCAAACACTGTAAGTTTTTTTTTGGAATTTTTCATATCTCCCCTCCTGTATAAGAGTTAATCCAAAAATGGTTTTGTATGTGTTTCCAATCATCTCCACCCTGCTTCGATTTGCATTAATTTAAATCTAAATATATAAAAACTGACTTTTGAATGTCAAGATATTCAGCCCCCTATGTCAGTTAATAATTAAAAGTGAAAGCCTAAAACGGGATTATCCGGATCTCTCAAAAGAATTCAATAGTAGGGAGCTTTGTTAAGCATGCCGAAAGGAAAACTCAGTTCAATGAATTTGTTGATCTCCGTTGTGAAGCCCATAAACAAGAATAATTACCAGAAACATCATCTGCCACTCATTGCCTATGCTATAATAATTAATTTTGATTACGGGCAACAAAAATTCAATGCATAATGGAAGTGCGCTTTTGATTTTTAAATAGTGCACTTTCGAAATTTACCTAACATAAAAGCATTTTTCCCTTGTGATATTTACCAAAATTTGATAAACAAATTGGCTTTTATAAATAGTTCTTATCCCTATTCTCAAGTATTTCTTAATATGAGATTAAAATCCTATTTATTCTTTCCTCTGAGGTAATGAAAATGACTAATAAAGATCAAACAAGAAGGCAACTCATAGATGAAGTGGCAAGGTTGCGCCAACGGATTGCTGAACTGGACACATCGGAAGTCAAGCGAAACAAGGCGGAAGAATCGCTGAGGAAGCCTGAAGAGGAGTTTAGGAATCTTATTCAGGCAATTCCTGAGTGTGTATATAGTGCTCTTCCAGACGGTGAAATATTATACATGGCTCCGTCTGTCAAGGCCATCTTCGGTTATTCAGCGGAAGATTTCCAAAACAACAAGGATCTATGGATCAGGTTGATACACAAGGATGACAAAAAGGGCTTACTTGTGAAGCTTGAGAAACTTTTAAAAAATGGGGTGCCGTATATTCATGAATTGCGGATGAAAAGGAAGGATGGAAAAGTCATTTGGATCAGGGACCACGCTAATGCCATCTTAGCAGAAAACGGGAAGCCTGTGAAAATAACGGGCATAATATATGATATCACCGAGCGAAAACGTGCGGAGGAGGAGCTACGTGAGAGCGAAGAGAAATACCGTTTGATTACTGAGAATACGAGCGACTTTATTGCTACAACCACATTCTCTCTAAACCCCACCTATACTTATATTAGTCCTTCTCATAAGACTTTAGGATATAATCCTGTCGACCTACTTGGGAAACCGTGTCTGGATTTTATCCATCCAGATGATAAAACAAAATTGCTCCTTTTGCTTAGAAGGTATGTCAATGAAAATGCTAAAAAGCATTTAAACAGCAAGGATACAGATCTCTTTGAAAAAATTGATTATCGTTTTAAAGACAAGTCAGGAAATTGGCGTTACATAGAGAGTACCGCAAATCTTATAAAGGATACGTTGTTACTTTTTGTCTCAAAGGACATCACCGAGCGCAGAAAGGCAGAAGAGGCTTTGCTTAAAAAGACTCATGATCTTGGTGAACGCTTCAAGGAACTGAATTGCCTCTATGGTATTTCGCAATTTGTCGAAGACCCCGATATTTCATTAGAGGATATACTTCAGGGGATAGTTGAGCTCATTCCCACGGCCTGGCAGCATCCAGAACTCACCTGCGCACGCCTGATGATAGAAAGACAAGAATTCAAAACTAACAATTTTAAAGAAACCAGATGGAAGCAGGCAGGTGACATCATAGTACATGGCAAACGGATTGGTGCTTTGGAGATCTATTTTTTTAAAGAAATTCTTGAAAACGAGCAAAAACTACTAATAAAAGAGAAAAGGAATTTGCTAAAGGCTATTAGTGAGCGATTGGGAAAGATCATTGAGCGCAAGGAGACAGAGAAGGCCTTGAAAGAATCTGAGGAAAAATATAGGACGTCATTCAAGAATTCTAGAGATGCAATAAACATCTTCTCTCAAGATAGAAAATTTTTAGATGTGAACAGAAAGCTGGTTCAACTCAGTGGGTACTCGAAAAAACGGCTTCTCTCCATGAAACTGGAAGATCTATATCCAGAAGCTGTTAAGCCCGCAACAAAAGAAAGAATCGAGACGATGTTACAAGGAAAAGAACTCCCTGTCTTTGAAACATATTTACTTACAAAAAAAGGAAAAAAGATTCCAGTTGAGGCAGGAGTTACTGAATTAAAAGACTGCTATGCTCAAAAAATTGCCTTTCAAAGTAATATAAGAGACATCACAGAACGTAAGTGGGCCGAAGAACATATTCATTGTCTTACTCAACAACTGATAAAGGCTCAGGAAAATGAGCGTCAGAGAATTTCTCGTGACCTTCACGATCATCTTGCCCAAGACCTCTCTACGTTAAAGATAACCCTCGACACCATCTTTGATGATGAACCTGATACCCATCCTGAAATCAAAAAAAGAATTGCCAAGCTCTCCCAAATAATACATACGAACATCATGGATGTCCGTGAGCTTGCCTATGGCTTGCGCCCGGCAGAACTGGATCAGTTAGGTCTGGTAAGGACTGTTGAGCAGTATTGTGAAGATTTCTCTGAGAGAAATAGCCTCGAAATCGACTTCCTTTCTGCTGGTATGGAGGAGTTAAGACTCAACTCTGTTACTGAGATCAACCTGTACCGCCTGATCCAAGAGGCCCTCAACAACACCAAAAAGCATGCTGATGCCAGCCATGTTACCATCAGACTGGTCGCTTCTTTTCCTGAAATAATTCTTCGCATTGAAGATGATGGCAATGGTTTTGATGTGAAGGAGCGGTTGATCAAAACTCGAACTGAGAAACGCATGGGACTTCGGAGCATGGAGGAAAGGGCAGGCCTTCTTCAGGGCACAATGAGGATTCAATCACGTCCAATGGAGGGCACAAAAATTTTGATAAAGATTCACTATAAGGAGAAAAAAATTGGTTCAAAAAAAGAGCATATTGATAGTTGATGACCACCCTCTTTTTAGGGAAGGCCTCAAGGCTATCATAGGACGCGATGCCATTTTTGAGGTGGTCGGGGAGGCAGGAAAAGGGCGGGAAGCACTCCGGATGGCCAGAAAACTCAAGCCTGATCTGGTGGTGGTGGACATCTCCTTACCGGATCAAAGTGGCATTGAACTGGCCCGCGAGATACGAGGTCTTTTACCAGTAACACGTATCCTGATTGTCAGCATGCATTCTAAAATAGATTATATCGTTGATGCATTTCAGGCAGGGGCAACAGGATATTTAGTCAAGGAATCCGCCTCTGACAAGCTTCTGCAAGCTCTTAGAGCTATATCAAAAGATGAGTATTTCCTTAACAGTTCTGTCTCCCATAAGGTGGTCAAAAAGCTTATAGAGTTCCCGGTAAAAGAGGCAAAGATCACGGATGCTGCTTACGGTACCTTGACCCCTCGAGAGCAAGAGATCATACGCCTGATAGCCGAAGGACTTTCCATTAAGGAGATTGCTTTAAGGCTTTTCATCAGCCCAAAGACCGTTGAAAACCACAGGGCCAACATTATGGGCAAACTTGACCTCCACAGCACAATGGAACTGGTACGGTATGCAGCACGGCTCGGTCTGATTGATGTGGATCTCTGGAAGGAGTAAGACTACCGGAAAAAACTCTCCCCATAATTTATTTCACCCACCTGCTACAGGGAAACTTACCACTATAGGGCAAATATAAAAATACAACCTTGCATTGTCCGTGAGAGCCAAGGTGTCCCTGTAATGGTGCTCTATCGAGTACCTCAAAGATGGATTCTCCGAAAGGCCTCTCCCACGAAAATCCATGGTCAAAACGCAATGGGATGGTGCCAAATTTGATATATGAAATTATTGCCCTTCTGGTCTTACGATTTCCTTCATAATATAGGGTTCCCCATTAAAAGGAACTTTTCCTCTAAAAAAGACAGCAGGTAGAGGAGATTCTTCTCTATGATTTTTTCTTGACAATTCATAAGCCGAATATTATAGACACCTCAATTAATTTACACACTCTTTTTAGCTACGAATTCTCGAACATAATTTTAGGTGAGGGTAATGGAAAAGATAAACATAACTATTGATGGTACCACAATTACAGTTGAGAAAGGAACTACGGTTTTAGAAGCAGCTCGGAGTGCTGGCATTTATATCCCAGCATTATGTTCTCACCCTAATTTGCCATCATCAAGGCAAGTAACACCATATTCTGTTGTCTACAGGGGTGAAGATGAGCTGAAAAATGACAATTCTTTAACTGAGTATGAGGGGTGTCAGCTCTGTTTAGTCAAAATAGAAGGAGTGAATGACCTTGTTACTTCCTGTACAACTGATGTTTCTGATGACATGGTTGTTCAAACCAACACAAAAGAAATTCAACAAAAACGCAGGGAGAACCTGAAAATTATTTTAAGTGAACATCCCAATGTATGCCTTGCCTGTGATCGCAAAGAGGAATGTGATCCTTTTCGAGGCAGTATACGAAAGGCTGCTATAATAACTGGGTGTGAATTTTGCCCCAACAACAACCGGTGTGAGTTACAGGAAGTTGCCGCATATATAGGAGTAGATGAATCAACTCCTCCTTATGAATTTAAGGGTCTGCCTGTAGTCAAGAGCGACCCATTCTTTGAAAGAAACTACAATCTCTGTATTGCTTGCACAAGATGTGTAAGGGCCTGTCAGGCAGTAAGGGGCAATAGTGCTATCGGCCTTGTATTTCAAAACGGCAAAGTGGTGATTGGAAGCACGTCACCTACGTTGGAAGAATCTGGGTGCCAATTTTGCGGGGCATGTGTTGATGTGTGCCCAACAGGGGCATTAATTGAATGGATTAATAAATGGGAAGGTGATGCAGAAAGACGGGTTCTATCCACTTGCCCCTATTGTGGGGTCGGGTGTCAATTAGAACTCCTGGTTAAAAAAGACCGGATTATTGGAGTGAGTCCAAAAGGAAATGGCACCGTAAATAAAGGGCAGGCATGTGTAAAAGGCAAGTTTGGGATTGTTGAGTATGTGCATCACCGAGATAGGCTTACGTTTCCTCTTATCCGAAAAAACGGAAACTTTGTGGAGGCAACCTGGGATGAGGCGCTTGATTTGATTGCTGAGAGGATGGGCAGTTACAACTCGAATGAGCTAGCTGTCATTTCTTCGGCAAAGTGTACCAATGAGGAGAACTATGTGGCTCAGAAGTTCGCTCGAGTTGTGCTCGGCACTAATAATGTCGATCATTGCGCTAGGCTGTGTCACGCATCCACAGTAGCTGGTTTGGCCCAAAGCTTTGGCGCTGGTGCAATGACAAATAGCATAGATGAAATCAAGCACGCCAAATGTATCCTGGCAATAGGCACCAATACGACAGATGCGCACCCTGTAATTGGTATGGATGTGAAGAATGCATCCAAAAATGGGACAAAGCTTATTGTAGCAAATCCAAGGGAGATAGAGCTGGTGCAGTATGCTGATCTATGGCTTCAGCAGAATCCAGGCAGCGATGTTGCTCTTCTTATGGGAATGATGAGAGTCATTGTGGATGAAAATCTCCATGACAAGGACTTTATTGAAGCCAGATGCGAGAATTTCGATGCCTTCAGGGATTCCTTGAAAGAATTTGACCTCGTGAGGGTAGAAGAAATTACCGGGATACCAAAGGACAAGATAGTTGAGGCAGCAAGGATATATGCTACTGACAAACCTTCAACACTCCTTTATGCAATGGGAATTACCCAGCACACCCATGGTACCGATAATGTAATTGCTACAGCAAATCTGGCAATGCTCACTGGAAATATTGGGAAACCTTCTACGGGGGTAAACCCTCTAAGAGGTCAGAACAATGTTCAAGGTGCATGTGATCTGGGTGCCCTCCCTAATGTATTTACTGGTTATCAATCGGTTGAGAATGAAGATATAAGGAAAAAATTTGAGGATGCTTGGGGAACTTACTTGCCGCGTGAAGCCGGACTTACCTTGATTGAGATGCTCGAGGCAGCTCACAAAAAGGAGATAAAGGCCATTTACCTTATTGGTGAAAACCCGATATTGAGCGATCCTGATGCACGGCATGCCAAGGAATCTTTAGAAACACTTGATTTCTTTGTCGTTCAGGATATCTTCATGTCTGAGACTGCCGAGCTTGCGGATGTGGTTTTGCCGAGCGCATCGTTTGTTGAGAGGGATGGAACTTTTACAAATACTGATAGGCGGGTACAGAGAGTGAGAAAAGCTATTGAACCAATCGGGAAGTCTAAACCAGATTGGGAGATTACCTGCCAGATTGCTCAAAAGATGGGAGGAAAGGGTTTTGATTTTCAGGATCCATCTCAGATTATGGATGAAATGTCCAGGCTCACCCCAAGCTATGGAGGCATTAGCTTTAAGAGATTAGAGAATGGTGGAATCCCGTGGCCATGTCCAGATAACAAACATCCAGGCACACCTATATTACATACTGAAAAATTTACCAGGGGAAAGGGTAAATTTATACCATTACAATACAGACCACCAGCAGAGCTTCCTGATGATGACTACCCACTGCTCCTTACCACAGAAAGGAGCAGGTACCATTTTCATACCGGCACGATGACACGAAAGGTTCGTGGGCTCGAGACGCTGGTTAGTGAGGGCATGGTGGAGATAAACCCAAAGGATGCCTCTGCCCTGGGGATTAGTGATGCCGAGATGGTGAAGGTTATATCCAGGAGGGGAGATATTATAGCCAAGGCAAAAGTGACAGAGGTATCACCGGTGAAGGTGGTAACGATGAATTTTCACTTTGCTGAAAGCCCTACCAATGAACTAACCAATCCGGCTCTTGACCCTGTGGCCAAAATACCTGAATTTAAGGTATGTGCAGTTAAGTTAGAGAAGGTTCAGAAATAGTCTTGTATGGAGGTGCAAATTGCATAAAATATTAGCAAAGAAAGAGTTAGTACCAAATATACATTTGGTAAAATTTTTGGCACCGGCTATCGCCAAGAAGGCTCAGCCAGGTCAGTTTGTTATAATTACTATTGATGAAAAAGGGGAACGGATTCCACTCACGATCGCTGACTGGGATAAAACGGAAGGCTCTATCACTATTGTATTCATGGAAGTGGGAACTACAACACAGCGCTTTGCCTTGTTGAATACTGGAGATTGTATTGATAGTCTTGTTGGGCCTCTGGGCATCCCCGCACATATCGAAAAAGTTGGAACCGTGGTGTGTGTTGGTGGTTGTTACGGTATAGCTGCTATAATGCCAATTGCCCGGGCTATGAAGGAGGCGGGAAACAAGGTTATCTCAATTATAGAGGCAAGAAGCAAGTATCTCCTGTTTTGGGAAAATGAATTGAAAAAAGTGAGTGATCAATTGATAGTAACTACTGGTGATGGCTCCTATGCCCCTCAAGGATGGATCCCTGATCAGCTTACACAGATATTCGAGGGGAAAGAGAAGGTAGATCTTATATTTGCCATTGGTTGCACCTATATGATGAAACTTGCCTCTGAGACATCAAAACCCTTTGACATCAAGACAATCGTCCATCTTAACTCGATAATGGTAGATGGTACTGGTATGTGTGGTTGCTGTAGGGTATTAGTTGGTGGAGAGACTAAGTTTGCCTGTGTAGATGGCCCTGAATTTGACGGCCATCAAGTAGATTGGGATGTACTTCTATCTCGGCAAACGGGCTATCAGGATTTAGAAATCCACTCCTTACAGGAATGGGAGAGTCGAAACTGGCGTAGAACCTAGTACGTAAATTGTGTCTAAATTTAAAAAGTGTCTAAAGTGCCTAAAGTTGAGAAAAAGGAAGCATGCACACGCGTAACTTTAGTTCACTTTTAACTTTGGATCACTTTTAAGCATTTTCTCATGGATGGAGGAATATCGTAATGGAGGAGAAAGAAAAAAAGGAAAAAATTCCCCGGCAACCGATGCCTGAGCAGGAACCCAAAGTTAGAGCAAAAAACTTCCAAGAGGTTCCCCTTGGCTATTCACCTGAGATAGCTATGCGAGAGGCAAGCAGATGCATTCAGTGTAAAAATCCTACCTGTAGAACTGGCTGCCCAGTAGAGATAGACATCCCTGCCTTTATTCACAGGATCAAGGAGGGTGACTTTAAAGGCGCTATAGCAAAGATTAAAGAGAAGAACGCACTCCCTGCGGTCTGCGGTAGGGTCTGCCCTCAGGAGGTACAATGTGAAAATAACTGTATCCTTGGCAAGAAGGGAGAACCTGTAGCCATTGGTCGTTTAGAAAGGTTTTCTGCTGACTGGGAGAGGGCGCAGGGCGAGGTTTCAATCCCTGAAAAGGAAGCGCCTACAGGAAAGAGGGTTGCAGTGGTTGGCTCAGGGCCATCTGGGCTGACTGTAGCAGGAGATCTTATCCTAAAGGGCCACGATGTTACCGTTTTTGAGGCCTTTCAAATTCCCGGAGGGGTGTTGGTATATGGAATCCCTGAATTTAGATTACCAAAGGCGATTGTAGCCGCTGAGGTAGACTACATGAAAAAGCTGGGTGTTAAATTCCAGGGTGATATGGTTGTTGGTGCTATTGTTTCAATTGATGAACTCTTTGAAGAAGGTTATGATGCAGTCTATATAGGTGTGGGTGCTGGGCTCCCTGTATTTATGCGAATACCGGGTGAGAATTTGATTGGTGTGTATTCTGCGAATGAATATTTGACCAGAAGCAACCTGATGAAGGCATACCTGTTCCCCGAATATGATACACCAATAATAAGGGGTAAAAATGTGGTTGTCTTTGGGGCAGGGAATGTGGCAATGGATTCTGCCAGAACTGCACTTCGACTTGGCGCAGATAGTGTAAGGATTATTTATCGCAGGTCTCGAGAGGAGATGCCAGCCAGGATCGAAGAGCTCCATCATGCCGAGCAAGAGGGAGTAGAATTTCTTCTCCTTGCAGCCCCCCTTAATTTTATTGGTGACGGTGACGGGCGTTTGATAGGAGTAAGATGTCAGAGGATGGAGTTGGGTGAGCCTGATGAATCAGGTAGACGCCGGCCAGTGCCGATTAAAGGCAGTGAGTTTGAAACAGAGTGCGATACGGCAATTATTGCCATAGGAGCAGGTGCGAATCCTCTTTTAACCAAAGTAACTCCTGATATCCAATTAAACAGAAGAGGCTATATAATTGCAGAACCTGAAACTGGCAAGACAACCAAAAAGGGTGTGTGGGCTGGCGGCGATATTGTCACTGGACAGGCAACTGTTATCTTGGCCATGGGCGCTGGCAGAATGGCGGCCAATTCTATTCATGACTATCTAACAATTGGCTGGTAAGAAAAGGTAGGTTTATTGTGTTTGTCGAGTTCATTGAGTTTGTTAAGTTTGTATAATTTATATGAAAGAAACTTGAAACTGGAAACCCTGGCCCAGACCTGTCCCGATACAATCGGGATTAGGCTCTATTGCCAGAACTTATAAATAATATAGAACTGCAATATTTGCCAGGGAAGTCGCGCCAGGGCGGGCTTGAAACTGGATAAAAAGGCATCCTAAATCCTTAATTTAAAGAGTCACAAATAACAAAAATCTCTTTCATTCTTCGTTGTGGCCGCAGGGCATGGAGGTTCATAGAGTTTAACGCAACAAACCCAACAAACTCAATAAACCCAATAAACTTATTATCTTTGAAAAGGGCGATTTTTCTTCATAAAGACTGGCGCCTCAAGATCTATCTCTCTTCTCGACTGGATGATAATAATTGCGGTAATAACCAGAAACCCTCCGAATATCTGCCATGGAGTTAACACTTCTCCTAACATAATAAAGGAAAGAATCCCTGCTGAAATCGGTTCTAACGTGGCGACAATAGTGGCCCGTGTAGCTCTCAGGTGTTCTATCCCCATAAAATAAAACCCAAAGGGGATTGCCGTTCCAAATGATATAATATAGACAACGGTGATAAAAGTGCGAAATTCTGTTTTCCATAAAAGGAGATTTTTTGGTGGTAGAATACTATTAAAAAGTATGGTGGCAAAGGCAAAGGCATAAAAGAGAACTGTCCATGGGTTGTACTTCCGCATCAATCTTTCTCCAAGCAGACTATAAAATGAGAAAAATCCGGCCGAGAGCAGACCGGCAATGACTCCCTGTCTGTCTAAAGAGAAAAATGACACACTGTAAGCCTCCACCACAAAAAAACAACCAATAAAGGCCAAAAAGATTGAAAGCACTTTCCAGCGATCCATTCTCTCCTTAAAAAAGAGGCAACTATAGATGGCCACGAAAAATGGAGCCAGATACTGTAGCAAGATAGCCATCGCAACCTTGATTTTAGAGATGGCAAAAAGATAGGTCACCTGCACCCCGCCCATACCGAATACGCCTAATATGGCAAGATTCCATAAATCCTTGCTATTAATTTTTAGTGAATTTCTCTCAAAGAAAAAGAGATATCCAAATATAACAAATACGGAAAAGCTTACCCTATACTGGACCAGAATATAGGGGCTCATACCTGTGTTGAATAGGTATTTCGAAGCAGTTCCGCCAGATGCCCATAAAAAAGCCGCACACATGATGAAAAGATACGGTTTTATCTGGCCTGGTTCTCCCTTATTGGTAGACATCGGATTTGTCACCCAATCATATGCCCCGCATTACTGTGATTAATCCTATTTTAGCTAGCGAGTATCCGTCTCAACCTCAGAGACGAGGGCGAGCTCGCCTATGCCTAATAGACTTGTCCCTACGAAAGTATGGGATCAGACATTCCCGGGCTTCAATTGTCATTCCCGCGAAGGCGGGAATCCATTTTATAATCTGATATCATCATATAAATCCTTCCAATCGGGATTCTTCCCTTTTATCAATCGTATCTTCCAAGACCTTCGCCATTTCTTCATTTGTTTCTCTCTTAAAATGGCACTTTCTGCATTAGGATGCACTTCGTAATACACAAGTTTGTTTACATTATATTTTTGGGTAAAACCTTCGACCATTTTGTTTTTATGCTGCCATATCCTTTGTAAGAGGTCTGAGGTTATCCCTATGTACAATGTACCATTGAGCTTACTTGCCAATATATACACATAAAATTGTTTATCCATAGTATCATGTCTTGGATTCCCGCCTTCGCGGGAATGACGTTCAGTACTTGAGTGGAAAGGGAGGGAGCCAGGAGAAGCCTTAATTGAATAATCGGGGCCGGTATCGGCCCCGATATCTAAAAGTGAGGCGTTTTATTTATACATCATCAGTGTTCCGCCTTTATAGACCTTTCTTGTGTAGTAGTCTGTGACCTGCATACCATCTTTATCAAAACTCTTATCTCCTGAAACTCCATTGTATATCTTGCTCACAGTGTATAAGGCCTTGCCAATCGTATCAGTATCAGTGCTGCCTGTCATACTCATGGCTAATGCAGCGATCCAGGCCGCATCATAGGCATACATTCCAAATGCTGTTTGTTTGGCCTTTGCGCCGTATTTTTTCTTGTATGCAGCCTGGTAGTCCTCAAAGCGGGATCCAGCGGTTGAGCCCATTACAAGACCTTTTATCCCTTCAGCGGTTTTTGGAATTACCTCGTTGCTCCACATGGTCATGTAATCGGCATACCAACCTTTAGAGGGCTTTAATCCCATCTCAAAGGCCTGTTTTAAAATCAGTTTGCTCTCTGTTCCATAAGCAGTAAAGAAGATGGCCTCTGGTTTTTTGGCAAAAAGGCGCTCGATTTCTGCACGGTAATCGGTCTTCTTTTCATTGTATCTGACTGCCTCTAACCACTTTTTACCTGCCTTTTCTACCGTTTTCTTGGTCCAGATCTCAACCCCTATGCCAAATGGATTATTCACTGTTATAGAGGCAAATTTTCGGGCCCCACTTTCAAGGGCAAATTCAGCCAGTTTGGTACCCATAACCTCATCTAAACCCATTACATTGAAAAAATATGGACCGATCTCTCTCAACTTGGGTGACGTGGAGGCCTCAGAGATTTGAATAACCTTTTTTGAATTGGTCCATTGTCCTGTAGGCAAACTAATACCACTTGAATATGCTCCTATGATCAGGGGTACCTTATTAATTTCCACAAGTTTGTGGACAGCATCCATTCCACCCTTAGGGCTGGATTCGGTATCCTCCCAGATAATTTTTAATGGGCGACCATTAATTCCTCCGGCAGCATTGATCTCTTCCAAAGCAAGGCCTTCTCCTCGCTTCATATCGAGACCTTGTACCGCATTTGTTCCAGTTAAAGGGCATATAGAGCCAATAATTACTGGCTCAGCCGCCTCAGATGAAAAAGACATTCCAGCAATTAATAGCACTGCTAAGAAAAATACTCCCGCTAGAGACAAAACTAATCTTTTCATTGTTTACCCCCTTTTACATTAAATTGTTATTGTTAATGTTCATGACTTTTTAGCCCACTTAAAATTCCCCTTTCCTCACCTCCTTCCAGCTTAACCTTTCGAAATTACAGTATTTTTCGTGGCAACCGATTTATCCCATCGTCATAGTAAGCAGTAAACAGTATACATAAGGCAGCAAAAAGCAAGTAAGTTTGCATTGTGCTTACTGCCTAATGATTATTTCTATTCAGGAGCAAAGCCCCTGAATTCTTATCCTCCTAAATAGGCCTCTCGGATCTTCTCATTAGATAGTATCTTATCAGCTCTATCCTCGAACTCATTCTGCCCCATCACAAGAACATATCCCCTATCAGAGATACTCAATGATTGATGCGCATCCTGTTCTATCATAATAATAGCACTATCTATGTTATTATGTATATCAGCAATAGTTGAGAATAACTCCTCTGACACCTTTGGAGACAGTCCTGCTGAAGGCTCATCTAACATAAGCAATTCTGGATCTGTCATTAAGGCCCTGGCCATACCAAGCATCTGTCTCTGGCCTCCGCTTAGAGTACCGGCCTTTTGCTTTAACCTGTCAGCCAGAATAGGAAAAAGGTGAAAGGCCTTATCCATTCTTTCTTTAATCATCTCTTTATCCTGAATAAAACCACCCATTTCCAGGTTTTCTTTGACAGTGAGTGAGGGAAATACATTTCCTAACTGAGGGACATAGCCAAAGCCTCTGCTAACTTTTTCATGAGGTTCAAGATGGGTAATGTTTTTCCCTTTCCAGTAAGTTTCTCCCTTAAAAACAGGTATATAACCCATAATGGCCTTTAGCAATGTTGATTTCCCGGCCCCGTTGGGACCAATAATGGTGATTGCCTCTCCTTTTTCAATACAGATAGAGATCCCGTGTAAAATCTCCGACTTACCATATCCCGCAAAAATATTATTGGCCTCAAGAGTCTTCATGTATTACATCCGATTTCGAACTTCCAGAAAGGTAAGCCTCTAGCACATTCTCATTCTTTTGAATTTCTTCCGGCCTTCCTTCCGCAATCTTTTTACCGAAATCCAACACAATAACCTTATCGCAAATCTCGCTGATAACCTTCATATTATGTTCTACCAACAAAATAGTATCCCCTTTTTTGTCCCTTAAATTTTTTATGGCAATGATAAGATCTTTAATGAGGATAGGATTCACACCGGCTGTTGGCTCATCCAGCAAGATAAGCATAGGCTCTGACATTAATATTCTCCCCAGAGACAGGAGTTTTTTTTGCCCACCAGAAAGATTTCCAGCATACTCGTTTCTTAAGTTATAGAGTTGAACAAGTTCAAGTATCTCGTAGGCCTTTTTAAGGTGTTGTTCATTTTCTTGCTTTATTTTCAAAGGATACAGGAAAACATTGAATATCCCTTCTCCAATTTGCCTCTTGGGAGCCAGAAGAAGATTCTCTAATACAGTCATCTTTTCAGGCACTTCGCTGATCTGGAAAGTTCTTCCAATTCCCAGCATAGCTATTTTGTGTGACTCTAACCCTACGATCTTCTTTCCATTAAAATAGATTTCTCCCTTATCCTTGCTATAAAAACCGGATATTATATTAAAGAGGGTGCTTTTGCCCGATCCATTGGGACCAATAAGTCCTGTAATAGTGTTAGATTCCACACTAAAGCTTACGCCGTTAAGTGCAAGGATGCCCCCAAAGCTTTTATATACCTTTTCTACCTTAAGCATGATAACAATTTAAATATAAAATGATAAATTAACAATATAAAATGATCAGTTACCAAATGCCTTCCCCTACATTGCTAATTGATAATTTTAAATGTTAAATTAATAAATCGTCTTCTTCTCCTTGATCAATCCTTCCTTCATGAAAAGCATAGCTACTACAATCAGCACCCCTATTGCCACCATTCTGAGGCTGGCTAAAGTGACCTCTTCAATAGGAATGTAATCCTTAAGAAATCGGGTTGAATTGTAGAATATCATTATGATAACTGCCCCTAAAATTGCCCCTTTATTGTTTGCCTTTCCGCCGACAATAACCATAGCCCAAATAATAAATGTCTCTAATGGTAAAAATTGGTTCGGGCTTACAAATCCATGATAATGGGCCCAAAGGCATCCTGCTAAGCCCCCAAAGCTCCCTCCTATAGCCATTACCTTCATGCGAAATCTTTTTACATCTTTCCCCAGAGCCAGTGGAAGGTTATCTCCCTCCCTGATACTCTTTATTACCTTCCCAAAAGGGGATTGGGTAAGTGTATTGATGACTATGTATGTTGCGAGCAGGCAAACAAGAACAATTGCTAAATAAAAGAAGGGATATGTATAGGCTGAAAAGAGTGATCGAAGGGGTTGTGGGATACCTCCAATGCCAAAGGAGCCTCCCTGGTAAGGCCCTCCACCCACAACCCAATCTTCATTCAAAAAGAAAATTCGAACGATTTCTGCGGCGGCAAGTGTGACAATAGCCCAGTAATCTTCTTTGAGGTTGGCTGTGATTATAGATATCACATATCCAAAAAAACCGGCTACTATCATTCCTCCCAACAGACCGAAAATAAATGGCATTTTAAATACTAATACAATGATAGTCGATATATATGCACCCAAGCAAAAAAATGCTACCTGACCAAAATTGGCCAATCCTGTAAAACCATACTGGAGATTAAGGCTTAGGCTCAAGATACCATAGATCCCCATCATTATCGCCAAGTATGCTAAAAAGTTAATAAGGCCCATCAGCCCTCCTTTTTCTTTCCCAAAATCCCTCTCGGTCTGATAAGCAACACCAAAATCAGGATGATAAAGCTGATAGCTGGCTTATACCCGGTCGGAATAAATAATTCTTTTGAGAAATTTAGAATTCCCCCTAAGTTTATTATCTTTTCAAAATTGATATAGAGGCCAAAGTTTTCAGCAAAACCAAGCACCAGAGCGCCAATCATTGCCCCATAGGGATTCCCTATGCCCCCCATTATAGTAGCGCAAAATACCGGAACAATGATAGCAAAACCCATATAAGGAAGTATGTAGGTTTCCAGGCCTATCAGAATACCTCCTATGGAGGCAAAGGTAATAGCTATGAACCAAACACGTGTAATGATTTTTTCGGTAGCAATACCACTGGCTTGAGCTAATTCAGGATTGTCAGAGGTGGCACGCATGGCCTTACCTAATTTGGTATGATGAAGCAATAGATGAAAGGCGAACATAGCAGATAATCCAATCACAATAATCCAGATTTGGAGAGGGGTAATTCGAAAGTATTCGGTAATGATTGGTGTTTGCAGAGGTACTGCATAATTTTGGGCATCAGCACCCCATATCGCACGTATCGTGTTCCTTAAGGCAATGGCTAATCCTAATGATGTTACCATTATAATGATACCACTCGAGCTTCTCATTTTTTTAAACACCGCCCTATCAATCAATATCGAAAAGCCTCCAGTTACAAAAGAGGCAATTATTGCAGCAAGTATAATATGCAATCCTAAGGTAACGTTTAAAAAAAGGGCCAAATAGACCCCGACTACCGCAAATTCTGTATGGGCAAAATTTGCAAATTTCAATATATCGTAGACTATGGTCAATCCCAGACTTAAAAGGGTCAGCTCGGAGGCCCTGACAATGCTATTAATCACTACCTGTGTAACCGTCATAAAGGCTTTCTTTTATTATTTTTTTATTTAGAACTCGGAGGATAATCCTAAGCCAGTAAAACATTAACAGTACTTTATAACAAGTTGTTATCAGAACTTTTTCGCTATACCTTGTCAAGCAAAAATTGTCGCTTCATATGGATAGTATAGTTCGTAAGGTCATGGCTTATATGGTAATTTTTGTTGACACAGTACGCTCCTTCCCTATAATTTTGAAAAGATTGTGTATCTTAACCATGCTTTAAGAAAGAGAGGGTAAACAGTGAAAACACAAAAAATGCTTTATTTATCGAAAAAGGATATTGAAAAGGTAGACTTACCAATGGAGGAGATCATTGAGACATTGGATGAGGCCTTCAAGGAAAAAGGTCTGGGCAAGATAGAGATGCCGCCCAAACCCGGGATCCACACACAGCCCGATGCGTTTATTCATGCGATGCCGGCCTATATCCCCTCTCTGGGCTCAGCAGGTATCAAATGGGTCAGTGGATATCCTGAAAATTATAAGCAAAATTTACCCTATATCAATGGATTGCTCATTCTAAATGACCCTAACACAGGTGTTCCTTTATCTGTGATGGACTGCATCTGGATTACCGCCATGCGAACTGGTGCTGCAACTGCTGTAGCGGCAAAATATATGGCAAATATGGACTCCCACACAGTAGGAATCCTTGGATGCGGAGTTCAGGGAAGAACGAACTTGAAAGCCCTCAAGATCACGATACCTGCCCTTAAAGAGGTTAAGGCCTATGATATTTCAAGTGATGCAGTCAACAGATATGCTGAAGAAATAAGGAAAGACACGGAACTGAATGTACGTATTGTAGGAAGCCCTGAAGAGGCAGTCCGGAATTCCGACATCATTGTGACTGCAGGCCCTATTCTTAAAGAACCTCACCCTGTCATTGAAGATGACTGGGTCAAATCAGGTGTTTTTGCCTCCCCAGTGGACTTTGATTCCTATTGGAAAAAGTCTGCCTTTGAGAACTGTGATAAGTTTGTCACGGATGACAAGGATCAGTGTCTCTATTATAAATCCCTTGGATATTTTCAGCATATACCTGAAATCTACGCAGATCTTGGTGAAATTGCCGCAGGTATAAAGCCGGGCAGAGAAAAAAAAGAGGAAAAAATTATCTGTGCAAACCTTGGCCTCGCCATGGATGACATGGCAACAGCTATAAAAATTTATAACAAGGCAGTGGAAAATAATATCGGTACATGGCTCGAACTCTGATTTCATAAATCTCATACCCACTTTTCAATAAATATCACTACCATTATAAACCCATACAATCTATTTCCACATTACACCTTATTTAACTGCTAAATACAAAAATCCCACAAATAATATCCATACACACGAAGGTTAATATGAAAGATAAAAGAAGTGTTGGCATATTACTCTCTTTTGCATATAATCTTAGGCCTCTTAAAAATCTAACAATTTTTGGTAATTGCTCAAAATCCTGTGGAAATTCACTGCTTCTTTAGGGCATGGGTATCTTTTTTTGTTATGCCCTTCCTTAAATTATTGAGCAGATACAATTTTTGTCACCCTACCAAAGAGAGTGGGCTTTTCTGAAGGAAAACACATCCTTGTTACAAAAATATGAGTTATGTAAACGTCTCAATCTATCCGTAAAAAGCAGAATAATCAAATGTCCGAATCGAGGATTCAAAAACATCCTATCCTGACTATTCCAAAGAGAAAGAAGATCGGATTTTATTGGAACAACCGAAGACTACAAGCATACGAAGCCGAGGTAATCTCATCTGCCCTCTTTGCTAATGGAATACATGTATTTGGCCATCATCCAAAAAATAACTCTGCACTTGGAATATTCTGCGCGAATGGACAGTGTGCCCAGTGTATGGTGATTGCCAATGGGGTCCCGGTAAAATCCTGCATGACAAAAGTAGAAGAAAATATGATCGTAGAGAGCGTTGAAGGTTTACCAACGTTGCCGAAAACTATAGAAGATTATCAGTTTTCACGAATTGAAGAAACCAACACAGATGTTTTGATAATCGGTGGGGGTCCTGCTGGTCTTTCGGCAGCCCTACAATTAGGTGAAAGGGGGATTAAAACCATCATTGTTGACGATAAGGATCGGTTAGGTGGAAAACTGGTTCTTCAGACCCATAAATTTTTTGGCTCAATTGATGATTGTTATGCTGGAACCAGGGGCATAGAGATTGCCAAAATTTTACAAGACAAAATAGGCAAATATTCCTCTGCGAAGGTATGGCTCAATAGCACAGCACTATATGTGTTTAGCGATAAGAAGGTGGGGATAGTTACCAATAACAACCAATATAGAATAGTCAAACCGAAAATTGTGTTAAATGCTGCAGGGGCACGGGAGAAGTCCCTGATATTTCCAGGAAATACCTTGCCCGGGATATACGGGGCTGGGGCCTTTCAAACATTGGTTAACAGAGATCTCGTCAAGCCCGCGAAGAGAATATTTATGGTGGGAGGGGGGAACGTAGGATTGATCGCTGCATATCACGCCTTACAGGCAGGTATTAGTGTAGTCGGATTAGTGGAGGCATTGCCTGAATGTGGGGGATACCAGGTTCATGCAGACAAGATAAAACGTTTAGGTGTCCCTATATATACCAGGCATACAATTGTAAGCGCTAACGGAAATGAACATGTAGAGTCAGTTACAGTATGCGAAATAGATAATAATTTTAAAAGAATAGCCGGTACAGAGAAAACATATGAATGTGATACGGTTCTGATCGCAGTTGGGCTCAGTCCTGTAAATGAATTTTATCGCGAGGCAGAGCAAGCAGGGATAAGAGTCTTTGCGGCCGGTGATGCAAAGGAAATTGCTGAGGCATCCTCTGCTATGTTTAATGGGAAAATAGCCGGTTTAGAGGTTTCTCGCGAGCTTGGTATAGAGGATATGCCTATTCCACAGGATTGGTATCAAAAGGCAAATATCCTCAAAAACCCACCCGGACCTCTTGCCACACCCGATTATGATTCCATTCCAGAGGAAGGTATAACTCCGGTATTCCATTGCACACAGGAAATTCCCTGCAACCCGTGTGTGTCTGTGTGTCCGAAAGGGGTGATTTCTATTCCCGGTGATTCACTTTTGGGAAAACCCCAGATTGCGAAACATGAATGTATCGGGTGCAACAAATGTGTCTTTATCTGTCCAGGACTGGCGATATCATTGGCAGACTATCGCGATGATCCGAACAACCCTGTGGTCTCTCTCGCCTATGAGGTCTACAACTATGAATATAAAAAGGGAGACCAGGTGTTATTAACCGATTATGAGGGAAATCCCCTTCAAGAGGCAGAGATTATCGACACGGTGCTGAACAAGGCCTCACGAAAGACCCAGATCGTAAAGGTCAGGGTTCCGAGGGGAATCGCGAAAAAAGTTGCGGGATTTAATGTCCAGAGAGAGGAAGTGACACTCCCAACAGGCAAGCCCACTGTTGATAGAATTCCTGACGATGCAATCGTTTGTCGGTGTGAACGAGTGACTGCAGGAGAAATCCGACCACTAATCAGAAGGGGGATAAAAGACTTGAATCAAATTAAGGCCATTACGAGAGCAGGCATGGGTGCGTGTGGCGCCAAGACATGTGAAAACTTGATTTTGCAGATGTATAGAGAAGAAGGCATATCCTTAGAAGAGGTAACCTTAAACACAAGAAGACCAGTTTTTATTGAGGCCCCACTCGGAGTTTTCTCTAATATCTCTCATGGAAGAAAAAATGAATAAAACGTATGATCTTATTGTTATCGGAAGTGGTTCCATTGGCGTACCTGTTGCAATGGAGTTTTCAAGGAACAAACAATCCGTCTTGGTTATTGATTCCCTGGCGTCTCCTGGCCAGGGGCAAGATAAAAAGGCAATTGGTGGCATTCGTGCCACCCATTCAGATAAGGGGAAGATATTAGTCTCTCAGAGAAGCATAGAGATCTTTTCACAGTGGAAAGAGCTATATGGAGATGATATCCAGTGGCAGGCCAATGGCTATTCATTCCCTGCCTACAGAGAAAAAGATGAAAATATATTAAGAGATTTATTAAAAATTCAACAAAATTTTAGCCTTAATATCAAGTGGCTGTCTCCTGTAGAGTATAGGGAATTAAACCCTGGAATTAATATGGAGGGATTGAGGGGCAGCACTTATTCCCCGGAAGATGGCTCTGCATCCCCTTTGTTATTTACTCAATCCTCATACTTTAATGCAGAAGGATATGGCGCAGAGTTCAGATTTAACGAAACAGTTATTGGATTTGAAATAGAAAAGGGCAATATCACCTCTGTGAAGACTGATAAAGGCTCATATCATTCGGCTAATGTGCTAAATGCTGCTGGCGCCTATGCTAAAGATGTCTCTCGTATGGCAGGAATTGATATTCCAGTAAATCCGGATTCTCATGAGGCCGGAATTTGTGAGCCTGTAAAGCCTTTTATGGGTCCTATGGTTGTTGATATGCGTGAGGCATCTGGGTCTAAGAATTTTTACTTTTACCAGAACACCGAAGGTCAAGTAGTTTTCTGTTTGACTCCTGATCCACCAGTGTGGGGAATAGATAATCGAGCTACCTCAATATTTTTGCCAATGATCGCAAAAAGAATGCTTGCAATTATGCCTATGCTTGCAAATCTTAAAGTTCGACGTACCTGGCGTGGACAGTATCCCATGACCCCTGATGGCTTTCCGATCGTCGGGAAGATGAAGGAATTAGATAATTTCTACCAGGCTGTTGGTATGTGCGGACAGGGTTTTATGCTCGGACCTGGCATGGGTGAATTAATCTACAGGTTAATAACTGAAGAATACAATATAGATGATCCGGAAATCCTGGAAAATTTTGATCCGTATCGTGAATTTAAGGGACAAGAGATATTTAAGTAAATTGAAAATTTAAAATTTTCCATCCAAGGAGGCCCTGTGAAAAACGTTTATGATATCGTGGTTATTGGTGGAGGAGTCATTGGCTCAAGCATCTCCTATAACTTAGTCAATGACGGATTCGATGGCGATATTCTCGTCATTGAGAAAGATCCTACTTATGAATTTGCATCCAGCACCCTTAGCGCCGGAGGTGTTAGGGAGCAATTCAGCCTTCCTGAAAATATAAAAATATCTCAATATGGTATAGATATATTCGAAAATTTTGATGACATAATGGAAATTAATGGAGATTTGGCTCACGCAGAATTCAAACAGCGAGGGTATCTCTTCCTTGCGGATGAAACAAATTTGGCGACAATCAAAAAGAATTATGAGACGCAGAGGAATCTGGGAGCGCATGTGGCTTTACTTTCCATCGATGAAATCAAAGAGTTAATTCCTCATATAAATACCGATAATCTGGTGAGTGGTTGCTTTGGTTCTCGAGACGGATACCTTGATCCTTACGGGGTTTTACAGGGATATGTAAGGAAGGGGAAAAACCTTGGCATAGACTATCTCTACGAAGAGGTAACAGGGATTGATGTAAAAGGGGAGAGAATTGAAGGTGTCATCACCCGTAAGGACACACACATAAAATGTAGGATTGTTGTCGATGCTGCCGGCCCGCATGCATCTGTTGTCGGAAAAATGGCAGGCATAGATTTGCCAGTGGCCCCTGTACGAAAGATGGCGTTTGTATTTGATCCTCAAATCAAATTTGATTATGATTTACCACTTGTAGTTGACACAGACGGATTACTGTATTTTCGCCATGAACCCGGTAAAACCATTTTAACAGGTAGATCAATCCCTGATGAGCAACCTGGCTTTAATTTTGAATGGGACAGAGATTATTACATGGACGTTGTCTGGCCTCAGGTGGCTAAAAGGGTCCCTACATTCGATACCGCCAAATTAATCAGGGGATGGGCAGGACTCTATGCCATGAATACAACAGATGGGAATGCAATTATTGGTCATCTTGGTGATGTTCAAGGTTTTTATGGCGCAGTGGGCTTTAGTGGTCATGGCCTGCAGCAATCTCCGGCAATAGGAAAGTGTGTGTCAGAGTTAATCCGGTCCGGAGAATATCAAACAATTGATCTATCGTGCTTTTCCTTTGATCGTTTTAAAACAGGAAAGCTTGTTTTTGAAGAGGAAATGGTCTAAATAAGTCGCAGAAAGGACCAGAGCATATGCCTTGGAGATGGAAAAAGCATCCCAGATCACCAGGTAATCATTGATGGCTAAGCAAAGAATACTTCAACTTAGGAGGTTGCAGAATGGGCTCTTTTGGAAAGGATAATACCAGCGATATAAAACAATTTGAATACCCGCTTAATCCTATTGAAAGGGGTTATAACAGTCGAACATTATACATCAATATCTCTGATAATAAAATCTTGAGCAAACCAGTCACAGATGAAATGAAAAGTATTTTTACCGGAGGTCGGGGTTTTGGTTTGTGGTTATTATGGAACGCCATTAAAGAAAAAACCAAATGGAATGATCCGGAAAATGAGATATGTATAGCCTCTGGTCCGTTAGGGGGAACTACCCTTTATCCAGGCAGTGGCAAGAGTATTGTAATTAGTATATCACCGCTCACAGAGTCTGTTATGGATTCCAATGTGGGTGGGTATTTTGGCCCGTATCTAAAATTTGCAGGCTGGGATGCACTGGAAATCCAGGGTAAGGCTGACAACGACATCATTATAATGATAGACGGGGATAGGGGCATAGTAAGGATAGTGGATGCAGAAGGATTTCCAAAAGATTCACACCTACTCTGCGCAGCCCTTGCTGACCGATATAGCGAGGGAAATCTTAGGGCCATTTCAACAGTGTCTGCGGGCTCCGGGGCAGAACATACCCTTATGGGGTGTCTCAACTTTTCCTGGTATGATAACATTCGTAAAATCTATCGTTATAAACAGGCAGGCCGAGGAGGTACTGGCACTGTTTTTCGGGACAAAAATATTAGGGCCATAGTGGCCAAGTTTTCCAGGATGACCTCAGATATAAACCATCCTGCTGACTTCGAAAGGTTAAAAAAGGGGGGGGGGGCATACACCAAAGAGATTAGGGCCCTTGATCCCAAACAAAACGAGATGGCGAAGGTAGGAACGACCCATCTGATCAATATCATGAACGACTACGACCTTCTTCCCACCACTAACTTTCGATATGGAAGCCATCCGGATGCACTAAACCTTGGTAAAGAGGTGTACCGCAAAAAGTTCCACCCCGGGTTCGATGGTTGCTGGTTTGGGTGTTCGGTGGCCTGCTCACATGGAGTCAAGAATTTCACCCTCAAAACTGGTCCCTACAAAGGGCAATCGGTGTGGGTAGACGGCCCGGAATATGAAACAATAGCGGGTTGTGGCGCAAACTGGGGAATATTCGATCCGGATTTTGTCATAGAAGCGAACTTTTATTGCGACACCTACGGCTTAGACACCATCTCTGTCGCAACTGCAACGGCATTTACCATGGAATGTTATGAGATGGGACTCATAAATAAAAATGTCACCGGGGGTTTAGACCTTCGTTTTGGCAACAAGGATGCTTCCCTGGATATAATCCACCAAATGGCTAAAGGAGAGGGTTTCGGTGCCACAATAGGCCTGGGTGTGAGGAAGATGAAGGAGATATTTGCGAAGGAATATGGCGCTGACCCAACTATTATGAGGGACATAGGAATGGAGTCCAAGGGCCTGGAATTTTCCGAATATGTGACCAAGGAATCTCTTGCACAACAGGGTGGATACGGCCTTACCCTTAAAGGCCCCCAGCACGATGAGGCATGGCTAATATTTCTGGATATGGTAAATAATTTCATGCCTACCTTTGAGCAAAAGGCCGAGGCCCTTTGGTGGTTTCCCATATGGCGGACCTGGTTCGGCCTCAATGGCCTTTGCAAGCTTCCATGGAACGATATTGTTCCTGAGGACAACAAGGCAACCCAGGAACCGGCAAAGGTTATGAAGCACGTTGAGTGGTACGCTGAGTTTTTCTCCGCGGTAACTGGGCTGGAGTCTACGCCCGATGATTTGATAAAGATGAGCGAAAGGGTCTATAATTTTCAGAGAATATTCAATCTAAGGCAGGGCTTTGGAACGCGTGAGCAAGATACCCTTCCCTACAGGGCAATGGGGCCGGTAACCAAAGAGGAATATGAATCACGCAAAGACATGTATGACACACAGTTAAAGGAGTTTGGCATCCTGGATCCTGAAGGTAAAAGTACAGAGGAAAAGCTTGCAGCCCTGAGGAAATACAGGGAGAATCGTTATGAAAAACTTAAGGATGCCACCTATAAACGTCGCGGCTGGACCTCAAATGGGATACCAACAGTTGAAAAGGTTAAGGAACTGGGAATTGACTTTCCAGATGTTGTGGATTTGATCATCAGGCCAAATAAAACCGTTACATAAGAATTGCCCTATAGCTAGATAATGTAAAGTCACCTTATCTTACGTACAGGGTATTTTCTCTTGACTAAAAGAAATTAGACCTTAAAATGGCCAGTACGTAACTCTATTCAGCCACAGATTCACACAGATGAACACAGATAGGTTTAATTGATAATAAAAGAAAAAATATCAGCGGTAATCAGCGTAAACCTGCCCGCCATCTGGCAGGCGGGTCCGTGGCTAAATAGTTACTTGAAGTTTTGAAAAAGGAGAAGAGAAACTATGCTAAAAGACAAAAAAATCGGGATAATCGGAACAGGAAATATGGGGGAGGCTCTTATCAGTGGGCTTGTTCATTCCCGCTCGTCTATTCCTGAAAACATCATTTGCTCAGACATTCGTAAGGATAAACTTAAATCTATCAAGGAAGTATATGGCGTGGTCACAGCAAAAAACAATCTCGATGTGGTTAAGGCATCGGAAATTGTTATCTACGCGATCAAACCGCAGATCATGGCATCAATACTAAAGGAAACAGCTGACTGTCTGGACATGTCCAAAATCATT
Organism: uncultured Desulfobacteraceae bacterium; assembly: GCA_964611035.1. Classification (GTDB taxonomy): domain Bacteria; phylum Desulfobacterota; class DSM-4660; order Desulfatiglandales; family B25-G16; genus B33-G16. The sequence continues at coordinate 46,027 of CAZSWT010000020.1, forward strand.
ATCTCCATTGCCGCGGGGGTTCCCTTAGCCGCCATAGAGTCGTGTCTCAACAAGGACCTGCGTCTTATTCGGGTCATGCCTAACATCGCTGCATCTGTTAAGGAGGGTGCTGCTGCCATTGCACCAGGAAAGCATGCCCTAAAAGATGATCTTAAGCTAACTAAGGCCATCTTTGATTCTGTGGGGGAAAGCGTTATCATCGAAGAGAATCTCATGGATGCCATCACAGGGTTAAGCGGAAGTGGCCCCGCATACATCTTTTTAATTGTCGATGCCTTAGCCGATGCCGGGGTAAAAATGGGGCTTTCAAGAGAAGATGCTCTTTTTCTTTCAAGCCAAACGGTATTGGGGGCTGCAAAATTATTGATGGAGACACACGAGCACCCCGGAAAATTAAAGGATAAGGTTACCTCACCCGGTGGAACAGCCATAACCGGCCTGCATACCTTAGAGAAGGGTGGTCTTCGAACCACTCTTATCAATGCTGTTGAGGCAGCCACAAACCGATCCAAGGAATTAGGGGAAATGATGATCAAGAACTTCTCAGAGGATTAACACTGAGATGTCTTTGAAAATAATTCCTCTTGAGATTATTGGTATACATTTAAGGAGCCCAGAGGCACAGAACATTAACTATGAGGTAGTATTTTGGGAGAGATAAAAAGCACCCTTGATCTTGTTTTTGAAAAAACAAGAAACCTCACCCTGAGTGATGAGGAAAAACGGAGTCTTGCACGCGAAAAACTTGATAAAAAAGTACAGGGTCTCTGTAACAAATATCTGGATAACTTCTTTCCTGTGAGTCGTCTCAAGGATGAGATGGAAAAAATTGCCAGTAATGATCGTGAACTTGCATATAGTTTCCTTAAAAAATATCTTTCCACTCGTTTTGACCTGGACGGCGACAACTCATTGATCTTGTCTGCGCTCAATAAACTAGCCAATTATAATATAACCTCCCTGAAAAATCTTCAGAAAGAATACAACTCAGAGAAGGAAGGCACCAAAAAAACCTTTACAGAAAAGTCTCTTCTGGCTTTGAAAGAGAGTGGTGTGTCTGGTTCTGCTGTTGTACCTAATCTGGACAATACCCCAGAGTGGAATGAATTCCTCAAAACCTTGCGCAAAAGATACCACGAACGACTCAAGACAACCTGAGTGGCTACAATAATCCTTTACAAAAATCCAAAATAAATATTTTCAACAAGGGAAAAATTCCTCTCTATATTTTCTCGTCCCCTGATGATGTCACCGTGTCCTGGAAGTAAAAGCTCAAGATCGAGAGAGGATAAACGACCGATACTCTTTTTTAGCTGTTCACCATTCCCACCAGGCAAATCTGTGCGCCCTACTCCCTGTTCAAAGATAACATCACCTGCAAAGAGGGCCTTATGAGAAGGCCAGTACAGACAGATCGAACCAGGTGAGTGACCTGGGCAATGAATAACCTCAAGTTCAATGGTTCCTGCTTTTAAAGTCCCTTCTGTAAGGAAAAAATCTGGCTCAATAGTGAAATCATGAAAGGATGCAGCCTTTTCCCGAAAATAACGATATTCTGTTTCATGTATTGCTACCATAGTTGATAAGGATGAAAAGGATTGTGCTGCCTCTATATGATCGGGATGCATGTGTGTAGCAATTATTAGGTCAATGTCTTCGATTTTAACATTAATAGAGTCTAATGAGTTACGTAATTCAGTAAAGAGATGTTGATGCCCGGGATCAATGAGGATTTTGAAGGGGCCATTAATGAAAAAGCTGTTACAGTTATTTTCTGTTAAAGACCTCCACGGAAAGGCATATAATTCATCATTTAGCTGCATATCTATTTACCTTAATTTTTTGTAACTGGTATCTTGCCACACAGACACCAAGACACCAAGACTATAGAATTATTCTTTATTATAGCTCCGTTATTTAATTTATATTTATCTCCTCTTTGGGTCTTTGTGCCTTGGTGGCAGTTACAAATTTTTAAGATGATAATAATTTTATATTCCTATATACTATAGCAGAAAATATAACAAACTAGTCGTGCGTTTCGCTAAAATATTTACATATATTAAGATTCAAATGTCAAAGCTCAAATTTCAAAATGCCTTACGCTGATCGGTATTTTTGACATTTAATAATTTAGATTTGATTTGAAATTTGGATTTTGACATTTGTCATTTTTAATAATTAGATATGTATGTGTTTTAATGAAACGATATACTAGTTTTATTTACAGGAGGTAAGAATTGCCACTCTATGAATACCAATGCCAGGCATGTGGCAGAGAATTTCAGTATTTGGTGTTAAAAAAAGAGGATGAGGCAGATGTAAGGTGTCCAGGATGTAAGGGGGGAGACTTAAAAAAATTGGTATCAAGGGTTGCCTACCATGTCTCAGAGCAAGATCGATTATCCACATTCAAACCAAACTCTCCAAAAGATGATGCATTTTATAAAGATACCAGAAACATTGGGCTTCAAGCCAAAAAGAGGGCGCAGCAAATGGGTGTTGATTTAGGATCTGGTTTTGAGACAAAATTAGATAGGCTGCGTACAGATCCAGGGAAAGTGTTTGATGATACTGATTAGGTCTATTACTACTTTATATTTCTTCCTTTCATAGTTACTATCTTAATTATAAAATCTGTTTTTTCCCGGTAGAAAATATATTGCCTTATTTGAAAATGAGTTTGAAGTGACGTAAAGCGTCCAAGGTGTGTTAAAGTAATAGCATGAGAATGAAAACCTATTAAGATAAGGAAAAAATATGGATAGAAAGAAGATTTTTATTACGAGAAAAATACCTGAGGCAGGCCTAAAAAAGCTTAAAGAGATTTTCGATGTAGAAGTCTCTCCTTTTGATCGAGATTTAACCCAGGATGAAATAATAAAGATGGCAACTGGCGCTCAGGGGCTGGTTTCTATGGTTACGAACAATCTAAGCAAAGACATCATCGATCACCTAACTACAATAAAAATAATAGCGAATTACGCAGTGGGCTTTAATAATATCGATATTGAATATGCCAGGGAAAAAGGTATTGTCGTCACCAATACACCTGATGTTTTAACAGAAGCAACAGCAGATATTGCTATGGCCCTTATTCTCTGTGTAGCCAGACGCATTGTGGAAGGTGATAGATTAGTCAGGAAAGGAGAATTCAAAGGATTCTATCCAACCTTCTTTTTGGGCGTTGAGCTACAAAATAAGGTACTCGGGATTTATGGCATGGGCCGTATCGGAAAAGCCGTAGCTAAAAGGGCAGTTACCTGTGGCTTGAAGATAATTTATCATGACCCAATACACATTGCAAAGGAATCCATTAACTTTTCCGCTCATTATGTCTCTTTTGATGAGCTGCTTAAAGAATCTGACTTTATTTCTATTCATGCACCACTTATAACAGAGACCTACCATAAATTTACTAAAAAAGAATTCAGGAAGATGAAAAAAGAGGCCTTTCTTATCAATGCAGCCCGGGGACCATTAGTCAAGGAGGAAGATCTTGTCTACGCCCTTAAACAGGGATGGATAGCCGGAGCCGGTTTAGATGTCTATGAATTTGAACCAGAAGTCCATCCAGATCTCATCAAATTAGATAATGTTGTCCTTCTCCCCCACATAGGTAGTGCAGCTACTGAGGTCAGGGAAAGGATGGCGACGATTGCTGCTGATAATATAATAGCATTTTTTAAAGGAGAGCCACCTCCAAATAGGGTCAATTGAGTAAATATTTTTATCTTGATAGCATAGCAGGAAATCTCCTTTTTTAGACAGGATAGACGGGATGTTCAGGATTTTATTAACTCACCGCCCACTCTCCCGATTTATCGGGATCGTTAGAGACGCTAAGAACGCTGAGAAATATTCTTTGGAGAGAATCGCTTAAAA
>CAZSWT010000021.1:0-48586 GCA_964611035.1 uncultured Desulfobacteraceae bacterium
TGAACTGCCCCATTAAATACCAAATAAAAATGAAATCGAATCCTTCACAAGCAGGTCTGGTTATTTTGGATCTGTCCCTGCATTTTTTATCAAGGCCTTTACCGGCTCAAGACCATAGGGTGTACCCTCCTCGATGGCTTTAAGGACAGTCCCGCCCCCTGTAAAGAAATAATACTGGGCACTATCCATAGCAGCCAGGTACAAGCCGGGGCTAAGGTTCTTGAACTCCTGAAGGGTATCGCCACCGCCGTAGAACTTTTGGGCATGACGGTTTTGGTCAATAGTCCGGTCTAATTTCTCTGAACCCTCAAAAAAGTGAGGAGTACGGCCCATGACTGCATTCACAAATATTGTTTTAGCAGAGCCGATGGCTTCTGTTACGCCAGAAGTGTCGAACGATTCGTGGGCCACATCCAAGAAGTAACCATATTCGCTGCCCTTCTTGAAGTCCTTGATGCTAATAGTCCGATACTTGCCTTCCACTCGCCTGTCAATTATGTCTGATTCGACCACAAGAGGAAGCTCAACAACTTTATTTACCTTATTGTCCTGATTTACCAGATCTTTGGCCGCCTTAATGTCAGACTCGCTTACTCCGCGGACCCGAACATTGTATTTGGCGCACAAAAAGGTGTTGTAAATAATTCCGCCCAATATCAGGTGATCAACCTTCTTGTAGATCTGTTTGAGCGGGCCTATTTTGGTATCATATTTAGCTCCAGCCACCACAGCGACAAAGGGTCGTTTGGGTTCCAGGACATGCTTGAGATTAATAAGCTCCCTTTGAAGAAGAAAACCTGCAAAGCTTGGCAAATATTTGGTGATGTCAAACGTGGACACATGGGCCTGCCATGAGCCAAAAGCGTCATTAACAAAGACATCGGCAAGGCCAGCCAGTTGCAGGGCAAAGCGTTTCCTTTTTTCTCCCGTGTCTTCTTCTCCCTGGAACCAGCGAGTATTGGGCAAATAGATACCCCCAATCCGGTGAGCGAGAAGGTCCTTGATGTGCAAGTTGATGGAGGTGTCGATCTCTTTGATTCCCCATTCTGGATCAACAGGAAATCTGGGTACCACAAAGTTTGTATACAGTTTACGCTCTAAGTACTCAACGACCGGTTGGACTGAAGTGTTATCTTCAACCTTGATACGGCCGGTTTCTTTATCACGTGGCCGTCCCACATGAGTCATGAGGATTATACGGCCACCTCGTTCTACAATGTTATACAGAGTGCCCAGGGTCGCATCAATGCGATAGGGGTCACGGATTTGGCCATTCTTGACCACGTTGTGGTCCACTCGAACTAACACAACCTTGTCCCTAAGATCGGCATCCTGGATGAGAGGCAAACTCGGGTCTATATCCGGCCTTGTCATGGCAGCACTCCTTATGTGTTAGGATTCTATATAGTGTCCGTTGATAGTTGTTAGTTGTCCGTGGGTTCACTTACCTGATTTTTGCTTATTACCAATTGATTTGATATAAGCACTTAATTTAGGAGTTAGTTCTTCAATCAATTTCTGTAATGAATTTATCTCTGTTTCAGATAACAGTTTTCTTTTATATGACCTTCTAAGCCAGTGCTTTACTTCAAAAAGAGATCCCCTTGCAATTTTAGCAAATCTCCGATTGTCGGCAAAGCTACCACGTCCTGTCCCTTCAGCGATATTTGCCCCTATACTGTCTGCTGAATTTACCAGTTGTTTGCCAATTGTACCCTGAGGAAAACGGTCCCATTTAAAAACTACTTCCCATACAAGATCTGCTATTTCCTCTGCTAATTGATAAACACGAAGATTTTCAAAGCCCGTTTTAGCCATACCATTGTATCCTATTTATATCTCGTTTCCAATTTAGCAACGGACAACTGACAACGATCGACTGACATTATCTGACTCTAATAATGAGGGGAAAAATGGTTGAAACCTCTCATACTAATTTCCTCTAATGAGCCATCATCATTAACCATTTTAATACCTTTTCCCTCAACTATTTTTCCTATCAGGTAGAGAGGTAATAATCCTTTATCTTTACATACCATTTCGAAATCCTTTATGTTTACTTTGGGAACTGTTATCAACAAGTGATAATCTTCTCCACCTGAAAGGGCGAGTTCAAGGGGATTAAATTTTTCACGAGAGGCAAGGAGTTTGAGTTCGGAGGAGAGAGGAACCTTGCTCCTAAAAAGCATTGCCCCGACGCCACTTTCCTTACAGATATGCCCTAAATCTGAGAGAAGCCCATCACTTACATCGATCATAGCATTGGCAAGCCCTGAGGCCGCAATAGCCATTCCTGTCTCAATCAAAGGTTTTGGTTCATTGTGGATTTTGATAAAATGGTTTGCAATAGATTTTGGAGAAGATATTTCCTTTTTTAAGATTTTAAGCCCGGCAAATGAATCCCCGACATTTCCTGTAAGATATATACTATCTCCTGATTTGGCACCAGATCTATAGAGAACCTCATTTTCTTTTGCATCACCAATCAGGGAAACATTTATAACCAACTTGTCTGGGGAGGCAACCGTATCACCCCCCACTATATTAACCTTGTAATGCTCACATATATCTTTCATACCTTTGTAGAGATCTTGAATTAGTTCAACATTCATTTCAGCAGGAATGGCAATGGAGATAAGCAGAATAAGTGGCCTTCCACCCATAGCAGCAATGTCGCTCAGATTTACGGCTATTGATTTCCAGCCTAATTGATATGGGGTCATTTTTGACTTTAAAAAGTGGATGTCTTCAACCAGCATATCTGTAGTAAAGAGCAAAACCCGGCCAGAGGAAGGGCCAAAAACAGCACAGTCATCACCAATTCCCTTGATAACATCTTTCAAAGTCGCAGTGCATTCTTTTTTAATGGATTCTATAAAACCGAATTCTCCAATTTCATCAAATTTCAAGCGCTTTTTTCCTTCCTGATGACATTACATTAGGAGTGGTCCGTTATTGTTTATACGTAGTCCATACAATGGACAACTCATCACGATTGATTCGCATCGTTGAATATTAAATTTTATCTGAAAAACATGCAAGATGAAAGGTGTATATAGTGTACAATCTGTTGAGGTAACTGTTCACCGTTATCCGTTGTCCGAAAGGGGAAATATTCGTATAGAGCAACATATTGTTTGGCCTGTTAATGGATATGTCTATTTAGGCGGCTCATTGCCACTGTTGGCTTATCGGTGAACGGCGAATCTTTCGGCAGTGCTCAAGATCGTGAGCCTGTCGAACGACTGCCAACGGTGAACGCTTACCACTTGATTAACCACTCACACACTCACGCATCTCCCTTGATTCCCTTATCGATATTATGTATACTGCATATTATTACAGACCTTGTAAATCTTTGCTAATTAAGGGGTGATTTATTGGACAATAAATTCCGATTCCATTTAGTAGTTACGGTTCAGAGGTTCAGAGGTTCAGAGGTTCAAGGTTCAAAGGTTGACAGATTCATGATGCTTACCCAGTGAAATCAGTAGCATCGGAAAAATTCGCGAAGCGATTAATCCCGATTTCATCGGGAAACCGTGAACCTTTCAACCCAGACCGACCAAATGTCCAATTTTTATTCGATCCGTTATGAATAAAGGGCTTGAAGACCATATAAAAACCATTTTTAACTAGGTCTGTATTAAAAAAGGAGGTCTAATTGTTTATCACCTTTGAAGGAATAGATGGGTGCGGGAAGTCTATACAGATCTCTAAGTTCGGAGCAACACTCAAAGAACAAGGAATCCCTTTAGTAATTACCAGTGAGCCTGGAGGGACAAAAATAGGTCAAGCTATACGGAAGATACTCTTGAATGTGGATAATACGGATATAGCGTATTTAACCGAGCTTTTTCTAATCCAAGCTGACAGGGCCCAGCATGTAAGGGAGGTAATTAAACCCGCCTTAGATGCTGGAAAGTGGGTTATCTGTGATAGATATTATGATGCTACTACTGTGTATCAGGGGATTGTCATGGGGCAGCATGAGAAACTAATTGAACAATTAAACTATGAGGCTTCTTTAGGGTGTGAGCCCGACATTACCTTTTTATTGGACTGCCCAGCAGAAGTAGGTTTGAAAAGAACAGAAGAAAGGGAAAAAACCGATAAAAAAAGAGATAGATTTGAAAGAAAATCACTCGATTTCCATGTGAAGATACGATATGGATATCTTGCCTTAGCGCACAAGCATAAAGATAGGTTTAAGATTATAGATTCCACATTACATGAAGATCACGTAGCGAGAAAGATCAGGGAAATAATCTCTCCTTATCTGCCTAAAGTAGCTATTTGAGTTTGTTGAGTTTTTTGGGTTTGTCTGCCCTGTTAAATGCCCCGCTTGAGGGGCTCCCTATGGGGATTTAACAGGGTGAATGTTAAAACCCTATAAACTCAACAAACACGACAAACATTAACATGAGCCCTAAATTATTTAAGGAAATAATCGGTCAAGACAAGGCAATAACTTTTTTAAAAAGGATTATAGCCGGCAATACAATTGCCCCTGCGTATCTATTCACTGGTATCCAGGGAATTGGTAAAACAACCACTGCTATGGCCTTTGCCTTATTAATCAATTGTATGGATCCGGTTGATGGGGATGGATGTAAGAGATGCAGTTCCTGTAAAAAGATAATAGATGGAAACCATCCTGATCTCATTATTATAGAGCCTGATAAGGACAAAAAAGGAATCGGGATTAACCAAATCAGGGAGATTAACAGACATCTTGCTTTCTCTCCGGCTCTTGAGCGGTACAGGATAATTATTGTAGATCCAGCTGAAAAAATGACTGATGAGGCAGCCAATGCATTTTTAAAGGCCCTTGAGGAGCCACCTCCTTATAACATTTTTATCTTGAATGTGAGAGATCCTGGAGAACTTCTTCCAACTATTATTTCTCGATGTCAAAAGGTTCCTTTTAAACCTCTGCCTACCGAAGCTGTTGTAAATTGGTTGATAAAAGAAGAAAGTATGGATAAAGAAAAGGCACAAATTGTAGCAAAGCTTTCAGAGGGGAGTCTTGGTAGGGCAAAGAAACTATCAAAGGATGACCTTTTTACTAATAGGGTACATTGGATAACTATGTTAAATAGTGTCATTAACAAGTCATCTGATATGTTAATTGATCTGGCTCGTGAGCTGTCTGGTTTTAGAAAAAGCTCAGCCACCAACAAAGAAGTTAAGGATGATACCATAGCCTTGATGTTGGGTATATGGAAAAGCTGGTACAGAGACATTCTCCTTTTCAAATTAGAGGGTAAAATAGGTCATACTTTAAATTCCGATCTCAGCAATCATCTTAAAAATGCATCTGCATTGTATACTGTCGATGCACTCATGAGGTCGCTGGCAGTTATTGCCAGAGCCGAACATGATTTGATGGAGAATAGAAATCCTCTTTTTCTCCTTGAAAGATCTCTGTTGGGGCTAAAAAGAGCTGTAAAGGGTTCGTATGTCTAAAGAGAGTCCAAAAAAAATTGTTGTTATAAGCTTTAGGAAAGATGGAAGAATCCATGAGTTTTACACTGGTAATTTTGTCCTCAATAAAGGGGATAAGGTTATCGTTGAAGCTAAAGAAGGCATTGAACTGGGCACCGTATGCAGTAAACCGAGACTTCGGGATGCCTCCATGCCGGACAGGCCAATTAGAAAGGTATTTCGTCTGGCTACAGCAGAAGATATTGAAAAAAAGAAGAAAAATGAAAGAATTGAAGCAGAGGCCATGCGGTTTTGTAAAGAGCAGATAGAGAAGAGAAAAGTGCCCATGAATTTGATAGCCGTGGAGCTTTCCTTTGACATGAGCAGACTTACCTTTTTTTATATATCCACCATTAGGGTTGATTTCAGGGAATTGGTAAAAGAGCTTGTTCAAAAATTTAATACTCATGTGGAAATGAAACAAATTGGCGCCAGAGATTTAGCAGGGAAGCTTGGCGGAATTGGCCATTGTGGTCGCCAATTATGCTGTTCATTGTTTCTGTCAAACTTCGACCCTATTTCTATAAGGATGGCGAAAGACCAAGATCTTTCTCTCAATCCAGATAAAATCTCTGGTATATGCGGGAGATTGATGTGTTGTCTTGCCTATGAATACGATACCTATGCAGAAAGGAAAAAAACTCACGAGGAGATAATGGGCCAAAATAGTCAGGATTTATTCTATATCACTACACCTATTTACTATGTGAATGCAGAACCACATATAGGACATGCGTATACCACTATTGTAGCCGATGTAATTGCAAGATTTTATCGCCTTAGCGGTTTTGACACATTTTTCTTAACGGGCACGGATGAGCATGGCAACAAGGTGGTGGAGGCAGCAGAAAAATCAGGCGAAACAGTCAAGGCATATGTGGATAGAATAAGCAAAATTTTTAAAGAAACCTGGCCCAAAATTAATATTAAGAACGACTATTTTGTGCGCACTACTGACAAAAATCATCAAGACACGGTCCGTGAGATCCTCTCTAAAGTGTATGCAAAAGGGGATGTATATTTTAGTGAATATGAGGGGAAATACTGTATAGGGTGTGAGCGGTTTTATACAGATACAGAATTGGTCCAGGGTAAATGCCCAATTCATTTGACTGAACCAAAGATTATTAGCGAGGAAAACTATTTCTTCAGGATGAGTAATTATCAAGAATGGCTTATAGATTATATTGATAGACATCCTGACTTTATAAGGCCAGAGAGGTATAGAAACGAGGTGATTGCCTTTTTGAGGGGGCCGCTGGAAGATCTCTGTATATCAAGGCCAAAGAAGAGGTTATCCTGGGGAATTCCACTTCCCTTTGATGATAATTATGTGACCTATGTCTGGTTTGATGCCTTGATTAACTATATATCAGCCCTTGGCTACCCCGATGGAGACCTTTTTAAGAAATTTTGGCCTGTTGCTCAGCATATTATTGCAAAGGATATTCTAAAGCCCCATGGAATATTCTGGCCATGTATGCTCAAGGCAGCCGGTATTGAACCTTATCAGCATCTTAATGTCCATGGCTACTGGAATGTGAATATGGGGAAGATGTCAAAAAGCCTTGGAAATATCGTGAAGCCCATGGATTTAGCTACTAAATATGGCCTGGATGCATTCAGGTATTTCTTGCTCAGAGATATGGTATTTGGTCTTGATTCTGATTTCACCGAGGAATCTCTTGTGAAACGGTTTAACGCAGATCTGGCAAATGATTTGGGGAATCTGGTCTCTCGATCCATGAACATGGTAGTCAAATATTTTGATGGAAAACTCCAACCATCTTCTCAATTCAAAGAAGAGGATATTAGCCTGCAAGATGCTTCTTATAAGGTGATTGAAGAGTATAAGGATATGATGAAAAAATTCACCTTTCATAAGGCATTAATTGTTGTGTGGGTGTTAATTGGCAAGACAAATAAATATATCGATACCATGAAACCCTGGGCGCTGGCTACACAAGATCAAGAGAGATTGAATACTGTGCTCAATACTATTACCGAGGTAATCAAAATAGTCTCAGTGCTGTTATGGCCGTTTATGCCTCACACAGCCGAAAAAATACAGCATCAATTGGGATTAGGTATAGTTGGGGTGAAATTGCCTCTTAATAGTTTAGAGAAATGGGGGAAAGTAAAAAAGGTCAGGCCTATATCAAAGGCTCCTCCCCTTTTTCCAAGGGTAAACCCTGTGAAAGAACCTAAGCGTACCCATTTAGATGTTAAAAAAGTTACAGAGCAAGGCTTTAAAGGGAGCAAAAAGAGCGACTCTATTTTCGACAGGGTAAAGCCTGAAATGGAGGAAAAGATGAGAGAAGAACCAGGGCTGGTAAGCCTTGAAGACTTTCAAAGATTAGACATACGAGTTGGCACTATCAAGGAAGCAGAAACCATTTCCGGATCTAAAAAATTACTCAAGCTTGTGGTTGACATTGGAGAAAGGAGGACAATAGTGGCCGGGATGGCTGCTTACTACCAGACAAATGAACTAATAAATAAACAGGTGATAGTGATCGCCAATCTCGTGCCTGTCACACTCATGAAAGTTGAATCCAGAGGAATGATTCTTGCTGTAGAGGATGAAAAAGGGGTCTATCTCTTAATTCCAGACCAAGAAAGTAAACCAGGTAGTAAGATAAGCTAAGTGCTTCGACTCGCAAATACAGTGACGTATTTTACTAGCTAAGTTTGGGCAATTGCTCGCTCAGCACTAAGTCCTGAGTAAATAAGTTCGTAACCGAACTTATGAATCGAAGGACTAAGGCTCTTAAAGCTGCCCCAGATCCTCATAGTTGTCGTTAAGGGCATCGCATGCCCAGGTATTACCTAAATCGCAACTTTCATTCAAATAAATTAGGGCCTCATCGTCTTGCCCTTTTTGGGCAAAAACAACTCCCATGCCGTATCGAGCATAGGAGTCAAGCTCTGAATTCAAGACCTTTGCGAATTCTTGAAAGGCCTTGTCATATTCATCCATCATAAAATGAGCATACCCCTTGGCATAGTAAGCCCACATGAAACCAGGGTTTAGTTTTATTGCCTCCTCATAATCGAGAATAGCCTCGTTATACTGGCCTTTATCGTACTTGCAAAGTCCTCTATTGTAATAGGCATTGTGGTAAGCATCAGGAAAGCCTTCCAAATCTTTCGCATTCTTGTAAAAATTTATAGTAACTGTATAATCGGATATGGCCTGATTAAACTTAATTATTGCCTCACTTTGTTTAGCCTGCCACTTTAGATCATTCCCCTGGTTGTAGAAAAGATTCCCCCTGTTATAGGAGGCACTTGTATATTTTGTGTATTCTAAGTCTTTTATTACTACATCATCCCAGGAAATTCCGGCTATGCGTATAGCATTGGTGTAGGCATTCTCTGCATTTATATAATTGCCTTTTTTGGCGTATATAACACCTAAGTTGTTGTAAACATCGGCATGATATGGCTTTTCTTGTGCTTGACTCGATGGGAGAACCTTTTTATAATGAAATTCAGCCTGCACATAATAACTAGGCCCTTGCTTAAAGTAATAAATCCCCAGATTGTTATTTACCTCTGCATTGTTTTCGTCAAGCTGATAAGCCGTATCATAGGCACTCTTCGCCTTGTTCATTTCATCTGGATCACTTGTCTCTTCATATTTTTTATAGTAAGCAAGTCCTTTATTATTGTAGGCTGCAGCATAATCAGACTTTAGATTAGTTGCTTCTTCTAAGGCAGCTATTGCCTCATCCAATTCACCCAATCTGAGGTGTTCGGTTCCTTTTTGAAAATAAGTCTGTGCATCTTGACCAGCGCCAATCTTTGGCCATATGCAGGTAAAGGATGCGATGATAGCTATCATTATCCATTGTTTAAAGAATTTCTTTTTCATGGTTCAACTCCGTGAGCTAATGTTATTTTAATTCCTTACTCTCTCTTTCAATCGTTTCTTTAACCTTAAACTTTTCCCCTGGTTTGACTATCTCGTAATAATATTTCTTATAGTTCTTTGTATAATAGGACATGCTCACCTTTGAACCCTGTATCGCCCAGTCAGGAACATCTATCTCAATTGCCGGATAAAGGATGTTCGTTTTATTCAGGGTTATGACCATTCCATTTATATTTGTAACTTCACCAGTAATGGTCATTATTATTTCGCTCCTTGCCTGGGCAGGCACACCAGTTGATATCACTATGGAAATAGAGACCAGGATAAGGCTTAATAAAATCAGTCTTCTCATTCTTTTATTCATAATTAACCTCACCTTGACATTGTTTACTTTTACTCAGTTTCCCACAATATCTGAGATACACCACCTGGAGGTCCAGGGATGTTTGTTGTTAGATCTTCACCTACTCCACTCACCGCTCCTCCAGCACTTATAAGGCCTGCTGCGTGACCACCCCTGGTAATGACCCTGACACCTGAAGGGATGGAGCTATTTTGAATGATCTGATAGGTGTCTTCTATGGTTCTTTCATTTCCATTTTCTTCACTGTAATTAAAGACAGACTTGCCCCAGCAGTAGTCGAGTGCGTAGATAAAGGCATTTCCGTTTGGATTACAGGGGTCGTCGAATACCGGTTGATAGGCAGTAAAATAGACATTTTTAAAGAAGAGTGTGGGTCGGGATAGTATCTTTTCTCCCACATGGCTTATGGAGCACTGCGGGCAGTCTCCCTGCTTATCCATGACTCTAAAAAATCCCCTGCTTACAGATTCATTACTGAGCTTACTGATCAAATCCTGTTTTCTGGTTGTATCATCACTATCTACATCTCCATCACCATCAGCATCTGCATTTTCATCAAGTTCGTCACAGGTAAGATTCAGGAGATCAGTTTCATGAGTCAGGGTGTTGTGGTCGGCCACTGTATAAAAACGATTGGAAATCATTGCATATCGTGGATGTGCGCGGTCACCAGTACCAAAGTAAAGCACCGGCTTGCTTGTCCAGCAGTTTCCAAAATAAGATACATCAGGAGAATAGAATGTCTTTCTTCCGGTGTCAGAACTGTCTAAGGCGGCACCTGCTATGTCAGGGTCACCGGTAGCCAGATCAGAGCCGGGGTTTGATTGAAAGACAGGCTTGACCTGCCATTTAACGGAATTAGAATCAGTATAACTGAGTTGATCTGCAAAATAATCATAGGTAATCTTCCATATTTGGCCATAGACGTCAGCAGCATACATTGTGAGGTTAGTCTCTGAAAGAGGAATTATAGTCATGTCAGCAGGGAAACAGAAAGTCATATTAGCGTATGATTGGTATATTCCTAACGTATCATCAGAGGCGCTGTAGGTCGCCCTGAACAGAACACTTCCGTCAGCAATATCTACCACAAAAATACCTCGTCCTATACCATCTATACCTGGATTGTATTTGTCATACGTTCCTATATGTGCTGTCTCAACATAGGTTTCACCTGTGTCCCTGATTCCATTTGGGTTTTGGTCATCGTCATCAAATTCTTCAGGGAATCCGTCCTCGAGTGTGTCATAGCCGCCGGCGAAAATGACCACATCCTTATAGGTCGAAGCTGCGGTCTGTATTTTAGCAAAGTATGGCTTGTTCCATGTATAGCCCAGCTCCGTAAAGTCTCCTGTTCCTCCCTGAATATGCCATTTAACTGTCCAGTAGCTCGGTTCAGGGTTTGTCACATCCAGGGCCCAGTAACTTCTCCCACCACGCCTTTCACCAAAGACCAGGGTTTTGTCATAGTAAACGCCGGTTTTGGTCTGGGCACGGAAATAATTACATGCACCGTCAACCATGTAAACATGATCAGTGCTTGCAAATTCCTTAAGCCGTGGAAGAAGGTCTTCGGGCACAAAGGCAAAAACTTCGCTTCCGGCAGGGTATGTCTCTGCGGAAAGGGTGCACTCAAAGTCGGTAAATACATGGAGCATCCCGTCATTAGAGGCAACAGCAATGAAACGGTATAAGAGTGAGCCGTCAGGATTGAGATAATCGATAATTCTTGGCTCTGAATGGATAATATCTCCAAGAATCCAGGAGCGTGTGGCTACAGGATCTCCGTCTCCATCTGCATTATATGTGTAGCCATAAATATAGTTAATGATCGGGTATACATCGTCGTCATCTGAAACATCCAAATCATCTTCATCTATGTTAGAGGGTGTAAATCTCACCATGGATCCACCTTTGTAGGTGTAGATCTTTCTGAAGTCATAGTAGGGCCCAATACCCAGTGATACGGCATCCAGAGCCTCTTTGAGCTTACCTCCAACCCCTCCGCTGTTTACCTCGCCGCCATCGGTAGAGCTTGACCAGTAGGAGGTAGAGGAGGACTTAAATGTACCGTCACAATCACCTGCAATAGTGCCATTTTTATCAACAACAGTCCACTCAGGCTCGGCCCTGCCGCAATCAGTCCGTATTTCATAGCTCAGGCCATATTTTTTAAGATTTCCCTGCCAGTGTTGGCCGTCTTTGGGCTTAAAGAAGGCCATGTAAAGGTTGTCACCGCTCTGGGTTCTGTTGGCCTCATCGACTGAGACAACAGGCGCAGTAAAGGAAACTGAAGTGACCATGGCAAGGCCTAAGCTATAAAATGCATTTACCAGCTCTGTCTGATCATAGGCGGTTATGCCTATACCGCAGCCATCTTCGGCGGTATCATTGAGGAGAGGGCTTTCCAGGCCAAACCCGATAGTATGCGTTACAACATTATAATCGGGATTAGTCCCTCCGGTATCCTGGCTCTCGGCGCATTTCTCCCGGGCCATCCACCTGGCAACATCATCTGAGTGGTTTTCCGCTGTTGTCTGAATAGGATCACCTGTCCAGGTATCAGCATCCACATAATCAACATTATTGTAAAACACAGGGTCAGGATTGCTGTTTTTATTTATTAAGTTCCATGTCGTATCTCCGGATGGGAAACCGTCGGTCAAAACAACCTGGTAGTTTTCACTGCACTCGGATGTGGCTGTATGGGTAGAAAGATAATCGTACATCCAGTCATAGGTATCCTGCATGGCCGCACCCATAGGGGTGCCACCACTGCCACTCAGGGTGTCAATGTCAGCTATAACGGCATCTGCCCCTTCATCAAGATCTGTCACTAAGTGTATCCCCCCGCTACCAGACCATTTCACCAGACCCCAGTTGATCTTTTCCCTGGTCTCATCCACCACGATCTTCATGGCATCCTGGGCTACCTCCAGGCGGGATCTTATCTTTTGACCAACACCATCGTCCCCATTGCAGCATGCAAATGTCCCTGCTGCTGAAGGCGCACCTGCTGACTCCTGAGAGGTCCACTTGATTTTGGTAATCTTAAACCCTCTATCATAGCCTTCACAGTTATGTGCACCATTAGGGGCAACATAGAATTTGACATAAATCTTTGTTACATTTGTTACATCATATTCACCGGTCCACACATACGTTTGATCACATCCATAGATCTTTCCCTCAGGTGTCTCATTAACCACTGATGAGGTAAGCTGGTGCATGACATTGCCATCCTGGTCAACAAAATAGACGCCATCGTTATAAGAGTTGGTGCTGCCAGAGCAATCACAACTGCCTACTGTCCTGTTTTCAACATCAAGATTCCTGAAATATATCCTCAGATACTTTCGCCCGGAATATTGGGTAAGGTCTATGACGCCGCAGCTCTCATTCCTGGGTCGTGAGTAGTCAGAACTGCTATAATACGATGAATTTCTGATAGTACCTATGCCAACGGTGGTCCACACGCGAGCAC
The DNA here is from genome assembly GCA_964611035.1 of uncultured Desulfobacteraceae bacterium. GTDB lineage: Bacteria > Desulfobacterota > DSM-4660 > Desulfatiglandales > B25-G16 > B33-G16. The sequence goes on from CAZSWT010000021.1 coordinate 13,213, forward strand.
CAGGCTGGTAGCAGATATCCCGCCACCCCTCATTTCCACAACTTCCGTCTCCATCGAGGTCTTCTATGAGCTTGATAAAACTCAGGTAATTGCCGGTGACAAAAGAGTAGATTCTTTTATCACCAGAATAAGCTACTGCATTATTTGGGTTATCTGTAAGGGTATAGGATGGATTAAGGGTCTCGAACAACCCTGAAAAATAGATACCCGGTGCATGTAAATAACCAAGAAAACCATAGTCCTTTGCTACCCCAGTTCTGGGATCTGCCCTTTCATCGGTGAGCAGGATATTCTGGTGGTTTTTGAGCTGACCGGCAATAGCGCTATTGGCATAGCTTGCAGTATCTACTTTGTTAATGACATTAAGATTTGCCTCAGTTGGATACACAACATAGACCTTATCGCTCACCGTAACGGTCTCTATAGTATTGTTCTCTTCGGGGTTATCCCAATCGGTAACCTCCCAACCGGTATCTATGATTCCGCCTGTGACCCATCTCTGTCTCCTGGCTGAACCGGTATAGACTGGGTCTCCGGTGGCGGCATATTTGGTCACGCTGTCCTCACCGGTAATCTCTGCATAGCCAGTGTAGGCGCTTACCAGGTATATCTTATCCTTTTCCCACAGCCTTCCTGCAGCCTTATCTGCAAACCAATCGGTAAGAGGATAATATGGGTCATCCTGGCCATAACCAGCGCCTATAGCCCACTCAAAGAATGCCGCATAATCTATATTGGGATCATAGACTGGCCAAATCATGGAACCAGATACATCAATCACCAGCATGGCATTGTTTTTTACCGATGCCTGGTAGACATCGGTGTCGTCAGCACTGCTACTTCCAGCACCAAAGAAGAGTAACACTGTAAATAAAAGTGTATGTATCAAAAAGAATTTACATAATTGTTTTGCTTTCATGGGAGTTTCCTCCAAAAGTTTATATAATTTCTATTCAGCCTTTGGTCCTATTTTAAAATATCTGGAAGCTACACGAATTTTGCTTCCCGCAGGATCACCAAAAGAATCTACGTCATAATCATACCGGCTAAAATGAACAACAGAATAGCCTTGTGGGGGGAGAAAAAAACCTAAATAATCTAATGTAAAATCATATGCCTTTAAGTTCACCAGATGAGCAGGATCAGGAAGAGGATCACCAGTAGCCTGACCAGATAGAGAACCAGTCTGATAGGCAAGTTGTCCAGGATTATTTATATTCATTACCGGATAATTTCCCCGTCCTACCTCTGCTGCTTCCCGGTGTATCCCTCCCTCTGCCACATAAAAATTTTGTTTGAATGGGATTTCATTGCCGGCAATCTGTATATCAATGGTCGATGTCCTGCTGATCGTAATCCCTAAAAGTGTAAGCACAACCAAAAGCATAAGGGCAATTACGGTAATGCTTCCTTGTTCACTTTGGTTTTTCACAATACTATTACGCATTAGATTCCTCTCAATAATTACTGTGGCTTAATGCACGATAAGGATACTCTGTGACTATCATTGTCCCATGTGGCAATTACAGCAACTGTTTTAGTGCCAAGAATTGGGGTATCATCAGCCACATTCCAGATCCTATGATAGATTCCTCCAGCGACAGGCTGTCCATCCTCATTTACATTTTCGGTATGATCGATAGTGGTGATGGAAGTAAGATTAGCATTGTTTCCAGGATCGATGTCATCAAGATCAGTATCTGAATAGCTTTTCCCCAGGAGATCCTCCATTTTTTCCTCAGCGAGGGTCAGGGCAGCGGTAGTATTGCCGCTGAAGTAATTCCCTCGAATGCCCATTATCTGCATCTGGGCTACCCCAAGGAGACCTACGGTTAAGATGGAGATGCCAATTAAAACATCAAGTAGTGTAAAGCCCGATTGATTGTCAAACGCTTTTTTCTTTGAAAATACTTTCCGGATATTTTTCATTTTATAGCCCGATATTCCTTGTTTTTACTTTTGAGCAAAGAAGTTTTCGCCTATATGCGTCACCAATAGGGCCAACATTTGCTCCTCCCATCCAATAGGTATTGTTATCTGTATAACCCCTGTTCGTATTTGCTGTTCTGGCCAGCAAGGAGATCTCAACTGCTCGCACATTGGGCTCCTGGCCTGCAGGGTTATTAGTCCATGTGCCATCACTAAGCAGATACTGAAACTGAAGGTTATCGATGTTTTCCGCAACAACCTGATAATTGCCATTATCTTGACCAAAGTTTCTCCGGCGTAAGCTTGGATTAGTGGCATTTTCATCAACTCTGTAAATGATTACATCGGCCCTGAATATCCAATCATCCACATCATAGTTCTGTGTCAAACCGCTGGGAGGGGTAATAGTTCCGGCAGCGCTATCAACCTCAAAAAATTCTGCCGCACTCAAATTCTCTCTTGCCAGTATGCCATATTTCTTTCCTGTGTTATTGAGGTCATCGTCTCCATCCCAATCCAGGTCGCGGCTGGTTAGGGTTATTATGCCGGCTGTGGCATCCTCCCCAGCTCCCAATCGCCGTCCTTCACTGCTTGCCTTTACTATAACAATAACATCTGTATTATCTTTGATGTTGTCGCCCCCACCGTCGGCTACATTGTTCCGGGCATAGATCAGGGGCCGAATGATCTCATTGGTTCCATCCAGGTCATCCCAATCCATGGTATAAGTGGCTGTATCAAAATTGGTATAATATCCTGCCATCTGGATATCCCTGGTCAGCATATACATGGCTGCCCTTAAGTTCTGTTGTGTTGCTGTGATTTGATCCTGAATAATGTATGAGTCCTGCTGTGATTTGAAGGTCAAAAAGATAGCACCCATCACTACCAGAGATATTGCCATTGCTACCATAAGCTCTACTAATGTAAAGCCTTGGTCGGTTAGCCATTTTTGATTTTTTGTATTCATACTTCCCATTCCTTTTTTCTTATTCCCATGCTGTGCCTGTCCACTTTTTCATAAGGATAACACCAGTCCCCAGAGCTCCAACTGCATATGTATTGTTTTTATTATTTTGAAGATAAACATATCCTCCTGTAATACTATTGATCATACCCCTGGAGTTAAATACCACTGTATTTGCATTAAAGGTTATTTCATCTCCGAATGTGGTACCTACAGGTGTTGTTGCAGTCCCATGCCCATAGTCTACACCACTTTCATAGTCAGACAAGATTATAGTTTTTTCAGTAGTATTGTCTGCTGTATTAGACCAGGAAGCGTCTGCACCCTTATCTGAGCAAATAAGATAACGATGTGCTCCTGCGGTTGTATCAAAAACAACTGCCCAATCCGCATTATCCTTTACAGACCCCATTTTGGCCAATTGCAGGTTTGCATAAAGCTCCCTGGATGCACTCTTTAGCCTGTAACCTGGCAGCCACCTTGAAAATCCAGGTATAGCAATGGCTGTTACGATTCCTAATATTACAAAAGTGATTAGGAGCTCAATAAGGGTAAAACCGTTTTTTTTCATAATGAAAACCTTTGTTAATGTCAGTCGTCCGTTGTCGGTAGTCAGTTGTGACAATATTTTCAAGCGCTTAGGTGAGATGCCATATTCCTACATTATTTTCTGATATATACATGAATTACTTGAATTTTATCTTTTAGACAACAAACAACTAACAACTGTCAACGGACTCTACCAAACATTTATGTTTGGCTGTTTTTATATGCAGCAAAATTAATGCCAAATATTTTAATTGCTTATTTATTAAGGGAGGGAAGATTTATCTATTTGTTATTATTAAGAAAATAGCCCCTGAGGTAAGAATGATAACAAATACCTTTTAAAGCAGGACTATAAAATTATTTATCAAGTGTAAAATAATTTTATAGTTACGCATTTTTATCTTTTTTAATATATTCCAGGATAGATTTCTTAAAAAGGAAAAAATCCCCCAACTTATTCTTAAAAATACCGAATACCACTTGATCTTCTACTTTTTATATGAAAGAAACTCGAAACTGGAAATTTGAAACTAGATAAAAAGGAATTCTAAATCCCTACTCAATGAATAACGAATGACGAGAAATCTTTTCATGCTTCGTTGTGGCTATAAGGCATGGAGGTTCATCAGCAACAAAATTCATACTGTTGCCTCTTCAACAGGGTATACCACATCTGCTTTCAAAGCCTCAGCGGCAAATGCGCATGATGCTTGTATTGCTTCACGTGTTAAGCGTGGATGCTCATCCAAAATTTGAGCTACAGATTCACCGGATGATAGCTTTTCCAAGATTAATTCAACTGTAATTCGAGTTCCTTTAATTACAGGTTTGCCCATCATTATTTTCGGGTTTGAAATTATTAGCTTACTCATCATTACTTCCTTATTTTTAGGCATAAGCTCAGCTGCCGCTATGGAGCGCCAGCGGAATAGCGGTCAGGTGCAGCGCCTTGTGTACGCCCGGCATGTCGAAAATCCCGACTTATCGGGGGTGGTATGGGGGCTGGGGGAGAAAATCCACGGCTACCCAATTAGGCGATATTTCTATCTTCTTTAAAGGCTACCAATAAAGTTTTTTCCAACGCCTCTGGCAGTTCGATTTGGAAAAACCGATCATTGGAATAACCGTAATCTTCACCACTCTCATCTATGACGCGAATGTACCCATGAGAGGTTGCCTCATCGTCGGGCAGGATTCGATACAGTTTTCCCACCTCAAGTGATGATGGGTAACCTTCATTGTTGATACAAACTGCAAATTGCATTTCTGGTTTTTCCTTTCTCTTCATAGCTAGTCAATCAAAGGAAATTTCAATTTGATTTCATTGTAATCTTTTTGCTTACAAAACATAAGTTAAAATTCAGTCCAATTGATATTTTCTGATCTTAGATATGAGTATGGGACGGCTGATCTCAAGTATTTTGGCAGCCCTGGATCGGTTACCGCTGGTGAGTTCAAGGGCCCTTTTTATAAGATTATGTTCCAATAGTCTGGAAGATTTCTTAATAGATAGAGTAAATTCTGGATCAAGAGATGAAGCAATACCTTGATCTGAGGTTAGTGAAGGTGGGAGTTCGGCGGGTGTGATCCATCTGTCCTTAGCAAGTAAAACTGCCCTCTCTATGAGATTTTCGAGTTCTCTGATATTTCCAGGCCAGGAGTATCCTATGAGAATAGGCATCGCCTCAGAGGAAAGCCCTTCTATATCTTTTTTCAATTTTTTATTGAAAATATCGATAAAATAGCCGATGAGAAGAGGGATATCTCCCCGCCTTTCTCTGAGTGGAGGGAGATGAATGGTCATCACATTAATACGGTAAAAAAGATCTTCACGGAACCTCCCATTTTCAACCTCCTTATTTAGATCTTTTGATGTTGCAGCGATAATCCTAACATCAACCTTTTTCGAACCAATATCGCCTAATGGGGTTATTTCTCCTTCTTGAAGAACGCGCAATAGTTTAACCTGAAGAGATAAAGGCAGTTCTCCAATCTCGTCGAGAAATAGGGTTCCCCTATCTGCTTCCTTAAAATGACCTATCTTGTCTCTCACAGCACCTGTAAATGCGCCCTTCTTATATCCAAACAATTCACTTTCAAGGAGGTTCTCAGGAATACCACCACAGTTTATAAAAACCATAGGGCCAGCAGCTCTGTTTCCATTATGATGGATTGCTCTTGCGATCAACTCCTTTCCAGTGCCGCTTTCTCCGGTGATAAGCACAGTAGTCTTATGGTCAGCAACGTTACTGACAATATCAAATACACGGGCCATTGATTCGCTTCGGGCCACGATGTTTCCAAAAGAATATTTTTGCTCAATTTTTTTTATTCTATTTCGTAGCCTTATATTCTCTTCTTTGAGCCGTTCTCGTTCTTCAGCTTTTTTCAATGTTAAAAGGACCTCATCTGTCTTGAACGGTTTGCTAATATAGTCATATGCTCCCAATTTCATAGCCTCAATCGCTGTATCTACTGTTCCATAGGCAGACATCATGATAACTGTAATATCAATGAGTTTTTCCTTTGCCGATTTTAGAAAGGTCATGCCATCCATTCTGGGCATCTTTATATCGCAGAGGATAAAATGAAATTGCTCTCTTTGTATCGCATCCATACCTTCCTTGCCATCTGCTGCTGTTTTGACTTCATAGCCAGATTTCCCTAAGAGTACCTCAAGCATATGCCTCATATTGGCTTCATCTTCGATAATGAGGATTCTTTTTTTTGTCATAGAAATTCTCGTTACTCGTTATTGGTTTCACGTTTCATGAATAGGAAGGATGAGAATAATTTTTGTACCCTTTCCCGGTTCACTTTTTACCTTTATATCTCCCCCGATATCTTCAATAATTCTCAAACTGACTGAAAGCCCCAATCCTGTACCCTTTCCCGGTTCTTTTGTAGTATAAAATGGATCAAAGATCCTGGTAAGGTCTTCGTCGGGAATTCCTGACCCATTATCAATGAACTCTATGTGTATTTTACTTTTATTTACCCTTTTGTCTGCTTTAGTCTCTGGTGACAGGCTGGTTGTTATTGATAACGTATTTTTTTGTGATTCATTCTTTGTTTGATTTGCCCCCATAGCATCTATTGCATTCATTGACAGATTTAAAAACACCTGCTTGAGTTTGTCTGGATCTGCAAGAACGTTATCCTTTTTTGCACCTTTATCTAAAAAGATCTCACTATCAGATAGCATCGGCTGGGGTTTGAGTATATCTACCATGTCGCCAATAATTTTATGAACAGAGACTACTCTCATCTCTCCCTTTGATGGCCTGGAGAAGTCAAGAAGATTTCTAATAGTCCTATTTATCCTGCCTATTTCCTTCTCGATGCGATTAATAAAGTCTCGCCTTTCTTCGTCGTTTAGGTCGCTTCCTTTCAGAAGCCCTAAATAGCCAAGGACGATCCCTATCGGATTTCCGATTTCATGGGCGACACCGGATGCTAATCTCCCAACTGAGGCTAATTTCTCGGATTTTATTATTTCTTCCTGGGCTTGTTGTAACTCAAGATTTGCTTTTTCCAGAGAATGTATGCCTGTCTTTAACTCTGCCTTATTGTCTTCAAGACGTCTCAGCATCACATTAAGAGAACTTGATAGCTTCCCGAATTCATTCTGTTCTGCACCGGAGGTAAGGAAAAAAGTGTCTCCTTCTTTAAATTCTTCGGCCCTTTTAACAAGGCGGTTTATCGGTCTTATTATGCTCCTGTAAATAAGATAAAAGCCAAATAATGCCAGAAATAGGGTATTCAGTAGGATATAGAAGAGAACAATCTTTTGATAAGGATGACTGAAAGGGATATCGTAAAGGCAGATCACAACAATATCCACTAATATCATTGCTAAAAAAAGGATGGTCACCAGGATTGCAAAGATTCCTGTTTTTAAACTATATGCGGATAGTTTCATGGGTATCGTTAACAGTCCGTTGTTAGTGGTCCGTTGTGTTATATTATTAAAGATTTATATGAAACTTAGGTAACTACTCAGGTTCAAAGTTCCAGGTTCACGGTTCAAGGTTAAAGAGATAAAACACTGTCGAATCATCAATCTAAACTATTTGGTTTCGATTTAAAGATAAATGAGGAGTTCATCCGGTTCTTGCCACAAGCCACGCCGTATTGCATGGATGTCAACCGTGAACCTTGAATCCCGATTTATCGGAAAACCCGACAACCTGAGTAGGTACAAATTTAGATGTTAGTTTTTTGTTGCAACATACAACAGGCCAATCTCAACCGACACTATAAGTCATATACCAGTTTATTAATTCCGGGCCAAAAAAAATATAGATAATAGATGCAAGAGATAAGAAGGGTCCAAATGGTATTTTATACCTCAGCCCTTTTTTGTTTATTAACAAACTCCCACCACCAATCAGGGCACCAATTAAACTACTTGAAAGGAGTATAAAAGGTATCGCCTTCCATCCGAGCCATGCGCCTGCCATTGCAAGGAGTTTAATATCACCACCCCCCATGCCATCCCGGCCGGTTAACCATTTATATCCTATAGCCACTATGAATAAAAAACCACCTCCAATCAAAATGCCAAAAAAAGATTCAAGCCATGACATTAGTGGTATAAGGAAAGAGGCCCCTATCCCAATGAATATCCCCGGAATAGATATAATATCCGGGATAAATTGATAATCGATATCAATAAATGTTATGATAAATAAAGAAGCAGCAAATAAAAAATAAAGTAAAGACTGTATTGTCAGACCATATTTTATGAAGAGTGCCAGGCAGAGTAAACCAGATAATCCCTCCACTACTGGATAGCGAATAGAGATATGCTCTTTGCAGTGCCTACATTTCCCTCCCAGAATGATATAACTTACAATAGGGATATTGTCGTAGAATTTTATGGGCTCACCGCAGTGGGTGCAATGAGAGGAAGGAGATATAAGTGATTCCTTCTTTGGTAATCTATAGATACAAACATTTAAAAAACTACCTAATATGGCGCCGAGAATAAAAAAAAATATTAGAATCATTCTTTATTAATAGTTTATAATTCGTTACTATTCAGGTTCAAAGTTCAGGGGTTCAAGGTTCAGGGTTAGGGAAAGACTTAAATTGGGTTCCCGAAATCCTCGTAAAGAATGCGGGTTTTGCCACGTCATTGCCAAGTACCATGTTCCAGACCCGCCTGCCTGCTGGCGGGCAGGTTTGTGGGGATATGGCAGCGGTCGGTTTTCCCGTACAAAACGTTTACAAAATTGCGTAAGGTGATGAGAATACAACCTTTGAACCTCTGAACCTGTGAACGGTTACGATATTTGGATATCGTACTACAAAAATTTATCTAACATGGAGTAACACTATGCTACTATCTCTTAATCCGGATAACCCTCAAAAAAGGCTTATAAGCAAGGTTGTTCAAGTTTTGGATCAAGGAGGCCTTATAATCTATCCAACAGACACCTTTTACGGTATTGGGTGTGATCTTTTTAATAAAAAATCTATCAAACAAATATACCAGCTTAAAAGAAGGCCTCTGACAAAACCATTTTCATTTGTTTGTGCTAATTTAAAGGATATAAGCCTTTATGCACAGGTTTCAAACAATGCCTACAGAATTATGAGAAGGTCGCTCCCTGGACCTTATACCTTCGTATTAGAGGGAACAAGACTGGTACCCAAGCTAATGCTCACAAAAAGAAGAACTGTAGGCATAAGGGTACCAGATAACAAAATCTGTTTAGCTATAGTAAAAAGTTTAGGCCGTCCCATTATTAGCACGAGTGTAAACCTTGATGAACCTTCAGTAATTCATGATACATATTCTTCTTTTGTTGAAATAGTCATTGACGGGGGAGTTATCTCACATGAACCTTCCACTGTGGTCTCCTTAATAGACGATAATCCGGAAGTAATTAGGGAAGGGAAAGGAGAGATTAATTTTATCTAATTGGATACACTAAATTCTCCATTCCACCTGTACTCAAATATTCCGCAACGCTGATCAACTCTATTGATTATATAATCAACGAGATCCTTGAATATTAGATTCCACAAAAGAGATCTTCTCTTTTTTTCAGGATAGACCAATTTTATTTCTCCCTTGATATGAGCTATACTCTTAGCAAGATTAACAGCATCCTGGAAATTACCGAGAGAATCAACCAAGCCTAATACTTTTGCCTGCCTGCCTGAAAAGATCCTGCCATCAGCTATCTCAAGAACCTTTTCCTTGGGCATATTTCTTCCTTTAGAAACAGCAGTTACAAATTGGTTGCGGATATCTTCTATAAGGTTCATGAGCATCTTTTTTTCCCTGTCAGTCATTTTTCGGTTTGGAGAACCTATATCCTTAAACTCGCCACTCTTGATTACCCGCATTTCAACACCGATCTTATTGAGAAGCTCTTCAACGTTTATGAATTCCATAATTACCCCGATACTACCAGTAAGGGTTCCGGGATTGGCAATTATTTTATCGGCCGCAGATGCAACATAGTAACCACCAGAGGCAGCTACAGATCCGAGGTAGGCAATCACCTTTTTTGTGTGTGTCGTTCTTATTGTTTCGCTATATATCTCTTGCGACGGGCCTACTCCGCCACCAGGTGAATTTATCTTTAGAATTATGGCCTTAATTCGCTTGTCATTCCTAAAATTTATCAATTGCTCTGTAATTGTATCTGAGTTTTTTATTACACCCTGTATAGGGATTACTGCTATTTTATCTCCAAATGCTATAGAGGGTGTTAGATGAGAGAAAGAAAGAACAATAGCCATTACTGTGCCAAAAAAAAGAATGGCTATTCCCAGAATAAGAAGGACTAAGGTGATAGGACGATTTTTTTTAAGCATAAAATTTGTATCTGCTTGAAGAGTCAGAAAGATTTTGAACAATTACTAATATTTTGTAAACTTTTAAGGGGGAATAATTATTTAGTGGGCTCATTATCTTCTGTAGATGCTTTTTCTTCTCCTTGTGTATCAGCTGAATTGGGTGTCTGTGTGTCTTGATCCTCTGAATTATCTTCTTCTTTCTGAAAATTTAAGTCGGTATTTGCCTCTATCTTCTCTTTGATAAGCATCCCAAAATTGGAAGTGACCTCTTTTTCAGTGCCATCCTTATAATTATTATATATTTCTTTGTACTCCTTCTCTTGAAGCTTTTTTATGGAGAGGCCGATCTTTTTATCCTCTTGAGAAACGTTGACTACTAAGGTTTGAATAACATCATCGATTTGGAACTTTCCAAGTGATGTCTTGGACTTAGCTTTACTTATCTCCGATGAATGAATCAGACCCTCTATACCTTCTTCTAACTCAACGAATATACCAAAATCGGTTATATTAGTTACTTTTCCTGTAACCTTAGTTCCGGGTTTGAATTTCTCAGGTATCTCTTCCCAAGGGTCTTTGGTTAATTGCTTTATGCCTAATGAGAAACGTTCACTATCTTTATCAATAGATAGTACCTTCGCCTGAACTTCATCCCCTTTCTTATACAGTTCAGAAGGATGCTTAATCTTTTTTGTCCAAGAGATATCAGAGATATGAACAAGTCCATCAATTTCCTCATCTATACCGATAAATAATCCGAAATCAGTAATATTTTTTATCCGGCCCTCAATAATTGTACCTACTGGATATTTTTCTTCGATTAAATCCCAAGGATTCGCTTTTATCTGTTTGATCCCCAATGATACCCTTTTGTTTTCGGTATCTAGGTTTAGCACCACTGCCTCAATAGTATCCCCAATACTTACTATCTGGGAAGGATGTTTTACTTTTTTTGTCCAGGACATCTCTGAGATATGAATCAAGCCTTCTACACCCTCTTCTATCTCTATAAATGCACCGTAATCTGTAATGTTGACTACCTGCCCTGTGACTTTTTCGCCAACGGCGAATTTCTTAGGTGCCTCGGCCCAAGGATCGGGTTTGAGTTGTTTGATACCAAGAGAAACCCTTTCCTTTTCCCTATCAAAATTAATGACCTTAACTGTTATTTCATCCCCTCTCTGATACATTGTAGAAGGATGGGAAACTCTACCCCAAGACATATCTGTTATGTGAAGAAGCCCATCTATACCACCAAGATCTACAAATAGGCCATAGTCAGTAATATTTTTGACTTTACCTTTTAATACTGATCCCTCCTTTATGAGAGAAAGTGTTTTAGCCTTGTCCTTTACTCTCTCCTCCTCAAGAAGGGCTCTTCGGGAAACAATTATGTTGTTTCGCCTTTTGTTATACTTCAGAATTTTTAGCTCCATCACCTTGCCCACCAAGGAATCGAGATCCCTGATAGGTTGAAGATCAATTTGGGAACCAGGTAAAAAGGCAGGGAGACCTACATCTATTGAGAGACCACCTTTAACTCTATGGATAACTTTTCCCTGAATGGTGCCATCGCTGTTTTGAATATCTCTGATCTGATCCCACACTTTTATTTTTTTTGCCCTTTCCATAGAGAGGGTTACGACCCCCTCATCATTCTCTTTTCTTTCCAATACAACATCAACCTTATCCCCTGCTTTGGCTGTTACTTTTCCATCTGTATCTTTAAACTCCCTAATGGGGATTATACCCTCTGATTTATAACCAATATCAACTAACACATATTCCTCATCTATCTTGATAATCTCTCCGGTAATCAGCTCTCCTTCCTGAATTTGCCTTAGGCTCTGTTCATACATCTCCTCTATATTGATTTCAGCTGAATCTTCTTCTTGCTTGCTGTCATTATCAAGATTAGTAAGGCTCTCTTCGGTTGACGCTTCTGTCTCTAATTCAATTTCTTTTTCCTTGGAATCTTTTTTTTCTTCTATTGTTTCGCCTGGTTGTTTACCCATTAACTTTTTAACCCCCTAAAATAGATTTTTTTAAAAAACTCAACTTTATAGTATAATTTAATTTTTATAAAAATTCAAATGTTTATTTCCCTTTTGTTTCCCTTTCCCACAAAAATGTCTACCTGATTGTTATTTTTAACTTCTATAAATGGCATTGCTCATTTCTTTTTTTGTCTTTATATTTGGTTCTTCTCCAAATTAGTTGGTAGAAAAATGATTTACCAAAATACAACATATTGAAATTAAATGTAATTTCACCATTAACCTTTTTGATTAATTAGGCCATATTGTTAGGTGATAATGTTACTCCAGAAATTAAGTATTAACAGGAAATTACTTTTATAGGCAACTGCTATGATGAGCCTGGTAGGTACCCATTATCGGAGTTGCTTTTAAAAGCTATACCTACTGAAATCATTAATCAAATAAGATTTAAGCCTTAATCTTGACCAACTAATTTGGAGAAGATCCTTATATTTTTAATTATCTTTTCAACTATTTGATGAGGTCTTAAATTTGTAGTATCAATTATATTTGCATATCTGGCTGGTTTTAGTGGAGATAGATGCCGATTCATATCCTGATTATCTCTCTTAACAAGATCTTTCTTTACCTTTTCCCTTGAAATCGATTCTCCTCTTTTTTGCCTTTCCTGAAATCTCCGATCTACTCTTACCTCTAATGATGCATCAATATAGAATTTGTGCTGAGCTTCTGGAAATACAACTGTTCCCATGTCTCTACCCTCTGCCACCAATGGGCCTTGAGAGCCAATCTTTCTCTGGAGGATTGTCATTACTTTCCTTACGTTATCAAGTGCCGATACATCTGATGCTATTAAATCTATAGCAGGCTCCCGAATGGCTTTAGTGACATCCTCATTGTCCAAATAAATTTTTGTTGCATCACCCTCATGAATAAATTTTATATCAAGGCTGTTACATATTCTCGTTATCTCTTTTTTATTGTGCAAACTTACACCAGCTCTCAGGATGGCAAGTCCAACAGCCCTATACATAGCACCTGTATCAAGATAGTGATAATGTAACCTTTGAGCCAGAAGGCGACTCACAGTGCTCTTTCCAGACCCTGTTGGTCCATCTATAGTTATTAGTTGATTAGACATGATAACTGAAAACGGGGAAGAATCGTAATCAAAAATAAACTTCCTTTATTTATCTAGTTTCGAGTTTCGTATAGAGAACCTTCTCCAGAGTTTTTATAAATCGTTTATTCTCTTCTGGTAAACCTACATTTATTCTTATATAGTCACTCAGTCCAAAACTTTCCATAGACCTCACGATGACACCTTCCTTGAGCATACGCTGGTATGTTTCGTGTGCTCCGAGCGGAGTTTTAATCAAGAAAAAATTTGTCTGAGTAGGTATATATTCAAGGCCTATGCGATCTAATTGGGAGTAAAGGAATACAAGACCATCCTGTGTGAGGGTACGTGTTTTTTCCACAAATTCATCATCGTCAAGTGCAGCCAATGCTCCAGCCTGGGCTAAATAATTTACATTAAATGGCTGTCTGACGAGGTTCATGCTATCTACTATCGTCTCAGAGGCAAATCCATACCCAATCCTAAGTCCGGCTAATCCATAGATCTTTGAAAATGTTCGCAGAACTACAAGTAGTGGATATGATTCTAATAATTTTAGCGAACTTGCAATGTTTGGATCTGTGGAAAATTCAATATAGGCCTCATCTAAAATAACTATCAAATCTGAGGGAAGGGAATGTAAAAACTGGGAGATCTCTTTTTTGTTGAGGCCCATTCCTGTTGGATTGTTCGGGTTATTTATAATAATTATTTTGGTCTTAGAGGATACTGCTGTAAGTATGGCTGATAAATCAATAGAGAAATCTAACAACGGTACCGTCACTATTTTTCCCGCAAAACTTTGAACGATTTTTTCGTACATCAAAAAGGTGGGAAAAGGAAGAATAACTTCTTCGTCAGGTGAAAGAAAGGTATGTACAACCAACTTTATTACCTCGTTCGATCCATTACCCAAAATAATTTTGTTCATTGGCAATCCAAACTTCTTTGACAATTTCTGTCTCAAATAATAACAACTGCCATCAGGGTACCGATGGATATTGTTGAGGTTTTCTTTGATAGCCTTGATGGCTTTGGGTGAGGGACCCAAGGGATTCTCATTTGAAGCCAGTTTTATAGAGCCGACTATTCCTAACTCTCTCTCAAGTTCCTCTATTGGTTTACCTGGTGGATAAGGAGTCAATTTTTCGATACATTTTCTCATTAATCTTTTCATACAGAACTTTCCTCTTTTTTGTCTTGTATAAAGGAAACAGAAAGAAAAGTAAACCCTCTTAGGCTCTCAGTGCTTCTGCCTCTACTGTTAATTCGCTAAAGGCGGACAAGTTTGCCAATCTGCCCCAAAGAAAGCGGACAAAGATTAATTCCCCGCAGCCTAGTGGACTTGTCCGTCTTGATTATAGAGGACATCCAGCCAGGGCAAGGCTGCGAGGTGGTTCATTATCAGAAGTAGTTTTAGCTGATGTTACTCTAATTGAGCGATTTGATCTGCGCTTCACTCAGTTTTGCGAAAGATTTCAGTCAGAGGGAGAGAAAGCCCTACCTCAGGTTGATAGCGCAAGTAAGTCGGGATTGGGTATCGGATGCCTTTTTCATGAGTTTTAGAAAGGCCCTGCACCAGGGTTTCCAGGTGTGATGCAGGCAATGCATATACCATTTCGTGATCCTGGGCAGCCGCCCAAACACGATCTCCATTGCCAGGCACTACTACCTTAGGGGTTTGATCCAAAAATGCCCCCAAAACACCCTCTGTGCATGATGCAGCACGACCAGAAAATGCACCTGAAATTGGTCTGCCTGTATGCCAGGTACTTCCATGGAGGCAGCGCATAAGCTGGGCAGGATTTAAATAGATCAAAACGACATCCGGTTCCACCTTAGTCCATTCCAGGGGAGAATAGACCACGGCCTCACATTGACCCGGTTTCAAAGTTTTGAGGGATTCAAAGATGTTAAGGGCTACGGTCGGATCAGCGGCGTAATTCATGCGCGTTAAAAAACTCACCGCTTCGTCTTTGTTAGCCAGTTCCCAACCATAGGTATGGCCCGAGATTGCGCAGCCTGAATCATTGGGAGTCATAGCCAAGGTCCAGCCATATTTACGAGTGATAGCTGCAGCCTGACAGTGGGCTATCTTTACCTTTAGATCTTTCGATGGAGTTTTGACTCCCTCTGGAATCTGGATTTCAGGGGTTAAAAGCCGTACTGCTATAGGAAAGGTGTCAGGATTAATAAAACGCCTGAGTTCTTTACCAAGTTCATGCCATTTTTTCATGGAAAGCCTCCTTCTGTTGTTAGGTGGTGTTCTAACAGAGAGTCTCTGAAAACGCCAATTACTATTTAAAGAGATCAGGTTTGATTTTTTGTTTTTTTCTTCTTCCAGGGCTTAAAGATGGAAATAAATACGGTAATCATTAAAACTATACATTGAATTCCACCGAAGATAACGTTCATTTTTTGGTTGTACAGATACGGCTGGTCATTTAAAGATGACATACCAAGTTTACCTGAAATCTCCATCATGGTGGTTTCCCATGGACCAAGAAAAAAAATTCCAAAGAGAATGGCTGCAACAGTTACAATCCATTTGAATATCAACCAATTGTGCTTACAGAATCCCCAATTACTAAAGGTTGAGTAAAGTAAGCCAGTGATCAGGCAACCAAAAGCTCCCGGAATTACAACTACCACCATATCAACATGATGGATGCTCTGGTTAATTCCATATAGGACACTTCCGTCTGTTACCCCATTTTTTAAGAAATACAGCAATAATAAAGCCACAGCACCACCTATCCAACAGGAAACAGCAATCAAGTGAAATCCTTTAAGCCATCGCAATCCTTTCGCACCTAATTTTGGCATTTTTATTCCTCAAATATATCAAATATAGCACATTTAACAAAGAGCTTACCTGATGTTGTGGAGCGCAAAAAAATTTCAGTGATTTTTTTGGAGAATTGCCAGTTAGATCTTTTTCGCCGATGCTTTTTTCGTTTCAATCGTGGCTTTTTTATCCCTGCGATCATCAACCTTCAGATCGATGATCACGCGGCGTGCGCCCTCTTCCACATGAGCAGCGTGCAACTTTTTAACTAGATCGAAAAGGGCATCCAGATCCGGGACTTCAATGGCCGTGCTCATGCCTCCGATCTCGTATGTATAGCCTGATTCCTCAATAACCTTGACACCTTTACGAACGAAACGTCCAAGGCTCGTACCTTCCCCAATTGGGTATACGGACAATTGTGCGATCATGTTCAAATCCTCCGATTTTCGAATGGATTTAGCTAACCACTCCTCCACCTCCGTGATCCCTTTATCCGTCGATAGCTTTCTTGTTAACGATGACAGGCCTGTTACCTTCGTCCCAAACCTCAGTTACTGTTTACGCAAAAAACAGAATCTTTAAGTGATGCTGATCAAAAAGGAGGTTAAGCGGGTGATTATGGCTATGTTGGAGATTCATAGCATGGTAAATAGAACGCAAATTATTGAAGCATTTTCAGAATTTGTGTAAGTTCTTCTTTGACTTCCTTTAAAAAAGTATCAGGTGGCGTTGAGCTGACCTTTTTTCCAGACTTGAGCCTTTTTTTTGCGCCGTCTATTGTGAGTTTTTCTTCATAGAGCAGTTTTTTTATCTCGCCGATAGTTTCGATATCCTCACGCTGATAGGTTCTCTGTCTGGAATCTGCCCTTTTAGGCCGAATACTTTGAAACTCTTTTTCCCAGTAGCGAAGAACATAGGGCTTTACTCCAATTATACGGCTTGTCTCACCAATCCTGAAAAAGCGTTTGTTATCCGGGATTTCCATTTTTCGGGCCCTCTCTCAGCCTTCCGCCTGTCTGTCTGCGAATTTCCCCTATTACCTCCTCGTGAACCTTATTTACCTCATCGTCAGTCAATGTCCTTTGCTTTGACCTGTAATTAATCCCTAAGGCCAGGGCCTTTTCTTGAGGGGCAATTTGTTTGCTTTGGTAAACATCAAATATATTAACGGATTCAACCAGGTCTTTTCCTATTTCCTTTACAATACTTATAAGTATGGCGCTCTCTACAGAGCGATTAAGTATAATAGAGATGTCTCTCCTGACTGATGGAAATTTTGCCAGAGGTGTAAATTTTTTTACCCAGGAAATTAATGGTAAAAGGGTTTCAATATAGATTTCAAGGATATAGGCTTTTTTTTCAAGTCCATAGCCCTCCATAACCTCTTTTGCGACCTTCCCGATAGCACCTATCTCGAAGCCGGAGGAGAAAATTCGGGCATATTCGTTTGGATCAAATTCTTCTTTTGGGTTATTTCTTTTAAACTCTGTCTTTTCAATACCAAGTTCTCCAAGGATATTTTCTGCCACGCCTTTGATATCAAAGAAATCAGCCTCTCGGGCTTTTTGATACCATTCTTGTGTGGACCCCATCCCAGTGATTAAGACAGCAAGAACCTGCTTTTCCTGGGGCAGCTCCTCTTCCCCTTTGATATATGTCTTTCCCCATTCAAAGATCCGTAAATCATTCTGACCCCTTAATGAGTTTAGCCTCACCGTAGAAACTAGTCCAGGAATAAGGGAAGTCCTCATAACAGATTGATCCTGGGAAAGAGGGTTCAAGAGTTTTACAAAGGATCGCAGGCTGCTATTCTCTTCCGCTCTTAAAATATCAGCAGATTTTGGCGAGATGAAGCTATAGGTAATGATTTCTGTGAAACCCATACCCACCAACATATTTTTTGTCCTATCTCTGAGAACAAATTCAGTAGTATCCTCTTCCGTTGGCCTGATAGGTGGAAGGGTAACCGGTATGTTATCGTAGCCAGTTAACCGTGCAATTTCCTCAATCAAATCAGCCTCTCTGGTTATATCTACCCTGAAAGGTGGTGGACTGACCTCTATTCTGTTTTGGTCAACTCTCTTTACAGCCATACTAAGGGATGAGAGATGCTCGGTCATCGTTTTTATATCAATATTAGTTCCCAAAATATTGTTAGCCCTGTCTGCTCGCAATGTTATTTTTGGGGAAGACCATGGTTTTGGGTAACAATCTATAATTCCCCTGGCAATATTTCCTCCAGCCAATTGTTTTATGAGC
Source organism: uncultured Desulfobacteraceae bacterium (assembly GCA_964611035.1). GTDB lineage: Bacteria > Desulfobacterota > DSM-4660 > Desulfatiglandales > B25-G16 > B33-G16. The sequence continues at coordinate 31,644 of CAZSWT010000021.1, forward strand.
TCGAGAGATCTCTTTAAAGCAAGGTCAGTTCCCCAGATATCAATGCCTCTTTCAAAGCGATACGAAGCCTCTGTAGACAGAGAAAGGTTTTTTGAGGAGCGGCGGATCATAGTGGGATTAAAGTAAGCGCTTTCTACGAGCACAGTAGTAGAGTCTTCTGTTATCTCTGAGTTAAGGCCACCCATTATTCCTGCTATGGCGACTGCTCGTTTCCCGTCACATATCATCAATGTCTGATCATCCAGATCTCTGGTTTGCTCATCTAAGGTAGTAAAGGTCTGACCGTTTTCTGCCCTTTTGACCACTATTTTCCTGTCCCCAAGGCGATGGTAGTCAAAGGCATGCAAAGGTTGCCCAAGCTCCATAAGAACATAGTTGGTAATATCAACCACATTATTGATAGATCTCATTCCAGAAACGTGCAGCCTATACCTCATCCAAAATGGAGATGGGCCAATTTTTATCTGATCCACTAAACCAGCTGTGTACCGAGGACAACCATTGGTATCGAGGACGGTCACCTCAGCTAGGTCCTCAATGGCGATATCACTTTCCTCAAAATGGACTTCTGGTATCGTAGCTTTTTTTTTAGTCAAGGCCCCTATCTCCCGGGCAATGCCCAGTATAGATGCACAGTCAATCCGATTGGGAGTAAGGGTGATCTCCAGGATCCAATCTTCCAGATCCATGGCTTCGGTAAGGGACTGACCAGGCGTAAGATTATCAGGGAGGATCATGATACCTGTATGATCATCTGTCAGACCCATCTCATCTTCAGCCAAGAGCATTCCTTGAGATAGTTCACCCCGTATTGTGCTCTCTTTGATAAGCATGCCATCTGGAAGTGTCGTGCCTGGCGGGGCCAGGGGCACACAATCACCTTTATTAATATTTGTAGCGCCACAGACCACAGACACTGTTTCTTTTCCAGCATCTAACTGACAGATTGATAGCCGATCAGCCCGGGGATGGGCTTTGATATCAAGGATCTTGGATACCTTAAAATCATCCAGGTTTTGAGCCCTCTGTTCAAGGCCTTCAACCTCAAGGCCTGCCATAGTGAGCAATTCAGCCACTTCAGCTGGTGTCTGTTCAATTTCTATGAATTCTTTCAGCCAATTAAGGCTAACCCTCATTTTTTAACCTTTACAAGATTATTGCTTAACTTACAGCTTTTCAGAAAAATAATTTCCTTATTGTATCAGACAAGAATAACAAATGAAAAAATCCAAATGACAAATCAACTCCAAATTACCAAATGTCAAAAGGGAGCATTCATCCTTAATTTGTTTGTATCCTTTATTCGTAACCATTGGACAAGCAACCAATAACGATTAACTATTTCTCAAAACTGCTGTAAAAACCTGATATCATTTTCAAAAAAGAGCCTGATATCATCCAGGCCGGATTTTAGCATAGCTATTCTCTCAACTCCCATACCAAATGCGAAACCAGAGATATTCTCCGGATCATAACCTACGGCCTTGAATACCTCTGGGTCTACCATTCCAGAGCCAAGAATCTCTATCCAGCCGGTATAAGAGCAGGTTCGACAACCAGCTCCTTTGCATATGACGCACTGAATATCGACCTCTGCACTGGGTTCAGTGAAAGGAAAAAAGCCTGTCCTGAATCGAAGTTTGGTATCATGAGCAAAAATCTGATGGATAAAGGTGGTAAGCGTTCCCTTAAGATCGCCAAAGGAAATCCCTTTATCTACCAATAACCCTTCCACCTGATGGAACATTGGGGTATGGCTGATATCTGAATCTGGGCGGTACACCTTTCCCGGAGCTATTATACTCACTGGCGGGGATTTGCTTTCCATTATCCTGATCTGCATTGGAGAGGTATGGGTTCTCAATACCACGTTATCAGATATATAGAAGGTGTCCTGTATATCCCTGGCAGGATGATCCTTTGGCATGTTTAAGGCCTCAAAGTTGTAATAATCAAGTTCCACTTCCGGTCCTTCTACAACCTTAAAGCCTAAGGTTGAAAAGATGGTACAAATCTCTTCTGTTGTCTTAGTGATGGGATGTAGGTGACCTAATGGGATTCGTCTACCAGGAAGTGTTACATCAAAAGCTGATTCCGTTTCTACAGCTTTAGCAGTGAGAGAATCAGATACGGACTTAAATTTTCTATGGAGGTCTTCTTTTACCTGGTTAGCAAGCCTGCCCATAACAGGTCTTTCTTCTTTTGGCAATTCTACCAACCTTTTTAAAAGAAGAGTGAGAAGACCTTTTCTGCCAAGATACTGCTGCGTTAATTTTTCTATATCAGACCTTTCAGCAACTGATTCCAGCTCTTTTAAGGCCCTGATTTTTAATTCAAGGAGTTGATCCTTCAATATATAAATCCATTCTTAGATCTAATTTATTTATTGTGTGTGTTTTATTGGTTTACCCCACCATCCTCGCTATCTCTGAGAACCCTTGAGGATCACTGACAGCCATGTCTGCCAGGATCTTTCTGTCTAATGCAATATCTGCCTTTTTCATTCCCATGATAAGTTTGCTGTAGGAGAGCCCATTCTCTCTGGCAGCTGCATTAATTCGGATGATCCAGAGTCTTCTGAAATCACCTTTTCTTTTTTTCCTGTCCTTATAGGCTTGTTGTCTGGATCTCATTACAGCGACAGTCGCAGTCTTTAAAAGCTTACTTCTACCCCCTCTGTATCCTTTTGCTGCCTTGAGGATCTTTCTTCTTCTTTGCCTTGATTGCGGGGCATTTGTTGCTCGTGTCATATATCTACCTCATAATAGTCCGTTGTTTTTTCAACCGACAAAATTCTTTAATGATACGGAATCAGTCGTGATATCTGTTTTACATTTGTCTTATCCAGAATGGTTGATTTTCGTAGGTTTCTTTTTCTTTTTCGTGATTTTTTGGTTAAAATGTGGCTTGCAAAGGCCTTGTTTCTGAGTAACCTTCCTGTAGCTGTTCTTTTAAAGCGTTTTAACGCTCCTTTGTTTGTCTTTATCTTGGGCATGATGAGTTACCTATTTTGGCACAATGAGCATTGACATATCTCTTACTTCCATCTTGGGGGCTACCTCGACAAGGCCTATATCCTCAATCTTTTTGATAATCTCTTCAAGGAGGTTGAGGCCCAAATCAGTATGGGATCTCTCCCTTCCCCTGAATACCATATGAACCCTCACCTTATCTCCCTGGAGTAAAAATTTTCGTATATTCTTTATCTTCACTCCCACATCATGTTCTGCAGTAAGGGGTCTGAGCTTGATCTCTTTCAGGTGGCTTGTCCGTGTCTTGGTCTTGCCTTTTTTGGTCTTCTCGTACCTGATTTTCCCATAATCCATAATGCGGCATACAGGATGCTCTGCATTAGGGGATACCTCAACCAGGTCAAGATTCTTTTCTTTTGCTGCGAGCAAGGCCTCACCAATAGGGACAATTCCTATCTGCTTTCCATCCACAGAGATTAATCGTACTGTTGTTGCCTTGATTTGCGTATTAACCCTTACGGCCGGTTTTTTGCTTATTGTTAGCTCCTCGTTTCTGATTCATCCTTTATTCTATCTATTAATTCCTTTGGTGACATAGGGGGTAAGTTATGCCCATCCCTTAAACGGACGGTAACATTACCTGTTTCCATTTCTTTGTCCCCGATTATCACCATGTAGGGGATCTTTTTTGTCTGGGCATCTCTCACCTTGAAGCTCAGTTTTTCATTCCGAAAGTCTTTCTCTGCCCTCACTCCTGCCTCAAACAGGATCTTTAGTAAATCTTCACCGTATGGGATATTTCGATCAGTTATTGTAAGGATAATCGCTTGCACCGGCGCAAGCCAGACCGGGAAGGCTCCTCCATAATGCTCGATGAGGATGCCAAAGAAGCGCTCCAGAGAACCAAGGAGAGCGCGATGCACCATGTAAGGCCTGTGTTCCTGTCCGTCCTTTCCGATGAATGTCATGTCAAAGCGCTCAGGCAGAGTAAAGTCGAACTGAATGGTGGTACACTGCCAGGCACGACCCAAAGCATCCTTGATTTTTATGTCAATCTTTGGACCGTAGAAGACCGCCTCGCCCTCCTCACGTTCGTAGGATAGTTCCCTGCGCTCCAGGGCATTGACGAGAGATCCCTCGGCCATTTCCCACATATCATCCTTGCCGATGTACTTTTGCTTGCGCTCCGGATCACGGACCGATAATATTACCTCATATTCATGGAAGCCAAAGGAACGCAGAAGATGAAGTGTCAAATCAAGGCAGCTCAAAATCTCATCTTCGATCTGGTCGGGACGACAGAAAATGTGGGCGTCGTCCTGGGTAAAACCTCGGACTCGCAGCAGGCCATGCAAAACGCCAGAACGTTCATAACGGTAGACCGTGCCCATTTCAGCCCAGCGGAGGGGCAATTCGCGATAGCTTCGAATCCGGCTGCGGTATATCATGATGTGAAAAGGGCAATTCATCGGCTTAATGTAAAACTCCTGACCCTCGATGTCCATGGGTGAGTACATGTTTTCCTGGTAATAGTCCAGATGACCGCTGGTCTGCCATAGCTTTGCCCGGCCGATGTGAGGCGAGTAAACTATCTCGTAGCCAGCCTTGTAATGCTCTTGGCGCCAGAAATCCTCGATGATAGTGCGTATCGTTCCCCCCTTTGGGTGCCACAGGATCAGGCCTGGCCCCAGGTCCTCCTGGATGCTGAACAAATCCAGTTCCCGGCCCAACTTACGGTGGTCCCTTTTTTTTGCCTCCTCGAGGTTTTCGAGATGCGCGTCAAGGGATTCCTGATCAGCAAATGCAATGCCATAAATCCTGCTCAACATGGCTTTAGTTTCATCTCCCCTCCAGTATGCACCAGCAACATGGGTTAGATGAAAGGCCTTTATTCTTCCTGTTGAGGGCAGATGAGGGCCTCTGCACAGATCCGTAAAGTTTCCCTGCTTGTATATGCTCACCACGTCTTCTGAAAGATCCTCGATCAGTTCGACCTTATAAATTTCGCCCTGGGATTTAAAAACCTCAATTGCCTCATTGCTGAGGACCTCACTTCTGATGAAGGGAAGATCCTTGTCTATTATTTCAGTCATTTTCGACTCGATCTTCGGGAGATCCTTGGCATCAAATGGCCTCTCATAGTCAAAGTCGTAATAGAAGCCATCTTTGATGGCCGGACCTATGGTTACCTTTGCTCCGGGAAAGAGATCCTTCACTGCCTCAGCCATAACATGAGCAGCGCTATGCCTCAGTATTTGCAAACCCTCTTGGGAATCGATGTAAACAGGTTCAAGTTCTGCTGATGAGTCAATCTCTGTTGAAATATCTTTAATCTCACCATTTATCTTGATAGCAGCCACCTTCTCTAAGTTATCTATTCCCAAGGTCTGTAATGCATTAAGGCAGTTGAGGCCTTGAGAGGAGACATCAACGGAAGCGGAGTCTCTTAGATGTATTGTTACATTCTTTTCCATGGATTCCCATCTGGGTTGAAAATGAGGCACCTAAGATAATAAATTACTTAGATGCCTCATTGGGTCTAAGCATAATGATTATGGCCATCTATATCATCTTTATCCATTTTGTTGCAAGTCTTTATTTTAGACATAAATCAAGGATATTTATTTGAATGATACATGTTATATAATTACTCCTTAATCATTTATCAAGGTATTAATCAAGGTTTTAATCAAGGTGCATTCCTAAAGTAATTGCAATTAATATTGCATAAATATTTGTTCTGAAAAATAACAACTATTTTTTTCTGAATGCCGATAAAAACCTAACAAGATAAGAAAATACTTCTACCAGCTATTTAGATATTATGTAAAAGTCATGGCCAAAACAGAAAATGGGTCTGATTATTTTACAACCCATATAGGTATTCAAAGAAGGTATTGCAAATTGTGGATTTTAGTGTAATAAAGCCCTAAATCGAGATACTTATTAAAATGTATAATGAAATGAGTAGTTAAAAAACTGTAAGTTTCAACAACAACCTGAAGGTGTGATAGTATGATATGTATTCAGAAAAACTTGTGATGGTTTTATAAAAGTCTTAGGGGGTAGCAATGAAACAAACAATCCTTCATGATTGGCATAAGGAACACGGCGGAGACATGGTGGAATTCGGCGGATGGGAGATGCCCGTACGATACGAAACAGGAATAATCCAAGAGCACTTAGCAACAAGAAAACACGGTGGTTTATTTGACGTCTCCCATATGGGTAGATTCCTTATAACCGGAGAACAGGCTACAGATTTCTTACAATATGTTCTCACAAATAATGTAGCTGCTCTTGAAGCAGGGCAATCACAATATACCATAATACCTAATGAAAATGGCGGAGCAATAGATGATTCGTACCTCTATAAGATAAATCAGAAAGATTATATATTAGTAGTTAACGCCTCTAATATAGAGAAAGACTGGAGGTGGTTTCAAAAACAGATAAAAAAGTTCCCGAAAACACACTTGGAAGATAAATCAGAAAAAATTTCCATGTTAGCATTGCAGGGACCAAAGGCAAAAAGGGTATTAGAGGAGATATTTCAAGACATAACAGAGCTCCCAGACGTTGGAAGGAATAATTTGAGTGTGACAGAATTCGAAAGCGAACAGGTAATAATCTCAAGAACTGGTTACACAGGAGAGCCGTTATGTTTTGAGCTATTTGTTCCCAGAGAAAAGACTGTGAATTTATGGAAAAAAGCCCTTAGGGTTGGAAAAAAGTACAACATAATCCCTGCAGGTTTAGGGGCAAGAGATAGCTTAAGACTCGAGGCAGACCTGCCTTTATATGGCCACGAATTTGGAGAAGATAAACAAGGCAAAGAAATTCCTATCCTTGCAATCCCTCTTGCAAAATATGCAGTCAGCTTTTCAAGGCTTAAGGGACAATTTATTGGCAAGCAGGCGTTGAAGGGACAGTTTAGAGAGTTCAAGCAGTTAGAGAACAAAAAACAATGTGCAAAACGGTATTTGCCAAAAAGAATAATGGCAATAGCGATTTCCACCATAGGCGCAGCAAGACAGGGTGACGAGGTTTACATAAATGATAGGCTGATAGGCGAAGTTAGAAGTGGATCTATGGTTTCATACTGGAAGTTTGATAAAGAAGGTGTGGTTTCACACATCACTGAAGAAAAAGGAAAAAGATCTATTTGCCTCGCTTATATCGATTCTGAAACAGAAGAAAATCAAGAAGTCCAGGTACATGCAATGGGCAGAATCCTGGAGGGAGTAGTTGTTGAAAGGCACCTTAGCAGCGAAGCACCTCCTTACTCGAGGACTATATTAGTCAAGACAAGAGAAAAGCATGCAGAAGAAGGCAAAGGGCTACCTTTCCTGATGGAAAAGTTGGTTGAAGAGGCCGTAGAAAACCATGCATGGCGGCAGAAAAAAACCATCAACCTGATCCCTTCAGAACAGACCCCTTCAAAACTTGTTAGATTTCTTACCTACATGGATCCCTCAGGAAGGTATGCGGAACATAAAATAATTGAAGCATTAGGAGAATCAGAAATACCTTTTTACCAAGGGACTGAATTCATAATAGGAAAAGAAGGTCTGTTAATCGAGGAGATGGCAAAATTCTTATGCTGCTCACGAATAGAACCAAGAGTTATTAGCGGACAGCAAGCGAACAAGACGGTTTTCAGCGCTTTAGTAGACTACAAAAACAGGTTAGATAAGAAAACAGAGTTACAACGGATCAGAAAGGTTATGAACCACCATTTAGGAAAAGGTGGACACCTCAGTGCACAACCTCTGGGCGCATTAAGGCATTATGTAATGAGAGATCCTGTAACAGAAAAACCTGCTGTTATTAACTTCCCAATACAAAAAGATAACCCTTATAAAATAGATCTGGAAGAAACAGCTCAATTAATAGATGAGCATAAACCAGAACTAATAATCTTAGGTAAGAGCATGGTTTTGCACCCGGAACCGGTAGCTGAAATAAGAAAGATAATTGATACCATGGAAGATAAACCGGTTCTGATGTACGACATGGCCCATGTACTTGGTCTGGTCGGGCCATATTTCCAAGAACCCTTTAAAGAAGGCGCAGATATAGTCACAGGATCTACTCATAAAACATTCTTTGGGCCACAAAGAGGGATTGTGGCAGGCAATATGGAGGAAGGAACAAAGGAGTATGAACTGTGGGAGACAATACAAAGGGAAGCATTCCCGGGAAGCACAAGTAATCATCACTTAGGAACACTGTTAGGGCTGCTCATGGCCGCTTATGAAATGAATCTGTATGGTAGAGCGTATCAAAAGCAGGTAATCTCAAACGCAAAGGCATTTGCAAAGGCCCTGAGAGATAATGGATTTACTGTTGAAGGGGACCCTGATGTTAGTTATACGGAAACACATCAGGTAATTTTGAATGTAGGCTATGCAAAAGGTGCTGACGTAGCTGAAAGATTAGAGAGAAACAACATTATAGTAAACTACCAGGCGACACCGTATGATGAAGGGTTTAGTTCCAGCAGTGGGTTAAGAACAGGTGTTCAAGAAATGACAAGGTTTGGCATGAAAGAAAAAGACTTTGAAAATCTGGCAGGATATATAAAAGAAATAATTCAGGAGAAAAAAGATATAGGTAAACAAATTTCTCAGTTTAGAGGTAATTTTACAGAGATGACATATTGCCTGCCAGAGGAACATTCAGAACCTTTGATTAAAAAGCTTTTGAGAAACACAGTTTAGGAGCATGTCGCCTTACGTTATATGATGTGAAAGTTAAACAGGACATGACTATTAGAAAATTAAGAGGTGAAGGAGTTTAAAGATGGCTAAAGAATATTTGGTACTGGATGATAGGGTTTACACAGAGACAGATGAATGGGTTAAGAAGATCGGGGAAAACAGATTCCAGGTAGGTATTACTGACTATGCTCAGGATAACTTAAAAGATATCTATGCCGTCGAGTTGCCCAAAATAGGAGAAAATTTAGCGCAATTCCAGGCCTGGGGCCAAATAGAATCCGAAAAAGGTGCCTCTGAATTGATTTCACCAATTAGTGGAAAAGTCGTAGCAGTAAACGAAGATGGTTTAGGAGATGTTTTTGACACTGGAGAGACAGCAAAAACCAACGTTTACGGAGGAGATCTTTTTAATATCAACAAAAAACCATATGAAACATGGCTTATAGAGATTGAAACAGATAATGAAGACCAATTAAAACGTCTCATCAATCCAGAAGACTATAAAGGGAAAATCGGCACAGCGTAACATGAAGTGTAATATTCTCAATATAGAAGGAGTAATCGAGTATTCCACCGGGCTGATGTTACAAAAATCAGCGCTGTGCAATATAAAAGATAATGATGCATATGATGCCGTTATTTTATTGCGACATAAACCAACAATAACCTTAGGCTATTTTGCAAAAGATAGAAACATATTAGTATCTGACACCTTTTTAATGAAACGAGGAATACAGGTATGCAACACAGACAGGGGAGGAGATGTAACCTATCATGGCCCTGGCCAGTTAATCTGCTACCCGATAATAGATACCCACAGAAAACAATTACAAGAATACAAATCCAAACTATGCCAGAGCCTCATAGACCTCTTACAAAAATATAATATTAAGGCAGAAGAGGGACATAAAAAGTTATCTGGATTATGGGTTGGAGATAAAAAGATTGCAGCAATTGGCTATGCCCTTAAAAAAATACAAGCCCGGGAAAGAACAAAAACAATAACCATGCATGGATTTGCCCTTAATGTGTTAGATGAGATGGAAAACTTCCGTTACATCAACCCTTGCGGAATGCCAGAAATAAAACTGACAAATATGGAACAGATTTTAGGAAAACAGATAGGCTTCAAAGAATTAAAAGATAATTATGTAAAGGCCTTTGTCAAAGCATTCAATTATGAGATTAATGAATAAACCTGAATGGTTCCGAAAGGTAATACGGCCAAACGACTTGATTGAGATGAGAGGCCTCATCAGGGAAAATAGGCTTAACACTGTCTGTGAAGAAGCCGCTTGCCCTAATAGAGGAGAGTGTTACAAAAATAAAACACTCACTGTGATGATCTTGGGGCGAACCTGCACCAGAAATTGTAGGTTTTGCAATGTTGAAACAAAACAGCCTGAGGGTGTTGATATTGATGAACCTAACAGGGTAGCACGGGCTTTCTCCCTGCTTCATCTTGATTATGTAGTAATAACCTCTGTAACACGAGACGACTTAGAAGATGGAGGAGCAGAGCACTTCGTTAAAACAATAAAAAAATTCAAGGAAAAAAATCCTAACACTGTTCTCGAAGTGTTAGTGCCAGATTTTGTTTATTCAATACACAAGGTAGTTAAGGCAACACCTGAGGTTATAAGTCATAATGTAGAAACAATCCCGCGGTTATATAGATCAGTCAGACCTCAGGCTAATTATGAAAAATCCCTATCCCTCTTAGCTTTAGTGAAGCAAATAAATCCTGAAATTTATACAAAATCCGGAATGATGGTAGGCTTTGGAGAAACATGGGAAGAAGTTTTAGGCGTGATGAAAGATCTTCGAGATGTGGGTTGTGATGTGTTCACAATAGGTCAATATGCGAGGCCATCAAAGAAACACATAGAGGTTTCTGAATGGATACATCCACGCATCTTTGAGGCATATAGAAACCGAGCAGAAGAAATGGGATTCTTGCATGTAGAATCCGGACCTTATGTCAGAAGCTCATTTCATGCTTCTGAAATCTTGAAGAAGATACACTACAAGAGAACATGAAAGAAAAAAATATTATTATTATAGGCATGGGTACTGCGTCATCAGGGGCAGCCGCTGCAGTGAACCATACAAATCCAAGAGCAGAGGTGAGCATTATAGAAAAAAGAGGATACGAAATGTATTCACCTTGTGGAATGCCCTTTGCATTTGAGGGAAGGCTGGATTTTGAATCACTTAAACATGATTTCCCGGCGAGAGGACCAAGAACTAAGGTATATTTAAACACAGAAGAGGTAAAAATAGATCCGGACAGAAAAGAGGCAGTAATAAAAAGCCAAGAAGGACAAAAGGCCTTTCAGTATGACTCCCTCATTATTGCTACAGGAGCACAACCTCTAATTCCCCCAATAAAGAATATTGAAAAGTTTTTAGGGAGCTACGCTCATACCCTGTTTACTTTAGAAGAGGTTTCCCGTTTATACAACATAGCGAGCCAAGACAGCAAGGTATCGATAATTGGGGCCGGCGCTATTGGAGTAGAGTTCGCAATGGCAATGAAAAAGCAGGGCTTAGAGGTTATACTTACAGAAATGATGGGCCAGGTATTTCCAAATGCGTTAGATAAGGATATGGCAAGGCATGTTCAGGAATACTTAGAAAGAAGCGGAATTACCGTGCTGACAAATTCCAGGGTGAAAGAGGTAATAGGCAAAGATAAGGTAGAAGGCATAATCATAGATGAAAAGGCACATAAAACAGATCTTATCATTTTGGCCTGTGGTATTATTCCTAACATAGAATGGTTAAAAAATTGTGGCATTTCTTGCAATAAAAACGGCGTTATCACAAATAACAGAATGATGACAAATATGAAAGGGATTTATGCAGCAGGCGACTGCGTTGAAACCTATAACGCTATGACAAAAAAGAGATGCGGGTCAGCGCTCGCAGTGCCAGCATTAAAACAAGGAAGGGTTGCGGGAATAAATGCTGCCGGAGGAAGGGCAATCTATACCGGAACACTGAACACCTTTATCTCAATATTTGGCGAGTACGCTGTAGGCTCTACGGGAATCACATCGGAACAAGCAAAGGAAGAAGGCCATGAACTCGTAATCCAAAAAATAAAAGGGCAAAATAAAGCAGATTGGTATCCCGGACATAAGGAGTTGATCGTAAAACTCATTGCAGATAAAAAAGGGAAACTCCTGGGTGGCCAGGTATTCGGAGAAAAAATCGCCGTAAAAAATAGAATAGACATCATTTCTTCCTATTTATCTACAAGAAGTCACCTAAGAGATATGATAAAGGGAGAACTGGCCTACTGCCCTGATGTCGCAAATATACCGGATCCTTTAACAACAGCGGTAGATTTTATGTTGAGGAGGGTGAAATAATAACATGAAAGACAATATTTCATACATTCCAACAACAAAAAAAGATCTCTCAGAAATGCTCTCAGAAATCGGTGTTAACAAAATCGATGATCTTTTCGAAACAATACCTCAAAAACTAAGGTTAAACAGCGAATTACTGTTACCATCCCCTTTAAAGAAAATTGATCTCCCTCTTTCAGAAATCGAGTTGAGTGGATATATGCAAGAGATAAGCGCCAGAAATAACAGCAACTGCAAATATTTCTTGGGCGCAGGGTGTTATAACCATTATATCCCAAGCATTGTAGATCTATTTTTAAAAATGCCAAAATTTTATACACCCTACACGCCTTACAAACCAGAAACAAATCAAGGAACATTGCAGGTTATGTATGAATATCAAACAATGATGTGCAGACTCACCGGCCTGGAAGTTTCAAACGCCTCCCTTTATGATGGAGCAACAGCAATGGTAGAGGCTGGAAAAATGGCTGCAAGGCTCACAGGAAGAAATGAGATAATCATTTCAAAGAGCATACATCCAGAATACAGGCAGGTTTTCAACACCTACTTCAAATATGGGGATTGGAAGGTAATAGAGGTTGGTATTAGCAATGGAAAGACAAACCTAAAGGATTTGGAACAAAACATAAGCGAGCAGACTGCAGCAGTTATAGTCCAAAGCCCTAACTTTTTTGGAATAATAGAAGACATGAACCAGGTTGCACGAATGGCGCATAAGCACGCATCTCTCTATATAAGCCTTGTGGTAGAAGCCCTATCGCTGGCATTGATAAAACCATCTGATTTCGGTGCAGACATAGTTGCCGGAGAGGCACAAAGCTTTGGGAACCACATGAGTTTTGGCGGGCCACATTTAGGATTCATTAACTGCTATAGCAAGCACAAATCAAAACTTCCCGGAAGAATAGTCACAAAAACAGAAGATGCTGATGGGAAAACTGCTTACATGCTCTGGGGTGCAGCGAGAGAACAACATATCAGCAGAAACAGGGCAACATCAAACATTTGCTCAAACCATGCCTTAAACGCATTGGCAGTATCTATTTATCTATCATGGTATGGGAATAAAGGTTTAGAGGAACTTGCAGATATGCATAATATGCAAATGGCACATTACGCTTATGAAAAGATACTTAAAATACATGGGTATGCTGCAACATTCCCCGAAAACGCCTTCTTTAATGAGTTTGTGGTTAATTGCCCTCATAGTGTAGGCGCATTAAATAAAAAATTATTAGAACACTCCATAGTAGGCGGTTTGGAATTAGGAAAATTTTATTCGGAATATAAAAACAAGATCCTCTTTTGTGTAACAGAGCAAACAAACCAAGATGATATTGATGAGCTTGCAGATATACTTACATACCTCAATGAGAAGGGGTTGAAATAATGGAAAAGGAAAATGTAAAATTAATCTTTAAAGAAAGCCAGGATGGAAGGGTTGCATACTCCCTACCAAAAACCGCTATAAAGAAAAAGGATTTGCTGGGTGAGTACAAAAGGAAAACCCCTGGCCTTCCAGAGGTAAGTGAAAGACAAATAGCCGGCCATTATCAAAACCTTGCAGATTTAAATTTCTGCCCTTACTCGGAAATGGACCCTTTAGGTTCATGCACTATGAAGTACAACCCGCCTCTGATGGAGGCACTCGCATCTCTGCCTGGCTTTCTCGATATGCACCCTTACCAGGATGAGTCAACTATACAGGGTGCCTTAGAGGCTATGTATTTCTTGGATTTATATCTATGCGAGATTGTAGGGATGGCTAAGTTTACCCTACAACCTTCAGCAGGTGCCCATGGAGAAAGTACAGGTATTATGATAGGAGGGGCATATTTTACAAGCAAGGCAGAAAAGAGGACAAAGATATTAGCGCCTGATTCATCACATGGTACAAACCCAGCGAGTATAACAAACCTGGGATTTGAATATGAACAGGTAAACTCTAACGGGCAGGGGTGGGTTGACTTAAAGGATTTGGAAAAAAGAATGACTGAAGATGTGGCAATATTCATGCTCACAAACCCAAACACATATGGTTTATTTGACCCTAATATAGACAAAATTGCTGAAATTATCCATAGAAAGGGCGGCCTTTTGTATTATGATGGTGCAAATCTTAATGCCATAATGGGGAAGTACAGGCCCGGTGATCTGGGTTTTGACATTGCGCATATTAACCTTCATAAAACATTTGGAACCCCACATGGCATGGGCGGACCTGGAGCAGGGCCGACAGGGGTGGTAGAAAAATTGAAAGATTTCCTGCCAATACCAACTGTAGAAAAGCAAGGAGAAAAATATACCCTTAATTATTCACTCGAACACACTATAGGAAAAGTTAAAGCCTTTTACGGGAACTATTCTATTTTAACAAAGGCATTTGCATACATACTGATGTTAGGCCCTGAAGGCCTGAGAAAAGTCAGTGAAACAGCTGTTGTTCACGCAAACTATATGCAGGAAAAATTAAAGAAGAAGGGTTTCAAATTTCCTTATGGCGACCAACATTGTATGCATGAGTGCGTAATGAAGCATGAGAATATAGATACTCTTGGGCATTTGCTGTCAGAATATTTTAAAAAGTTACAGGCAACCATTCATTTCCCAGAAGCCAACTTTTACATGATAGAGCCTACAGAGACAGAAACAAAAGAGAGCATAGATGAATACATAGAGGCAATGGTGGAAGTGGATAAAGCCATAAAAGACCCTATAGTCATGGAAGAATTAGAGAAAAGAAAAACTTTTACACCAATAAGGAAGATTAATGCAAAGAAAGGTATGGCGAGGCCTTGTTTAAGAGAAAAGGAAGACTGATAAATTTATATTATAGGAATTTCAATTTTGGACGCAGATTAACGCAGATTTTTTGGACTAAGAAATAAAAAATTATTATCTGCATGTCTTTGCGAAGATCTGAGTCCTAATTTATACCATATTAAACAATCAATCATCGCCATATAAAATATAATCTATCAGAAAGGTCTGATTGGAGGGACAATATGTCTATGGAAGCATTAGAAAGAATCTTGAACGAGAGCCTGAATGATTTAAAAACAAAAGGTACATTTAAAGGCAAAGAAACATTGATCACAGGCATAAAACCTGCTGAACCTGGTAAGGGACCCCGCTACTATATTGAGGGTCACGGGGATAAAGAGTTTCTGAAGATGAATGGCAACTCCTATCTAGGATTATCCTTAAACCAGGAGGTAATCAGGGCTGAAGAGGAAAGCGCACGAAAATTCGGTGCTGGTCCAGGAGCTGTTCGATTTATTAGTGGTACGTATCAGCCGCATACGGAATTAGAAGAAAGGTTAGCAAAGTTCCACGACAGAGAGGCAGCAATGATCTTCAGTTCTGCTTATTCAACCGTTATGGGTATTGTAAGCCTGCTCATATCTAATGATACCTTCGTTATAAGTGATGAACTAAATCACAATTGTATCATCAATGCAATTAGGCTATCCCGCCCAGCAGGCAAATCAGTATACAAACATCTAAATATGGTTGAGCTGGAGGCCATGCTGAAGGAGAATGTTGGCAAGGGCAAAAGAGCTATTGTGCTCACTGACGGCATCTTCAGCATGAGAGGTGATTATGCACCTTTGGACAGTATAGTTGATATCTGCAAAAAGTATGGTTCAAAATATGAAGAGGGCGTTATTACTGTTGTAGATGATTCGCATGGTGTTGGTTCATTTGGTAAAACAGGAAGAGGCGTTGAAGAATATACGAATACAAAAGTAGATATACTGGTGTCAACGTTAGGTAAGGCATTAGGTGTCAACGGAGGGTATGTCGTTGCAAGTTCTATAACCATCAATTATCTGCGTGAAACTGCACCATTCTATATCTATTCCAACCCGATCACCGCATCTGAAGCAGCGGCTTCAACGAAAGCCCTGGAAATTCTTGATAGTGAAAAAGGCTTGAAACTTTTACAACATATGCGCAGTCTGACAAAGCAGTTTGAAGACGGCTTGCAGCAATTAGGTTTTGAGATACTCTCAAGTGAACATCCAGTTGTTCCATTAATGATCAGGGACACTCAAAAAACTACAGACCTGGTCAAGTATCTATTTAACAATGGCATCTTAGCAACTGGCCTCAATTATCCGGTGGTTCCCAAAGGTGATGAAGAGATACGGTTTCAAATAGCCGCTGACCAAACCGAGAATGATATTGATTATGTTCTGGATGTATTGATGAAATATAAAGAGAATAATTAAGAAGGATTTATTACAGTGATAGATATCGATGAACAGCGAAATGGTAATTGATCAAAATATTGTGGATGTAAAGTTGCTGATTTTTTGGAGCATGGATGTCCTTTTTTTTGCGAACGAACTAGGCAAATGGTTAGACCTGGCTCTTCCCCGATGATCCAGGCGGGCGGCCATCTTAGGTAGAGATTGCCAGATTTAGTGAATTGGGCACTTCCTCTATGGTAGATCGCCCGCCTTTATCTGCAACTTTAGCCTGCATAACAGCATATGCCCTTTCGTCGTCAAAAAAAAGATATCCATACTCCATAAGATATTGAGCATATGCACGAAATGCTTAGAAAAAATGAAAACACTCATTGGATGACGTCATCATTGAAATCATCGATATGAACAAATAATAAAAATTATCTATAAAGTTTCCCCTCGATGTCTAGCGGAGTTCAGCTGCCTGCACGGAAAGCCATGAAAATGCAGTCTCAAAATATCCTTTTATTTTCAATAAGTTGAAGAATTTTCGATGCGTTTAATTATTATAGATTTAAGAGGAGGATGAAGATATGAAGCGGATATTAGTGATAGGCGCGGCAGGGCAGATAGGTTCCGAATTGACCATGGCATTGCGCAAGCGATATGGGA
>CAZSWT010000022.1:0-48459 GCA_964611035.1 uncultured Desulfobacteraceae bacterium
ACTAGTAGTTCGATTCATAAAAAGCTTTACAATTAAGAATATTTATGGTATAGTTCCTTCAAAAACAATGGAGGGACTATGCCAGGTAAAAGCCGAAGACCAAAATTAAACTTTGATGAAAAACAGCGCCAAGAATTATTGAAACTCAGCCAATCCCGTACGGCTCCGATCAGGGAGGTGCAAAGAGCAAATATTTTACTTAACTATGCTAACGGCAAAGATATTTCATCCATCAAAAAGGAATTCAATATCAGTAGGCCAACTATCTATAAATGCATCGATAAGGCTTTAGCATCCGGTATAGAGACAGGACTTAAAGATAAATATCATCGAGCAAAAGAACCTCTCATTACGGAAGAGGCAAAGACTTGGGTTGTAAATCTTGCCTGCACAAAGCCAAAAGATCATGGATATGCAGCGGAGGTTTGGACACTTTCAACTTTGGCCAAACACACTCGCAAGAATGCCCCGGTTGCTGGTCATGATTGTTTGAAAAGGGCAGCCAAAGCAACCATTCAACGAATCCTTAAATCTCAACCGCTTCAACCCCATAAGGTCCGCTACTACCTGGAGAGGCGGGATGAAGAATTTGAAAATAAGATGCATGATGTCCTTGTTGTATATAAAGAAATAAAGACTCAAAGTAATAATCAAAATGAACCGAGCAAAAAAATCATTACCGTGTCGGTGGATGAAAAACCGGGTATTCAGGCCATCAAAAATATTGCACCGGACCTACCCCCCATCCCTGGTCAATATGCTCGAATTGGGCGAGACTATGAGTATAAAAGGCTCGGAACGGTGTCGCTTTTAGCTGCTCTGGATCTACATGATGGCCATGTCATTGCCCAAGTCCATGATCGCCATCGGAGCAGGGAGTTTATTTCATTGTTAAAGGAAATGGATCAATATTATCCAAAAGATTACACTATACGCGTCATTTTGGATAATCACTCTGCTCATATATCAAAAGAAACTATGGCTTATCTTTCAACCAAGCCAAACCGATTTATCTATGTGCATACTCCCAAACATGGATCTTGGCTTAATCTAATCGAGACATTCTTTTCAAAGATCTCAAGAACTTTTTTAAAGCATATCCGTGTTGAATCAAAACAAGAACTGAAAGAAAGAATCCTCAAAGGCATTGCAGAAATCAATGCCGAGCCTGTTGTTCATCGTTGGAAAAAGTTCGATTTGGCATTAAATTAAATTGTAAATATTTTGATGAAACCTTATACTAGTATATATATGTCGTTGAATTCTGGATCAAAAGGCATTACTACAAAAATACGTTTTGGTTTTTGTGTTACGGGTTTCTCAGCTTGCTCTGCAAGTTGTTTCCCTATCTCTGCATCCGCTTCAGCAAAAAGCTTCTCTCTGCCAGCTACTCTTTGTTCTAAGTCAGCTATTTCGTACAATTCGACTCCATGTTCTTTGGCCGCTGATCTTGCCGACCGCGTAAAACCGGAACGGGTCACTAACAATGCTTTATCAATAAGTCCTCGGTTCTTCAGGAGGACTGAAAGACCGGCGAGTGAATTAACGAGGTCAACACCAACGGGTCTTGAATAATATTTACATTCAATAGCTGATTTAATAACGGAACCTGACGGCGTTTTTTCGGATACCAATATGTCTATCTGATTCCCAGCCAAGGAGATATCATGTTCGACTTTTGCCCCCAAAGCCCTGAAAATAGATGCCACCTTACGTTCAAAAGCTACTGCCTCTTCATATACAGACATTTTTGAACTCCGCTCTTGTTTTCGTCTCAGCCATTCCTCTATAAGTGGAATTTTCCGTTTACCATAAACGCCAGATGCAAGTTTGATTCTTACTTCTGATTCTCCGGTCTTTTCGAGTTTTGCCCAAAGTTCATCTTTATCTGGTATTGGCATATTTCAAAACCTTAAATAAAAGGATCGAGCTCATAACGGTGAAAATAACCGGCCGGCGAGCTTTTCAGCCGGTCGGGTTAATTTTTTTGTTAGCTCTTGTTTTAAAATTTGTTATTTTCTACTGGTTCACAGCTTCCACAATAAACAAGGCCACCTTTTGAGCCAATTATTTTGAAAGTTATTTCAAAACTACCAGTGTATCTATTGATCACAATAGTTTGTTGTATTGTAGATTCTGATATTTTGTATTCTGTATTGCCCTTTATTTCTTCGTCGGTAATTGTACCGCTGAACTGTGCACCGAGTCCTTGTTTTTTTATTATCGCCTTTCCATCATTCGAGTAAGTGACAGTGACGAGGTCCTCACCTGAAGTGCTGCTACTTTTGCCGTCCGCATCAATGGTATGTGAGTATTTGCATATCAATCTAATGATATTTTCTTCAGCATATGTTTCAAAAACAAAAAACAGTATAGAGAAGATCGCGAATATAATGCATATTTTTTTCATATTTTTCTTATCCCTTCTTCTCTTGAGTCAGAGCTAACGGGCTCTTCAGCCGCAGCGTTCAGCTGTCGGCTGAAAGAGCAAGGTTATGTTTCTTGTAGATTTTAACAAAACCTGCTCTGGGGAGGCTCATGGCATAGGATAAGCTGATTAAAAAGGGCAAAACATTTAAAGCAATTTCTGCACGAGGATCCCCTATTAAAGAAGCACTTATAAGAGTTAAAAGTTGTTGATCTTTGATCCATCCCCGTTGCAAGCAACGGGGAATTCCAAGTTAAAAGTTACTGGCATAAACATTTAAACATAAAAATATTACGTTTTCTTATTCTAAATCAATTCTAAATAGACACCATTTACATGGAAAGGGCCTTTCGGGAGTTCCTGTAACCTCTATTTGATTAGTATTTAAGATACCCCCATAAAAATTAAGCTTTGCCTTGATACCTTCTTTTATTTGAGCTCTTATATCATCTTTAAACATAATACTATACTTGCCAGATTCTGCCTTTCCTAAACGTGCCAAAATAACAAGTGTTCCTTCTTTTTCGCCTTTTCTTTTATATAAAATATCCTTAAATTTATTATATTCTTTAAGATCATTTTCTTTCCATTCAAAAAAGAGAGTTTGATGTGAAATTTTAGGCACTAATTCAAATCCTTTACTAACTATTAATCCAACGCTTGATATACTTGAAGCAACTGCTTCAACTTCGATGAAGATTAAATCAGCAAAAGTCCCCAAGCCTTTATAAGAAGACTCTATATATGAAAAACTTGATAGAGGCCATTTGTAAAATAGGTCTGGTGTGCCCCTACGATCCTCATTGGAATCAAGCGCTTTTCTTCTCCATTCATAAGTATAAATTAGATCCAATTTAGGTGATCCATTTGGATTAAACAAAAATATACTTCCTGGCTCATATTCATTTATAAATGGATGTATATATGAACAATGAT
The DNA here is from genome assembly GCA_964611035.1 of uncultured Desulfobacteraceae bacterium. Classification (GTDB taxonomy): domain Bacteria; phylum Desulfobacterota; class DSM-4660; order Desulfatiglandales; family B25-G16; genus B33-G16. The sequence continues at coordinate 3,365 of CAZSWT010000022.1, forward strand.
CTAATTCTATTTTCATATTTCTTGGATTAAGTGAAGACGCACAAGAATTAATTAGTAAAAAAATAAATATCAAAAAAAATGACATAAATAATTTCCTCATTTTGAACTCCTATTCTTTAATATAGTAATATGAGCCAGCAATCCAGATTTTAACGTCGCAAATCAGCAGCAGCGGTAAGCTGTCGGCTGTATTTGCCTTGTTAGGCTCTCTTCCAGAAATACATTATTTATACCTCGAAAAGATCTCTTGGGCTTTTTGTCAGAATCTCATTTCCATTATCAGTGATCAGAATCATATCTTCCAATTTAACAACTCCAATATTCTCATCCATCATGTGCATATCTACAGCAACGACATGACCATCAGAAACTTCAGAATCATCGTACATAGAGAGAATAGGCGGCTCATTTAATTCTAATCCGATACCATGCCCAATCATACGACTCTTTCTTCCTCTCCCAAAATTTAAGAAAGTATCGGTAACCCTGAGATCTTTCGATTTTTCTATTGCCATTCGATAGATTTCATGGCATTTCAATCCCGGTTTAATAGCTTGTATGAGATAATCAGCTGTCTCTTTTAGATGACTATACAAGGTTTCAATTTTTTCATCGGCCTTCCCTAAAATATAGCTCCTTGTCTGGTCGGCATGGTAGCCGTCTACCAATGTCGGGATGTCAACAATAACCAGGTCTCCCGTTGAAATTGATCTTCTGGAAGGTCCTGCTGGGACTGATGGACTCAAGCCCACCCCGGTTATCGTATAGACGACTCCGCTCATCTTGAAAAGATTTGGTCCGGACGATATAGGGCCTCTGCTCATAAAAAAATCAGGTTGTCGAATGAAAAATATTCCTTCATGTCCGGCCAGTCTGTGAGCGTTTTCAACAGCAGCAGCAAGTTCAAGCTCTGTTATTCCTTCCTTTAAAGTTTCCAAAACTGCATTATGTCCCATATGAATTGCTTGGCAAGCCTTTTTGATTCTGGCAATTTCTGAGGCATCCTTCCTTTTTCTTTGTTCTAAGATGACAGGTGATATATTGACAAATTTATAGCCGGGAAAGGCCTCCCTGTATTTAAAAAATTGATCTGCGGGGAGGATATCCAATTCAGTCCCGATCTTCTTATTCATTCGTGAATTGTGAAATACACTCTGGTAAATAGTCTCTAATTTGCGCTCTTCTCTTATTTTCTCCTTTGGAATGAATGCATCGTTTAGAGCAAATTCAAAACCGCTTCTCACAAAAAGGAAATAGTCTTCTGGGAGAACCACAAGGTATGATGGCTGCGCCGTGCCAGTATAATAGAGTATGTCGCGTGAATAGAACAAGAGAGCGGCGGAGAGTTCTTTCTTCTGTAGCTTGTTTTGTAATAGTTGAATTCTGTCTTGGAGTTGTACCATAAGCTCTCTTATAAAAGGGAGTCTCGACAAAGCTCACCTGCAGCTATGAAGCGGCAGCGGAATAACGGTCAGGTGGAGCGCCTTGTTCAAGTAAGCCGCTACGCGGCAGGTAATTAATTCCGCAAATATTACATATTATAACTCTTGACTAAATATCATTATTTAATGTAATTTCAACTTATCATGAAACATCATTTTAGGTTGTCAGTACTCAATTTCTAATCCGCCTCCAAACCACAAGATATTGTGGTTTTTAACCATTTCCCTTTATCTACATATTGTGATTTCTTATATTTCGTCAATTCAAATTTTGACCGCGGCTTCTTGAACCATGGATTAGTTCCGAGCACTCGTTCCTCGACTCGGAACTAATCCTTTATTTGTTAAACGCTGGCTACCTTGTATGACAAGGTCGCGAACACGTATAACATCCGTCAACATTTGAATAAATTGTTTTTGCCTTCTGAACCGCCTCTCTGCAATTCGAAAAGTACCCAAGATATGTCCTGTTGGTAGGAAAGTACGGGCAGCCTTCTTTGTGTACCTCATGCTCTCCAGTCGACTGAGCGTTGTCATTTACGTAATAATGATCCATCTTCTTCTCCTTTTGCTCCTGAATTCAAGCGTTTAACATCATCATAAATATTATATGCCCTAAAAGACGTAATGCTTTACGTCTCTGAAATGTAATATCCCTAAAATCGATAAGAAAATCAAAAAGTTAGAAGCTTCATATAAAGTATTGTGCCTCAGCAAATACGTCTCTTTGTCCATTTCCTCAGCAGGCCAAATATTTTAAGCCTTCAGTGTGGCAAATATAAGAAAAGCCTATATATGTGAGCTGGAGTCAGATCTCCACTTTTCACAAAAATTATGTTTTCTTCCGACCACTTCAGATTGTACTATGTCCAGAGGAGACTGCAAAATAGGCTTCTTATAAAAAGCAGTGATTTACGTTGCGGTTACTTAGAAGGTTCGAAATTTTTTATATATACAATGCCCAAATGAGACGTATCACCTACTTACTCTTTTTTTCCAGAACTCTTTCCAGTTCCTCCTTTTGGAGGCTTGGGAGGTGTAGTGTCCTCTTGTCCTGTAGGTTTATACCCCTTCTTAACATATTTAGGCTGGTAGCCTTCATTAAGAGGTTTATACCCGCCTGTGACTCTTTTTGTTTTTGATTCTTCTTTATCACTCATTGCTTTCCTCCCTCTTGTTGTTGGGGGACATTAAATATTTCTAAACAAGTATATTCTTCCTTTCTGATTAATAGCCCCTTAGTATCCTCAATAGGCTCATCAAATGTACCATCGTCGTTGACCTTAAATACTGATTGTAAATAAATATCGCCGTGATTTGGAAATGAGGTTGCGTAGGAATCAGTGCCGAAATAGCCTCCTATCATTTTTCCATCATTAAGATGGATCAATATGAACACAGGCTCTCTCTTATCAAAAAAATAATCCCAAGATGTTGGATATGGAATTTGCAACCTTCCTATAAATAACTTTGAGCGAAATATTTGTGTAAGAATTATCGGCCATAAAATTGGTCCCACCAAGAGAATTGCCACTCCACAAATAGCGTACCATATTGGATGATCAGATGGGAAGTTATTTAGATGAATTGGTATAACCAGAGGCAGAAATATAGCAAAATTTATTATGCTATAAAATAATCCTTCAACTAATGCATTACTCCAATCAACCGGCCGAGCAGGCATAAGAAGCCGGTATATTTTCATTGAAATAAGTCCAGGAAAAATCAAGACTATAAATAATCGCACACTATCAATATTTAAAAAATTACTCATATTTACCCTAAATCTCTTAAAACAACATAAAGTCTGGACTCATCCGCCCAGCTTCCTGCACCGTCTTCATGCCTTATATAGTGCTTATTCTCTCGATCCTTCATGAGCTTTAAAACAGGGCAAATGCAAATAATTCTCCAAAAAATTGAGAATGATATACTCAAAGCATTTGCTATCAGTAATACTATAAAGGCTCATCTTTTGTGCTAAGCTTTCCCTTAGATTCCCCTGTTGGTCAAAATACAGCACCCAAATTTCTTCATTGTCATCATCTTCTATAAACCTTTCAAAGGTAATTTTGCCATGAGCAGTATCCTCGGAACTAAACACCATCGAAAATGTAGCGAAGATGGTTGAATCAAATGCAGTTAATTTGAAGCTTACATCATTTGAATCTTGGATGCCAAGCTTGAAAGCATTCTCTTTCGCCAGAAATTCTGTACACATTTTTTTGAATTGAGTAAACAAATCCTTAAGAATAGTATAGGACTCAATTGCGTTGAATATTAGCTTCTTTTTTTCTTGTGTCATCATCCTCTACACCTCTTTCCTAGTGAAATAGACCTAAGGGGCTGCATAAGCGGCGGGCAAAGCGGCAGCTTTGACCTAGATCATCCCATTGTTAGATTCCAATCATCACTGTCTCTTTCGCTCCCGCTTTGGCGTCAGTGCTTTTAGCCGCTTTGATTCAATACCCAATACATACACCTCTTTTAGTAGATGATTGACTATATCAAGAACAGATCGTAGATCTTCTAATTCTGGCAAATATCCACGGTGCGCTGATGCGTGACCGACTTCAAGTACGTTTTCTAGTATTTCCTTATTCTTTGGGGTTATATGTTTCTCTTTTTCCAATTGGCTTAGTTTCCGCGCAAAGTCACCAATATCTCCTACTAAATCATTACAGACAACATCAATCACTGCCCTAAGACCCATAGAAGGTAAGGCCTTCATTTCCTTGTGCAGGCCATAATAAACTTCTTCCATTAGCAATTGGATAGTCGAATTAAGATGGCAATGCCAGCTAGGTATGCTTAGAGAAGTTTTAGTACCATTTCGATCAATCTCCTGAAGAAAAAGTGAAATACCTTTATTTTGCTCAGTCAAGACATTAGATCTAAAAATAGATGTTTTAGCCCATTGGCGAAGTTGAGATATAACGTCATCAAACGTTTTGTATTTAAGAATGCTTTCGCTAGGCGTTACAGATACGTTTGATGATTTCAATAAATCAGTACTGTATCCACCCCAAATTGGAACTTTTGTTAGATAAACTAACCCTTTTCTTACTTGATTCTCTGGTAAATCTACTTCCTTGACTAATTGATCCAAACCTATTGTTGCGCCCGGAGATTGTTTATAGATTCTACGCAATACTGAGAATATGTGACTACACCTATACAGAATACTTTCGACCCTCTGATCTTCGTTTTTGAACTCTGACAAAGCCAGTAAGCTCAATTGATATTTATTATCTTTTTTCTCCATGTAATGGCTTTCCCCCAACTTATCCAGCTCGTCTAAGTGGTCTTCATGGGCAGCGCGAAACTTTAGAGCGTCAACACCACCAGGTGCGCCTAATGCCTGTGAAACCAGTTCTCTTAATAGATCTTTAAATATTCCGTTTACCACTTAAAACTCTTTCTGGCTTTAGTACGTAATCTCGCATAAGGGATCATAAGTTATATGAATACCCCATGGAGACACAACTTCATATATAATGGATAAAAAAATTACAACAAATAAGAGGAGGTATGTCCCATGAGATTAAAATATTATGCCAGAAATCAGAAGAAAAGTAAAGGCTATGTTCAGCAGCCAGATCTGTTGATGGTAGGAGTGGATGTAAGCAAGGTGAAACATGATGCTTGTATAGGTACTCAAATTTGTTTGCAAAATCGAAAAATAGAGGTGTGTCCAATCTTACGCCCTAATTGAGCCGGTTTGGTGAAGCGAAGCTGTACCATGGTCGGCTCGAATGATTCGTTAGGCCAGTTCTTCATTTTGTCCTATGTCACCAAGCTATTGCCCAAACCCAAATTTGAGACATACTTCTCGTTTACAATAAATTGTGCTTCAATAAAATTAATAACTTATAGTGGTTACCCAGGAAAGACTTATTAATAAAAACTCAAAAAATATACTCGGGCAACAGCCTGGCAAGGCCTGAACCCTCATTCTGATAATGAGTTTACCAAAGCATTGCTTATTAATCTTGGAATTTCAGAACATTTTGTGACCTTGGCCTTTGATGGTAATACCAAACAACTTCAGAATCAGAAAGGTTAGGATGCTCGTTTGCCAATCTGTCTTCCATTTGGTCTTGTAACTCTTGGATTGAGGTTCGGATATTTTTTATGAGTTTAGCTGATTCCACTATGGTTTTGGATGTTTTTCCGTAGGAGCGTTGTAGTTTGATTGATAAATCTAAAAAGAATTCCGATATATCTTCGAGCTTTTTACCTGAGTCTTGGTGCTCTTTCAGGGTAAATCCTTTGTATTTCTTTGGCATAACAATCTCCTTTTGTTAGGGTAAGTTCTCAGTCCTTGTTCAGCCCATTGCCATAGACGGATTTCTCAAAGACGTTATCCCTTTGTCCAAAGTCAAGGCCGACCAAATGTAATTTCTACGGTGTATACTCTGTACCACTGCAATTCGGGCAAGGTGGCAGAGTATCTGTATCATCATCAAGCACCACTGATTGACCGCAGTTTTTGCACACATATGTGCCTTTACCTGGTTTCTCTCCTGTAGTTGCCATATTTTTCTCCCTTCATTAATTAAAGATTGAGCATCGAGAAGAATAGCTATAGCCTTTTAAGCCTATGAAATAGCAAGATGAGCCCTGATGTTGAACCTATTCGAGAGTTCCAGGGACACTTTTCTTATTTTTCAATAATACCTGTTCAGAGTCTATCGATTTCTCCCCCTACATTCAAGAGTTAGGTATGCTGTCCCAAGATATTTAGAAAACTTCTTTTCTGACAATTCTTTCATTATCTATAGGCTCTCAAACTCTTTAAAAAATCGTGAGGAGATTTAAGCAGAAGGAGGCTGTCCTTGAAATTGCTAAACTCGAAAGGCAAGGTATGTCTTTCTCTCTTTAGCCAGTTCTTCCACAAAATGCCAGCTCCTTCTTTCTACAAAGTCTGCGGTGAGGGGGGTGCCGATTTTAATATTCTCTGGGAATAAAATAGGTATGAGCCTTTTCTTCCACACCCGTGACTTTTTGATTTCATTATGTCTCCATATTGGCACTGCTTTATGAATAAGGTTGGGTTTCAGGTCTCTTCTATTTGTTTTACCAGTCCTTCAAGGTAACAGACCAATTGCCAGTGGTGTAGGTGCGAGAGTTGAGTATGAGATGAAACACCAAAATAATCTTTTAGAAGCATTCGAAGTTTTTGGCTTTTCATGTTCAACCCCAGATGCTCCAGGAGTTCTATTTCCTTTTTGTAAAGTTGAGGTCTTGTGTGGATATATCCTTTCATGCTTGCTGCTCTTTCGATTCTTCCTTGAATTGTGTTGCTGTATTTGACTTCTAAATATCTAATGATCGCTGGTGCACATTCTTTTGGCCAAGTCCATATGATAATGTATTTGTTGTTTTTAATGCCCCAGTCTTTTTTAAAGTTGCTATACAAGACGCTGTATGCTCTTTTGCCAAACCTCTTTTCTCTTTGCTCACCAATCTTATTAAAGAGTGTCGTAATACGTTGTTTCAATAAGGGATCGGCTCCAATACTATCAGGTGGTGGCAATATCTTTTGTTCTGGTCGTTTTGTAGTGATTATGTAATCGCCTGCAACCTGTACGTTCCTGTTGCCGGCAATATTCATGAATGTCGTTGGTTCTACCCTCTCTGATGTAAACTTGGTTTTTTTCTCATGCTCTGAACTTCTTGGTAAAATTTTGTTTCTTATATCATAGCTCTGATCATTTAAGGCTTGAATTGCCTCCAAAAATACCTTTTGTGCCTGCTTAACATTTAGCCCAACGAGATCGATAAAAACAATTTGGGCGAGCAAACCGGTCAATTTACAGTCTCTTACTTTAACAGGAATAAGCAATCGTTTTTCGCCTGTAGGATCTTTTGCAAATGCCGCAGCCCATTCGGGAGGTGTGTACAGTGCATCTAAATAGTCAGGCGATAAAACTGAGATTGTTCTGTGGGCTACTTTTGTTGCCTTATCCATCTCTAAGACAAAATTTGAGCCGGGCTGAAAATCTGTTTCCTGCATTACATATGAGTATCCAGCCTCATGTAAGTACTCTCCGAGACCTTTTGCCCAAAGAATATCGGTTTTGTTATAGCTGATAAAAAAATCTTTCATTGATTACTCTGTTTCTTATTCTCTCAGTTGGTTATTCTTATTTATCTTATACTTGGCAGCTTGGTTAAGTAAACTGTTATTGCAAATCCCAGTGGTTAGACGCCTTCTCTGAGTTTCATGGACTCTGCTCCTTTTATTGTATACTTTGTTCCACAATCTTAATTTCTTCCTCAGTCAATCCATATACCTCATAAACCATCTGATCAATCTGTGGATCAGTGGCCTCAATTTGGCGCTGGAGTACAGTTTTGGTTTGGGCTTCTTTGACCTCGGCCAGTTGTTTATGCAAATCCAACATTCTTTCAGCTAAGGAAACTATACGGTCATGTTGAGCTTTGTCAGTGGGGTCATTAAAATTTATTGCCCTGAATGGCAATTCCCTCGTTTGCTTTAATACGATCTTAGGAAAATCGTCTCTTCGTCCTACACTGTGAATTGCTAAGAAGTACCAAGAAAGGAGTTTGCTGTTTATTATTCCTAAGGGGTAGAAAATGCTATATGACTCGTCCGTGAGCAAAAGACTTTGCATAGATTTATTTGTAATGAAATCTTCGTCAACATATACCGCTTGGAGTTGGAATTGTCGGCTTATAATTTCACGCAAGAGCAATCGAGGCCCGTTGAAATACTTATACGGCTTAAATTCAGCAAGTGTCTCATCATATCGAATGAATACCCGTTCGCCTTTCTTTATTCTGTAACGCCTTACCGTTCCCTTAAAAGCCAAGTAGGGATTAGTATTCGGCTTTTCAGGGGTATTGTGAAAAGGGGTTACACCCCGCTGAATATCCATAACATCTGATAGCTTTCCTCCTATTCTGGTAACCTTGTTGGTTATATCCTGCTCAATATCCGACAGTGTAATGAGAAATTCGTTTCGGTCTTTCTTGATCCATTTGGCGGCATCAGCGTTTTTAGTGTAGTCTGCAAATTCTTCAACAGAATGGATTTTATGCCTTAAGGGAAAAACCACAAGATTTACAGGAGCCTTTTTCACACTTACCAAAGCACTATTGCTATCAGCCCTTTCGGCAATAACGATCACTGTGTCTACATAAGCACCAAACACATCATAAGGCATGGACGCAAATTCTACTGGTTTGAATCGAAGTGAGAAAAATTCTCGGAAGGGCTTCATTGATGGAGCTGATACCCAAGCGGACTGGACGATCATTCCGAAAAGACCAGTTTCATTTAGTATAGAAGATGCCTTTTCCATAAAAAGTACAAAACTATCATCTGTTAACTGACAAGTTTCAAAATGACTGCGGTAATAAAGTTGTTGCCCTTCATCTGCAAAGGCCCCATATGGCGGATTACCAATAACGGCATCAAATCCACCTGGCGCCATGATCTCCGGGAACTCGGCCTTCCAGTCAAAGGCGTTGATGCGGTACATCTCTTCTTCATCGAGGAGGGACATTTGTTGGCCTTTGTAAAAGTCCGGTCCAATTAAGGAGTTGCCGCATTTTATGTTGTTTGCCAGATCGGGCAGGACACGCTGGTGGAACAATACAAGCTGCTGGGAGATGGTCTGCTCATCCTCTCCTTCCAGCACCTTGAGCAGCAATGAAAGCTTAGTGACCTCCACGGCTTGAGGATCAATATCCACACCGTAGATGTTATTAAGAAGGATACGTTTGCGCTCGTCGGTGGTCAGTTTCCATTCGCCGGTGTCGGTCTGGTAGAGGCGAGGAGTACGCCCGGTGGTCCATTTTTGGGGGTCGTCCTTTATGTATTCATCACGATGCCAATCGAGTAGAAACTGGTACGCTCCTAAAAGAAAGGAACCAGATCCGCAGGCGGGATCAAGAATCCTTAATTTGCTGACCGCTCCACGTGGCCCTGGCTTCTTTCCCTGAACTAACTTTCCCACTGTCTGTTTAACGATGTAATCCACGATATAGGTGGGAGTATAGTAAACGCCACCCGCTTTTCGAACTTCCGGCTTATCTTCAACTACTGCATAATGAGCAGGGGTAAGGCGAATGACCTTTCCCAGGAATTGTTCATAAACCTGACCGAGAATGTTAGCAGGAAGAACAGAAAATTCATAAGGGCTGTCCGGGTAGTAGAGGTTCTTGAGAATATTTTTCAGTACCTTGTCGTCGATACTCAGATCAGGGGTGAGATTGTCGAGGCTGTCCTCAGAGCGCTCTTTTTCAGGTCGAAAGTGAAAAAGCCCGGAGTTATATCGGTCGTCAGCCTGGCGGAAAAGCTGAAACAGGCGTTGGTAGATCTGGGTGCCGTTTTGCAGGGCCATAAGCCTGCTATAAGTTTCAATTCCGCGATCTTCGCAGATTCGCAGGAAAATGATCCTGTCTATGGTGCGCTGGACGGCAAAGTTGAGTTCCCGATGTGTGAGGTTAGGATTCCGTAGAGCAATGTTTCGAGCCAGAAGATCGCGCCAACGCTCGATCTCCTGTAAAAAGGCAGTGTCAACCTCAGCGGTTCCCCGCTTGGTCTTCTTTGACTCAACATACTTATCAAACGAGCCTTTCAGGATCGCCTCACGAGAGAAGATATCTGCTATTTCCTTCCATCGATTCGTATAGTCGGTGTATGTTAGATAAAGGATACGGGAATGAGAAGCCTTATCTGTCTTGACAGGTTTAACACGGCAGTCATAGACTGCAAACTCTTCAAAATCAGTAAGGATACTGAGAGACAACTTTGCGCTCCAGGCGTAGCGGCGCAACTGATAGGCCGGGTGGATATCTTCCCTGATATCAACCGATGGCTTTTTGGCCTCAAGAAAAAATTTACGGACGCCACCTATGCGAAAGCTATAATCAGGCGCCTTGGTAGCCCCGCCTACCTTGATGGCGTCCTCATGGACCACTTCTTTGTAGGCCTCGGCATAGCCCTGTTTGTTGGTGATGTCCCAGCCCAATTCTTCGAATAAGGGATTGATAAATTCGAGACGCACCTGGGTTTCATTATATTTGCCCTGCTTGTAAGCCTCCAGGTTTCGGTCGAAACGTTCAATTAGCTCGGAAATTCTGGCAGGAATAGTCATAATTTCGTAATAGCTCAATAAATAGGGGTAATGAGATCTTCCAGCTTTATTTTCACCGCAAAGCCGCAGAGAACGCAAAGGACAACCTTTTTTTATTTTTCGCTGAGAGGGCGAAAAACAAAAAGACCTATCCTCCTGGAAAGAAATTGATTTTCATTTGCCGTCCTCTCAACGGCAAAGGAAAAAGTATTTTACTCTGCGTCCTTTGCGTCTCTGCGGTGCCTTTTTCATGCAACTGCCCCAGTTTATTGAGCAGATACATGATTTCTCTTAAAAAAATAACGCTGCGGCTAACCGGCTGGCAAAGGAGCGCAGCGGATTTGCCAGTCCGTGTTCAGCCGATTGTTAACTGTTCCTGTTATATTGACATAGGTCTTTCATATAACAGTCTTTGCAATTTGGTTGTTTGGGTTTACACCAATTACGTCCTATTTCCCAGGTAGGTAAATCCATAAGGCCTGGGAACTCTGGATAAAGGGATCGCGCTCGATAAATGATTTCTTCCACAGTAGCCCCATCGTTGACCAATCCCAATCTTACAAAAACCCTCCGGACATGAACATCTATAGATATGTCAATAGAAAAATAGTCACTGAACGGAATCTTTAAGTCACGTGCCAGTATATTTGCTGCCATAGTTGCTATTTTTGGTCCAACTCCGTTAAACTGAAGAAACTCATATACAACTTTGGCGCTGGATGGTCTATTATCCCAGATCTGGGCGGCGTTGCCATTGTATCTTTCCTGAATTGTAACAATGGCATCGAAAAAGTTCTGGCTCATTTTATCAGGAAATCGGTGAAGTGCCTTTGGTTTGGTCATTAGATTTTTAACATCTTCCAGAGAGAGTCTTTCGATGGTTGAAAACTTAAAATCGCCGAGTTTTGAGGCGAACCGATATGGAATTAACCAAGCCAGTTCTGCCTTAAATTGCCTATCCATAACACATGCAAGCACAAAGGCGTGGGGATATTTTTCAATCTCATTAAGGAGATTATCTGCATTCTTGTCCTTTGTAAATTGGACCAACTGGGGAGGTGCATTAAATAACTCTTTTCCTTTTTTAATAAGGCGTTCAGAAATGATGTTATCGTTTATCGTCATAAATCCTTCCACTAATTTCTTACAGCTAACGCCCCGGTCAGCTGCGCTGGGCCGCCAGAGCGAGGAACGAGCGGCAGCGGTACAGCGCCAGCTGGACCAACATGTTGGAAGCTATTCGTCCGCAACCTGTATTACCCTATCCTTAATCTTCACGTAGCTCTCTTCTTCAGGAAGAGGTGGCAGGATGGAAGAGTCATGAATCGAAAGCGTTTCTGGAATTTCTCTTGGAGGACGAGATAGCTCGGCCAAAGAAATAATTCCGAGCGCCCCCTTGGCAAGAGGCCCTGCTGGTATCTTTTTGATACGATACGTTCTGCAAATGCTGATCTTCTTCCGGACTTCGGAAGCTTCCACCCTAACTTTCTCGCGGTCGATGGTATCGAGGAGTTTGCCTGATTCTGGATCACGGACTTCAAGCTCGCTCTCAGCCAACACGGCAAACTTCATCCCGTGACGAACACCGTGCTGATCCCCGATATTAATCACGAGCTCTTTTGAGTTAAGTATGGCTGCCACACGTCCTTCTAAGCGTTTTGTGATGTTATTCATTTTTATCACCCATTGTGCTGGAGATTACAATAGCCAGTGCCTCAGGAGGCGCTTCTGAGTGCTGGCTTCCATGTTGTCTAACATTTCCGAGCCAGAGAGCGTCCATATAGCCGTCATTCTGGCACAGTAAATGATCATTGTCATCTTTTATTCCGCGGAAATTGCCTATAACTGAACCTGTCTCAGGCTCAACAACAGTGACTTTTAATCCTACACCAAGGCTCACTCCATGCTTCTTCCTGAGGGCGATAAATGTACGGTCGTTGTAACAATAGCAATATGATATCGTGTACGCGTTTCTATTCTGTCTTTCATAAATTAGATCACTTATTATTGATTGTGCTGTTATAAGTTTCTCTGTGAGTGCTTGGATATTAGAAAGATGAGTCTCGAAGTAATTAGCCCGACGACAGAAGACGGTTGCCACGTGGATAAAGTACCCAATTAAGATGAAGAAAGCGGGAATCAATAACAACAATAGAGCAATAGCCACCCTGTGCGATAGAGCCAATTCGGTGATCGATGGAAATACCAAGATAACCAAACCGGCCAAGGCTCCGATCACTGTAAACCACCAACCGGAAGAGGGCCATGTTAAATGTGGGTACTCTACTGTTTGGCTTCTATCGGTCATCAATCGTCAAATTCCAAATGCTTCCAACCATTGATTAGCAGGCAAAATTGCCTTGCACCAATATCAAACGTAATTTAAAATCTGATCGTTTGATAATTGCTATAAATATGTTCGATCTACTTCAGTTTGATTAAAAAAATTCAAGTTGAAATAAATAGTTTTTAAAAGCGCAAAAAAGATACCATATATTGTAAAAATTGTCGAGCTGCAGATCAGGATCCCCATGCTCGAGTACCGCAAATAATCCCATATCTTGTATGCTTATTTTTACTTTTATTTAGATTTTTAACAAGTTATTCTATAGAACTATATAGCTCCATAATTTGAATGATATACAGAAAGATTACAAGTAATTTTACATTTCTGGCTAAAAAAGCATTCATGTATGTACAAAGCATGCATATATTCATCTGGCCGGGGCCACGCAAATCAACCTAAATGGCCTTATTCTTTTAAGAATGAGTAAAGCGTAAAGCGGGACGCCCTTAAATTTCTATGAATCTTGCTCTATCAACTGATAATTGTTTTCGCTATTAGTTATCTCGTCCCTCTCTAACGAGTATCCAACCCCAGCAGCACTATAATTCCGATACGCCTGACTGATCCAAAATGTGATGTAAAACACCGGGTGAATAAAGTCGGGCTAATCTTGGCATGCATTAGCACTTATCACTTTCTTATCACAAAGGAAACTTAGAACCTTAAGGGCGTCCCGCTTTATTGATACGATCTATTTCGTTTTCTCGTTTTAAAACCTTGTCGTCTGTTGTCAGAAAATAATCATATCCAGAAAGAATCGCACAGGCGATATGCAATGAATCAATTTTCTGAAGTCCTATCTGTTTAAGAGAATTGGCTCTTTAAAGCAGTTTCATGCTCTCGTCAATATACTGAGCGGCATATTTCCTCCACCCACTAATCCGAATTTTTTGGTTTGGATACTTATCCTTATTGGGATGATCCGTTTCAATAACTTTAGTTCCGGATTCAATTCTCTGAACGATATCTTCGAACATCAAAGATAATTATCTTTGCGCTCATGGATTCTCAAACCATTTTCAACGTTAAGTTTAAACCATATTATTTGTCGGTTCAATAGAAATAGATCCGAAAAATTGCCGTTTTGATTTGGGTTTATTTTGCGCTGCTCTGTTTAGCAAAAGCATATGGGCATTGAACTATGTTAAGGAGTTTGAGAATGAGTATTGCGCAAGTCAGGGTGGGTGATTATATGGAAGGATGTGAGGTATTTTTTAACAACACCCTGATCTCTGTGAAAACAATACATGCCATCAAAGGTAAAAACTTATTTTCAAGAAAATTTCGTAAATGTTATGATAATCAGGAATACCATTGGTTAATGAAAGTTAGGAAAAAACAAGGGTAATCTTAATGAAAGTATGGAATGAAAGAAAAACAGATTAATTTAGACCAAATGAATTTAAGCAAATCAGTTTCCAAACATAATTTTTATTCATTTTTAATGCATGCCGTTTTTTTAGCCCTGGCGAAGAATTTTATGGATGTTGACACTATAATTCCATCAATGTTGATTGAATCAGGCGGCAGTTCAATACATATAGGTGTGTTAGCAGCCATTATGCTGGGAGGATCAAGTTTTACCCAGCTATTTTTTTCGCCTTATCTGCAAAATAAGACCTTTAAAAAGAAGTACCTTTTATTTGGAATTAATTCGAGGATTGCATCCCTTGCAGGTTTGTCTCTGTTGTTATTTTTTTCTGTATCATTGAGTAGTGATGCGCGTATTTTGTTTATCTTTATTCTTATCACTATATTTTCCTTTAGCGGGGCTTTCGCCAACATTAGTTACACTGATATTTTAGGTAAGTCGGTTTTGCCTGATTCCAGAAAGTCATTTTTTTCAATAAGCCAGGTATTAACTGGCTCCGGAGTTTTGATTTCAGCCTTTTTTGCACGCAGGGTATTAATGTCTCGTCAGTTTCCGGAAAATTATACATTTATGTTGCTTATTGCTGCAGTTTTTCTCGGCCTTGCATCCATTGGTTTTTGGCGGATTAAAGAAACAGTGGCATCCGGTTATAAAATTAAGGGGCTGAAGGCTTTTTTAAATGCCGTTAGGGGGGAGATCCAATCAAATTCAAAACTTAGATATTATCTTGGTTTTGTTAACACCCTTGGTATAAGCGTTGCCATATTTCCATTTCTAATATTGTATGCCAAAGAGAATTTTCAGGTCGGTAGCTCCGAGATAGGCAGGTTTCTAATATTTAAGGTCACTGGAGTTGTAGTAACAGGCATGTTGCTGTTTCTTATTTCAAAGAGAATTAGATACCGGTATTTATCATACAGCAGTGTGCTGTTGACACTGTTTATTCCTTTATGTGTGATGGCCTTAAGTGGTTTTTCAGGGTTTTTTTGTGTTTTTATTGCAGGGGGTATTGTTTACTCTTTATATACAATTTCAATAGAGGGCGTTTTGCTCGAAGTTTCGGACAACCAAAACAGGGCACTTTACACTGGAATTGCTGGTGCAGGAAATATGCTCCCTGCGTTATTTCCGATTTCAGCAGGATGGATTATCAAAGCTTATGGATTTAATATATTCTTTATCATCTTTATGGCAGTTGTCACATCTTCGTTATTTTTTATTTACAAATTACATTGCACCAAATGATAAAATTATAATTAAATTATCATAGATTTTCATGATACCAAAAGAACCCCTAAATTCCAGCATTTTTTGAGTCGTATTTTCCTTTATCAATGATTACAGAAATCATGAAATTGCATCACCGGTTAATATTAGTGTCCCTCTCGGGGATGGTTGAAACCCCTCGTCTTCAGGCGAAGCAAGTTTTACGTTGTCGCCCGGCGGCCTGTCATTCCGGCCACAGAGCCGGAATCCAGGGAATAAGATTCCTGGGACTTCTGGATGCCGGATCGAGTCCGGCATGACAAAAGCAGTTGATTTTAATCAACCCGACATAGAACCCCTCGTCTTATAGACGAGGGTTGTTTAGTTTTCGATTTCCCAAAATAGAAATAGTCTTTCTTTGAAATGGTTCCATCACGGTAAGTAGCGCAGGTAAATTTCTCTTCTTCTTCATCTTAACTCGAATTGTATAGGAATTTCCTTTTTTAGACAGGATAGACAGGATGTTCAGGATATAAAGAGAATAAAAAAATCTTGTTAATCTTGTTAATCCTGTCAAAGAAGTCCCGCCGCAGGCGGCTAAGTTCAATCTCATCTGATTTTATCTCAACACTGCCACTCATAGAAAGAAACTTATTAAAAAGAGTGAAGTCTGTACTATGTGAGTATCCTGGCAGATCCCTGGCGAAGAGACAAATTAGATTATGGGCGAGAATAGACATGGTAAGATCAAAATCGACTTTAATGACCATTGAGGAGGAAACCCTATTAAGATGGAAGAACTCAATTTGCTCTGAGATACCTTTTTCACCAATCCATCGCCGAGTATATTTTCTAATTATCTCACTTAAAGGCCGATTAAAATCATTTGTAAAGGGGGACTATAGGATGTCCCCCTTTACACTTTAATTTCTTCTTCTTTTGTTAAGCAGGTATTTCTAAATCGGATTTAGCCGGCAGTTTAAACAGTTATCGGAATTGTCTCTTGTAGAAAAGCCTGGACTTTCTCCCAGAATTGAGGGTGAGTGTAGCAGTTACTGTGCCCTTTGCCAGGAACAACCCACAGGAAAGTCCTTTCGGGGTTTCCGGCTTGCTTGAGCGCCTTCCCTTGTGCGAGTGGGATAGTGGCATCTTCGTCGCCGTGAATCAGGAAGATATGCGCTTGGGCTTGCGAGATGTTATTGATGGGGGCTATATGCTCAAAGTTCAATCCAAAATGCATTTGTATATACTTAAGAAGTAGCCAGCCTAGCGGGAAATAAGGGATGTGCCTTTTTTGAAATTCTAATTTCATTACTTCAACCGGATGTGAGATAGCTCCTATGGAAACTACGCTTTGGACTTGTTTATCCAGGCCTGCAGCGTCGATGGCCGCGCCACCGCCTACCGAAAGCCCGATGATCCCGATTTTTTTAGATAAAACCCGATTGCTCTCTATGACAAAATGCACGGTGGCGCGGATATCCTGCGCAAAGGTCCAGACAGTGGGATGTTTTTCTGGTGTGCTACTACCATGATTGCGGGCGTCAAATGCCAGCAGATTGTAGCCCATAGTGCGCAGTTTACTGATATAAGGCATCATACGCTCAACATTGCGCCCCCAGCCATGTACAAGGATCAGGGTTGGCGCGAAGGGTGAAACCGGTATCCACCAACCATAAAGTTGGCTACCTTTTTCGGCAGGAATGTGAACTTCTTCAAAGGAAATGCCAATTTTTTCGGGCGTCGCACGATGCGGAATTTTCTCTTTTTGGTACATACGCTCAAGAGCCTGATTGAGCACCAAAAAGGAAATAAACAGTACAACCAGTATCACCAAAAATGTCATTGCGCTTTCCCCTTTTTTAGCATAGCCAGCTAACCAGTTAGTATATAGTTTCTATGTTAATATCAAATTAAAATTATATTGAGAACTAATATCTCAATTTTCTATGTCATTTTTAGCTGGATAACTCTACAAGATTAACATTATAAGAGAGATTGACAGATTGATTATCATCTAAATCCTGTCCGAAGTAAAAACTCAGTTTGGCGCGCTTTTAATTCAAAAAGCAATCCCAAAAAGATTTCATTCTGACTATTGGAAATGGTTGCGATATTATCTTGATTTCTGCCACAAATATCCTTTTGAAAAGTCAAAAAAGGAAAGTCTTCCTCATTTTATAAAAAAATTACAGGATAAAAATCAAAGCACTGAACAGCAAAAACAGGCATCCCATGCCATAGGGGCTTGAATGATATGAGTGTGCTGCTATCAGGTTTTATTCAAATTCAACAGGGGCAGTTACTTCAGAAAAGCCATCCTCTTTTGTAGGGTGATAAATATTGTTTCTAATATAAAGGTCTCCGCTATGTGTTGATAAGAGTTGGCATATGGTGGTCTTTTGGTAAAAAAATTTTTCTCATTTCCCTTGACAGGATGTAAATTAACGTGATAGATGAGCATCGAAAAGATAATCTTTGGAATAAAAAAACAGCGAATATTTCCTGCAAATTCATTATAGAAGGAGAGAGATTGAAATGATGAGTGATGGTAAAAAAATAAAGTCGGTACTGGTAGTTGGTGCTGGGGTGGCAGGGGTTCATGCTGCCTTGAATCTTGTTGATCTTGATTTTAAGGTGTATTTGGTGGAAAAACAGCCGCATATTGGCGGCAAGATGACCCAGCTCTATAGAACTGCTGAAGACAATTTTGCACTCGGAGCAATTTCACCAATACTTCTGGAGGCAGCAAATAACCCAAATATCGAGATAATAACATTAGGGGAACTTGATAAGATTGAAGGTGAGCCAGGGAAATTTACGGTGTCAATTAAGAGGACTCCCCGTTATGTAGATCCAATCAAGTGTGTAACCTGTGGGCTATGTTGGTCTGAATGTCCTGTGCAGGTTCCGAGTGAGTTTAATTATGGTTTAGGATCGAGGAATGCGATCGGTATGCCTTATACCGGAGCAGTGCCCAATAAGCCTTCTATTGATCCAGAAACCTGTTTGCATATAAAGGGTGAAGAATGCACAAAGTGTGCAGATGTGTGTCCCACAGATGCCATAAATCTTGATGCCAAAGAGACTATTCAGGAGCTAAAGGTTGGCGGGATTGTTCTAACACCTGGCGTAGAGCCCCATTACGGCTCTTCTGAGGCCAAAAAGCTTGGTCATGGAACGATGGCCAATGTTATCGATAACTTTCAGATGGATAGATTAGTAAGTATCTATGGACCCACAAAAGGCCAGGTAAAGAGACCATCAGACGGGGAAATAGCCCACAAGATTGCCTTTATCCAGTGCGTTGGCTCAAGAAAATCGGGCGATGATAGTCTTGAATATTGCTCTTCTGTCTGCTGTATGTATTCAATACGCGCAGCCATGTCCACACAGGAGAAGGATGCAGAAAACGACATTACAATATTTCATAATGACATCATGGCCATATCCAAAACGCATGAGAAGGTTTTTGCAGAGGCACAAGAAAACGGGATAACGTTTATAAGGGGCAATGTCTCATCCATTACTGAGGACCCGGACACGCATAATCTTACCCTCCATTATGTTTCTGAAGCAGGTGGAGAAACCCATGAGGAGATCTTTGACCTTGTGGTCCTCTCTCTGGGTCTTATTCCTTCCCAAAATGGCGTTACCATAGCAGAGTCTATTGGAATCACGCTCAATTCCTGGAAATTTCCTGAACTACCGGAGCACTCAAACCTTGCATTACCCGGCATTGCAGTAGGGGGCAGTTTTAAATCTCTTGAAGATACGCCCTTAGCAGTTGCAGATTCACAGGCCGCTGCCATGGAGATAGCAGATTTTCTATCAGACGCTGAACCAGAGATTAAAAAAAGCAGCCTGCCGCCTGAACTTGATGTAAGTAATATCCCGCCAAGGGTTGGTGTGTATGTATGCGAATGTGGAGGGATCATATCCAAGGTGGTAGACACAAAGCAGCTCCATGAATTTGCAGGCACATTAGATGGGGTTAAGGACACCAGGATTGTGCAGTATGCCTGCTTTTCCGAAGGAATGGAAGAAATTCAAAAAAGCATTAAAGAAAAAGAAATCAATAGGGTTGTAATGGTTGCCTGCAGTTATCGTAGTCACCTGACTAAATTTCAAAACATGATCAGGCAGGTTGGGCTAAACAAATTTCTTGTTGAAATGGTAAATGCCAGGGAACTATGTGCATGGGTCAATATTGGAGAAAAGGATAAGGCCACCGAGAGAATGAAGGAAGAAATTAAGGGAATAGTGGCCAAGGTAAAAGGCCTTGAACCTTTAGCGGTTTACACACGAGACGTTGTACAACGAAGCCTTGTTTTAGGCGGTGGTGTGGCAGGAATGACGGCCGCCTTAAGTATATCATCTCATGGAATACCTGTGGATATAGCTGAAAAAACTGAAACCTTAGGCGGTAATGCAGCCCGTCTTTCTTATAGTACAAAAGGGGGGAATGTCTCTGCATACATTGATGACCTTGTAAGGGAGGTTAATGAAAATCCATTGATAAACGTAATCTTTAATGCAGAGTTACAGGAAGTAAAGGGACGTGTGGGGCAATTTTCAAGCAGAATCAATACGCCATCAGGCGAATATGAAACTGAGTATGGCACAATAATTGTTGCGACAGGGGGAACAGAGCATGTTCCACAGGGGTATCTCTATAAAGACAACGAAAAGGTAATTACCCAGTTAGAGCTCGAAGAGATGATAAAAAATGATGACGCGGCGCTCAAAAGTGTCAATTCTGCTGTAGTTATCCATTGTGTTGGATCAAGAAATGAGGAAAGACCTTATTGCTCTCGTGTATGTTGTTCTCAGTCTATAAAAAATACCCTTAAGCTGAAAGAGATTAATCCTGATATAAAGGTTTACCATTTACATAGGGATATCAGAACCTACTTTCTTAATGATATTCAGTATAGAAAGGCGCAGGAGGCGGGAGTTAGCTTTATTCGGTATGATGAGGAAAAAGGATTACATATCTCCCAGGATAATGGCCTGCTGGTAGAAGCAAGCGATATGAAGGCAGGAGAAACAATTGAGTTAAAGCCTGATCTAATTATACTAAATGCCGCTATAATACCCGGTGGGGATAATAATACCCTCTCCAGGCTTCTCGGAGTGCCATTGGGTGAATACAACTTCTTCGAAGAGGAAGACTATATGACCTTTACGCCTGTAGACTTTAGTAAGAAAGGTGTATTTCTATGCGGCCTTTCACATGGCCCCAAGACAATAGATGAGAGCATTGTTCAGGCGAAGGCCGCTGCAATCAGGGCATTATCAGTGCTGACAAAAGATAAGCTTATCCATCAAAATGTTTATGCAGAGGTAAATCCTGCTAAGTGTATAGCGTGTCTTACCTGTGTAAGGGTATGTCCTTTTGGGGTGCCCTTTATAAATGATGATGGCGTGGCAGAGATTATCCCTGTTGAATGTAGGGCATGCGGGGTCTGTGTAAGTTCCTGTCCTAATGATGCAATAGAGCTTAAAAGTTTTACTGATTTTGACGTAATCCCGCAAATAGAGACAATGTTCGCATAATGAATAGAAGGAGATAGAAATGAATGAATTTGAACCAAAGATAATTGCTTTTTGTTGTCATTATTGTGCCCTTGCAGCAGCGGACGTAGCTGGTAAAATGGGACTTCAATTCTCACCTAATATAAGGATAATACGAGTGTTGTGCACAGGCAAGATCGAAGTACCTCACCTTCTCAAGGCCTTTGAGTCTGGCGCAGATGGGGTTGTGGTTATTAGTTGCAAGTTTGGAGAATGCTATTTCAAAGAGGGTAATTTTAGGGCACAAAAGCAGGTGGAGCGGGCACAATCTTTGTTGCAAGAGGCGGGACTGGAACCGGAACGATTACTGTTTGATTTTGTGCCCGGCCCTGGAGCAAAGAAATTTGTCGATATCCTCAACGGAATGACTGAAAAGGTTCGGTCTTTAGGCCCAAATCCATCAGTGCATTAACGAATGGCAATTAAATAATAAATATAGAGAGGGAGATGAATCATGATAGTTGGTGAAAGAAAGCCATTTTCAGAGATACTGTCTATGGTAGAAGATTATTCCAAGATTCTCGTCGTGGGCTGTGGCTCCTGCGTTACTATTTGTATGGCTGGAGGCGAGGAGGAGGTGAAAATCCTGGCATCGCAATTACGATTGGCATTTAAGAAGAACAAAAAAGATATAGAGGTTGAGGAGGCCATGGCCTTGCGCCAGTGCGATGATGAGTATATGAATGACCCTGTATTAATTGATAAGGTAAAAAAGGCAGATATTGTGATATCCATGGCGTGTGGTGTTGGTGTCCAACACGCAACAGCCTTTTTTAATCGTATTATAACTGACAGACCAATCAAGATAGTGCCCGGCTTGAATACTACTTTTATGGGCGCAAACTTGGATGTGGGAATTTGGGAGGAACGTTGTGTTGGTTGTGGAGATTGTGTGCTCGAAAAGACAGGTGGCATTTGCCCTATTACACGATGCGCGAAAAGTTTACTGAATGGTCCATGTGGGGGATCTTCTAATGGAAAATGCGAGATCAACAAGGAAACTGATTGTGCATGGCATCTCATTATAGAGAGACTTGAAGCGTTGGGAGAACTGGACAGAATAAAGCCGATTGAAATGTATAAGGACTGGAGACCGAGCCATGATGGTGGTCCAAGAAAGATAGTAAGGGAGGATATGAGAATATGAAGTCTGGAAGTAATCTTGAGCGACTTTTAGAAAAAGGCGAATTTGTTGTTACCGGCGAGTTAGGGCCTCCAAAAGGTACGGATGTGGAGGTGGTTAAAAAGAAGGCATCCATGCTAAAAGGTAATGTAGATGCAGTCAATATTACCGATAATCAGACTGCCATTGTGCGAATGTCTTCGATTGCAGCGGCAAAAGTCTTGATAGATGAAGGGCTGGAGCCAAACATGCAGATGGTAGCCAGGGATCGCAATAGGATTGCTATGATGTCTGATCTTTTTGGTGCAAATGCCCTGGGAATTAGAAACATGCTCTGCCTTTCCGGCGATCACCAGACCTTTGGGAATCATCCCGAGGCCAAGAATGTCTTTGATATAGACTCCATTCAGATGATCTATATGGTTAAAACCATGAGGGATGAGCATAAGGTAATCTGTGGGGATGAGATAGAAGGCGATTTCAAGATGTTTATTGGGGCAGCATGTAACCCCTTTGCTGACCCATTTCAGTATAGGGTTCACAGGCTTGCCAAAAAGGTGGAAGCCGGCGTTGATTTTATTCAAACCCAATGTATCTATGATATGAAGCGATTTAAAGAATTTATGAAGCAGGTTGTAGATATGGGGTTGCATGAAAAATGTAAGATCTTAGCTGGGGTAACCCCCCTTAAATCAGTAGGTATGGCCCGATATATGGCTGCCAATGTAAGCGGGATTATTATACCGGAAGAAATGATAGGCAGACTTAAGGGAGCAGGAAAAGGTAACGTTGCCACTGAAGGAATAAAGATTCTCTGCGAGCAGATGCAGGAACTCAAGGAAACAGAAGGAATTGCCGGAATTCATCTGATGGCGATTGAATGGGAACATAGGGTGCCTGAGATTATGGAGATGGCAGGGTTCCTTCCAAGACCGAAACCATAAAAGCCCCTGCCTTTATTATTCCGTCTTTTCCTTGTAGCATTAACGGTACTCAAGACCTTTTAACATACTTGAAACCGGCGTTGCTATAAAACTAACTAATTATGATGTTCACGCAAAAAGTCCTTTTGCTCGCTCATAATGCCCATTTTCTAATTCATGAAAGGAGCATGTGTATGTCTTTTTTTGTAATGGCCTATAAATTCACAGTCCCGATGAAATCGGGATTGCTCCGTACACCCGCCTGCCGGATGGCGGGCAGGTGTGCACCTTTTTGAAACGCCCCTGAACGGGCCTTTGTTTTGGGCATTTGACAAAAAAAGACATACACATGCTCCTCTAACAGTTTGGCAATTTTAACGCTCGGCGTTTTATGAATCTATTTCTAAAAATAGGCAAAATCGCTCGCACAAGGCTTGTTACGAATTAGTCAATTAGGGATATGAAAATATCAGGGGAATGGGATTTTAGGATCTGTTATTATGAGTTATTTCGAATGGATTCCTTTATTTTTCTTCTTATGAGCAGGTAGCCTCCAAAAACAAGTAAAAGACCGATAATGAAAATCAGGGCATTATCCTTAAGCATGCCATAAGAAACTGCCACTACGCCAATCATACATATCAAAATTATCGGAGTTTTGTTTGTCATTATATATTCGATAATGCGAAATGTCATACAGGGTTTATGATAAATTATATGATCGAAACCAGATAGGCAAAAGATGTGAAACCAAGTTTCCTTTCTACATTGTGTGGCAGATATTCACCAGTCGACCTATCTTTTCTATCTCTACAACAACCTCATCCCCATCCTTCATATATATAGAAGGTTCACGAAAGGTACCGACTCCATGGGGAGTACCGGTGAGAATAATATCACCGGGTGTCAAAGTAAAATTGTGTGATAGAAAGCTGATAAGCTCAGGGAGTTTAAATATCATCATGCTTGTTGTGCTATCCTGCATGATCTTACCATTAAGCCAGCACTGTATTCCAAGCGAGTGAGGATCAGGTATATCATCGGTGGTAGTAATCCATGGGCCGAGAGGACAAAAAGTATCAAGAGATTTCCCCCTCACCCATTGCCCATCACCAAATTGTAGGTCTCTGGCACTCACGTCATTGGCGCAGGTGTATCCAAAAATTGCTTCCATGGCCTCGGTTTCTGAACACTTATGTACTCTCTTTCCAATAATAACAGCCAGCTCTGCTTCAAAATCTACCTTTTTAGTGAGATTCACATCCCAGGTGATCAAATCGTTATTACCGATTAGACTGTTCGGAAATTTTGCAAAGATCAAGGGGAATTTTGGAACCTCTCCTTTGCTTTCTTGAATATGATCTATATAGTTTAGTCCAATGGCAACTATTTTAGATGGACTGCTCACGGGTGGAGCAAGGTTAATAGTATCCAGGGCTATAGCCTTTCCAGAAGGCTTACATTCGGGTTTTGTTCTGATGAAATCGATCATGTCACCTTTGAAATCACAAGGTATAAGACTTGTAGCATTTATTATGCCTAACCGAATACGTTCTTTATCGTAGAACTGCGCTATTTTCATAAAGGCCTCACATGCTTGTTGGTTAATTATTGCTCATAGAGAGCATCTATAACAATATAGTTGTTGAAAGAAATATAGTGGAAATGTTTTTTCAAGTCAATCGGGAGTGATAAACTTTTGCTTGCATGAAGGGCGTTTTTTTTGGTTATTAATATGTGAATGAGGGAAGAGTTTTGTTAAAGTAATATTTTTTTTAAAAAGATAAGGAGAACAAAATGGTAGACAAGAACATTGACCTGTCAGGGAAGGTGGCATTGGTGACCGGAGGTAGCAGAGGCCTTGGTAAAGATATTGCTCTAAAAATGGCCAAAAGGGGTGTGGAGGTTGTCATTTGTGGGAGAAAAAAGGAAAATCTAGATACGACTGTAGAGGAATTCCACACACATGGGCTTGATCTGATGGCCGAATGTGCCAACATAGGTAAATCAGACCAGGTAAAGGCACTCATACAGGCTATAGAGGAGAAGTTTGGACGGCTGGATATCCTTATAAATAATGTGGGTATGAATATCTTAACCCCTTCTGTGGTAGAGGCTGATGAGGGATTATGGGATAAGATTCTTGAGTCAAATTTAAAGGGCACTTTTCTTGTCAGTAGCCATGCAGTTACGCTCATGAAAGGCTCAGGAGGCGGAAAGATAGTTAATATATCTTCCATTGCAGCCCGGAAGGCAAGCAGGGGCATGGGGATATATTGTGTGGCCAAGGCTGGAGTTGAGATGTTGACCAGGGTTTTGGCAGTTGAGCTGGCTTAAGAACATATAAATGTAAATGCAGTTGCTCCAGGCATGGTAAGAACCAGGTTCAGTCAACCTTTCTGGAGTGACGAAAGTTTATTAAAGGATGTTGTACGAACAATTCCTATGGGTAGAATTGCTGAAACAGGTGATGTGGTAGGTGCTGTTATGTTTCTTGCCTCAGACCTTTCTGATTTTATCACAGGGGAGGTTATTACCGTGGATGGGGGATCAATGGCTTAATTTTATATGTGAAATGGGCCTTGCCCATTGATTGAATAATCTGTAGGTCTTACACTTCGTGCCCCAGCAATGCATACCGTAAAAACTTCTTTTCAGCAGTTTTATAATCTTTCTTAGAGTAATACCTCAGATTTTCTGGAATTTGAAATATTCCCTTATACTTCTTGACGAGTAGCTGTATACCGGTGCTTTCTTTTACATCTTTTTTCATGGTTATCTACAATGCATTGGTTGGTAGGTAAAGTCCAGCTTACCTGAGTATGGTTTCTTTCCCTAAAAAGCGCCGAAATATAGAACGCTCATAAATTCGGCACAGAAATACAGCTGTGCCTTTTCCAATTCCTATATCCCGCAGACGGCAATAGATATGCAAAGGATTCATGTAATGCTTAATACCTGCTCCCATAATGAGCATACACTCCTTATTGGTTTAAGTTACAAGAGACGTAGACTTTACGTAGACAATTATGGCCATCTAATGTAGTGCTTTCCAAGATGCTGTTATTATTGCAGGTGTAAATCCTTTCTTTCCATGTTGTATGAAGATACCCTGCGAAAAAGATGCACACACATCCCAGAACCCTTTTAAGTGCCACCTCAAACTCCCTTTATAAAGATATAACCTTTGGAGGCCTTGGGCCATCACGTGGTCTATTATTTAGGTGTTGAAGTTGGGTGGCACTTAATAAGCACTTATGTTTACTATTATGCTAAAATCATGCCACATTAATAGATTAAAAAAATTGTATTAGATTTCATATAGTTAGCTGAACATCGACGGAAAGCATTTATAAAATTGGTAAATAATTACCAGTTTATAGGTAAATTAATTCCACTTTTTGGTGAATTTTTCACATTTTTAAAGGTGGGAGCAGGAATAAAAAGAAAAAATGATATGCGCTTATAGAAAAAGGGGGAAATCAAAAGCCTGCAACTGTCTCTAAAAACTATTCGCTAATCCTGAGCACCACTTCTTCTTTCTGTAATTGTATGATTTTATCGATTTCATCGCGCAGAGCTGGATAATTCCCAACTGGAATGCGTTCACAAAAGCTTGAAAACGATTGCCTCATCGTTACACTCCCCATTTTTGTAACAAAGCTGCGTCTGAGTGAAAGACAATTAGTCCTAACCTCTTTAGAATCGGGGGTATGCTTTAACTCGATTCCTTCGGGGAAGATGAAGTCTATCTCAAGATACTGAGTGCTCGGCACACCAAGCACAAGCGGGTGGTTTCGTTTTGCAAGGGAGAAGAGATTTTTTGGGTGCCAATCTTTTGGTATTTTAAACCGCAGTTCGTTCCCTTCACGACGAACAAATGTTGGCGCATCAAAACTAATTTTAATCTTTGCAGGACGCGTAACAGCAACTACCTCGATTATTTGATAATTGATCATTGTTGCCCCGGGTATAAAGTTGCTAAGGATGCGTTGCAGGAATTGAGTGAAATTCTCTTTATTTCGAGCGATCCTGCGAATTACCGCTCCGTCACGGCCCTCGGCGGTAATTATAACTTCAGCATTACAGTTCCCGTTTTTCGCAATATTCATCACAATCTGCTTTTTCAAATAATCTATTTCTGCCGCCTGAAAGGGAACCTGCTTCCACGCATACCCACCTTTTAAATCCAAGACGAATGCCCACGTACCCTGATCATCCTGCCGTAAATGATCGACATCCAGTGCATCGACTGTAGGATCGAAAAATCGCCCCTTTTCAAGGCCCGGCTGGGGTGGGATATATACAATGACGTGATTAAATTGCTGCATCGGCACTTTCCGTATTATTTGACCAAAATGGCGAGAGCGTATTAATGCGAATTGGGCCTCGATTCCTCCGAGTCGTGCGAGTGTGATAAACAATACTGCCTTGTCTTTACAATCTCCATATCGGCGTGCGAGTACAACGGGTGCAGCATGGGGCTTCACTCCTGTAATAATATGTTCATAGTCTTTCTGGTAGCGAATTTCGGTCATTAGGTATGCTTGTATGCGCTGCAGTTTTTCAACTGATGTATCAGCACCTTTAAAAAGTGTGTTTGCCAATTGAACGATTTCTGGACTCTCACGGAAAACGTTTTGCAAAAGGGCCTCTTCCCACTTATGAAAGAGACCCCAGGTTGGAACTGTACTGATTTTTACTACCCATGCGATGTCGCTGATATGCGGAGATCTGCTTTCAGGTATAAGTACCGGAGCTTCGGAAGTACTCCATGCAATGCGGGTAAAATTTCCCTTTTTATGTGTCTGCCTTTTGATATCTCCCCTTGTAAATTCTAATATTTTTGTATCTTCAGGTGTCCATAGAACAAATCTGGAATTGAATATTTGAGTCTTATATTGTTGAAACCACCAGGTATTTGCGTAATATTGCACAAGGTATTTGTTCGGAGGGGCGTCATGGCGAAATTGAACAACCACTGTTGAACCGATTCTTATTTTTCTAAACCGGATTGTCTGTCTCCGTATAGAAGAGGCCTCAACTCTTTTACCCTCTGGGTCAACCGAATAGGCTTGCAATATTCGGGAGCGACCACTTTTGGGAAGGGTATATTTGGTCATTTGATCACGCCCGGACTTGTTTAAGATATGAGTGACGGCGGTAATTACATTAACACTGCTTCCATCTCTTTTTAGTTCAGTTACCATGTCATCAAGCAATAGTGCTGTGTCTGCGCCGCTGTGAAACTGGATATTACTACGGGAGGCCACTGCCTTTGTAATAGTCTCCTGATCTGGGACATCACTTGCCCAGGGGCCTGAAACCGGAGGCGCGATAAAATCCAGACGGTTTGCCAAACGTTCATTGTCCGGATCCCGATCAAGGGCTTTTTGCCAGAAGCGTATGGCCTTGTCTCGGTCTCCATATAGGTAAGCCTGCTCGGCATATAGATGGTATCCGTCAGGTGCAGTAGGTGCCATTTCGATGAGTGTGAGAAATGCCTTTTCAGCTCCATGGCGATCATTAGATTGACGTCGAATCTCTCCCAGCCGCCACCATGAAGATCTGAGCTGAGGCCATGCATTGGTGAGTTGTTTTGCATAATGCTCAGCTACCGTGTAATTCTGTTTACTGCGAGAGATTCTAAACATTGACTGCAATATCAAACGGTCATTGGGGAGATGAGAAAGCAGTTGGCGATAAATGGCTTCTGCAGGTTTCTGATAGCCAAGCCCTTCAAGCGCATTGGCCAACTGCAATTGCACAGCAGGCCAATCCGGCCAGCGGTTTGCCATTACCTTTAAGGCATTCAGAGCATTCTCTTTCCATTTATCCTGTTTATAAATGCTTACAAGACTTTTCCAGGCGGTTGAGCGATTCGGGTGAGTTGTAGTTGTATTAAAGACCAGTTTTCGTGCTTTTTGGGTAAGATTATTCTGATGCCAGAAACGTGCCTGTTTGTTAGTGATCTGAATGAGCTGGTCTCCAGCCTCTTGAACAAGTTCTCCTATCAAGTCAGCGGTGCGGCCCCGCTCGGCATTATCCCACAATGCTAAGGATAACAGAAAACGTCCTGGAAGGCTTTTGGGAAATGTGTTGGTAAAAGTTTCGGCCAACTTCACTGCCGAAATTTTCAGGCCCAATAATCTCGCAGACCTGATCAATAAAAATTGTCTGCGAATTTCATTTTGAATTTTGGAGGTAAATCGAGCCGGTAAAATATCAGGTGTCAATGGCCTTAACATTTTTAATGTATCGGTTGGACATGGTGTGTCAGCAGGAAGGGATTTCAAGCTGTGTGGGTCAACAGGCATTCCCCCCGGGCTGGTTATGCGTGCACGTAGTTGCCATTTACCTTTATCCTGAGCACTTTTAATGAGGATACGGTTTGCCCCGGAGCGAAGCATAACAGGAATGGCAATGCCGTCAAATGTCCACTGGCTAATATGACGGTTTTCAAAAATAAGGATGTTGTTTACCCAAACCTTTATGGCATCGGTTGAAGACAGGCGAAGCTCGTATAGGCCTTCTTTTGTTGTGCGTATGACCGATGCCAGATAAGCAACAGCCCAGACATTTGGATGCAGGAGCTCTTTTAAATTTATTGAGTTGGTTGAGAGAGCTGTTGGATACTGTGTCCGCCAGCCGATCTCGACCAGTTGCCCTTTATAGGTTTTATCCATATCAATTTCTTGTTCCGGTGGATAGGAGATATCAAAGCCTTTGTTTTGATCGTTATCCCATGTCCCGATCAACGAGAGAGGGATATTCCAACCGATCGTCGCAGTTGTTTTTTCCATGCGTTTCACCTCACCGCGCACGAACAGGGAAATTCCCAAAAGATATGTTGCCAGGGCCTTTACCTCTTGATCAGGATGGTGTTGCAAGGCCTCGCAGAGTTGCTCCATTCTCATCCGTTCTTTGAGGGTCAAGGACATTTTAGAAAGCAAGTGAAGATGTAAGAGCGGCGTATCATTGTCTGGATCAAGCAGGGAAGAAAAAAGGTGTGTAAATCGATCTGAACGTCGATCTTCCAGATATGCAAGGTTGGCTGCGATTTCATGGTAGAGAGCTGTATCTGGACCGGCTTTCCGGGCTGCTTCAACAGCGGTTCGCATGCTGGCTACATCAGGGGCAGTATAATATGCCTCCGCTGCTTTTATAAGTGTATCAGATTCCCTGGCAGGAGCAGTTGTGGGTACAATAGGTGGTGGACCTAAAAATTGTGGTGTAGTGCAACTGATAAGCGATATGAGCAGAATAATTACAATAAGAAGGTATTTCTTTTCGGTCATGACCTTTTCTTTTCTATGCATTATTGGTAATTGCTCAAAATCCTGTGGAAATTTATTGCTTTGTTAGGACATGGGTGTCTTTTTTTGCTTATGCCCTTAAATATAACTTAAGATTAGTTGTCGTATCAAAATTGGGTAATATAGACAGATCATATAACTATAAGGTCAAGTTGCTATTACCCAATTTTGATACGACATAGCAAGGCGCCATGTTAGAAGGGCATAACAAAAAAAGACACCCATGCCCTTCCTTAAATTATTGAGCAGATACCATTATTGTATTCCTGTTTCCTCTCCTTTTTCTTTATTATCACGGATAGTAATTGATACTTTTTTGATCGAGCGCTTGTCAGCCTCCGTGATAATGAATTTCAGGTTGGCAAACTGAAAGCTTTCATTAACCCGAGGTATCTTCTCCATATGCTTGAGGAGGAAACCTGCTACTGTTTCGTAATCATCCTTGGGAAGCTGTAGCTTGAGATGATCATTGAGTTCATCTATTTCCATGCGGGCATTCACGAGGTATTTATTGTGTCCAATTTTTACAAAAAAATGCTCTTCCTTGTCGTACTCATCGTATATTTCTCCGACAACCTCTTCAAGTATATCTTCAATCGTAACAATGCCTATAGTACCGCCATATTCGTTAACTACGATAGCAATACTGTTCCCTTCAGTTCGCAACTGCTTGAGAAGTTCATCAACAGGGGCAGTATTAGGAACATACGGGGCGGGTCTCATTATGTCCCTGAGGGTCTGCGTTTTTTGCTGGGCAGTAAGGAGGTCAAAGGCGTGAACGATGCCTATGATATTGTATGCTTCCTCTGAAAATACTGGTATTTTTGAGTAACCGGTTTTTTGGGCACAACTTACAGCCTTGTCAATACGGTCGTGTACCTCCAAGGCTTCTACGTTTACGAGCGGTATCATAACGTCTTCCACCTCGGTTTCAGAAAAGTCAAATATACGCTCGACGATCTTTTTCTCAGCTGTTCTCAGACTACTGTCTATATTCCACATATCTAAATAGTTCTCAAGATCTTCTCGTGTAGCGTGGGGCCTAAGCCGAGCGCTGCCCACGCCAAAAAACATCATAAACAGTCTTGTCAGCAATGTCAGGACTACGACAAACGGATAGAAAAGTATGGATATCACCTTGAGAGGATACACAAGATACGGGGTTATTTCTTCAGCATGGTAGCGATAGATAGTTTTTGGGGTAATCTCTCCTAAGATGAGAACAATCGGCGTCATGATGAGTATGGTTGCATATTTATATTGTTCGCCAAGGTAGTTAATAATCAAAAGCGTTGCAATTGCATTGCTCAGCACCTCAAATATATTGGTGCCAAGCAGTGTTGTGGAGAAGAATTTTTCCGGGGCGTGAAGAATCGCATCCACCAAAGCTTGTTTTTTAGAGCCCTGTTCTGCAAGGGCCTTTATGCGCGCCCGGTCCACAGAAACCATTGCAGTTTCCGTTCCAGAGAAAAATCCCTCACAGAATATACAGATGAGAATAACAAATACCCAAAGGAGAAGTTCAAGCATTGCTTTTGCCCTCTCTATCGGTTTCATCCATTATCTCACCGAAAAGTTCCTCAAGGATATCCTCAAGCGTAACCATTCCAACTGTTTTCCCCTGACCGTTAGTCACTATTCCTATATGGTTTTTGTTTTTCTGAAATTGAATCAACACAGACAATGCATTTCTACCTTCAGCAACAAATGTTGGCTTTCTTAGAATAGACTTTATTGTCTGAAACTTTTTTCTGTATGCGGAGCTTTTAAGACGCAGGAGATCTTTTGCATGGACAAAGCCGGTAATCTGGTCAACGCTTTTCTTAAAAACAGGGTATCGGGAGAACTTTTTTGTCTCAATAGTTTCCATAAGAGATTCTTCACTGATGTCCAATGGCACTGCTACTATTCTATCCCGTAGTATCATTATATCGGATATAGATATATCATCCAGATGAAATGCCTTGTGAATTAGATTGCGTTCATCAGGTTCAATTGTTCCCTCTCTGCTGCCAATATCTACCATTGATTTGAAGATACCCTCATCAATAGTTATTGAATCGAGGGGCTGTTTTGTCGGGTCTTTCACAAAGAGGCGTATAAATATCTTTGCAGCGGAATTGAGCACATGTCGAAGTGGAACTATTGCACGTGAAAAAAGGTATAGAGGATATGAGTTAAGGCAGGCTATCTTTTCCGGATATTTGACAGCTATGGTTTTCGGTATTATCTCCCCAAAGAGCAGAAGCACAGGCACAGTCACTGCCATGCAGAAAAAGGGAAGAAACTGGTTACTGATTATATCCTTTGTAAGAGAGTAGACAAGCGCAGCGGCAACGACAGAGATGCATATATTCACAATCTCATTTCCAATAAGCACTGTGGTGAGAAATGTGTTCGGAGTCTTTAGGAGATTTATTATATATTTAAAACCCGAGCCTTTTCGGATTTTTCTTCGGCGCAGCCTGACCTTACTGAGAGAAAAGAAGGCGGTCTCAGATGAAGAAAAGAAACCTGAAAGAAGCAATAAGATAATAATGGATACAAGCTTTATATAAAAGTACATTTCCTCTTAAGGAAGGCAAATAGGGTGGTTTTAATGTGTTTGTTGTACTGAGGAGTTGAGAAGCTTATTTTTTGAAAAAATCCTTCCATCAAATAATTTTTAACCATAAAATAGTGCTGTAATATACATTATATCCATAGCAATAGTTATTTCACAAGTCAACCGAAATAGAGTGTCAACCGAAATAGAGCTTTTCTGAAATAGGGTTCCTTTTTTAAAGGAAGCGGCATATTCAACTATTTACCATTCAATCTTCACCAGCTGGGTATGTATTAAATGTCCAATGTCAAAAGCTACCCCCTTTGCAGACATCAGGCTAAATTGTTCCTAATAAGGATTTCTGCATGGCTTTGTTAATCAGACCTGTAAGCCCATTAAGTCAAACTTCTCCATCATGAAGCGATGAAATGCATTGTCATCAAGATTGGCGCGTTTTTCGAGGAAATCATCACTTAAAGGACCTGCAGAATAGACCGCCTTTGGGGCATCCGAGAGAACGGCCTGTAAAATACAATCGGCAATGAGATCGGGGCCGGGAATAGACAAACCGGCGAACAAGTTACCCGTTGCTGCTCCTGCGGTCTGATAGATCGGTTTATAATCTGGATGAGTTCTGGCCATGAGATCACCTGTCAATTTATTGCCAACTTCATTAAATTCAGTCGCAATGGGGCCAGGGCGAATGGCCACTACCCTTATCCCAAATGGAGCTAATTCTATACGTAATGCATCAGTGATACCTTCCACTGCATACTTTGTTGCTGCATAGACCCCGCTCCCGGGAAAGGCGAATTTTCCGGCGATGGAGCTGAGGTTCACAATGGTACCTTTTCTCAAATTACGCATTCCAGGTAAGCAGGCTTGTGTTATGCGGATAAGTGCGAACAGGTTAACCTCGAATATGCGTTTGATGGCCTCCATAGAGACATCCTCCAGCACACCCCGTATGCTGTACCCGGCATTGTTGATAAGAACGGAAACAGGCATTGGTAAGGTTGAAATATAGTTGCAGAATACCTCTGTGTCCTCAGACTGTGAAAGATCTACCTGCATGGGAGTGATATTCTGAAATTGCTCTGCCAGTTCATTGAGACGATCTATCCGTCTCGCTGCAGCTATCACCTGAAACCCTCTTTTTGCCAATCTAATCGCCGTCTCCCTTCCCATTCCACTACTTGCCCCTGTTATTAATGCTGTCTGTTTTTGCTCTCCCATTGTTGCCTCCTTACAGAGTTATTATATTGTAGAAATGTCAACCGTCAAACTGAGTATACTGGTGCTGATCGAAATTATTTCTAATACATTGAATAATTATATAATTAATACCACAATATACAAAAAGTGATGATGTGATAGTTCAGTTTTTTCCAGTGCGTGGTAAGAAATAAAATCCTTATCAACCAAGAACTAACGGTTTGCTCCTGTAATTTTTCTCAATGATAATCTTTAAAAGGATATATGGCTTCTGTGAATTTGTCATGATCAGTAATCATTTGTGCTCGTTACAGTGATAATCGCATCCTTCGGTAAAGCCAGCCCGGCCTCTACCTCTACCGCTTTGATGATCCCGGCAGGCACAGGGCACGCAGGATGCGGACAATACTTTTTAGCTACCCTAAGAGTAAGTGGGCCCTTTCCTTTGTACGTAATTTCCTCCATGGGATTCACCTGACGCAATTTTTCTGCTAATTCCTGGATCGCCGGACAATCACTCGTGATAATGAGTGAACAGGTACCGCTGTCACCACGAGCGATAACTTCAGTAGTAAATCCACATATTCCAGATTGGATCACAGATTTGGACATATCAACCTCGCCTCAAATTTTATCGGTGCCTCTTATTTTTCAAACATGTAAGCTCACCTTACTCTATGGAGCAGGCAACACCTATCATTCACTTTTGGAAGTAGAGTTATCAGCTGTTTCAATCTTTGATTTTGTGATAATTTGCGAACCAAGTAATACCGATATCCAGCGTGTCTCATCTCTGCTGTCGAGCGCAATCTTTGCGGTAATTGTGAGAGGTACGGACAAGAGCATGCCAACCGGACCCAAGATCCATCCCCAGAATAGAAGGGAAAGGAACACTACCAGTGTTGAAAGACCCAGGCCACGGCCCATAAAACGGGGCTCGACCACGCTACCCATCAACAGATTTATTATGATATATCCAACCGCAGCTAAAAGCGCTCTAATTAAGCCTAACTGTATAATTGCCAGGAGCACTGCTGGTACAGCCGCGATAATCGAACCAATATTTGGGACATAGTTCAATGCAAACGCCAGAAGACCCCACAGCAATGGATAATCAACACCGATGATCGTGAGCCAGATGGTGATGAAAATACCGGTAACAAGACTGATCAGAGTCTTGATAGCCATATAGTGCTTCACATTGCTGATAAAAATGTCTAAGCGGGTAGACGAAGACTGGGGGACATTTAATACGGTGCGCAACTTTGCAGGAAAGCTTGAGGCTTCTAACAGCATGAAAATAACCGTCATCAGAATTAAAAAGCCGTTTGTAAGCATATTGCCCAAGCTGTTAAGTAAAACGGCAACAAGCTTCATGACTGTCCCCGGGTTAAAAATCTTAGTCAATGCGAGGGCAGAAATATCTACACCACGCTTTTCAAGCCAGCCCATTATTGTAGCGGTATGCTGCTTAAGCTTCGCCTCATAAACCGGGAGGTCATTGGAAAAATCCTTTACCGATGATCCAACCAGCCATGCCACCAATAGTCCAATAAAGAGAACCCCAATAATTACGATTAAGAGGGATAGCCACGTAGGCAAACCCTTACGTTGAAGCCAGAACAAGGGTGGTGCACTGATGATAGCTATAAATGCAGCCAGAAGGAATGGGACAAGGATGACTTTCGCTGCACTCATGCCTGCTATCACGACAACAAAGGCCGCAATGGTTACCAAAATTTTCGATGCTTCTGTGTTATGGTTAATTTCATTCATCACGAATAGGCTCCTGCATAATCATTGATGGTATAATTCAATGTTTTATCGTGCGCGGTAAAAAATAAATTCCCTTTTGACATAGAATTTGGGATGTAACTCTGCTTTTCTTAATAATATCCTTTCAATGAGTCAACTGCAGATTTTTTTCATACCTTTTGCACTATATGCAAAAAGTCAGTTACGCTGAAGCCGTTTTCATTTTGTCTATAGTAGTCTATTTCTACATCTGCATATCGAGCATATACTCGTTCACGGGCAGACAAGAGTTGTGGGTAGCAACGTGCGAGTGCCTCCTGGTTGGTTTCGCCCGGCTTTTTACTAAATGAATCCCTCCATAGCATAGGGTGCGGCTTGGATATGTATGCGTTCAGCAATTGCTCTTGAACCTCAGGCGGTGTCAGGAGGTAAATGACCGTTGTATATCGGCAAAGCTTTTGTAAAATTTCATCTCCTGTGTAAATAACACTCCCGGTCGTATCAACAACTATGTTCTCCCCACGTGTATTTTTATGACTCTCAAGATATTCAAATATTTCAAGAAGTACCTCGATTTCATAGGTGAGGTATGTGGATTCACGTTTCTTATAGTGACGCTCATAAGGGAATCCCATCCATTTACCCATTTCCATGGTAGTTCCATCTTGCCCTCTAAGATCAGTGGCAAGCTTTGCTGCAATGAGATCATCACAGCAGAAACGCCTGAAACCATGTTGAGCGAGTTTTATCGACCAATAGGATTTCCCTGATCCCGCCATACCAATTAATGAAATGTGCATAACTTACAATGATTTGCCTTTGAATTGTGATTTTCTCAATGGACGTTTTACTATTGTGTGACCAGAATTATTTCCAGACTATAGAGCAATTATAGGGAAAATTCCACAATACAAAAAGAGTTATGGTGGTATCGTTCCAATAAAACCCATATCACCATAAAACCTAAGGCTTGACCCTACATTTTTTTCTTAATGATATTCTTTTGGGCCAAGAGCAGATCTGATCCATTTCTCTTATATTCACCAAATCCCAATCCTCTGAAGAGCTCAAGATGGGCTCGTGTGACGAGCCAATCTTTATTAATGCTCCCATTCATACGTCCCTTACTTCCTGCATTTTGTAGCTCAACTTCATTGAGGTGTTCTTGAAATAATTAGAGGAGATTTTTTTCAGAGTCAGGCTGTTTCTTCATCTACTTCGATACTGAAGCTGCATATCAGTCGAGGCTACTATGCTTCGACTGCATTTGCATTTTTAGGTAATGGGCACAATATCCTTTTCTTTTGGGATATACTCTTTAATAAAATGGTTGGAGTGGTAGACGCTTATTGCTTTTTCAATTACTAAAAGAATACCAAATGTGAACAACTCAACTCCACTACCTTCGACGCCTTTTGTGACATCAATTAAGGATACAATCACTAAGACGAGAAGTATAGTTTCTACGATCGCATCACTAATTCCAAGAAACGGATGTCTCGTATAAAAATACCCTCCACCTGGATAAATGAGGGATATTTTTTTAGCCTTATCTTTTTCCTTGAACTCAAGAAAGCAGTATGGGCATACATATTTCTCCTCTTCGAGTTCTTTTGTGCAACGTGGACAAAGGTGGACTCTTTTTTGTATTTCGCTAGGAGTTCCTTCAAACGATATAGTTGGTATCAAGGTCTTAATCTTGTTTCTTTCGTTGCGTGCTATATAAATAAATTTTTCCTTCTTTCCATTTTTATACCCAACAACAAGCCCATTGCCTTTAAGCTGAATCGAATCGCAGTCAGGGTATAGGATGTGCGCTATGGAATGTCTGTATGAGTAATTTCTTTTTGTTGGGATATGGAAGATACGTTTGTTAGTGAATATAAACAAGGAACGTTTTAGATAGATAAAAATCCAACCTGTCAATAATTGTTCCAGAATAGAAGTAGGGGAACAGCCAGTTGTAATCAGAAGTATCCTCTCATCTTCCTTAAAAAAATTCTTTAGAGACGCTACGTTTCTTAATAGCCTTGTCTGTCGTTTCTCTATTCTTTTTTTATAGGTACCTTTGTGATTAGAAAATAGAATCTCACGATCCAATGGAAGGTCCAAAGAATCCTCTTGATGAAGAATTGCTGCGTGGTTTGCTGAATCTGATTTCATAGATACTACCTCCATGGTTGAGATGAGCGCTTTGAATACTACAGTTCAACTATACCCAATTATTGTGTGACCGGAATTGACCCCTGTCCGACCCCGTGTGTGGTTAAGGCATTTCTTTCACTGTATAGGCTACCACCCTGTTAGCAAAAAATGTGGGAATGAGCAAAAGCTTTCTGTTTTTTATATATTCAAGATCAGCGGAATTGATTTTCAAGGCGGTTGTGTCAAGAAGCACGATTATTTGACCGGAAGCAGTTACCAGGGATGTTTTACCTCTCCAGTCTGATATGAAATAATTCCCTTTCCCATCTGATCGCAGTCCATCTATGTCTGAACCCACCCTTGCTATTGTTGTTACCTTTTTATCAGCCAGATTGATGGACTTTAACGACCCGTCGCCTGAGTTACCCACTAACAGCCTTTTTCCTTCTATGTCAAGACCGTTGGGTCTGCTAATTTCCGTTCCCTTCATCCAGACGGCCATAGTGCCGTGTCTCAATGTATAGATCACGCTGTTTTCAGAGGACATATCAGTTACATAAACATTCCCTGAGACATCAGTCGCTACATCATTCAAAAACTTTGCTCCGGTCGCCGGATATTTTGCTAGAATTTTTCCGGTCTTTACATCTATCTCGATCAGGTGGTCAATATCAGAGACATAAAGCTTGTTCTTGTAGATGGCTGATCCTTTCGGGGCGTGTAATCCTGTTGCCCACTTCAAGACCTCTATCTTTCCATCGAGAGAAACTTTTGAGATAAATCCCTCACCATTCTTGTCCGTGGGTTTTCCGTTGATGTTAGAAACATAAAGGACATTTCTGGATTCATCATAAAGGACCGATTCAGGGACTCGAAGCTCTTTTTTTGTTTGCCACTGTTTGTCTACCTTGTATGTGCCTCCGCCAACATCACTCGCCTTTACATTGTGTACTCCTAAAAACACAAGGATAGAAATACAGGAAACTGCAATTAACCCTATTGAAAAGATCTTTTTCATAATAGCCTCCTCTTTAAAAGTATTTTATTTCATCCTTTTCCTTCCTACAATAATGATCCTATTTATCTTAAGGCTGCAAGCGTGGATACCCTGCGAAGACTGCGGTTCTCTTTGTTGGTGAGGGCTTCGTCAGCGTTGCATTATTCTTAGATCGATCTATGCTCACTCAGCTGTGTTTCCAGCAGGTCTCGAAGCTTACTGAAGAAGAAGCCTCTGCGTTGCTGGACGTGTAGCGCTTCCGCGTGCTCAAGGATAGCTTCATCTTTCCTCTTGTACCTCATGGGCTCGATCTGCAGCGCATAAGAATTGACGTAACGTTTCCAGAACCACTCTGCGGAGCCGAACTGGACATAATCTGGATCAAGTGCAGGGATTTGCGCCAAGGACTTGTAGAGGGCCCTCCCGGCTGAATTATTGTCTATACAGAACGCAATGTAGGCGAGTCTGTATCTTATAAGACCGGTATTTTTGGTGGGAACGGGGTCAAGGCTGTGGGTGTCTTGTTCAGGGGCGCAGAGGAAATGCCCGTAGCAGCTCTGCACGGTGAAGCAGTGAGGCAGTGCGGCGAAGCCATCAATGATGTCCACAATCGGCTCGTCAATAGTACGCAGGTCCAGTGCCGCCAGAGTGTCGTGGCGGTCTTTGGAGTATCGTGGGTTCTTCACAAACTGCCTCGGTTCTGTGAATGTCTCCAACGGATCTCGACTCCTGTGTGGGGCTCACAATGACTAATCAGAATTATTTCCAGCGTATAGAATACTTATACAACAATTTCCAGAATATAGAAATGATCATGATATTATATTTAAATTTTCTAAGGAATAGCTTTATTGATGAGCAAATCCCCATGAAAAGGACAACCCGAACTCTTCTGCTCCACCTATTCGAACCGCAGAAAGAAACACAGACGCTACCCATTTACGCATGCCGGCCTTGGTAACAAGATTGTTGTAGAATGTTTCGTCTACCCGTTCTCTTTCGATATCATTTCCTATCTCACCATACCCATAGCATAGGTCATGGGGCAAACAACATTTGTACGTGATGTCCTTCCAATCACATCCGGTGAACAACCCTATCACTTCATCCGGCAACCCTGAACACCCATCAAATGACCAATCCTTATAGCTATCCGGATTCGCGTTAATTCGATCAACCAGATAATCCAAACCGAAATGTGCACACAGTTCTAATGCTTTTTGTGTGGCAATGATATCGCCGATTTCAGGTAATTTCATGTTCTCCAGTTTTTCATTGATTTTTCTAATACGGGAATAGCAAGGCTGATTCCTTTTTTATCAGTTTTGTTTTTGCGCTATATCCAAAAGTTTTACTGCATTATCGAAGGTCTTCCAACCATGAAGTTCACCGGAGGGTATAAAATAGGTTTCATTGGGAGTAAGTATTTTTTGCTCATCACCGATAAACATTTCTATTTGACCTTGCAGGACAATACCGCACTGGTCAAAGGGATGTTTATGTCCGGTATCTTCCTTGTGCGGACCTATTGCCATGCACACCATTATCAGGTTATCACCGATTTCCGCCTTGCTATTAATGCCTGGTCTGAACTCCTCTAACTGCAAGGTAGCCAAGTTCCAGAAAGACACTGTCTCCTCCTTTGATTTGATTTATTCCTGTTTTTCCTCTTAACAATCTGAATTTTGAATATAACAATTTAGCTCACACCATGCGTCAGCCGCGGCTGAATAGGCACAGAATACGTTCGTGGTATGTCCTTCCTGAGCCGGCTATACCCACTGTTCGTGGACGAATGTTATTCGTCTACGGCTACCATAACGTTGGAAGCCTTGATGATGGCGGATACCGACTTTCCAACTTCGAGACCGAGCCTGTCGCTTGATGTCTGGGTGATGACAGAGGTGATTTCATCGCCTCCAGGAAGTTGAATGACGATCTCATTGTTGACGATCCCAATCTTGATTTCTTTAATAATTCCCTTTAAAATATTTCGTGCGCTTAGTTTCATGGCTATCCTCCTTTTTTATATGTTTTTTCGTGCTGCAATAAACATATTACCCTGCTAGCAAAAGTTGCAGGCTAAGGCCAGTCGGGTTGAATGACATATTCGACATCTCGTTATTCATGGAAAACACGGACACTCGGGACCCCCTCTATGAAGTCTATGATTGGTTCCGTCCCTGCTCGAAGTCACCTCGGAAGTCTGGATTGCCGGAGTCATTATGGAAGGTTGAAAGCACTGCCTCAATTATAAGAACACAGGGGCCGTTCTGGTTAATCCATTGAGCGACAGCACTGATTGTATTGCCAAATTGTAGTTCAATCGGTTGAGCGATGCCTTTGTACATTATTCCACACGTGGGCCTATTACGTGAGTAGCCAAGATCAATCGCAAGATGCGGATAATGTTTTAACCCGATATCTGTCTTATAAAAAATCATATCATTCGTCAAACATCTAACAGATAGATTTTACATTTGACCCTGAACTTTTTCTCAATGATATTCTTTAAATGAGTCAAGAGCGGATTGACCACTTTTTTTCGAGAGATAAGCCACAATTTCCTTTTTGTGCAAGTCAACATAGGCACAACTGGGGGTGGCACCACAGCTTCGACAGGCCAGATGATAGGACGAATTGATGGTATTACACCGGGTACACGAATAGTGGTCTAACATCTCCTCAAACCACTTCTCATATCCAATTTCCTTGATGCGGGTCTGAGCCTGCCATAACTCAATTCGATGCGGCATGGCGGCTTGAAACTCCTTTAGTGGCGTACAAGGGTACTCCTCACACTCTACACAATAGTCTAACCCCTTCTCCTCCGCACATGCTGACATCTTGCAAGTCTCACAGTAGGTGAACCGATTTTGTGCTCGGCAACCATCGCACTTGAGAGCTTCAACAGGGACCTGAAGGTTTTCCGCCATCTTCCTTCGTTTTTCCAGACTTTCTCTCTGAGCAATGAATATCCCGCACGCTGGACAAAACAATCCGCAAACCGCTGTCAATTTTTTATCTGGCTGATAAGCATCTTTCTTCATCTACATCAAACCTTTCTCATATTCATGTTGAAAGTCGATTCATATGGTGGCTAACACTATTAAGCAATCGGAATTATTTCCAGAATATATAAAGAATCATGGTTTCAATTTTTTATCTTGCTTATTGAAAAATATAACCCATATCAACATAGAACCCGGGGGTTGATCCCTTTCTGGAGGGCCTGACCCCCCTGTATATATCATCTTAGGATCTTAGAATAAATAAAAGATGCTGCCTCTTATGTTCACTCTTGAGTGGCCTTAACTCGCTCATCTTGAGACATCCCTGCTAATCGTGTAACTTCAGCTACATCAAGCCCTAAACCTTTGGCCACACGGCTTCCATAATCAGGATCAGCTTTATAGAAAATAGCTGTTTGACGTAGTTGAATCCGCTTTCGGGCATTACAAAGATGAGTAGTGATGTTTCCAATAATATGGTCGCGGTCTTCATCAGTCATTACCCGGCGATAGAGTTCTCCAGCTTGAAAAAAGTCATCATCAGAGAGGGTATAAGGATGGCGACCTGCCGTTCCAGAAACATCAAATCCTGGTTCAGCAGCACTTGGCTGGGGTTCCGGACCTCCAAAGCTGTTAGGATAGTAATTTGGATTATCCCCGCTGTTGTCACCGAAACTCATGGATCCATCGCGTTGATAATAATTAACCTTTGTGGCTTTGGGTCTATTTATCGGTAGCAAATGATAATTCGGACCCAATCTATGGATGTGGGTATCATGATACGAAAATAGTCTCCCCTGGAGCATTTTGTCTGGTGATGCTGCAATCCCAGGAACAAAATTCGCAGGAGAAAAAGCAGCCTGCTCTACTTCAGCAAAATAATTTTTAGGATTACGATTGAGTACCATCCGTCCTATAGTGATTGGAGGAAAGTCAGCATGGAACCAAACTTTGGTTATATCGAACGGATCAAAGCGGTATTCCTTTGCTTGTTCAGGAGTCATAATCTGAACTTCCAATCTCCAGGAGGGATACTCACCTCGCTCAATGGCGTTAAAAAGATCCCGTGTTGCATGATCAGGATCCTCCCCTTTCAGTTTAGTGGCTTCATCCCGGGTAAGATTCTGAATACCTTGCTCTGTTTTAAAATGATACTGTACCCAGCAATACTCACCTTTATCATTATACCATTTGAAAGTATGGCTACTGTAACCATTCATGTTGCGAAAAGTTCTTGGCGTGCCCCGATCAGAAAACAGGACAGTCACTTGATGGATCGATTCTGGTGTAAGCGAGAGGAAATCCCAAAACATATCCGCATCTTTTAAATTTGTCCCCGGATGACGCTTCTGGGTGTGGATGAAATCTGGAAATTTCATGGGATCCCGGATAAAAAAGACAGGGGTATTATTTCCGGTCATATCATAATTACCTTCCTCAGTGTAGAACTTCACAGCAAAGCCGCGAGGGTCACGTTCAGCATCGGCTGATCCTTTTTCTCCCCCAACTGTGGAAAAGCGAGCAAATACATCAGTGCGTTTTCCGATCTCAGAAAGAAATTTAGCTCTTGTGTATTTCGTAATATCAGCAGTGACCTCAAAATAGCCATGTGCACCTGCTCCCTTAGCGTGCACCACTCGTTCAGGTATGCGTTCTCGATCAAAATGACCGAGTTTTTCTAACAGGTGAGCATCCTGCAACAATAGAGGACCTTTACTTCCCGCTGTTTTGCTGTTTATGTCGTCATCAACGGGTGCGCCAAAACTGGTAGTGTATATATTTTTATCTTTTGACATGTGAAACCTCCTTTCTTATATTTTATTGTTTAGATTATGGTTATTGTTTTGCCTCACAAGCATGGCCTCCAGCCGGTCTTGCACAGCCGATTTTCATTTCTTTAATTTATATCTTTCTCCTTTCATTTTATAAATTTAGTTTCGCTAACAATGAGTGTTCGGAATTAATTCCGTTATGTTGAGCAATTATGGAAATAATTCAAAAATATAAAATGAATCATGATTTCAATTTTTTGCCATTCTTACTACGAAGTAAAACCGGTATTAACTCAGAACATGGGGCTTGACACAAATCTTTTTCTCAATGATATTTTTTACACGAGTCAAGAGCGATGGTCTCGTAAAAAGCAGATCTGACACCATTCATGAATACTTAATTACTTATGTCTGCCCACCGTTATGCTTGCCCGCCTTTTTTGTGGCGGGCTGGAGGGCTTGCCCGCCGTCCTTCTGGAGGGCCTGGTACCTTTCACTGTTGAAGGAGGCCCACATGCGGGTCGAAGATACCGATTTATCGGTGGTGTTTAGGGGCTGGGGGAGAAAAACCCCTGGCTACTCGATTGGCCGTTTCTCTTTTCTTCAGTGTGTAACCCTTAATCCGTCGATTAAACTCGTAAAGGTCACTGAGCTGTTTGAGTATTCTATTTATCTTTTTCATCTTCAAGCTTCTCTATATCAGCTTGGTCCTGTTTCGAGTCTCGCATTCTCTTAAGCCATATCAGGTCTTTCCTGCTCGCTATTTTTATCCTTCCTTCTTCCGATTCGGCTTCAACAGAGTCTCGAATTATTCTCCTGACTTCCTCGATTTCGGCAATGAGAATGTCGATGATCATTTCATCTTCGTCGATTACCTTCAAAAAATGA
This sequence comes from uncultured Desulfobacteraceae bacterium, assembly GCA_964611035.1. GTDB lineage: Bacteria > Desulfobacterota > DSM-4660 > Desulfatiglandales > B25-G16 > B33-G16. The sequence goes on from CAZSWT010000022.1 coordinate 48,109, forward strand.
TGAAGCTCTATGGGTACCCTCTTGAATGTCCACGGAGAATCTGATTCGAAATAACCTTCCTTTTCCAGAATGCCTTTGGCCTTTTCATAGTCTTCAGAATAAATCAATAGGTCGATGTCCCTGGTAAAGCAAGGCTCAGTGTAGAATGCCATGGCCACTCCTCCAACAAGGGCATATCTCACCTTACGCGTTTCTAACTCCTTTACCAGATGATTGAATTCTTCAAATACGTTCATCTTATTGCGTTAGGGGGGACGTGCAGAAATTGCACAGCTATTTAATTGCATACCTCTATATAAGCCTTTTATCATTTTAGTCCTGTATTTGCAACATATGGAGTCTTTGATTGGA
>CAZSWT010000023.1:0-47343 GCA_964611035.1 uncultured Desulfobacteraceae bacterium
AGGGTGCCTTTCGGGCAAGTTTTTCAAAGAGGGTCCCGCTTGCAGAGGGTATTTTCCGCTTGCGCATGATGATCAAATCGATTTCATGCTCTTTCGCCCTGCGCAAAAACTCTATCAAGGGGGAGCCTTCCACTACCTCATAGTCGATCTGGGTTTCAGGGTGACCATCAAAGTATTTATCGACAAGGGTTTCCATTTCGTGCTGTGCATATTCATCAACTGGCTGAAAAAGATCAGGATACTCAGCACGGAGTTCATCCGGAATATCTGCTGTGCTCACAACGTGGAGAAAGGTGATCTTTTCGGATTTTGCCAGTCTGCTGATGAGGCCTGCATAGCGAAGAGAGGCTCCGTCCTGGTTAACAAATGAAATCCCAACCAAAAGCCGATTGTATCGATACATAGTGACTCCTTTTTTCTGTGTTAGTGTTGAGAGCTTTACATAACTTATATTTCCTTAAAGAGGGTGGGCTTTAAAGCCAACCCTTGCTATTAGGATGCAAAAAATAGCTATGTTTTGCAAAGATATAAACCTGGATTGCGCCCGGAATATATATGAGCCGGCATAGCGGTGAACAACGGGTGAGGGGAGTATAGGATAATTTCAAAAAGCGGTCAATTGAAAAGGTGTTAATAAAAATGCATTGACAACTGATTGTTGATATGTATTGTAACCTCCAGGAATTGTAGGCGCACAAAGGAGTGAAACATGGCACAAGAAAAGGGTCTGGTCACCAGCATTACCGAAGATGGGTGGGCGCAGGTGGAAACCGATAGAAATGATGCGGATTCTCACTGCGATTCATGCCGGGTTTCGTTTGGATGCAATTCCGAGATGACCATCAAGGCCATAAACAGGGCTGGGGCAGGAGTGGGTGATCTGGTTTCCATACACCTCAGCTCAGGGACAATAATGAAAAGTGCTGCAATTCTCTATTTGATACCAGTAGTAGGCCTGATTTCAGGGGCTTCTATGGGTGAGGGTTTAAGCACGAGATTGGCCATTAGTCAAACGAGCGCTATTGCGCTCTTAAGCCTTGCTGGCTTTATCCTGGGTTTTATAATAACAGCCCTCATATCCAGATGGATGTCAGGTCGACGCACGCTTAGCCCCATCATAACCCGTATCATACGGCGTGGACTTGTGGCTCGTGACTCTTCTCTAAAGCCTTTAATAAAGAATCCAAATGACTCTCGCTCAGTATCTGGCGATGCCGGATAATAAAGCTTCCAATATCTCCCATACGCATACTATTACCAAAGAAAAAAATATCAAAAATATTCACCCCCACTGCATTACGGGCTACCCGTGAAGATGTAAGCTCATAGTTGCTGATACCCATTCTGCGTGAAAAACCTTGATATCTTTTGAAATTTAAGGCATTATCTCGAAAAAAAACAAGGGGGTGGAACAAATGCCAGTGATAACCATATCCAGAGAAATTTACAGCGAGGGCAGCTATATCGGGGAGAAGGTTGCAGAGGCCCTTGGCTACCATTTTGTAGATAAGAGCATGATGGAAAAGGTGTTTACAGAGCACAGCATTGTTCAATTAAGCGAGGTGTATAACTCCGGGCCGGGATTTTGGGCACGCTTTGACGATATGAGGACGACAACGGTCAAGTTTTTAAAACAGGTTATCCTTGCCCTGGCCAGCCACGGTAACATGGTGATAGTAGGCCGTGGTGCCTTTGCAGTGTTGTCTACTTTTGCAGACGTACTAAACGTGCGGGTACAATCACCTTTCCCTGTGAGGGTACGGCGGGCTATGGAAAAGGAGAGAATAGCAGACCGTGGCAGGGCCGAGGCATTACTCAGGGAGTGGGATAGAGAGCGTGACGCTTTTGTTAAGACGTTTTACGATGTTAGCTGGCATGATGCAACAGCAGCCAGTGCATTTGACCTGGTAATCAACACCGGCAAGGTGCCCCCTGATGTGGCGGTTACCTGGATTATCCAGGCACACACAGAGCTGAAGGAGAAAAAGCACGGTAAGAAGCTTACTACTAAAACCATAGAGGTGGATACCGCCCTGGCTAGCACTGTTTCCGAAGTGTTGGGCTATCATACCATCCATTAGAAGGCATTCTGTCAAGAAAACCTTACTTCTCTATGTGAGATGTGGGGCTTTTCGATTGGAGGTTTATCCTAAACAACGCCATAAAAGGGCCAAGGCTATGCTAAAAACACCTATTTTTCCCATTCAAATTGTTCTTAGCATTTTCTGCATCACCCCGTATCTTTTCGCTGATGAAACTGAAAAAGAAGTCTTCCAGCCTCGTATGATCTATGAATCTACAACTTTTTTACAGGGACCCAATACGTATATCACAGTGGGGATTGGCGGACTGAGCGGGGATACTACCTATCAAATTGGGGGGAGGTATGTTACTCCATCTGGAAGTGGTACCTATCATTTTCCAATAAGCAAATTAGAGTTTCCCTTAGATATATGGATGATTTCTGTAGAAGAAAGCAAAGAGTTCGCAACAAAAAATTTAAAGGTGAGCGTAGGTGCGAAAAAAAATTATACAAGTGATGCAGGAAAAATGGAAGACTCAGACTGGTTGACTGTAGCGAATCCATCTCAGCTGGATGTATATTCCCAAAGCGATGCATACCTTGATGCATTAATACTTGGTATAAGTGTTTCCTACAGGTTTTTGGAAAGGCAACACTGGTCATTTATTGCAGGAGTTGGATATATTTACCAGAACTTTGACTACGAATGTAAGCTTAACCGACAATGGTCTCCCTCTGGCCTGTCAGGATATGATTACACAGGAACTGGCAGTGTAGATTTAACATATGAATTGACCTATAGTATTCCTTATATTGAAATCGGAACACAGTATATATTCAACAACAAATGGAGCCTATACGCGAGCCTTGGTTACTCGCCAATTGTCCATGCAGAAGATTTGGATATCCATGTGTTACGGGCCAAGGTTTCAGAAGGAGACTGCGATGGGGATGCTATCTTGTTTTCGCTAAAAGGGCGGTATACTGTTTCACGAAGTTGGTTTTTCGCGCTTCAGCTTGATTATACGTATATCAATACAGATGGGAGACAAAAACAATATACAGATGGGGCATGGAGTGCAACAATCGACCAAGAGATCACAAGTGAGCAGCTATTTGGCGCTTTATCTGCAGGATATGCATTTTAGATACTATTTTTTTAATGCTTTAAATTAGGTAGTTATAAAATATATTTAAAGTAAACTATTATAGTTACTACATTTTAATGATTACCCTTCTCATATTCGGATAATCCTATAAAAAGAATAAAATAGAATGAACGATTTCAAAGAGTGTGCAATAGAAATAGCACGAGAAGCAGGGATATTTCTCAAGAATAAGCTTAATTCAGTACATACAATCCATTATAAGGGAGAGATTAATCTGGTAACAGAAGTAGATAAAATCTCTGAAGAGATGATCACCTCCAAAATAACTACCCTGTTTCCCGATCATGATATCCTGGCGGAAGAATTTACCGATATAGATAGCGGATCTGATTTCAGATGGATTATAGACCCTCTGGATGGAACTACTAATTATGCCCATGGGTACCCCTATTTTTGTGTTTCTATAGCACTTGAAAGGCTCGATACCATGATTGTAGGCAGTGTATATGATCCTATGCTCGATGAAATGTTTGTGGCAGAAAAAGGGAAGGGCACCTTTTTAAATGACAGAGAAATCCATGTGTCGAATACTCGCGGAACAATCAAAAGTCTTTTAGCTACCGGGTTCCCGTATGATATTCGGGAAGACAGAAATAATAATCTAAATTACTTTAATGAAATGATCCTCAAGGCACAGGCTATTAGAAGGGCAGGGTCCGCAGCACTGGACCTTGCATATGTTGCAGCAGGGCGCTTTGATGGATTCTGGGAACTTAAATTAAATCCCTGGGATATCGCAGCAGGATGGTTGCTCGTAGAGGAGGCAGGTGGGGTTGTAACAGATATAGGCGGGAACGAATATTTCCTTGAATCTCCATCTATTTTGGCATCGAATGGAAGGATTCATAAAGAGATGATGGCTGTTTTAGGAAGTGCATCCTCTATTTAATGATCTTTGTTATCTTTTCTGCCTTTTTCTTAATTGCAAGGCCTTTTTTGACCACCGGCACTTCTTTCATTACCTTTTCGACCAATGTATTTTCTATGGATGTTCCCTCTTTGTGTTTTTCGTTTGAGCTTTCTTTGGCATCATTCGGGGTTATATCCTGTTTCACCTTTCTGAATTCCTTTATAGCACCTCCGAGACCCTTACCAATTTCTGGTAATTTCTTGGCACCGAAGATGAGCAAGATAATTCCCCCAATAATAAGCAGCTCTGTGGTACCCAGGCCAAACATTGCTTTATCCCCCCTATTTAGTTACATATATCGGAATTTTTGCAACGCATCAAGATCAGTGTGGTTTTGTTTAATCCCTCAATCCCTTAATCCCTCAATTATTTTATTAATATCCCAGTCGACTAACAATCGCACTCTTTGATTTTGATTTTTGTTCACATAGACAAGGTATCCCTTTTCCAGACCATACACGAAAAGATCTCTGGTTAGTATAACATCCTGTTTGCAATAGTCAGTTAATTTTTCTATCTCCCCTGCCTTGAACCATTCCAGGGCCTTGAGCCCATTCGCTGATTTTCCTTTATTGAGGGTCTCTTGCGCCAGATGATCAAGACTTAACCTGTATCCAAGCCTATTATAGATATCCTCAAGTATATCAAATGTTGGTATGGTATGTAAGGTGTGGCTTGTGTACGGTGCAAGAACTGCATAATCAAATCTTTTACAATTAAAACCAACCACAAGATCAGCTGTGGTGAGCTGTTCAATTAACGCATCTATCTGATCTTCTGTGAAGGTATAAAAACGCTCATCACGGCTATCGAAAATTACAGCCACTGATACCATCATTAAATGTGCATTCTGCCATCCACCTACGTCTTCCGCTGACTTCTGCGTCTCTAAATCAAAATAACAAATCCTTTTTTTATCCACCACTTGAGCCCCCATTTCGTTATGTGCCGGAAAAAGAGAATCTTTCTTTTCCTCTCCTGCAATAGCAGGAATATCTGACAAAGGTATTACGCCTGTCAGGGCCTCTAAAATCAGTATCGCAGCGTTTTTATCTAAGGGCTTATTGCCTGAACCACACTTTGGCGAATATATGCATGAGGGGCAGCCATGCTCACAAGGACAGCTTTTAATAAGCTCCAGGGTCTGACTCAACAGATCCAGGATTATATCGAAACCCCTCTGTGCAAGCCCTACACCCCCTGGATAGGAATCATAAATAAATATAGCTGATTTTTCTACCTGGGGATGAAATGTGTATGATATTCCTCCAAGATCATTTCTATCACATAATGCAAAAATGGGAAAGAGACTAATGGTTGCGTGTTCTATGGCATGAATACCCCCCATAAAGTGATACCCTTTATCGTTCACCATTTTTTTGATACTATCCTCAATAATAACCCACAGCCCTACTGTCTCAAATGTCTGGGGAGGAAGCTCAAGCGGGAATACACCAATCAATTCCTGGCCGGGAGTCCTCCTTTTCTCATACCCGGTTATTGTTTCCGTCACTTGAAGATTTCCAAGTTTCACAACAAATTGCCCTTTTGGCTGGCTTCTGGTAATCTTGATAATCTCGGTTTCTTTTTCCGATCGTATCCGGGTAAAATATTTCAGTTCTGTGTGTTGAGCAATAATGTTTTTTTTGCCGATCAGTAACTTCTCTACGAGATATGGTCTGGCCCTATGAAGATATATTGCACCCGGATGACACTCCTTGAAGGCTCGTATTCCATCAACGGTTCCTATCCCCTTTCCTGTTTTCGCATCAAATATGGTGTAGCTTTCACCAATTGAGCGTATGTTTACCCTCAGATGTGGCCTTTTTTTGGTCGCAAACCATATCTGTTTCCCTTCGCTCGTCCTGCTAAGCTCACCAACCGATTCTAAGAAATCACAATGATCAATGAGACCATTGTGCCAGAATCGGCTATCCTGCAAGGTGAGAGGATTTTCTGCTGCTGCACAGGGTAAATGGGCCCGTATAACATGGGCATTGTCCGGATCAATGACTGCAGCTTCAAAGGATTGCTCAAAAAAGGAAGCTGGATGTTTCATAAAGTACTGATCCAGGGCATCTTGATTGGCAACCAGGATTACGAGAGAGTCTCTCCCGGAACGCCCCACTCTTCCTCCTCTTTGCCAGGTATTAATGATGGTTCCCGGGTATCCGACTAATATACATACATCCAGGTACCCAATATCAATTCCCATCTCCAGGGCACTAGTCGATATAACACCGAGCAGATTTCCATTTGTGAGCCTTTTTTCAATACTGCGGCGTTCTTCAGGTAAAAAGCCAGCCCTGTATGAGCTGATCTTATCCTTTAAATCTGGCGCCAGTTGTTTAATCCACATATGAATGAGCTCAGTGACCTTTCTGGATTGGGTGAATGCAATGGTTCTAAAGTGAGCATTAAGACATTGGATGAATAATTGCGTGGCTAAAAAATTGGTGCTGGTCAAGGGATTGAGAAACATAAAATACTGTCCGGATTTAGGGGCACCGCTGTGGGAAATCACGTCTAATTTTTTGTCTATGAGACTTGTACCAAAATCATGAGGATTTTGGATAGTGGCTGAGGAAAGGATAAATTGTGGTGTGGTATTATACAGAAGGCAAATTCTTTTTAATCTTCTCAATATCTGCGCAAGGTGTGAGCCAAAAATTCCCCGATACGTATGAACTTCATCAATAATCACAAAGGCCAGATTAGAAAAAAACTCAGACCATGTTTCGTGATAGGCAAGAATGCCTATATGGAGCATGTCAGGATTAGTCAGGATGATATTTGGAACCTTCTCTTTAATCCTCTTCCTGTCGCCTGTTGATGTATCGCCATCATAAATGGCTGCACTGATCCGGACTTTCTGGAGCCCGGAGGTAAAATCATGGAGATTTTTTAGCTGATCCTGTTCCAAGGCCTTAAGAGGAAAGATATAAAGGGCTCGCGCTGCTGGTGTTTTTAATATTGTTTCAATGACACCAACATTATAGATAAGGCTTTTCCCGCTGGCAGTAGGGGTAGATACTAAGATATCTTTACCTGCTTGTAATCTCCCGATGGCCTCGGTTTGGTGAGCATACAACGCTTTGATATTACATTTTTGAAGGAGATCTAAAATGTTTTGAGAGAAGGGTGTGCTCTGATTGTATTGAGGGTTTTGTTGAGAAAGATAGCGATGATAGATTACCTGGGGGCCAAGATCCGTTGAATTTTTTATTTGTTTAACAAATTCTGATAATTCCATGTGCCTGATGGGTGTAGTAGGTTTAATTAACCCCTTTAAACCTTCAGCTATGCTGATGGTCCTAGCTTTGCTATGCGGGTAAGTGAGAGAATATTTTTCACCGCCCGCTTCGCTCGAGTCGCAAAGTTCGCAGAGTGAATAGATTTTCCCTTTGCTGTTGAGAGGACAGCAAAGGGAAAACATACAGCTGTTGAGTGTTGAACCAGCATCATGGACAGGTATCTGTCCCTGGATATAATACCATCATGCCCGGTAGGGCTGAGGATTTTAGCTTTCCGGCCTCTCAGCGGAAAGCTAAAAAATATCTCCCTTAGCGTTCTCTGCGGCTCTGCGGTGAAGATTACAGACCCTTTTAGGGTCAATATCAGGCCACCCGTTTTACGGGTGGTAGTTGACTATTGACAATATCTATCATATTTTTACCCGGATTGTAATATCAGTTATTCGTAAAGGGAAATTTATCCTGGACAAATTACCATATCTTCTTTATTTTACACTCAAAAGACTTGTTGAAACGTTTTTCAAGCATTTCTCTTAGTTTCGTATAAGGTTTGATACATGGCTGAAAAGAAAAAAACACCTCCAGTCGTTCATCTATCGTATTCAAAGGGTGAACTGATAATTAAAGAAGGAGATTATGGAATATCAATCTATAAGATCTATAAGGGACATGTGCGAATCTTTAAAAAGTCAAATGATACTATTATTCTCTTGGCTACGTTAAAAAGAGGGGAGGTTTTTGGAGAGATGACATTTTTTAATTTTCTCCTTGAACCAAGATCAGCATCTGTTGAAGCAATAGATGATGTTGAGCTCGAAGTCTGGCATCCTGTGCGGCTTGCTGAAGAATACAAAAACATGCCTGCGATATTACGGTATATTATTCAACAGAGCCTCCATAGGTTGCTCAGGATGAACAGAGTTATTGATGAATTAACTGCGAAGAAAAAGCGAGTCAAGGAAAAACAATTAGCAGCAGAGAAGAGAGACAATAAACGGAGATATTTCAGAAAAAATTGTGATAAGGAATGTAGTTACCGTTTAGCAACCCATTCAAAAAAAGTAAACTTACATGGCGTTATTAAGGATATCAGTCCTATGGGTTTAGGGATTGAGGTGAATGCGAGAAATGCAATACATGTGAGCCATAAGCCTGGAAATCAGCTGAAAATTAACTTCAAGCTTTCTTCAGGGAGCAGTATCAATGAAGCTGTCATAATAAAATCATTGAAAAAAAGTACTGTTCCTGGCTGTCTTTTCTTGGGGTTAGAATTTCAAGATATTAGCAAAGATGCATTGAAACAGATAGGTTTTTTCATGATGTCGTAAAAGGAATGAGTGTGTCGATGGCAATAGATAATATCATATATGCATATATTGTGAAAGAAGAGGTTGTTCAACCCAATTTTACTATAATAAAGGAGGGTGCGAAAGGGGATTGGTTTTTTGTTGTGCTGGAAGGGAAGGTAAAGGTTAAAAAGAGCACACCAAAGGGATTGCTAATAATAGATACCCTTGGAGAGGGAGCTATTATCGGAGAAATGCCTTTTTTATTAAAGACACATCAATTGCGCTCCGCATCAGTAATATCAGAAGGTGTGGTAAAGTTAGGTATTTTAGACAAGGAGAGACTGGAAAAGGAATATGAATCATTATCGCCACAGTTAAAAAGCTTATTTAAAACCCTTGTGTTGCGATTGAAAGAGACAACCAAAAAGGCCAGTATATTAGCGGCTGGGCAGTAATAAATGTGGCGGTGAGAAAAATTTTTTAGGGCTCGACTTTTATAAGCATAGCGTCACCCTGGGCAGAGCCAGAACAGATACCACATATGCCAGTATCGAATAATTTACTTTAGGAAATTGTTTCAATATCCTTAATTGCTTGGAATATTATACCAAAAATATCTTGAATATCTTCTTCTTCAACACAGGAGAATGCTATTCGTATATCCGTTTCACCCAGTGAGATTACCCCAACACCGTGTTTGTTTAAAAGATGAAGTCGTAATTCTTCAGCATCCACTGTTCGAAGCCTGAGGCACATAAAATACCCTGAATTAAAAGGGTATACGTCCCAGGCATCATTATATTTTTTATTTGCAAGTATTTCTTTAACCCGGGTTGCCCTTTTGCGCATTATTGCAAATTTTTCTTCCTTTTCTTTTTCATAGTTTTCTGAGTTAAGTGAGCCAAGGAGGATGGATTGGCTCAGGTGAGGGCTGTTTGATATGCTGCCCCTGACAGCGCCGGCGGTCTTTCTCTCAAGGGCATCATAGAAGTTGTTGGAATTGCTCTTTAACAAAGCGCCATAGGTAATAAATCCCACCCTCAGTCCCCACACATAGTTCTCCTTAGTTCCACCATCTAGTTTTATGGCCATTATTCTCTGGTGGATTCCGGTAAGTAATGCAAAAAGGGATTCTTTCATCGAATTATCATCATAAAAAAGTCCAAAGTAGGCATCATCTAAGAGTACTACAAGGTTGGTGCCTTTTTCTGCCAGATTAAGTAAAATCTCCGCAATCCTTTTTCCTTCTTCCTTTGTTGGCGTATATCCTGTAGGATTGTTAGGAAAATTTAGAAGTACGACAATTTTTTCCCTTCCTTTAGCCTCTTCCCGAAGGCTATTTTCAAATCCGCTCAGGTTGAATCCCCCCTGTGATGAAAAAAGGCCATATTGTTTGATCTGTGCACCATGCAACACCGTAAATATCAGGGTATAGTTTCCCCAGATCTTATCAGGGAGCAGAACAACATCGTTTTCATCGATCCACATCTCAGCGGTAACAGAGAGGCCATGGGTTATGGCATTTGTTACGATTGGGAGACTTATTTTCTTACCAGCGAGGGAAGGGTTTTTGTAGAATAATAGTTGCTGCCAGGTCTCTCTGAGCTTCGGTATCCCAAAAGAGGATGCATAATTAAGTGATTGCTGAGGCGGTAGGTTTATATATGACATGATCGAAGGAAGATGCATAGGCACACCATTTTCTGTGGCAATACCTATGGTAGCATTATATTTAAATGCCTTTTCCTTGGCCTCAGCACCTTGAGAGAGAATTCCTTTGGGAAAGTAAAGGTTTTTTCCTTTATTAGATAGCATATCATATATATGGGGATTACCTTTTTTGATACTCTCGTTTAATTCTTGAGCAAGGGGGTTCATTGCATGCTCCTCTTTTTATTGTTTATAAAAGGCTACCGCTCCATATCCAACTACTCTACGGGTTTCTCTACGGCCATGTATGGCTACATCACCACTATTTGCATAGTGAAGTATATCTACCGCATTTGCTCCCAGTTGTTTGACAGTCATCATTACTGTTACCACTGAACTCAATCCGCAAAGGGTGGTAGAAAGGTTTGGAATTCCTTTGTTAAGTACCTTTTTCTCTGAGGTGAATAACAGATTTGGGTCGCATTTCCTTATCAAAGAAAGGGTGTTTCGGTCAACGTTATTTGCATGGCTGTAGTCTGGAAAATGGGACATGTCGGATGAGGCTACAAAAAGGACATTTCTTTTTTTCGCAATTTTTACAAGGGCCTCGCTGACTTTTTTGCAATTAATGAGGGATAGAGGGCCCATTACAATGGGGACAATATCGAATTTTTTTAAAACCCTTTGCAGAAAGGGGATCTGTGTCTCTACAGAATGTTCCATTATGTGGGCCTGCTCAACAAAATGAAAGGGTTCCCCTATGCTGAGAAGGGCGTGAATCATTTCCTTGTTTACAGTAACCTTTCCCAGAGGGGTCGCATAGGTATCCCAGTTACCTACTGATGCACCTTTGAGATATACACGATGACTTGGGCCAAGCAGTATGACTGTATCATATTGTGTATCCTTGATCTGCCTGTAAGAATATGCAGCTACCTGACCTGAGAAGACATATCCGGCATGGGGTGACATAAGGCCTAATATTTTGCCTGCTATTTGCTTGTGTTTTACCTTTGAAATGAAATCATCCACTGTTTTTGTGAGTTCTTTTCTATCCTTTGGGTAGAAATGACCAGCCACCGCGGGTTTCCTGACCCTTTCTTGTGCGATGAGGTTAGTAAAAGGGAGGCATGGTATAATCATAATTATGGCCAATACCGTCCACCATCTGGCGGATAACAGCAAAGCGGTTTGTTTTTTATTTTGATCAGCCATTACACGTTGATTTGTTTATTAGCCACTAACATTGAAATATGCTACTCTCATTCAAGGCCATGCGGCACATCCTTGAAGTAGAAGCAGAAGAGTTGAGGGAAGGAGAGTGTCTTGAAGCTAAAATAAAACAAATAAGGTTATAAGTCTACTATTCAATTGTATTGTTGGCTATGACAATTCTTTGCACTTCTGAGGTTCCTTCATAGATAGTTAATACCCTGGCATCACGGTAGTATCTCTCTACGGGATATTCCTTGCTATATCCATACCCGCCGTGAATCTGAATTGCTTGATATGCAGACCTGTTGGCAGTCTCAGATGCAAATAGTTTTGCCATAGATGCCTCTCGTGTAAATCTTTCTCCTCTGTCCTTCATAGATGCAGCATTGAATGTGAGGAGCCTTGCTGCTTCGATCTGGACTGCCATATCGGCTATTATCCAGCGAATACCTTGAAATTTTGATATAGGGCTGCCAAATTGCACTCTCTCTTGCGCATATGTTACGGCTGCATCCAAACATGCTTGAGAGAGTCCTACGGATAAAGATGCGATACCAATTCTTCCTTCATCCAGAGCGGTCATTGCGATAATAAATCCCTCTCCCTCTTCACCCAGCAAATTCTCAGCAGGGACCCTACAATCTTCAAATATCAGGCTTGTAGAATCTGATGCCCTCTGACCCATTTTATCCTCCTCTGGGCCCACAATAAATCCAGACATCCCTTTTTCCAATACAAAAGAACTTATACCCCTATGTTTTTTACCTTTGTCTGTATAGGCAGTGGCTACCACAACATCTGCATTTTTCCCACTGGTGATCCATGCCTTGGTACCATTTAAGATATAACTATTTCCGTCCTTTTTAGCCGTTGATTTTGCACCGGCCGGATCAGATCCTGCACCTGGTTCTGTCACTGCAAAGCACCCAAGCTTTTCACCAGCTGCCAGGGGCTTGAGATAATTTTCTTTCAGAAAATCAGAGCCAAACCTGTATATAGGACCGCAGGATACACTGTTATGAACAGACATGATAACGGCTGTAGAGGCACATGCATATCCAATTTCCTGAAGGGCTAAACTATAGCTTATTGTATCGACGCCTGCTCCATTGTATTCAGGTGGAACAGTCATTCCCATAAGCCCAAGTTCGCCCATTTGTTTTATAATATCTGCGGGAAATTCTTTTGTTTTATCCCTCTCGGCAGCAGTAGGGAGGATAGCCTCCCGAGCTAAATCCTTGACCATAGCCTGGATCATCTTCTGTTCTTCATTTAGCTGATAGCTCATTTTCAATTCTCAATTTTCAATTAGCAATTCTCAATTTAAAATTAAAAGCCGATTTTGTGTTGCTAATTTTACGTTGTTAATTTTAAATTGATCTAAGGTGTATAGAGTACAACCACCATTTCTGCTTTTTCAGAACTTAAATTTCTGAGCTTATGAACGATGGATGAGTTAAAATGGAGAGAGTCCTCAGGATCTAATACGGTTTTGTTATCCCCAACGGTAACCTCAACTTTTCCTGCAATAACATAAATAAATTCTTCCCCTTCATGCTGGTAACTTACCGATTTGTGATCGGAAACCGGATCTATAAAGACCTTAAAGGCCTTAAGATGTTTATGAACAGCATCTGGTGTTAATGTTTGGTAGCTGTAAGCCTCTGTCCTTTCTCTAAACCCCTCTACTTTCTTTTTGTCGGCTTCATCTCTCTCTTTTTTCAAGAGAACACCACTATCTATCTCTAAGGCCCTTGAAAGCCGTAAAATAGTAGCAACCGGAGGCATAATGGCCCCTTTCTCTATACTGGATATATAATCGATAGAGAAACCTGTTTCATTAGCTAAATAATCAAGACTCAGTTTTTTATCAGTCCTTATATCTTTTAATCGTTTACTCATAGGCTTTTCTTTTTTTGCATGTGCCATGATATCCTCTTATAATCTTTTAAATATAACGTTTTATCCTTCCTTTTCCTTTGTTTTCCTTATGTATCTCACAATCTTATAAACAAAACTAAAAAGAAGAGTTGCACTGATAAGTATAATAAAATTCGAGGCAAAGAATGTCATAATAAATGAGAATGGTTCACTAAGCTGATATGCGGTATAAAGCAGGTCTATACCAAAAATTATAAAAAAAATAGCAAGAAATAGCAAGATAATCTGAGTAACCCACCAGGAAATAGAGTTTCCCACTATGTAGTACCTGTTTTTAGTTTTTTCGAAACAATAGTATCACAGGCAGTGTAGGGATCGATTTCACCTTTTACAATTGATTGGAGGGTGGTTTCAAACTCACCTGAATTGATGATTTCGTCAAAGACATCATGAATGATTTTATCCTTTATCATCTCGGAAAGGTCATTTCGGGCCTTTTCATACTTGCGCATGGATTGTATTTGTGCAGAAGATTGCAAATGTTTGCGATGTTTGTCAATTTCATCCAGGATTTCGATTATTCCTTTATCAAATACCGCCTGGGCGGTGAGAATTGGCGGCTTCCACCCATCTTTATATCTTTTTTCATCCATCTCGATCATCAACCGAATATCGTTTACCGTCCTGTCTGCTCCTTCTCTATCAGCCTTGTTTATTACAAAAATATTCCCTATCTCTAAGATGCCTGCCTTAAGGGCCTGAACATCATCACCCATCCCAGGTACGAGTACTATAATAGTAGTATGTGCGCTTTGAACAATATCTATTTCATCCTGCCCGACACCAACTGTTTCAACTATAATACAGTCCTTTCCCATGGCATCCAGGACATCAATAGCGCTTCTCGTCGATTGAGTAATGCCCCCAAAGTAGCCTCTGGTTGCCATTGAACGTATAAACACACCTTCATCCATGCTGTGACGCTGCATCCTGACCCTGTCACCCAATATAGCGCCACCGCTGAAAGGGCTGGTTGGATCTACTGCAAGGACACCAACGGTCTTTCCGGCAGCTCGAAGGTAAGTCACCATCTGATCTACTAATGTAGATTTCCCTACGCCAGGTGAACCAGTTATACCAACTACATATGCCTTCCCAGTAGATGGATAAAGAGCTTTAAGAACTTCTCTGGCCCCAGGGACATTATCATCAATATCCCTGATGAGTCTGGCAACAGACCTGATATCCCCGGATATAATTTTTTCAGCTATACTCATTATAAAAATGCCTAAAGTGACTAAAGCCCGCCCTGGCGCGACGTGATTGTAACAAGCTAATTCTACTTTAATAATTCTAAGCGATAGGTATTAAACTCAGTCATTGCATGCCAGGTCTGGGCCAGGGTTAAAAGTGCCTAGATCGAACGACTCAAGCCGAATGGAGTGAGCCCTTCGGTCTGAGCAGTTCGGCCTTGAGCCCTTCGGCTGTGAGCTCAGGGCCGAGCGGCTCACTGCCGAAAGGCTCTGGGTCGAAGACAATCGCAAAGATTATACTCATTAGAATAGGTTATAGTATTTGCGAATCGAAGCACTTAGTTGTGGGTTTTGATACTCCCTACTGCTTACTGCCTACTGCTTACTCCATACTATCATCAACCCCTAGGCTTCACATTTTCCTCAACCCATTTAACAACCTCATCTAAAGGCGTTCCCGGGGTAAATAATTCCTTAATTCCGGCCTTTTTTAGTTTAGGAATGTCTTCTTCTGAGAATATTCCCCCACCGCATACCACAATGTCATCCGCACCTTTCTCCTGTAATAACTCTATCACTCGGGGGAAGAGATACATATGGGCGCCTGCTAACGAAGATAATCCTATCATATCAACATCTTCCTGGATCGCAGCCTGCACTACCTCTTCAGGGGTTTGATGGAGCCCGGAATAAACCACCTCAAACCCGGCATCCCTGTATGCCCTGGCAATAATTCTGGCGCCTCTATCATGACCATCCAGGCCTGGTTTTGCTACTAAAACCCTGATTTTCCTTTTTTGATTCATGCGATATTCCTATCAAATGTTTGTTGCCCGTCTGAAAACTGAAAACGGTGAACAATTTATTGTACACCACGTAACAACTTTTAACTTTAGTTCACCTTTAATTTTAGTCACTTTAGGCACTTTATCTAATAAACACCGGGATCCCGGTATACTCCAAAGACTTCCCGAAACACGTCAGCAATCTCTTGCTCAGTAGCATATTCTTTTACTGCATCTATAATTGGATGCATGAGGTTATCATCGCTTTGAGCAGATTCACCTAATTTTTCCAATGCATCCTTTACCCTTCTGTTGTCTCTCGTATCCTTAACCTGATTTGTCCATTGTATCTGTTTTTCTTCTAATCCTTCCTCTATTTGAAGGATCTCCACAGGAAGCTCCTCTTCAGTAACATATTTGTTTACCCCGACGACTGTCTTTTCTTTGGTATCTATCTGCTTTTGATACTTATAGGCAGCATCTGCTATCTCTAATTGTGGATAATTTCTCTCTATTGCTGCTACCATTCCTCCCATGTCATCAATCTTTTTGATATATTCAAATGCCTCTTCCTCCATATCTTTGGTGAGGCGCTCAATATAATAGGACCCACCCAATGGATCGATGGTGTTTGCTGCTCCTGATTCTTCTGCAATTATTTGCTGGGTGCGAAGAGCAATGGTAGCCGCCTCCTCAGTGGGCAATGCCAGAACCTCGTCCAGAGAATTGGTATGCAGTGATTGTGTTCCACCAAGCACAGCAGCCAGTGCCTCAAGGGCAGTTCTGACCACATTATTATATGGCTGTTGTGCAGTAAGAGAACAACCGGCAGTTTGCGTATGAAACCTGAGCCACATGGAGCGCTGATCTTTTGCCTTAAATCTCTCGCTCATGATTCGTGCCCACATCCTCCTGGCTGCCCTATACTTTGCAATCTCTTCAAAAAAGTCGAGATGTGAGTTAAAGAAGAAAGACAGACGTGGGGCAAAGGAATCGACATCAAGACCCCTTTCGAGAGTGGCCTCTACATAGGCAATACCATCGGCTAAGGTAAAGGCGAGTTCCTGAACAGCAGTGGATCCAGCCTCCCTGATATGATAGCCACTTATGCTTATGGGATTCCACCTGGGAACTTCTTTGGTGCCGAATTCAACCGTGTCGGTAATAATCCTCATAGAGGGTTTTGGCGGGCACATGAATGTCTTTTGTGCAATGAATTCCTTGAGCATGTCGTTTTGTATGGTTCCGCCTATAATTTTCCTGGGTATTCCTCTTTTTTCTGCCATTGCAATATACATTGCCCACATCACTGAAGCGGCTGGGTTTATAGTCATAGAGGTGGTAATTTTATCAATAGGAAGACCATCAAATAATATCTCCATATCCTTTAATGTGTCGATGGCAACACCACACCTGCCACATTCCCCTCGTGATTTTGGGGAATCGGTATCATATCCCATTAAGGTAGGCATATCAAAGGCTGTGGATAGGCCTGTCTGACCCTCATTTACCAGGAGGTGAAACCTCTCATTGGTATCTTTGGCAGAGCCCAGACCTGCAAACATTCTCATCGTCCATAGTCTTCCCCTGTACATAGTTGGTTGAACACCCCTGGTAAACGGGTATTGATTAGGAAACCCGACATCATTCGAATAATCAAGATCTTTAATGTCTAATGGAGTATAGAGGTTTCTAACAGGATGATCTGAAACAGTAGAGAATCGCTTTAATCTCTCAGGTGCCTTTGCGACAGATTCTTTGAAAGCCTTTTGCCATTTTTTATTATCTACACCTATTTTTTCTATGCTTTCTTTTGTAAACATAATGGCCCTCTATTAAAATTTCCCTAATAATGAACTGGCTATAGTATTTTTTTGTATCTCTTTTGTCCCCTCATAAATCTCTGTTATCTTTGCATCTCTATAGAAACGTTCTACCTCATACTCAAGCATATAGCCATATCCTCCTAATAGTTGAATAGCCTCATCAGCTATTTCAACTGCTGCCCGGGCTGCATACATCTTTGCAATGGAGGTTAATTTTGGATCTATTCTGCCCTGATCAAAATTCCAGGCTGATTTATACACTATGAGACTTGCTAACTCTATCTTGGCTGCCATATCTGCGAGTTTATGCTGTGTGACCTGAAATTGAGCGAGTTTTTTTCCAAACTGGGTACGCTCTTTGCAATATGCAAGTGCACGATCAAAGGCTCCCTGGGCAATCCCGAGGGCCTGGGCTGATATTTCTATCCTGCTCTCGTCAAAAAACTCAAGCACATGATAGAATCCCTTATTTTCTTGCCCCACGAGATTTGAGACCGGAACTCTCACATCATTAAATGAAAGCTCCCCGGTTGATGTCATCTTTATCCCCATTTTTTCACCAACATCCGCAGTAGAATATCCAGGTATTCCTTTGTCAACAATGATGACAGATTGGCCACGATAGGAAGGCTTTACCTCAAAATCTGTCTGGCAGAGAACCATGGCAAAGTCACTAATGGTCCCATTGGTAATAAATGTTTTTACACCGTTTATTATGTATTCATCCCCTTCTTTTACCGCAGTTGTATCCATAAGGGTAATATCACTTCCATGGTCTGGCTCAGTAAAAGCACCACTGGAAATTGCCTCCCCTTTAGTGAGAGGAATCAGATATTTTTCCTTCTGTTGGTCGTTTCCAAATCTTAAGATGACCTCAGATGAAAAGTCAGCTAAGCTAATGGCGACACCGATTCCTGAATCTTGTCGGCAGAATTCTTCCACTACAAGGATATTCTCGAAGACACCATACTCCTGTCCCCCATATTTTTCTGGATAATGAATCCCCATGAAACCAAGTTCACAGGCCTTTTTCCAGATCTCTGAAGGAAATGTGTGGTTCCTTTCATGTTCAAGGGCTATCTCTTTGTCAAATTCTCCTTTCGCAAATTCTCTTGCTGCCTTCTGAATAGCCTCTTGTTCCTTATCTAATTTAAATTCCATTTTTCCTCCGTATTTAAAGAAGTTCGCCTTTAAATTCGGCTTTTCTTTTTTCTAAGAATGCCCCCATTCCCTCTCTGGCATCCTCACTTGCCATGCACATACCAAATGCATCGGATTCCATGTAACACCCTGTTCTCAGATCCTGATCATACCCCCTTTGGATTGACTCTTTGACAGCCCGGATAGCAACCTTGCCCTTTGAAGCCAGTACCTTTGCCACTTTCATTGTCTCTTCCCATAAAGACTCCTTTGGAAATACCCTGTTTACAAGGCCAATGTCTTTGGCCTCCTGTGCACTTATCATTACTCCCGTCATGCAAAGCTCCTTGGCCATTGATTTACCAACAAGGCGGGATAGCCTCTGGGTACCGCCAAAGCCTGGAATAATTCCTAAATTTATCTCTGGTTGACCGAACATAGCAGAATCGGCAGCATATATAAAATCGCATGCCATTGATATCTCTGTTCCTCCACCAAGGGCAAAGCCATTGACACAGGCAATTACTGGAATGGATAAGGCCTCTACCTGAAAGAGGAGTTCCTGGCCCTGTCGTGAAAAAAATTTCCCTTCTAATGGAGTATGATCCTTCATTGATGCTATGTCTGCTCCTGCAACAAAGGCCTTATCTCCCTCTCCTGTCAGGATAAGAACCTTTATTGATGCATCTGCATCGATTTTTTTCAGGGCATCTATCATCTCAGATACAACAGTTGGATTAATAGCATTTAGTACCTTGGGTCGATTAAATCTAATTATGGCAATATTTTCTTCTTTGCTAAAGAGAATAGTTTCATACGACATTGTTCGCTCCCTTTTTAATTTTTGATTTTTGATTGCTTCCGAGTCCCGGAATCGGGGAATATTGACGATTGAATTTTTTCAATTGTCAATTGTCAATTATCAATTGTCAATTTACTAAACCCTCTCAAGGGCCATGGCCATACCCTGGCCTCCACCTATACATAGGGTAGCAAGACCTAATTCAACATTGTTTCTGACCATCTCGTTCATCAGGGTTATTACAATTCTGGCACCAGTGCAGCCAACTGGATGGCCTATAGATATACCACTTCCCAAAAGGTTGGTTTTATCAAGATCGAACCCTAACTCCCGTATGCAGGCAATGGCCTGAGAAGCGAAGGCCTCATTGAGCTCAATTTCACCAAAATCGCTTATCTCTAATCCGGTCGCTTTTAGAACCTTTCTCACAGCAGGAATAGGGCCAAGTCCCATAAAAGCGGGGTCTATAGCCCCTGATGCATATGCCTTAATTTTCACTATGGGTTTCAGGCCCAACTCTTTTGCCTTTTCAGCTGACATTAAAAGAAGCGCAGCAGATGCATCATTAATACCAGAGGCATTACCTGCGGTAACAGTACCATCTTTTTTAAATGCGGGTCGCAGTTTTGCCATCTTTTCCACATTTGTGTCCATTGGCCTTTCATCTGTATCAAAGATAATTGGTTCACCTTTTCTCTGTGGAATACAAACAGGGACAATTTCCTGTTTGAAGATGCCTTCAGCTATCGCCTTTCGTGCCCTTGCATGACTCATGGCGCCAAGTTCATCCTGTTCACTTCGAGAAATTCCATATTTTTCAGCAATGTTTTCAGCGGTAATCCCCATGTGGTACCCATAAAAGATTTCCCAGAGACCATCAAAGATCATCAAATCGATCATATCGGCATTGTTCATCCTGGTACCCCACCGTGCAGTATTTAACGCATAGGGCGCCATGCTCATATTTTCCATACCGCCCGCAAGAATAGTATTTTTCTCTCCCTCCCGTATGGCAAGAGCGGCAAGGGACAAGGCCTTCATGCCTGAGGCACAGACCTTATTGATAGTGAAGGCATTTACCTCCTTGGGAATGCCTGCCTGTACTGTTGCCTGCCTGGCAACATTTTGTCCTTGACCTGCCCCTATTACATTACCCATGATTACCTCATCGATTTCTATGGGTTGAAGAGAATCAGAATAATCATAGGCTTTTTTTTCTAATTCAATCATGCCCAAATCATGAAGGGCATCTGGCTCAAAACTCTTGAGTTCTTCAGAAGCGAAGGGCCTCAGCCCAAGTTTTTTTAAGGTTTCCTTTAAGATCAAAGAACCTAAGGTAACGACTGGTGTGCCCTTTAGTGATCCTCCAAAAGAACCGACAGGTGTTCTCATGCCTCCAATAATTACTACATCTCTCATATACGTTTCTCCTTAGTTAATGTTAGCTGGTTTAACAAAATATTTATTGATTAAAGGTGCTTTTATATATTCTTTTCTACTAATTTAAGTCAAGTTAAAATGGCTTCGTAAAGGTAAAAAAGAGAGTATTCTCTGAAATTATTTTTTTTGTTGACAACATAAAAACATAGTTACATTATAGCTGAATTGTAATCACATTGTGGTAATAGGGATGTAAGGTCATTTTATAATCATGATTGAGTACGTGAATATACAGCGTCTCTTTACATTGAACTATTGATAAATATTAGATGAATAAAAAAGAAAAATATATCATTGGCCAGGAAGAAGGCTCAAAGAAGGTGAAATTTGAGGTCTTTGGTGAGGAAATGCTTGAGAAAGAGGTTAAACTTAGCGGTAATAGCGGCCGGGTATACCTTCCTCCTGATTGGGTAGGTAAGCATGTCAAGATAATCAGAACAGATTAGGCACCGAACTTTAAACTATGGGGTCTTTCAGATTGAAAAATCTTATAATAAGAAACTTAGAGATAGGTGATTCAGATGATATTTTTCGAATTCAGGAAGCAATTACAAAGGAACTTAGCGCAATAGATTATCATAAGATTGTTAAAGAAGAGGTAAAGAAAGACAACAGCGTCAACGTTGTGGCAGAGCTTGATGGTAAGGTGGTAGGATTTATAATTACCTATATCCTCTATGGTGGGTTTGGTCTGCAAAAGAGTGCATGGATTGGGCTTTTTGGTGTTGAGCCAAAATATATGGGAGGTGGAATCGGAAAAAGGATGGCCAAAGAGGTGTTTGATGAACTGACGAAAATGAATATTAAAAATGTTTTTACATCCGTTAAGTGGGACTCAGTTGACCTCTTGTCCTTTTTTAAGTCCCTCGGGTTTGATAGATGTGAATTTATTAATCTAAAGAAAGTCATCGATTGAGTATCTATTTAAAGGAAAGGGGAAGGCTATCAGCAAACAAGATAAGGGGTGCCATTAATTTGCGGAAATTAATTTAGGTGTTTTATCCTTTTTACAAAAAACACTTTTTTCTTGACACGTAGCTACAATGTAGCTATATTGTAATCACATCGTACCGGACATCGTAGATAATCTTTTCTTATCACCAAGAGTAATTTTTTGATTCAGTATTATAGGCTTAATAGCCGCTGAACTCATGGCATAGATTTTGATAAAAAAATAACTTAAGCAATTTCGACCTTCATCCGACGGGTGAAGGCCGTTTTGAGTTAAGTGCCTGCAACCCATGACTAATGAAAAAGTATGCCACGGATTCAGGTAATTTAGAAGGGGAAAAAATGAGGTACGCAGAGACAGGGTTTAATTTAGAAATTGATCTATCCCGAGGAAACATTGAGAGGGTAGAAACCGACCCAAGAGAAACCGAACTTTATCTGGGGGGTCTAGGTACTAACGCCAAGATATTGTGGGATAGGGTTCCACCTGAAGTTGAACCCTTTTCTCCTGATAATCTACTCATATTCGGCACTGGTCTCTTAGTTGGCACGCCTGCTACTGGTGCCAATCGCACCATTGTTTCCACCATTTCTCCCCAGACCTTGTTAATGGCATATTCAATGATGGGAGGATTTTGGGCGCCAGAATTGAAGTATGCCGGTTATGACAAAGTAATCATTCGCGGCAAGTCCCCCAAGCTGGTTTATTTGTGGATAAACAATGACAAAGTAGAAATACGCGATGCCTCTCATTTGCAGGGTAAAGGCGCTGGTGAAACTGCAGAACTTATTCTACAGGAGTTGAACGAGCCGAAAGCCCAGGTGTCTGCTATCGGCCTGGCCGGTGAAAACAGGGTCTATTTTGCCTCCATCGAGCAGGGCAGGTCCAGTGCCAGCCGAGGCGGAATAGGCGCCGTTATGGGAGACAAAGGGTTAAAGGCGATAGCCGTTCGTGGAACCAAGGACATCAATGTTGCCCGACCGGCTGAATTGATGGAGCTTTGCAACGAAGTGCTACAAAATATACAAGTCCGGGAAGATAATCCAATTCAAGGGGTGCCGCCCATTATAGCCGGGATTGGGTCACCCCAAGAGATGGCAATATTTGATGAGCAGTGGCACACCACCAATTTCGCCTGGGGAAATGCTCGCACCCGGAGAAAAGATTTTTGGACCAAGGAAGTCGAACAGAAGTGGAGGGAGACTCAAGAAAGTGTGCGGGAGCGGTTAATAAGTTGCTATAACTGTCCGATGAAATGCGGGGCAACAATTTCCGTTCCTGGAATTTCAACATATATGATGAAATGCTACTCGAAACTTACCTATACAATGGCGGCCTATTCAGACCTGGATTTTGGTTTTAGAATCGCTCAACGTGCTACGGAGTATGGAGTGGACGCATTCTCAACGCCCCAAACTATGGCCTTCGCCCTTGAGCTTTACGAAGCCGGTATTTTGACTGACCAGGACGTGGCAGGAATGCCCTCCGATACCGAGGGGAGATTTTTCTGGTTACTTGACAGAATTGTTCGGCGAGAAGGGATTGGAGATACTTTGGCCAATGGCACTTATTGGGCGGCCCAACAGATAGGTAAGGGCGCAGAAGCATATGCTCATAATAATATTAAGAAACATGAGCAACTGCCTCTCAAGTTGGGAATGCTGAATCCCATTTATTTCCTTATGTATTCTACTGGCGAGAAGATAAACATTACCCAGATCGAAGGGCAGTTCCCCCAGGCGCCTTTTCCTAAAAGAGAGCAGCGGGAAAAATTTGTAAAGGATTGGATCCAGGTTCCTGATGAAAAGTTTAAGCAATATTTTTTGGACTGGGATCCACGCGGAGAAAAATCAAATCCATATTACCCAACCATTGAAGCGAGCTGTGAAATTGTTGACTGGATGGAGAAAATGCACTATATTGATGACGCCACCGGGATCTGCGCAGGTTTGTCATCATTTCCCCTGAAGCCTCCCTATCATATACACAATTTACCGACTTTTATCTCATCAGCGACCGGGATGGATATCGATGAAGCCGGACTATCACAAGCAGCCAAGAGGAACCGAACTTTAATTAGAGCCGTCAATGTCAGAAGAGGCATAAGGAGAATTGATGAGAAGCCCCCTGAGGACCATTGGAAGAAAAGATTTCCTGAGCTTGAAGCTAAGCTCTTAGATGAGTATTATAAATTTAAGGGGTGGAATAACCAGGGTATTCCTACTAAAGAGTCTTTACATGAATTGGCTTTGGATTACGTAAGTGAAGACTTCATACAGAGGGGGATCTTGACGGATAGTGAAGACGCTCCTTCCAAAGAGACTTCGGCGGAAAAAGAGAAGAAATAAAGTGAAGAGGTGGTAACCGTCATGGGTGAGAAAAAAAAGAAAATAGTTAAAACAATAAAAGTTGATGTTGATAAATGCAATGGTTGCAGGGCCTGTGAGGTAGTCTGCTCCGCCTTTCACGCTGCGCCAAAATATAGCAGCAATAATCCGGATAGGTCTCGAATTCGGGTGATTCGTGATCCACTAAGAGACATATATATTCCTGTATTAGCGGGTGAGTATACTGCCGCCGAATGTCCTGGCAGAGACAAATACACGATTGATGGAAAGGAATACGACGAGTGTGCCTTCTGCAGGGCTTCCTGCCCATCCAGAGACCTTTTCAAAGAACCCGATTCCGGTCTCCCTCTAAAATGCGATATGTGTGAATCCGATCCGCCTTTAGAGGAGCCCATGTGTGTTCAGTGGTGCGTGTCTGATGCCCTGACTTACGAAGAAAGGGAAGAAGAAGTCGAAGAAGAAGAGCTGCAGGAAGAGCTGGAGATAGGATTGGAAGCATTGGTGGACAAATATGGATTGGAAAAGATGATGGATACCGTTGCCCGAATGTCAATGTCAAAGAAGGATTAAATCGTTAAGGCGAAATAAAGAGGATTAAAAAAGACAGTGGAGACTGTAGCCGACTTCAAAGAGATCATAGATGTCATAAAAGCGAACGGTGGAGAAGCCTTCAAATTATGCTATCAATGCGGATTATGCGATACTGTTTGTCCGTGGAATAGGGTTACAACCTTTAGTATACGCAAGATAATCCGACAGGCTACGTTCGGTTTGACTGAGATAGAAAGTGAAGATATATGGCGTTGTACTACCTGTGGAAGATGCCCCCAGCGGTGCCCCAGGGGAGTGAAAATAATAGAATCCGGGATATCCTTACGCAGGATCGCCACGGAATACGGCGTCTTTCCGACTTCTGTCAAGCCTATCCGCACCGTGGGTGCAAGCCTCACTGCTGAAGGTAACCCCATTGGTGAAAAGCGAAAAAATAGGGCAGATTGGGCAGAAGGTCTTTCTGTAAAAACGTTCACCGAGGGGATGGAAATTTTATATTTCCCCGGTTGCTACCCCAGCTATGACCCGAGATTAAAAAAGGTAGCGAGAGCCACAGCCAATATTCTCAACCGGGCAGGGATAGATTTCGGGATACTGGGCGTCAAGGAAAATTGTTGTGGAGAAAGCATTCGCAAGACGGGAGATGAGGAATTATTCAAACGCCTGGCCAGGGAAAACATCAAAACTTTTATCGATAATGGGGTGAAGAAAATCCTTGTTTCTTCCCCTCATTGCTACCATACCTTCAAAAACGAGTATCCCGAATTTATGGCAAACTTTGAGGTGGTTCATATCACCCAATATTTATTCGAGCTTATTGATGCGGGAAGGCTTGAGCTTAACAAGGAGTATGGGAAGAACGTTACCTATCATGACCCGTGTTACCTGGGTCGACATAATGGCATATATGACGAGCCCCGGGAGGTCTTAAAGAAGATACCTGGTTTAGAGCTGAATGAGATGCCTGATTCGCGGGAAGATAGCCTTTGTTGCGGAGGGGGAGGAGGCAGGATTTGGATGGAAACTCCAAAGGGTGAAAGATTTTCCGACCTCAGAGTAGAACAAGCTGTCGGGGTCGGGGCTGAGGTGCTGGTTACTGCCTGCCCATATTGCATCACCAATTTTGAGGATAGCAGGTTAACCCTGGAGGATAGTGAAGCCACAGAGATTAAGGACATCCCAGAGATTAAGGACATCACGGAAATTATCCAGGAAGTGATTTAGAGTAATTTCTCAAAATCCTGTGGAAATTTATTGCTTTGTTAGCACATGGATGTCTTTTTTTGCTTATGCCCTTAAATATAACTTAAGATTAGTTGTCGTATCAAAATTGGGTAATATAGACAGATCATATAACTATAAGGTCAAGTTGCCCTTCGGCCTCGAGCTCAAGGCCGAGGGGCTCTCGACAGGCTCAGGGCCGAGAGGCTATTACCCAATTTTGAAACGACATAGCAAGGCGCCATGTTAGAAGGGCATAACAAAAAAAGACACCCATGTCCTTCCTTAAATTATTGAGCAGATACGATTTAGATTAAGTAAGGCTAACCCTGCAGACCCGGATACTACGGGCACAAATAAATCTGATAAGGACATAGAGAAGTGGAAAAAGAAGCAGTTCAAGGACAACTTCCTAAAAATTTCACAGACAGCGATTTTGGAGATGTGATGGTTGTTGGTGGAGGCATCAGCGGTGTTCAATCCTCTCTTGATCTTGCCAGTGCTGGTTTTAAGGTTTACCTTGTTGAGAAATCACCTTCCATTGGCGGCCATATGGCCCAGCTTGACAAGACCTTTCCCACCAATGAATGCTCCACGTGAATACTTGCGCCCAAACTGGTCGAGGTCGGCCGGCATCCCAATATAGAGGTCCTGACCTATACTGAAGTTGACAGTGTGGAAGGGGAAGCGGGAGATTTTAAGGTAACCCTGATCAAAAAGCCCAGATATATTAAAGAGGACATATGCACGGGTTGTGCTACCTGTGTGGAATACTGCCCGGTTACGGTACCTGATCCATATAATCAAGACTTATCTTCGAATAAAGCTATCCATATATACTTCGATCAAGCAATTCCCCTTGTCACTTATGTAGACCCTGAAGCATGTCTTTACCTTAAAGAAAAGAAATGTCTTATTTGCGAAGGAGTCTGTGAGAATGAAGCCATAGATTTTAGTCAAGAGCCGGAGAAGGTAGAGGTAAACGTAGGTGCTATAGTTCTATCTTCCGGCCTTGAGCCATTTGACCCGAGGGTGCGGGGTGACTATGGCTACGGAACGATGGAGAACGTGCTAACGAGTCTTGATTTTGAACGGTTATTATCTTCCACCGGGCCATACGGAGGAGACATATTGCGCCCTTCCGACGCGAAGCATCCGAAAAAGATAGCCTGGATTCAGTGCGTCGGTTCCAGACAAGTCATCCCGGGCGGTAACAGCTATTGTTCAGCCGTATGCTGCACCTATACCCAGAAACAGGCGATTTTGACAAAAGTTCATGACGCAGATGCAGAATGTACGATATTCCATAACGATATTCGTTCCTATGGCAAGGATTTTGAGACATACTACCAAAGAGCAGCAGACCTTCCCGGTGTTCGATTTATAAGGAGCTACGTATCAATAGGAAAGGAGATCCCTGAAACCAAGAATGTAACTATAAGATACTCTATTCCCGAAGAGGGCGTAAAGGAAGAAGAATTCGAACTGGTGGTATTATCCGTTGGATTGAACCCTCCTGCTGATGCGAAGGGCCTGGCAAATAAGTTCGGCATTGAGCTCAATTCTCACGGATTCTGTAAAACCAATCCTCTTAATCCTATTGAGACCTCTCAGACGGGGATCTTTGTAAGCGGAGGCTTCCAGGGTCCTATGGATATCCCCGAGTCGGTTTTTACTGCCAGCGGGGCTGGTGCCCTTACTGGTGAACTCCTTTACAACAGGCAAGGGAAGCTGACCACAGAAAAGATATATCCGCCGGAAAGGGATGTCTCGGAAGAGGAAACCAGGATAGGAGTTTTTGTGTGTCATTGTGGGGCCAATATCGGGAGCGTGGTAGATGTTCCTTCCGTCGTTGAATATGCCTTAACCTTACCCAGTGTTGTCTATGCTCAGGAACAGCTATTTTCATGTGCTACTAATTCTGCTGAAGAAATAACAGACATGATAAAGGAAAAAGGGCTCAATCGAGTGGTTATCTCTGCCTGCTCCCCCTTGACCCTTGAACCGTTATTCCAGGACACCCTGAGGGAGGCGGGAATTAATCAATATTTCTTAGAAATGGCTAATATTAGGGAGCATGACTCCTGGGTTCACTCTCGAGAAAAGGAAGAAGCCACCCAAAAGGCAAAGGATATCCTCCGGATGTCGGTAGCACGAGCTGCCCTTTTGGAGCCATTACAGGAAATTGAGCTGCCGGTCAACAAGACGGCGTTAGTGGTTGGTGGAGGTATAGCCGGCATGACTTCTGCTCTCTCCATAGCCAACCAGGGACATGAGGTTTACCTGCTGGAAAAGGATAAAGAACTGGGGGGAATGGCTCGAAGGCTTTATTACACCCTGGAAGGGCTGGATGTCCAAGCCTATTTGCGTGATGTAATACGCAAGGTTTATCAGCACCCCTTAATACATATATCTACTGATGCCATCATCACAGAGGCTACCGGTTATATTGGGAATTTTGTAACCAGGGTGACCTCTGAAGGAAGGGTCAAGGAAATATACCATGGAGCAGCCGTCATCGCTACTGGTGCTGAAGAATATAGACCCACAGAATATCTTTATGGGGAAGATGACCGGGTGTTGACCCTGCTGGAGTTGGAGGACCAAATCACCAAGAGAGAAGAAAGGCTGATTAACTCTCAGACCCTGGTGATGATCCAATGCGTAGGCTGCAGAAATGAAGACAGAAATTACTGCAGCCGGGTATGTTGCAGCCAGGCTATAAAGAACGCCTTGAAACTAAAAGAGATAAACCCCCAGATGGATATCTACATCCTATTCCGGGATATGAGAACCTATGGGTTCAGAGAGGATTATTACCGGGAAGCGTCTGATAAAGATGTAAAGTTCATCCGCTATGAGCCGGATGATAAACCCCAGGTGGAAGTTGTTGAGGAGGGTGGTCAGCGCGTTTTAAGGGTTACAGTGACCGATCCTATTTTAGGCCAGAGGCTTGCTATAGATACTGATTACCTTGCTTTGGCTGCCGCCGTTATCCCCTCAGCAGGAAGTCAAGAAATAGCCAAACTATTCAAGGTCTCTTTGGGACCGGATGGCTTTTTCAAAGAAGCCCATGTCAAATTAAGACCTGTTGACTTTGCCACGGATGGCGTTTTCCTGTGTGGGACAGCTCACTATCCCAAGCATATACCTGAAGCGATTAACCAGGCTTATGGAGCTGCCGGCCGGGCCGCAGTTCTTCTCTCACATGATATAGTCACAGTCTCAGGTTCTGTTTGCGAGGTGGCTGAGAAGAGGTGTATGGGTTGTGGCGCATGTATCGATGCCTGTGCGTATGGTGCTATAGAGTTTCATGATACACGACAAGGCAAAAAAGCCGTGGTTAATCCTGTTCTATGTAAAGGATGTGGCCTTTGTAATGCATTGTGCCCAACATGGGCTATTTCTCTAAAGCATTTTACTAATGAAGAGGTGTTTAGTGAAATTGACGCAGCGGTTGCAGAGTTGTAGAAGCCCACTGATGAACAAAAAGGAGTGATATAAGAATGGGTACAGGATTTGGATTTAAACCAAGAATTGTAGGTTTTTTATGCCATTGGTGAGGATACGCCGCTGCTGATCTGGCTGGAGTTTCCAGACTACAATATCCCCCGGAAATTAGGATTATCCGCGTCATGTGCGGTGGTAGAATTGATATGGCATTTATACTCCGAGCCTTCTCAGATGGGGCTGATGGAGCAATTATCTGCAGCTGTTGGCCTGGTGAATGCCATTTCGTCCCTGAAGGAAATTACAATGCAGTCAGCATGATGAATTTGACCAGAAAATTGCTGGGGCACATAGGGATAAATCCCGAAAGATTAAGGCTTCAATGGGTATCCTCTTCTGAAGGGATCCAGTTCGCTGAAACTGTAACTGACTTTACCACAAAGGTGAAGGAGTTAGGCCCTCTTGGCACAAGCGAAGGAATGAATGAAAATGTATTAAAATCCAAACTTCAAGAGGTTACAAAGCTAATCCCCTACATTAAGATCGTGGAAAGGGAGAAGCTGGCGTTACATCTTGATAACGTAGAAGAGTATAACGCACTTTACACCACTGACGAGATAGAGAAGTTATTTAGTGAAGTAATTTCTTACTATATTGATCCGGATAAGTGTCAGGCCTGTATGATTTGCCTTAGGAAATGCCCTGTAGAGGCGATTGTAGGTGGCAAAAACCAGATCCATGTGATTGACCAGGAGAAATGCATAAAATGCGGAACTTGCTTTGAATCTTGCCCCCCTCGCTTTGGTGCTGTGAAGAAAATTTCCGGCGAGCCTGTTCCGCCTCCTGTTCCTGAAGAAGAAAGAACTATAGTCAAAAAGAGTAAAGAAAAATGAGAGAAATCCTTTTACCGATTGACTGAAAAGAAGTCAGTTAAAGCAAGGGAAGGGATGACTATTTTAAAGAGGGAACTGGCTATGAGCAAGAAGAAGCGGCAACACACGGCGAAATACCAGAGGCAACTGTGAACTGGGAGATCTCTTTTAGTCTTTGCTCAATTGTTTAGTTGATATATTTTTTCTGTAAAAATAGCGTTTCGAATAGATCTACTATTTCTTCCACAATGTAGTATACCTTCTTTTAAATCTATTTTTCATTGTAACTCCTTAAAGATACATTGATAGAACGATATTTTTTCGTTATGGTATCTGTGAGAAATTTTTAGTTAACCCTTTTGCACGTTTCTTTTTTGGCATAAGAGAATATGCTTGAAGTAATTTTGATAATTGCAATACTTCTTTTCTCTGTCATGATTCATGAGTGTGCTCATGGTGTAGTTGCTTTGTGGTTTGGAGATGATACTGCACTAAGACAGGGGAGGTTGTCTCTTAATATTGTAAAGCATATAGATCTGGTAGGAACCATTATCTTACCATTGGTTTTGCTTTCCTTTTATCTGATGACAGGGTCTGGTATCATTTTTGGTTGGGCCAAACCCGTTCCTGTGAGTTTAGGCAGATTACGAAATCCTCAAAGAGATTACACATTTGTCTCTCTGGCCGGTCCTCTGTCTAATATCCTTTTGGCCTTTGTTTTTGGATTCATATTACTTTTCTCAATAATACTCTTAAAGGGCCATAGCACCATTTTTTCTATTCTAACGTTATTGTGTCTTTTCGGTGTTAAGATTAATATTATTTTAGCCATGTTTAATCTTATTCCAATTCCCCCTTTGGATGGTTCGCATGTGCTGGCCTTTCTGCTTCCTTATCCTATTTCGGTCAAATATCAGCAGTTCGCACGATATGGGTTCTTGATAATACTCATCCTCATCCTTACAGATGCCTTAAAATACCCTTTCTTGCTTGCTGATTATTTCTCGAGGATTTTACTTGGCTGGATGATTAGTATAGGGCGTTTTTTTGGGTAGGCTGTTAATAAACACAGAAAACACTGATTTATTGGGGTGAGTGACGGGACTTGAACCCGCGACCACTGGGGCCACAACCCAGTGCTCTACCAACTGAGCTACACCCACCACACTATATTAGCTTATATCATACTATTTACTTTTTGGCAACTGGATATTTGTATGTATCTTAGCAGTACAATAAGGAGTCACAAGTGAAAAAAGATGATAAAAATATGATTTTTAGACAGTTACCATCGGTAGAGTATCTATTGGAGTCGTCTGTCATTAAGGGATTTCTTTTGACTACTCCTCGGGCCCTGGTTTTGAGGGCCATTCATTATGTGTTAGATGAACTGAGGCAAAAGATAAACAGAGCTCAGAAAGAGTATGAATTGCCAGACTTGGCGTTAGGTACTTTAGTTGATCAGATAAGAAAACGAATAATAACTCTATCTCAGCCGAGCCTAAGACACGTTATCAATGCCACTGGAGTCATTGTGCACACTAATTTGGGAAGATCGCTGCTGGCAAAAAGGGTTATTTTAACATTTAATGCCTTAGCAGGCTCTTATAGCAACTTAGAATATGATTTAAAGACTGGCAAAAGAGGGAGCAGGTATGTACATGTGGAAGACATACTTATTGAGCTGACCGGGGCAGAGAGTGTTATGGTTGTTAATAATAATGCTGCCGCAGTTCTCATCACCCTGGATACTATTGCCAAAGATAAGGAGGTTATAATTTCCAGAGGCCAATTAGTAGAGATTGGCGGCTCCTTTAGAATACCTGAGGTCATGAAAAAGAGTGGAGCGAGGATGTTTGAGGTGGGAACTACCAACAAAACAACTATTAGTGATTATGAGGCTGCTATTGTATCAAATACCGCTCTTTTGCTTAAGGTTCACACGAGTAATTTTCAGACAGTAGGATTTACAGAGGAAGTACCGTTAGATACACTTGTTGCTTTGGGAAAAAAATATAACCTTCCTGTAATGGAGGATCTTGGCAGCGGTTGCTTTATTGATTTTTCTCGATATGGACTAACAAAAGAACCAACGGTTCAGGATTCTGTCGCAAAAGGGGCAGATATAATCACCTTCAGTGGTGATAAGATGCTGGGTGGACCACAATGCGGAATAATTCTTGGAAAGGAAAAGATTATTTCGGCAATAAAGGCGAACCAACTTGCGAGGGCTCTCAGGATAGATAAATTAACCCTTTTTGCGCTTCAGGAAACACTAAGCATTTACAGGGATGAGAAGAAAGCAATACGCCAGATACCTACATTGAGAATGATATGCCAGTCCTATCAGAGTGTGTGTCGAAAGGCGAAAAAGCTATTGGATATGATCGGAAGGGTAGGTAATAGTGCTCTCTCTATAAGCTTATGTGATGGTTTTTCTCGGGTTGGTGGTGGCGCCATGCCTTTAGAGGAGATACAAAGTAGACTTCTTTGCATATCTCCAGGGAAACTCTCAGCCACGTATATAGCAAATGCATTGAGTGGCTATAATCCACCTATTATAGCAAGACTTGAGAAAGATCAGGTTTTGCTGGATGCACGAACCATCCAGGAAAAAGAGATAAAAATTGTAGCCGAGGCTATAAAAATACTATCTGCAAAAAGCACGATCACCTAAAAAAATTGGCGCCACCACCGATTTTTTAAACCAGTAAGGAATCTTACTCGTGACTTTAAAGCCAGAGTAATTAATTACTTTGACCTTGGCCCGCTGTATAGACTTAATACGATGATTCGAGCTCTCAATATCCCATAAACCTCGCAGGTTTATTTGCGCATGTAAGACCAGGGAGAGCTGTTAAATGTGGATGCCAAAACTTCGGACCTTTAAAAAAATTGTTTAGAAAAGTAAAGACTGCCGAAAATGATAAAGCGTTTCTTTGACAAGATAAACATCTAACGAAGCTTCGCCTCAAACCGACAAGTTGTGAGGAGCATGGGTATCTCTTTTCAGGTAATGAACTGGGCAGTAACTTCTGCTCGTCCATTACCGATGCTCCAGGCGGGCGGCCATCTAAGTCTTGGACTCTCGAGGGAGAGGTGACGGGTAAGTTCTCTAAGGCCTTCCCGCCCGCCTTTACCCGTGCCAATAGCTGGCTTACACGTATCCGCTTCTTCATACCTGAAAAGAGATACCCATGCTCCTTTTAAAACTTGACACATTTGTTAAGAAGTTGCCTTATGAAGACATCTAGTTATGCACTACAGGCTTTCTTTTAATTCCTTACCCGGGCGAAATCTGACAACCTTGCTGGCTTTAATTTGAATCGGTGCTCCAGTCTGTGGGTTTCTCCCGGTTCTGGCTTTTCTATTGACTACCACAAAGGTTCCGAAACCGGCTAAGGGAAGTTTACCCTCTTTTTTAATGGTATTTTTTGCAGCAGCAAGAAAAGAATTCAATGCTCTTTCTGAATCGGCCTTTGTTAAACCTGTGCTCTTGGCTATCGCTGATATTAATTCTGCTTTTGTCATGAGTGTCACCCTCCTATTTTATTTTTTATATTGAATGCAAAAGGTACTTCCCCTTATTACTATTACTTTCTCCCCCCTTTCCCTATAAATTTTCTTAGATAATTTTTTTAAAAGATAGATAGGTACATTGTCTAATAATTACGGATGTTATTTAGGAGCGATTGACCCTGTTGATTCACTTCAGGGTTATTGATAAAAGAAACATTATGT
The DNA here is from genome assembly GCA_964611035.1 of uncultured Desulfobacteraceae bacterium. Lineage (GTDB taxonomy): Bacteria > Desulfobacterota > DSM-4660 > Desulfatiglandales > B25-G16 > B33-G16. The sequence continues at coordinate 33,774 of CAZSWT010000023.1, forward strand.
TGAGCATGGAGGTGTCTTCCACATTTAGTTTCTCAGGAGATATGAATACATTCTTAAAATGCATATCAACAAAGCATTGAAGAGTTATTAGCATAGTGAAGTATCATTTTCAATAAAAAATTCTGTAATTTGAAATAAATTTTTTCTTGCTTATATTATAGCATGAATTAAATATTTAAATTTATAATATTAGCAGATAGATATTACAATTACTTAAATTAATTTATAAGTAAATAATATTTCGGATTTCAATTAGTTAGAAGTCAATCCAGAGAAGTAAATCCAGGATTGACAAATGTGTATAGAGATTGTAGTTTTAAAAACCTTATGTGTGATAGGTAAGGTATATCCACAAGATAACGAGGCACAGGCATGGAAGAGATTATTAGAAGAGTAGCCAAAGAAAGCCAGAGAATTCAAGAGGGTTTTATTAGAAAAAATACCTCTTCATTGATAGATTGTGCTGAATGTATATCGAAAGCCTTTAAAAATGACAGAAAGCTTATGCTGTGTGGTAATGGAGGAAGTGCAGCTGATGCACAGCATATTGCCGCAGAATTTGTTAACAGGTTTCTATTAGACCGCCATCCCTTACCAGCCATGGCACTCACCACTGATACCTCTATTATTACAAGCGTAGCAAATGATTACAGCTATGAAGAAGTCTTCTCTAAGCAGATTCAGGCCCTTGGTGTTGAAGGAGATATATTGCTTGCTATTTCAACTAGTGGAAATTCGAACAACATTCTTTCTGCCATAAGGACTGCTAAAGAGAAGGGTTTATATACCGTTGGTCTTATAGGAGGAGATGGCGGAAAAATGCTCACATTAGTAGATTTACCATTTGTGGTTGAAAGCAACCAGACCCCTCGAGTTCAGGAAACCCATATCTTGGCAGGACACCTAATATGCGAGTTAGTTGAGCATATACTTTTTTAAGAAAATATCTTCATGATAACAAGATCGCATAGGCGAAAGACTTACAAAGAAGAATAACACACGGATGAATTAACAATGAACCAATTTAAACCGATATCACTAAAAAATGTTAAAACGTATCCTATAAAAAAAAGGCAAAGTAAGGTATCGGTCAAGGATTTCGGATCAAAATGGATAGCGGGAAGCACAATGAGTCTTTGGCTTGAAAATCTGCCAAATATTTTAGCAGGAAATGATCTTAAACAATTAGTGAATAGATTGCAAATAGCCGTAAAAGAAAAAAAGACTATTATATTAGCGATGGGGGCTCATACCATTAAGATTGGGTTAAGTCCGATAATTTTGGATTTGATGGAAAGAGGAATAATTACTGGCATTGCCATGAACGGTGCTGGCATTATACATGATTTGGAGGTGGCAATGGTTGGTGCCACATCAGAAGATGTGGACAATGAACTCTCCGATGGTAAATTTGGAATGGCTGAAGAGACAGGAGAATTTCTTAATAGTGCAATAAAGGAAGGGGCTAAAAAAGGGAATGGATTGGGATATTCAGTTGGGAGCAGCATTCTTAAGGCATCATTTCCTTATAGCAAGTTCAGTTTGTTAGCTGGAGCTGCGCGAATGAATATTCCTCTTACAGTTCATGTGGCTATAGGCACCGATATTATACATTTCCATCCGGGTGTAGATGGATCTGCAATAGGAAAGACTTCACATCTTGACTTTCGAATTTTTGCCTCATTGGTCTCACATCTTGATGGTGGTGTATATATTAATCTTGGTTCTGCGGTTATCTTGCCCGAAGTATTTTTAAAGGCACTTACCCTTGTCAGAAACCTTGGATTTACTGTTAAAAAATTCACAACAGTGGATATGGATTTCATACGGCATTATAGGCCTATGACGAATGTAGTAAAGAGACCAACACTGGAAGGTGGTAAGGGATTTTCTCTCACTGGGCACAATGAGATAATGTTCCCCATGCTTGCAGCAGCCTTGATTGAAAGTTTAGAGAATAAGAAAATTTTGTAATTAAAAGAGATGTGACAAAGAGATGCTCAGGATAGGATTTGGATACGATGTTCATGAGCTGGCTGAAGGAAGGCCTTTGATTTTAGGTGGTGTTACAATTCCATACATAAAAGGGCTACGAGGGTATTCTGATGCCGATGTTTTGACTCATGCGGTTATTGATTCCATCCTTGGGGCCCTTGGAAAAGGTGATATTGGTCAGCATTTTCCGGATTCTGATCCTGCTTACAAAGGAGCCGACAGTCTTTTTCTTTTAAAAAAAGTTGTAGCCCTCGCTCGGGATGAAAAATTCATCGTAAATAACCTTGATACCACTATTGTTGCCCAAGAGCCTAAATTAACTCGGTATTTAAATGATATGAAGATGAATTTATCAAGTGTTTTAGGTGTTGACGGTCATGTGATAAACGTAAAAGCGACTACTACCGAAGGCCTTGGTTTTTGCGGCAGAGAAGAAGGATTAGCTGCATATGCAGTCGTCACTCTCCTAAGAAACTAAATGTTGAAAAGAGCATGGAGATGTCTTTTTTTGCTTTATGCCCTTGAAACAAGGTCCCGTGCTCGGGTCCGGATAATCGGGATTTATTGCAACGTGACAATTACTATTATAATCCCCGTCTGGCAAATCCCGATTATCAGGACCACTCCTGTGCCTTTATTAGGGCATAACAAAAAAAGACACCTGCATGCTCTACGTATAGTTTTTTAAAACCCTGGAGCGAAGCGCCGGTGTCATTTGTTAAAACGCATATGATATACTTTGAAAGGTTATAATTAGCGCTTTTAGGTTCATTAATTGAAATTAAGTTCCAGAACCAGGGCAATCATTGGAGTGATGGAGTATTGGAGTGTTGGGGCTTTCCATTGCTCCATTACTCCAGCACCCCAGGAATGAACAATGGAAAAAGTGATTCACTTGATACAAAAACGCCATTTATGGACGGGCATGGTATAAATATAGGAACACGATATGTCTTTCAAGTTGTATAATTCAGCAAGCCGTAAAAAAGAGGTATTTAAACCAATAAAAAATGGTGAGATTGGTATCTATGTGTGTGGGGTTACTGTCTACGATTTATGCCATATAGGACATGCTCGTTCAGCAATTGTATTTGATGTCTTGGTGAGATATCTGAGGGCCAGGGGATTCAAGGTTACCTATGTCAGAAATTTTACTGATGTTGATGATAAAATTATTGAGCGGGCAAAAAAGACGGGTGAGGATACAGCTACCCTTGCAAAACGGTATATAGACGCCTTTTATGAGGATATGCTCTCCTTAGGTGTACTTGATGCAGATGTGGAGCCTAAAGCCACAGAGCATATTGATGATATTATTGATATGGTGAGGAGTTTAATTGAAAAAGGGTTTGCCTACGTAGTTGATACTACTGTCTACTTTTCTGTTGAAAAATTTGATAGCTATGGTCAGCTTTCAGGTCGGCAATTAGAGGATATGGTTGCTGGTGCTCGGGTTTCTGTTGATGAGAAAAAGAAATATCCTATGGATTTTGTTCTGTGGAAAGGGGCAAAACCAGGAGAGCCCAAGTGGAAGAGTCCCTGGGGGGATGGAAGACCAGGGTGGCATATTGAGTGCTCTGCTATGAGCTGCAAATATTTAGGGGCCAATTTTGATATTCATGGTGGTGGAAGGGATCTTATATTCCCACACCATGAAAACGAGAGGGCTCAGGCAATGGCAGCCAATGGGGTTAATTTTGCAAATTACTGGGTACATAACGGTTTTTTGACGGTGGAAGCGGAAAAAATGTCTAAATCTCTGGGAAATTTTATTACAATACGAGATGCCCTTACTTTATATCATCCTCAAGAATTACGGCTCTTTTTGCTTTCAAAACATTACAGGAGTCCATTGGATTTTTCTCGTTCTGCCATGTTGGAAACCAGATCAGGTCTTGTTAGGATATATCGGACTCTTCAGAGATTAGAGGAGATAATCGGGCCGTATAAACATGATACAAACACTACGTTTTTATATCACGTAGGTGACAATGATTTTAAGAATCGTTTTATACATGTTATGGACGATGACCTTAACACTGCAGCAGGATTGGGATTGGTTTTTGATAAAGTACGGGATATAAATAGGCTTATAGATTCACCAGCACAAAAAACAGATATTACATCCCAATTAGTGAAAGAGAGGGGGGACCTTCTTGACTGCAGTAAGGCATTAGGCCTGCTTGAAGGGGAACCATCTCACTTTTTTCAGAAGATAATAAAAACTTCCCCTGAAGTTGCAACGGAAGAAATTGAAAAAATGATTAAGGAGAGGCAGAAAGCTCGAAAGGCAAAAGATTGGGCCAGTGCTGATGCTATCAGGGAGGAGCTATCCGGAAAAAGGATTATCCTTGAAGATGGACCAAAAGGAACCAGCTGGCGATTGAGGATAGAGGGGTAGTGCAAAAATCTTCACCTTTTCAGCTCTTCTCTCCGTTTGAACCGAAAGGCGATCAACAGCATGCTATTGATGCCCTTTGTAAAGGGATAGAAGAAGGAGTCAGGCATTTAGTATTGCTTGGTGTGACTGGCTCTGGAAAGACATTTTCCATAGCCAATGTTGTGGCGAGAATACAGAATCCCACCCTTGTTATTGCTCCCAACAAGACCTTAGCTGCACAGCTTTATGGGGAATTTAAAAATCTTTTCCCACATAATGCAATTGAATATTTTGTAAGTTATTATGATTATTACCAACCTGAAGCGTATATTCCCCAAACCGATACCTATATACAAAAAGATGCCTCCATCAATGAGCAGATCGATAAGATGAGGCATTCGGCAACCAGATCCCTTCTGGATAGGGATGATGTTCTTATTGTTGCCAGTGTATCATGTATTTACGGGCTTGGTTCTCCTGAGGCCTATCATGGCATGCTTTTGTATGTAGAAAAAGGTGATTTGATACGCAGAGAAGATGTCCTAAAAAAATTAGTGGAAATTCACTATGAAAGAAGTGATATTGATTTTCATCGCTCATCTTTTAGGGTCAGAGGTGATGTGGTGGATATCTATCCTGCCTATGAGGATTACTCTTGTATCCGGCTAACATTTTTCGGGGACTGTATCGAAACTATTCAGGAAATTGATCCTCTTACTGGTCATGTTATGCAGGCATTAAACCGAGTGGCTATTTATCCCGCCAGTCACTATGTGACCACATTACCTAAAAGGAAAGAGGCTATCCAGAATATCAAAGAAGAATTGGCCAAAAGGATTGAGTATTTTAAAGAGGAAAAAAAATGGATAGAGGCCCAAAGAATCGAGGAAAGAACCCTCTATGATTTGGAAATGATGGAGGAGATGGGTTATTGCCATGGGATAGAGAATTATTCCAGGTATCTAAGCGGCAGGAAGCCTGGTGAGCCACCTCCAACATTGATCGACTACTTTCCGGATAATTCTCTTATTATCTTAGATGAAAGCCACATTACCAATCCCCAACTCATGGGCATGTATAGAGGTGATAGATCAAGAAAAGAGACATTGGTTGAATTTGGTTTTCGTCTTCCCTCTGCCCTTGATAATAGGCCCTTGAAGTTTGAAGAATTTGAGTCTCACATTAACCAAATAATCTATGTTTCTGCCACGCCGGGCCCCTATGAATTAGATAAGGTTTCCCATGTAATTGAACAGATTATCAGACCTACTGGCCTTATAGACCCCCGAATTGTAGTCAGACCAGCACGCAGCCAGGTGGATGATCTTTTAGTCACTATCAGGCAGGTTATACATAAAAGTCAGCGCGTTTTGGTTACCACTCTTACTAAACGCATGGCAGAGGATCTCACCGAGTATTATACTGAGTTAGGTATCAAAGCCAGATACCTCCATTCTGATATAACCACTATTGAAAGGACGGAGATTATAAGGGATCTGAGGATTGGAATATTTGATGTTCTTATAGGGATTAATCTTTTACGTGAAGGTTTAGATTTACCGGAGGTGTCGCTGGTAGCTATTTTAGATGCAGATAAAGAAGGTTTCCTGCGATCTGTGAGGTCTCTTGTTCAGACCTGTGGGAGAGCTGCCCGAAATGTGGATGGTACTGTTATCTTTTATGCTGATGAGATAACACCCTCTATGAAAATGGCAATTGATGAGACAAACAGAAGGCGGCGATTGCAGAAGACATACAATGAAGTCAACGGAATTACCCCAGAATCCATTAAGAAAGACATCTCTGATATTCTGGGCTCTGTGTATGAAGCAGATTATGTAAGCATGCCCAATGTTTCGGAGCCAGAGGAGGAATATATTTCTCTTGGTAATTTACCTAAGATGATTAAATCAATAAAGAAGGAAATGTTGAATGCAGCGAGAAGGTTGGATTTTGAGGAGGCGGCCCGCTTGCGGGATCGATTATTTGTGTTGGAAAAAAAAGAACTTAGCTATAAAAATTCAACTGCTTTTTAACCCTACTATTTTTTCAAGGGACCAGAGATCCTCATTGCGATTATATTTAATGAGATAGACCTTGTTATCGTTTGCTAATACTTTGAAATAGTCGTCGTTTATTCCATACCATTGGTCGATAATTTCTTCTACCATTAATTTTCGCCCTCGAACTGTAAAATCAAGCGGTCTTTCATTCGCCTTATATCCTGAATAGCAACTAACATGGATAACTTTTAAACGTGAATCAATTTTCATATATAATCAAGATCAATACGCTTTTAGAGGGCAGTAATCAGCGCTCAACAAGATTAAAAAACCTGAATAGCACTTTGCCAAAGCATTATTTCTCAACAAGTTTTTCAACCATGCTCAGCTTTTTGAGTATGTTGTCCTCTATCCAGTGGGCATCCCACCACTCTACTGGATTGACGGGAACACCGTGAACCAAAAAGCCAAAATGAAGATGATCACCCATTGCAAGACCTGTTGTACCAGTAACGCCAATGATGTCTCCCTTGTTGATGACTTGATCAACAGCTACATCAATGCTGCTTAAATGACCGTACATGGTAGCAAGACCCTGACCGTGATCAATAACTATTGTGAGGCCGTATATTCCAAGATCTTGCGCAAAAATAACTCTGCCGGTATTGGCAGCCTGAACAGGAGATCTGGCAAATGATGCCAGATCAATACCCATATGTAGCTGCCTGTCTACCACCTTATTTTTGTAATAGTAGGTTCTTTCATCACCAAATGTAGCCATTGTAGCTGCTTTTTTCATTCTTAGCCAGGGTCCGTCCCACAACTTTTCTTTACTTGGTGATTGGCAAAGTTCTTTTAATGAAGTGGAGTTTTCTTTTCTCAATGTTCTATTAATGAATAAATATTTTTCAATATTACTGTCATCTGGTTCAAATATGTCCGGGGAAAAAGAGGTAATTATGGCATCTAAGAGTCGGTCTGATATCCTTATCTTATCCTTGCGAAAGCGTTTTTGCCTGATATGGTAGCGAAAGGCCTTTTTTATTTCATTATCAGCCATATCCTTTGCCCAGAGATACAACGCAGTATCTTTTGTTACATTGCAGGGGAACGCAAAATAACAGAGATATATTCCAGTATGAGGATCGTTATTAAATGGTACACCCTGAAAAAGTATATCATTTATTAAAATACCACTCTCACGTGTATCACCAGATACTCTATAACTGATGAGGCCAGAACCCCCTCTATTAATGTTATGGCTCCTGCTGATAGCCGTCATTGATGGAGGGATTGTGTCCACTGTCATTTTATGTTCGAGTATAGTGAGATTCCCGTCGCCACCTCTCCTCTTAGAAAAATCGTGGATTTCGATGATAAGGTTTGCCTGTCCCTGCACCAGGTTTAATTGTTTTGGATTTAATGTAAATTCCCCATCAAATATATGGACTCCCTTTTTGTTGAATAGTCCTGTATAGGGAAAATTTTTTTTAAGAAGGGGAATCGCAGGGCCATCTTGTTTTATACTCACTTTAACGTCTCTTAGTCCCATCTTTACATCAGAAACCATAAAATTAAAGGCAATGCTTTTATTTATATATTCTGGTAAAGGAGTTAACTTAGCAAGTGGTTTTTTGCCTTCAAAGATAGTCATCAAGAACCAGATAAAAATGATAAAAATAATAACAGTCGGTAACAGTGTGATGATCAATCTTGATTTTTTATTTCTTGACTTTTTCATTTCCTCTATTTAACCCTAATTTATTAATGGAGCTGTATTTCAGATTGGCATATACTTGGCTATGAGATCGCTTTTGTCAATATTTTTTTTAAGAAATTCTGATGAATAAAAAAACTCACATTGGTGTTGTTGGTTCTGGGGAATGTTCTCCGGAGATTTATGATCAGGCAAGTGCATTAGGTCATCTTATCGCAAAAAATGACTGGGTTCTTTTCTGCGGAGGTCTTGGCGGTGTTATGGAAGGGGTAGCAAAGGGGTGTTATCAATCAGGTGGTATAACCGTGGGAATACTGCCAGGAAAAGAGAAGGATTCAGCCAATCCTTTTATCACACTCCCTATTGCAACAGGTCTTGGTGAAGGAAGAAATTTACTGGTAGTCAGGGCTTCTGATGTGGTTGTAGCGATTGCAGGCGGTTATGGAACTTTATCAGAGATAGGCTTGGCCCTGAAGATCGGAAAGCCAGTCATAGGGCTTAAGACCTGGCCGGGTATTGATGGGATCGATTACGTCGAAACACCTGATCAGGGAATTAATATGGTAGCCAAGTACTTATCAAGGCTAAAGTAAAAGAAAAAAGGATCCTAACTCTGATTGTTCTTTCTGGGGTTTATTTGATGAATAAAATGTTTAATGCAAAATCTGGCTGAGAAACAGTTTGGTCCGCTTGTTTTGCGGGTGTTCGAAAAATTCCTCCGGTGTGTTTTCCTCCACAATTTGACCAAAATCCATGAAAAGAACTTTGTGAGCAACGCTCTTGGCAAAACCCATTTCGTGTGAGATCACAATCATGGTCATGCCTTCTTGCGCAAGATCTATCATAGCATCAAGCACTTCCTTGATCATTTCAGGGTCAAGTGCAGAGGTAGGCTCATCAAAGAGCATGATTTTAGGATTCATACAGAGACTGCGAGCAATAGCGACACGTTGCTGCTGCCCGCCTGAAAGCTGTCCTGGATATTTTTGGGCCTGTTCAGCGATGTGTACCTTTTCCAGATTATACATGGCTGTTTCTTCTGCCTCGGACTTAGGGACCTTTCTTACCCATATAGGCCCTAATGTCAGGTTTTCAACAATAGTAAGGTGAGGGAAGAGGTTAAAGTGCTGAAATACCATACCTACTTCTGCGCGGATTTTCTCGATATTTTTTATATTATTCATAAGCTCAATTCCATCGACGATAATATGGCCCTTTTGATGTTCCTCCAGCCGATTGATACAACGTATCAGGGTTGATTTTCCGGAACCTGAAGGGCCGCAAATAACGATACGTTCTTTTTCTTTCACTGTAAGGTTTATGCCCTGAAGTACATGAAAGTCGCCAAACCACTTGTGCATATCGGTAATTTCAATCATGGCCTCTTCAGAGGGCCGCGCTTTTAGGTCTTCAGATACTGCCTCATTCATGTAAACCTCTCATAATTCGATTTCAGCATGCATTCCCTGTAAAATGCACAGTATATTTCACTGGGACGAAATGCAATAAAATTTTATTAAACAATATAAAACATTTAGCTGTTAGTATCAAGAATAACTATCCAGCATCAATCTTCCGTTGACAACTCTTTTTCCAGCTTACGACTGTAATTAGACATGGAAAAACAGCCTAAAAAATAAAGGATGGCAATAAAAATATATGCCTCACGGCTGAATCCCATCCATTCAGGATTGGAGAGCACGGATTGGGTCGTCTTCATCAGGTCCCATAGAGCGATTATTACCACAAGAGATGTGTCCTTAAAGGCTGAAATGAGAATGCTCACAGTGGGCGGAATTACGATTTTCAGCGCCTGAGGTAAAATAACCAATCGCATAGTCTGGTAGTAATTCAATCCCATCGATTCCGCTGCCTCATATTGCCCACGAGACATACCCTGCAACCCTCCACGGACCACCTCTGCTATATAGGAAGCAGTAAAAAGAATAATGGCCACCTGTGCCCTGAGGATTTTATTGATGGTGATCCCTTCTGGCAAAAACAGTGGAAAAATGATCGCAGACATAAAAAGCAGGCTGATAAGCGGAACCCCACGTATTAACTCAATATAAAGAACACAGATCCATTTTACGCCACGCATTTTGCTTTGACGTCCCAGAGCCAGGATAACACCCAGGGGGTAGGCAGCGGTAAGTCCAAAAACAGAGAGTAAGAGTGTGAGGGGTAATCCTCCCCACTGGGTACTTTCTACCGGGGTCAGTCCGAAAAGACCACCCTTCATGAGCAGGCCCATAACAAAAAGGCCGACAATCCATCCGTAGCCCAAATATTTGGTCCAGTGTTTTCGGTCCCTACTATAAAAAAGTAGACCGAACAGAATAAACATAGCAAGAAGAGCCCTCCACTGGGACTCATAAGGAAAGAAACCGAATATGATGAAGCGCAGGTTTGTCGGTATGATAGACCAGCAGGCGCCATCGATTCCCCGGCATGCCTTTCCAGTCGTGTGCCAAACGCTGTCAATAAATGCCCATTGAAAGAGGGGTGGTATAATCTTCCATAACATGAACAGAGTCACGATGGTAAGAATAGAGTTAAACCAGCCATTGAAAAGGTTATTTTTTGCCCACCCTATAACCCCCACGCTGGTTACAGGGGGTTTTAACTCTTCTGTCTGTGTCATTTTGATAGCTTCTTCCATGCGTCTCACTATCTCTCTACAAGAGCCACTCTTTTATTGTACCAGTTCATAAAGGCCGATGTTGAAAGGCTGAAGATAAGATATAATGCCATGATAAGTGCCACTCCCTCTATGGACTGCCCTGTCTGGTTGATTGTCGTGTTAGCAACAGAAACAAAGTCGGGGTATCCAATGGCCACAGCCAGGGAACTGTTCTTTGTCAGGTTGAGCATCTGGCTGGTCAGCGGTGGAATGATAACCCTGAGGGCCTGGGGTAAAATCACCAAATTTAAAATAGGGGCGGGTCTTAGACCAATTGTCATGGCAGCTTCTCTCTGACCTTTGCTGACTGACTGTATGCCTGCCCGCACCACTTCAGCCACGAACGCGGCAGTATATAAGATAAGCCCAAGCAAAATGGCAATAAACTCAGGGCTTAAAGTCATACCGCCCTTAAAGTTAAACCCGACAAGTTTGGGGATATCCATTTTCATAGGAGCACCAAATGCCAACCAGGTGATCAATGGGAGCCCAATTACAATAGCTATGCCGAAACGAAAGACCGGGAAAATTTCCCCTGTTTTTTCCTGTCGCTTCTTCGCCCATCTACGCACGAGGTAAACCACGACAGAACCAACGAAAAGGGCCAAAAGCATATATTTATGTGCAGGATGCGCTGCCGGGACAGTAAAGGCCACCCCGCGGTTACACAGGAAAAGTCCAGTTATGGGTGATAGGGCCTGACGGGGAGAGGGAAAGGTTTCGTAAAAAATGGCGTACCAGAAAAATAATTGCAGGAGTATGGGAATATCCTGCATGACTTCAATATATATAGATGCCAGTTTTGAGACAAGCCAGTTAGAGGAAAGGCGGGCTATCCCAAGGATGGTTCCCAGTAGTAGCGTGATTATAATCCCGATAAAAGAGACCTTTAAGGTATTCAAAGCACCGACAACCAGGGCTCGGCCGTAGGAGCTCGCCGCTGAATAAGAGATGAGGGATTCGCCGATCTCAAAAGAGGATTCCTTGTGAAAAAAGCTGAATCCTGTGGCAATAGATTGCTTTTTAAGGTTTATAATGGTGTTAGATACAAGATAATATGCCAGCACCCCCACCATAACAAACACAGCAATCTGAAACATGATGGCCCGTTTTTTTGGGTCAAGCCAGAATGGAACACTGCCCGGAAGTGTGTTCTCCATGAATTTTTCGTATCCTTTTGTAGCCCCGGTCTCTTGTCTAAACCTCTAAAATGAGGTCACACGCAGGCCTGCCGAATTTCTATTCTCATCAGGCACCGTGCTGGCCAAGGAGGGATAAAACAAGAGGGTGCCCCTTGACTCACAATAGAGGCACCCGGAGAAAAGATTATCTCATTGCTGCAGAATACATCAATCCACCCCTTGTCCACAGGTCATTCAAACCGCGCTCAAGCTTAAGGGGGGTATTGGGCCCGACACTGCGCTCGAAGATTTCGCCGTAGTTGCCCACCTGTTTGATGATGTTGTACGCCCATTTATCATCCAAACCAAGGGCCTTGCCCATACCAGGCGTTGTTCCTAAAAATCTCATTATTGCAGGATCCTTACTTTTAAGAAAACTGTCAACATTTTTCGAAGTGATACCGAATTCTTCAGCCTGTATGAGTGCCATGACCGTCCAGTTGACAATATCATACCATTGGTCATCCCCGTGACGGACAACCGGGGCAAGAGGCTCCTTGGAAATAATGTCAGGCAAAATAATGTAATCATTGGGGTCGGGAGCCACTGACCTGGTACTGGCCAGCTGAGAGGCGTCAGATGTCAGACAGTCACAACGCCCTGCAAAAAAGGCTCTGGCAAGTTCAGCCGTGTTTTCAATCACCACCGGCTTCCACTTCATATTATGCCTCCGGAAAAAGTCCGCTACATTCATCTCTGTAGTGGTTCCCGGCAGAACGCATACCGTGGCGCCGCCCAGTTCCTTGGCACTCTTCACGCCCAATTTCTTGGGGACCAGGAATCCCTGACCATCATAAAAGTTCACATGGCAGAAATTTAGACCATTCACGGTTTCGCGAGTCAAGGTCTGTGTGGTATTACGGCACAATACATCAATCTCTTTTGATTGAAGGGCGGGCAAACGCTGAACAGCAGTAAGGGCAACAAATTTCACCTTGTTGGCATCACCGAATACCGCAGCAGCGACTGCCTTTGCCGTATCTACATCAAGGCCTTTCCACACACCTTTTTTATCAGGCTTGCTGAATCCAAATACCCCGCCGTTTACACCAGTTTTAAGAACCCCTCGTGCCTTAACGTCATCAAGGGTTCCTGCTGTAGCCACACCTGCAGTAGCAAAAAATGCTAATGCCAAAACAACAACACACAACTTAAAAATTTTCATCCTTATACCTCCTTAACATTTAAAGGTTAACTTTATTGGATTGCATCACTGCAATCCCCTTTTGTTTATCCAGGCTTGTTTTATTAAGCTGGGATATCTTTAGAATGAAAAAAACAGCCCAAAAATTAGATACCATGAAGTAGTTGTATTTGCAATTAAAAAACATTTTTTAAGCAAGTAATAGTTTTTTAATAAATCCGAGACAAGATTTGATTTCAAATGGTTTAAGCTCTAAGGTTGCTGTCCCTCTATAGCCAATTTTACTAAGGGCTTTGAAGATATTTTTAAAATCAACAATACCTCTGCCAGGAGGAAGGTGTAGATCATCTTCAGGTGTATTCCCTCCAAGATTATCGTGGAGATGAATGTGCCTTATCCTGTCTGGATATCTTTTTATGCGGTCGGAGACAGAACACCACGGGTTTACCCGTGGATGAATGAGCCCG
>CAZSWT010000024.1:0-46431 GCA_964611035.1 uncultured Desulfobacteraceae bacterium
AACCCATCAATATAACTAGATAAAGCAGGATATGTTACGTATAGCGTGCCATAGTCTTTAATCCCTATAAAATGCAGATTACTTCTGCTAATCAAAACCTCGAATACTCTTTTTTTATACAAAACAGCGGCTGTCAACCTCCATAAAAGAACAAAACCCCACCTCTCTATATAAGAAATGGGGTCTTAACTTTTAACTCATATTACCCTCAATTAAGGGTTATTTTGATAAGAATTCTCTTTTACACTATATGAGTATAGGTTAGGAAGATATGAAGGTCAAGGGGTCAAGCTTATTCTATTCCTATTCTTAATCATGGCATATTAGTATCAGAAATATATCTTATAAAGCGATGAAGTAAATAAAAATATGGACTCATGGTTATTATCAAAAGAACAAATTGGATCCATTTTATTGAAGGATAGAATAGGTGGATAATTAAAGGTAAAATTACACCAATCACTAATATAGAAAGCAAAATAAATAAAACTAACAGAGTATTTTTTTTGAGTTTATATTTTTCTTTAATAAACTCTAATTTGTATGAATAATCCTTAACATTTGGAATGATATTTTTATGGATATATTCAATTCTCTTGAAAAAATCTATAACAAACATTCTTAAAACTACTTCGTGCCCAGCAGACCTTTTATAAAACTCTAACCACTTTGAATGCTTTTTATCGTATTCAATCTGATATTTTGATACCAAATCAAGAATATTATTCTTTTCAAAGCTCCAATCTGAGAATAAAACTCTATCCAAGATTATTAAGTCACTTTTCCATTTCTCATCATATTCCACCCTCTCCATTTCAGCAGGGATTAAACCTGCTCCATCTTCTTGAATGGTTAATATATTTGAATAAGGGTATGTTAGGGGTAGAAGTGCGATAAAATTAATCAGCTTTGAACATTTTTCTTTAATTAATTCATCAGTGATTTGCTGAGGGTTCGTCTTAGAAATAAAAAAAAATGCTAATAAATTCCTTAAATCATCTAATACTTTCTTAAAATCAATAGCACCATCTTTGTGGTATTCCTTATGCTCAAGTTTTCCTGGTATATTATATAATTGGGGATTATAAATTATTTGACTGATTTCATATCTTAAATCATTTAATTTTTCTGTATAATTTTCAATCCTTTCATAGGAATAGAAAAAGTAGATAATAATAGCTGCTGATATTATGGACAATATTGTTGCATGTATTGTGGAAAGTGTTGGCAATATTGAATTATTTTTGAGGTCTGCTTTTTGGATTCTTTTCATATTTATTCCAATCTTCTTACTTAAACCACAAACCCCACCTCTCCTTATGAGAAATGGAGTTTAAGTATTCACTCTATAGCTTTCTTCTTTATCATCTGTCCTTGAAAATAACCTGGAAATTAGTGACACCTTCGAACTCACTTGGATTATCATAATATTCAAATGGTGCTGCTTGGCCAGGGTTAAATGGGTCTAAAGAATTAACGTATGCGCTAACAGTCTTAACTATATCGCCTCGAGCATTTAAAAATTTTATTTTAACATATCCTTTGATAGGGTGATTTTCTAAATTGCGTACCAAGCCTCTAACTCCCCAAGTCGTAGGATAGAGTTTATGTATACGTACATTTTCGATGGAAACATCGCTTGCATAACTGTCAACAACTGATATAGCCAGAGCCAGCAATATAAATATAAAAGCAAGAATCCAAACATTTTTTTTCATTGAATCCTCCAAAATTAAAAACCCCACCTCTCTATATAAGAAATGGGGTTAAAATATTAAGTCATAGTACCCTCGATTAAGGGTTATTGCTTCGCTTTTTTTTATATCAAAAATACACTGTTTATAGAACACGCACATTTTCTTAAAAAAATCAAGGGGGATTTTAGTGAGTATGCAATGGGTATAGGCGATATCTATTATTTAAGAACAGGTTAATAAATACACTGCAAATAATAGCATTATCAGTCAAGGATTTGCAAAGGTTGCAGCTCATATAGGCAGGAATAGAAAAGAAAAGCCCTTATAGATTTCTCTACAAGGGCTTTTATAGTTATTGGTTATCTTATCAAGCAGCCTTTTTGAATTTGATGTTCAGCTGGGATTTCACCCTAAAAGGTATCGGATCATTTTTATAAGACTTGTTACCGTGTTCGATACAACAACAATTCACTCAAAAGCAGCAGTTGCGTTTGCCTTAAAATAGCACTCATCTTTTATTGTAAGCGTTCACAGGTTCAGAGTTCACCGTTCAGGGTTGATGGTCTTACGATTTTCGTCATTTCTTCATTTTTAATTTCAGTGCAAGCTCACATGACATATCCAAAGAATCTAATTAATTCTTTATTGGACACAGAATCGAAGTCTTCATTGATCACTCTAACCTTGAACCTTGAACCATTGAACCCGTAAACAGTTATCTTTTATTTTACTAATTTTTAGGCTCTTTCTTTTTCCCTTTAATAATCCTTAAATCCGGTCGTCTACGAGGGCGTGCATCTTGTTTTGATTCCCTTTTGGCCATTGTCTCTTTTATTATTCTAAGTTGCCATTTCTCCCAAGATTCATCCTTCCTTTTATCAATAAATCTAAGTATTTCATCTATGTCTTTTCGAGTGAAAAGGAACTCACCTTTTACCTGCCTTGGCTTAATATCCGGGTAATGTTCAGGGGCTATCGTTATTTTAAGCACACGTATATAATGGCGAATAAGGTTTTGGGGAAGCTTGGTTATATTTGATACCTCATCAATGGTATAAAAAATTTTTGTGTTCAAAAAACCCTTCCTATTTTCTTTATTATTTTGCCACAAAGACACAAAGTCCCTGGCCCAGACCCGCCTGACGGATGGCGGGCAGGCCTGATTTGAGAAGGCTTTGATCTACGGCATCTGTTTGATGCACCTTACAGCGTAAACAGCTTATTCCACGGAAGTCGCGCCTCCCGATCCCGTCCCGGTCTCGGGACGGGGAGGGCGGGCACTAAGATTAGATAATTTACAATTTTTTATTGACCATTTAATGTCCTTTGTGTCCCTGGCCCAGACCCGCCTGCCGGATGGCGGGCAGGCCTGGCTTGCAATGAGTTAATTTTATAGATTCCATCTCAGGAATTATTACAGCGATAATATTATACACCAGTCAAGTCGCGCCAGGGCGGGCTTGGTGACTTAGTGGCTTAATAGTTACTTATTCTCTACTTATTTTGCATCCAATTGCCTTTAAATTAGGCGTTCCGAATTCCTTTCCCAAATTTTCAGTAGAGGTAAGGAAATTAAAATTCGATTTTTCCCATCCATACAGAGATTCCACATTTTCTTCCGGAAACCACCAGCCATGTGAGGCATTTATTATCCTTGGATCAACAATTTCGGTAAGATGCGCAATCTGTGTTATCTTTCCACTCCTTGTTTCAATAATAACCTCATCACCTTCCTTGATTCCGTATTGTAAGGCAGTATCGGGGTGTATTTCAGCCTTTGGGTCTGGTCTTTTTTCTCTCAGTCTTTTAACCCACCTATAGGATGAATGAAGGTAATACTGGCTTTTGGAATTAGTTAGTACCAGAGGATATTCGGGGTTGTCTTCCTCTGGGAGACCCTTAAATGTAGGGAGTGGGGATAGATTAAATTTTTCTGCGGTACTCAATTTAAGCTCCACCTTACCGGTGGGTGTTCGGAACCCTTTTTCTTCATAAAGTTTGAATCTGTCAGGACCTTTCAAGTAACCTTTCTCGACAAACTGGCTGTATGTGAGACCACTTGGGTTGACAACATCTTCCAAAAACTGGTGATAGTCATCATACCAGTATTCTTCAGGAGAGATACGTTTACCCAGTTCATTCATTATTTTTATGTCAGGCCAACATTCTTCGGGGGGATCGACTACTTTGGGACGTGCCAGGATAAAGCCGTGGCCGAGTCCATAGTGGCCGATATCATCCATCTCGAATTGGCTTGCAACAGGCAGTACTATGTCTGCCATAGCTGCTGTAGGCGTCATGAACAAATCAGCGATTGCTATAAAATCAAGATTCATAAATGCATCATACGTTTGACGACTGTCTGCATAGGATAACATGGGATTTGCACACATGGCGTAGAATCCCTTAATAGGGTAGGGTGTTCCCTCAAGAATTGCCTTTTGAAAGAAGGCTGGTGCAATAGTCATCAATCTGGGTATAACACCATGATAGGCGCTGATCATCTCTTTTCTCTTGTCTGGAATAAGGTCGGCGCGGACAAAAGGTCCCAAGCCCATAATCTTTGGGTCTTTTGCATTCACATTACCTCCTGGAACATCAAGATTGCCACATATTGCCATCAAGCAAATG
Organism: uncultured Desulfobacteraceae bacterium; assembly: GCA_964611035.1. Lineage (GTDB taxonomy): Bacteria > Desulfobacterota > DSM-4660 > Desulfatiglandales > B25-G16 > B33-G16. The sequence continues at coordinate 4,329 of CAZSWT010000024.1, forward strand.
AGCGCCCTTGTTGTATCAAAGGTGTAGATATTATGCTCGATCGGGTTTCCCCATTGAATAACAGCAGGCTTTGACGTGGCATATAGTCGTGCTGCATCTCGAATGAGATTAGGAGAAACCCAGGTGATTTCAGAGACTTTTTCTGGAGTGTATTTTTTGACATGATCTGCCAGATCATCAAAACCATAGGTCCATTTTTCAACAAAATCCTTATCATATAAAGACTCTTCGATAATGACGTTTAGAAACCCCAGTGCAAGTGCATGATCTGTTCCGGGACGCAGTTGCAACCATTTTTTAGCCTTTTTGACCAAATCGATCTTTCTTGGGTCAACAACTATCAGTTCGGTACCATGTTTTAACTGTTCTAAAAGCATGCTGCAGATTTCCCCCTCCTCATTTGTGGAGGTGATATTACTCGCCCATAAAAGGACCAGCTTGCTTTTGTGATGCAGGTTCGCCACAGGATAAAAGCCGCAGGTATGAACACCGGTTATCTCTCGAGGGGCGTGGCATACATCCTGAGATGCGATAACATTGGGAGAACCAAAAATGTTGGCCAGCCTGATTAAAACAAAGTGTTCCAATCCTTTGGGCATACCAACACCAAAGGCAACTCCTTTTGCGCCGTATTTTTCTTTTATTTTATTTAAATTTTGAGCTATTTCACCCAATGCCTCTTGCCAGGATATTTGTTTCCATTTTCCTTCACCCCGCTTTCCTATTCTTTTCAAAGGATGTTTGAGACGATCAGGATGGGTCAGACGATCAGGTGATGCAACTCCCTTTGCACATACATATCCCTTGTTTAAAAAACCATCCGGATCTCCCTTCACGCCCACGATTTTGTTATCTTTCACACTTACTAACAGAGCACAACCGCCATGATCCATTCTCGCACAGTGGGTTTTTACCCACCTGATATCATCTTTCATACACAATCTCCTTTCTCTTTTTTATGGGGTATTCAGCAGATATTACTTCATACACTTAATGGATTATTTTGGCAAATATTAGACGTTTTTCAGTAATTATTTATGAAAGGTGGGCAACAGGAGAAAGCTCTATTTTGGCAGTAAGATACCTCAATAAACTATGAGTTGGGAGGATGTTAAAGACCTTGAGAAATTTATTCCGCTTTGATACCCCGCAGCTTGCTGCGGGGAGCTTCATTGAGAGAGAAACGTCAAGAAAGGGTGTCTATGAAACGTTGGATACGTTTGAAGGCTTCCTTCAAAACTTTCTGATTGACTGTCAGCGCTATGCGTAAGCACCCTTTTCCAGAAGGCCCAAAGGCCTCTCCTGGAACGACCACGACCTGTTCCTTATCCAACAAATCCAGAGCAAACTGACGACTGTCTTGTGTGATTTGGCTGATATCCGGGAATATATAAAAGGTTCCTTTAGGCTTGTGAACCTTCACACCAGGGAGTTTATGCAGTACTTCGTATGCATGATCGCGACGCCTTTGAAATTCTTCGACCATGGCATTGATGATTTCTGGATCGAGCCGCAGAGCAGCCAGGGCAGCGCGCTGGGAAACCGATGGGGCGCAGGATGTAGTCGAACTTACCACTTTGATCATAGACTCAATAAGCCATTCCGGCCCAAAGGCGTATCCTATGCGCCAACCAGTCATAGCAAAGGATTTGGAAAAGGAGTGAACCACAACTGACCGTTCTCTCATGCCTGGCCGTGTTCGGATAGATTCGTGTGTCAATCCGTCAAAAAGATGTCTTTCATAAACTTCATCACTCAACACCAACAAATCTTTTTCTACCACTATTCGGGCAATGTCATCCAGGATCTCGGCAGGGATGACGGCTCCGGTTGGGTTGTTTGGCGAATTCAACAGCAATGCTTTGGTTTGCGGGGTGATTGCTGCTTCCACGGCTTGGGGAGTTGGCAAAAAGTAATTTTCAAAACGGGTCTGAACATGTACCGCCTTTCCTCCTACCCATTCAATATGGTGACGATATGGTGGAAAATAAGGCTCTGGTATGAGGACTTCATCGCCAGGATTTAGCACTGTGCGGAAAAATGATGTCAAGCCACCAACCCCTCCGGTGGTCACAACAATCTGACGGGTTGAGAAATCCTCGCCAAGGCGATCATGCAGATACATCTGAATTGCTTTGAGCAATTCAGCATCTCCCTGCGATTGAGTATAATGGGTGGCACCTTTGAGCGCATCCTGAAGTGCATGATTGCATATCTCTTTGGGAGTGTTAAAGTCTGGCTCACCGATCCCCAGGGAAATGTAACTGTCATACTTTGCAGCTCGTTGCCACATTTCTCGAATACCGGAAAGAGGAATTTGACTAACAGCAGTCGAGATTTTAGATTTCATAATGAATAACCTTGTATCAGAAAATTTTAAATTGTGTCAAATAGAAAACCCTTTATTGCATCTTTGAAAATTATATCCTTTGGGCGTGGTCAGAGTTCTCTGGCTATGCCTGCAAATACAACCAGGGAGTGTTGGAGTATTGGAGAACTGTCGAAGATCCCGCTGTCAGCGGGGGAGTATTGGAATGAAAGCAGAAGAATATGATTTTTTTCTGTTTTTGTATTTAGCATTACTCCATTGCTCCATCACTCCATTATTCCAGAAATACCCTGAAATAACAGTCATAACGAATTCCCCCTGGGGATAAATCAAAGCCATGTCCTTTGGGCGTGGATTCTTTATTTCATCATTGTCGTAATCTTATCAACATACCCCACTGTTTCCTCATGGCGCCAGCCACTAACCTTTGGTGCAACCGACTTTATATTATGCCAGAGGTTTTCATTGAGCCCGCGCTTTTTAGCCGTCTTCTGGGCCTTCATAATGTTTCTAAAACCAGCATTATAGCTGGCGAAAGTAAAAGATAGTTTATCTTTAAATGGTCGCTTGGCCCGCCATTTTTTAAAAAGTTGGCGATCGTAGTATATGCCTGAAGCTATATTCCAACGCGGTTCATTGATATCCACAAAGGAGGGGTTTTTCTTTTTGATTTCATGGAATGTTTTTGGCATGAGCTGCATTATTCCTTTTGCATTGACCCAACTTTTGGCATCAGCTTTAAGGTTTGATTCGGCTATGGCCTGGGCCTTGAACCATTTCCACTCAAAGCCAGCCCCAAAATATCTTTTAGTATATTTTCTAAAATACTGATCATACTTGCTTGTCCACTTTCTTGAGTTTACTTTAGGAAAATCCTCTATCTTCCTGACAGCAGTGCTCGCAGCGCAGGCAGGTGCCTCTGGTGCTATAAAAACAAGCGCTAAAGTAATTATCAATGCCTTTAGGATATGCTCTCCCATTTACAAAACCTATCATTTACATAATTTTAAAGTTCGATAAGAAGACTCCTTATAGTTCCAGTCTTTTGGAATGTGGAGCCCTACGGGCAAGCCCGTGGCACCAATTAGTTTCGCCGATTCGCTTCGCGAACGGCGGGACTTAGTGGCACGACATCCCGACCGTAATCCCGACCACAAAAGGTCGGAACTAAAGCCGTGACTTTCTGCGATCGGGGTAAAATAGCCTTATTTGCCACAGCATTTTTTATACTTCTTCCCGCTTCCACATGGGCAGGGCTCATTGCGTCCAACTTTCTTTTCGGCTATCTTGGTTTTTGGTGGATCTAATAATATTTCTAAATCGGTAATATCCTCTGGTTTATCTGGTTCCAATCCAATTGTATATTTCCAATCGTTTTCTTCAAATATTGATGCTACTTCTTTCAATCTTTCTTCTGTTTGTACATTAACAACAGCGGACCTCTTTTCAGTACCTAATTTTGCCTTCTTTTTACCATCATAGATTTTTTTCATCTTTTCACCATTACATAAATATCATAGGATTCATCTGCCGCATAACGGAGAAGAGTGGTAGATATTTTTGTAGAAAAGTGTAACCTATGTATCCAGACTTTTCTGTTACCTATGTCTCCGACTATTCAGATGTTATCTTCCCATCTGGGTTTACAGATTGCACTGAGGCAAAGAAAACAGCATCATAATTTTTTTCATAATCAGATAAGACACCTACAAACTCAAAAGATAGTCCACGAGAAACAAATGCAGGGCTACCACTCATGCCTCCTAACGCATACAAATTCATGTGATGTACTTCTCCAAATGACTTAATCCAGTATTCTCTTTCAAATGGGGATATAAACCGGTATTCGCCAACAGAATCCACACGTGAGGCGCCGCTACTCCAACTTGAAAAAACAATTTCGTCGAAAGACATCACGGTCCGAAGACTACCAGGAAAACCTCCGAACGCCACAAATTCGTTTACTTTAGGAGGAGTTGGAGGCCAGCTGCTAGGCTTATATACAAAAGAGCCTATTTTGCCAACAGAGGTAATTGCCGTGATCTGTTTATCCGAGAGCTCTATTGATGCCAAATCAAATTTTTCATTTTCGTCGATTAATTGATCAATCGGATCAAGCTCAACGTTGCTAATATTAAAAAGCACGCCCTCATATTTTTCTCTGTATTCACGGTATCCTTTAATAACATGTTGGCATGTTAACCCCATTGGGCCTTTTCCAAGATCAATGAGAGCTATAGTGCCATTTCTAACTTCTGTCGTACGTTTTGGTGAAGGTCTCTGGCCGAAGAAAGCAGGCTTGGCAAACAACAAGGGGAAACGTGATAATTCCTTACCGAGAGGACCCGCAGCCAATTTCTTTGCTTTTTCTTCTTCAGCCGATTGATTGTATTTCAATAATATCTTCTCCGTTTAAGGAAAAGCTCAGCGGCGCAGTTACTAAGCATCCGCTGAAGCTTCTTGTTCGGCTACCTCCCTCGCTGAAGGAAGGTAAGTCCCAATTTCTATACCTGCTTGTCTAAATTTGTCTAATTCCTTCCACCTATCCTTAATAAACCAGTCATACTTGGACCAGTGATGGTAATTAATATAGTTCTCACCCATTCCCGCAAGCAATTGATATTCAAAACGAGTGATTTGACCTTGCCTGGTACTCCATAATATCCTGCTCAAATGATCATCATCGTATCCACCTATGCATTCTTCTATTTCCCTAAAATCTGAGAATCCTATTCTTCGGAGAAGTCCCGCCGTAAATTGATATGAGAAATCTGTCATTCTGCCGTCAGGACCGAGCTTGTTGTCCAGATATGCCTTAAGTGCATCTGGAGTAATCTCGACTTTTTCTAGTTTTCCTTCACGGACAGATTGGCGTGCTTCTATTCTTAGCCTTTCATCTTCGTCTTGTATGGCTTGAAATTCTCTATCAGCTATTTCCAACATACCTGCTAGCGACATAAACCTTCGACGTATATCGGACGGTATTGTATCAATGGACCTATATTGGATATCATGCTCAATCTCAGCCCACGCATGCTGCAAAATCGTGCGAACTTGTAGCTCACCGATGAGATTCTCGAACCTGTTATACTCCAACAATGCTGTTCGATTCTTTTCAAGACGAACAAGATAGTGAATGCTGCTATACCCAAATTTTTCTTCTTTAATAAGGAGCAGTGCTTTGTCCGACATCTCGATAACATCGAATTCTGATCGGATTATTTTATCGACCAGATCCAGTGTTATCGGAAAGAACGTAATGACTCTTACACCTGCAAGATCTGTAATGTCAGATAACGGATGAGGATATTTCGGTTGGTTTGGCTGCTCCAAGGACTGTGCTGTGACCTTTTTGCCAAAACTGTCTATAGCTTTAGCTCGGGCTTCGATAGAATGAATCTTGATGCTGTTGGCATTAAAGGCTTCGGTAAGTACATTCTTCAACACATAAGCAAATTCCTCGAACAAGGGGCGGATTTTTTGGTATTGCTCAATTGCTTTTAGCCTATGTTGCTCAAAATCAAATTCACCATGCAGATCATTTTCTATATTCATAGATAATCCTCATTGTAACTTGAAATGACAGAACAATTAGTAGTTAGAACAGTATTCTACATATTCAAGATAATATTCTATCTATTCTAATATTAATCTATAATCACATAAATAAAATATATTGTATGGTTTTTATTATGCAGAAAGACCAAATTAATGTCAATGAACATGGCGATAAGCCCTCTTGAAAGCTGCTTGATCAGATAAGTGATCGTTTGCGCGTTAAAGGCTATTCACCACGAGCAGAAGAAGTATATCGGGATTGGGCTAAACGGTATGTGCTTTTCTTTAATGAGCGTCACCCCAAGGAAATGGGATTGACCGAAATCGAAGAGTTTATCTCATGCTTGGACCTTAAGAAAAATCTGTCGGGCTCAACTCAGAACCAACAGATCCCAGATTGGTAAAGAGCCCGTTGGATTCACTGAATCTTACCGATAAAGATTGAGATTAGCCTTCTGACTACTACTTTTTCGGATTGATATGACCTTCCTGAAAAGGTCAAGATAAAAGGGGACTGCTCCTGACTTATAGTTTTCAAAAAGTTGAAAACCCTTTAACCTGTAAGTCTATCAATTAAGCCCTAATCCGATAACCAGACCCACAGCAACTCCGATGCCAATAAAAATCCCCATTACAACCATCCCGACTGCTCTGTTATCTTTAGCGAGCTCATTGGAGGTATCAAATTTGGTGAATTTGTCAAACCATTTGTAGCCGAAGTACATAAATAGTAATGTTAACACTCCGCCTATAATAGAATAGATAAGATTCACGATCATTGCTGTTAGCTGCATAATACTTCTCCTTATTTCGGTTTAAAGATTACTGCTTATTCACCACCCGTTCGTTTCTCTCACTTGAGACGCAGAGTAATCAGAGAAGAGCATGGAATCAGGCATAGGAGATCGCTTGAAAATAACATGGGAAGTCTTAATGGGAAAAATAAGTTAACTTATTTTTCCCATTATAGGCATTCCCATTAGTCCCAATGTGGTTCCCATTGGGACCCCGCTATGCGGGATTTTAAGCGATTCTCTATAGGAAATCTTACTCTGCGTTCTCTGTGCCTCGAATGAGTCCCATAAAGCGGGACGAGTGGGCGGTTATATCTTCCTTTAATCCAAATCAACAGGTGTTTTGCACTTGTTGCACCTCGTAGCACCTCTGAAGAGCTTTTGACCACATTCTGGGCAGATATAGCGTGCCTCCTCATCCCTAATCCATTTTTCTGTTCCCACTTCTCGCCAATATGGTATAGCCCGCATAATAACCTTCTTTCCAAGAGGTATGTGAAACTCTTCTATTAATGTACAGGGAAAATCATTGCATTCATGGCATCCCGTGTACCCCTTTTTTGTTGCGCAATCTTTAATAGCGCATTCCCCGCAAAAATAAAATGGCTCGTCAGACAAACAGCCTTTGCAATGGATATCTTCAACGGATAGATTTTCACTATTAGGAAGTTGGCCCTTATATACACCAAGGAGTCTTTCTTTAAACTTCAAATTATTTTCAAGGGTTGCATAGAGGATACCACATACCCCGCAGTAAAGGCCACAAGGTGCTATATAGTCAGGATTTATTTCCATATGTTAGCTCCAATTAAATTACAAGAGGGCTTAGATATTATCTGGAGTTATAGATTATGTCAATGTTGAATTATATGGTTCTTCTCCAAATTAGTTGGTAGAAAAATGATTTACCAAAATACAACATATTGAAATTAAATGTAATTTCACCATTAACCTTTTTGATTAATTAGGCCATATTGTTAGGTGATAATGTTACTCCAGAAATTAAGTATTAACAGGAAATTACTTTTATAGGCAACTGCTATGATGAGCCTGGTAGGTACCCATTATCGGAGTTGCTTTTAAAAGCTATACCTACTGAAATCATTAATCAAATAAGATTTAAGCCTTAATCTTGACCAACTAATTTGGAGAAGATCCAATTATATTAACCACTGACCCACGCCCTGTTGAATGGCAAGTTAATCAGCAGCTAATACCCCCCAATTTTTTTTCGGTGCTGATTGATATGCTCTGTAGTGGTGGCTTGTTATTCAACGGGGCACGCAGATTGACACAGACATTTTGTTTCCGCTTGAGCGGAGACAAAAAATGCAATCGCTTTGCGAAAAACGCATTCTCGAAGCATCCATAGGCTGTGATTAAAAGCCTGCCTACCATTGGAACTATTGGTCTGCTTAAGTCTGCGGTTGAAATATTTCTTTAAGTTAATAACATTGAGCCAAAGATTGGAAGATTAATTGACTTGACTTGACATTAAAATTAGAAGGAAAATAATCAATAGGGTAGAAAATCCCATTTTTTAGACAGGATAGACGGGATATAAAGAAAATAAGAAAATCTTGCCTGTCGAGAGCCTCCAGGTCGAACATTAATCGTGGTAATCCTGTCAAAAAAGTTCCCCGACATGTCGGGGCTAAGTTCTAGGATATGGGAGAGACATGATGAAGATGAGAACTACAAAGTTGCTAATCTGTATACTTGTCTCAGGGTTTTTATTGGCTCTCGTAAGCCAATCTCAGGGAAAGGCCAAGTCCAAGTTCCTCGGTTTTAGGAAGGAGAAGAAGTCAAATAAAGTGCCTGAGGGGTGGGAGGTTATCCCCTATTTTCGAACGGTCAAGAACAAGCTGTCTCTGAGTAAGGAGGGAAAGCGGACTGTTCTCATGGTGAAGAGTGTAGGAAGCGCATCTGCAATCTTAAAGAGGCTTGAGGTGGACCTCAAGGAGTTTCCTATTCTTGTATGGCGCTGGAAGATAAATAGGGCAGTAGGAATGGCAATTGAAACCCGGAAGGACAGGAACGACGCTGCCGCCAGAATTAGGGTTATTTTTGGGAAGGCGGCACCAAAACCTTTAAAAAAACCGCCAGAGATTTTAAAATTTTTCAAATCCTTCGGGATTCAGCCAGGAGGTAAAGAGCCACGTGGTTTTAAGATCGATTATATCTGGGGAAATAATGTCCCTAAAGGGGATGTTATTTACTATCCAGGTTCAAAAAATCACAAGATGGTGGTTGTTGAAAGTGGAAACAAAAGGGCAAACCGATGGGCATGGGAAAAGCGTAATCTCATTGAAGACTTTCAGGTATTCTTTAGAAGGTCTCCCCCTGCTCTTATAGGTATTATGGTTCTTACAGATACTGATAATACTAATGAAGGGGTTATAGCTCATTATAGCAGCATTATTATGATGGAGAAGTAGCTTTTCCATACATTCTTCTCACCCATTAAGTGTGATCACATAACCCTATCTTTTTATTAACCTGTTTACTTTTTCTGGTAAAAATGACGCTAAATTTACCTAAATCGCCTCTATAGTGGAAGGTGGTTTTTTGGTGATATTGTATGTAACGCTGACAACACCGGGCACTTCCGTTGTTAGGCGCTCAGCCAATTGGTCTAACACGTCCCAAGAAAGCCTTGTGGGCGATCCTATTTTTGCGTCTGTGCTCTCCCAACACCTAACCTCGATTTGCAACCCATAATCTCTTTTTCCTTCCCTTATCCCGGTAACCTTATCGTCATGGAGAATAGCCAAATACTGGAATGCGCCACTATTAGATAGTTCTTCTTCAACAATCTTGGTAGCGCCTCTTAAAATTGTTACTCTTTCAGGTGTAACCTCCCCGATCACTCTTGTAGCCAGTGCAGGGCCAGGAAAGGGCGGCCGGTTAAATAACTCCTCTGGTAAGCCAATGGCTTTAGCCACCTTTCTAATCGCTGATTTACGCAGTTGAATTAATGGCTCTAAAATATTGTACCCATACATTTCCTCTGGATCAATACCAATCTGCTCAAGGATATTATGCTGCCTTTTAATCCCGGCAACAGTTTCTTCTATATCGGTGTAGTTAGTGCCTTGCAGGAGATATTTTGCACCAGTGTCTTTCACTAACTGAGCAAAGATATCTTTATAAAATGAGCTGGTGATTGCCTCCCTTTTCTCTTCTGGGTCGGTGAGGCCTTTTAGTGCGTCAAAGAAGGTTTTTTCGGCATGTGCAATTTCTACAGTTACTCCTAAATCTTTAAATATTGAGACAATATATTCAGGTTCTCCCTCCCTCATCAGAGCATTATCAATGAAATATGACTTGAATCGATTACCTAATGCCTTGTGTCCAAGCATAGTTACAACTGATGAGTCAACACCGCCAGATAGGGCGTTGATAGCCAACCCATCATCAATAGTCGAGGAAATCTCTTCAATCTTTTCCGCGATAAATTTCTCAGCATCTAATTCTTCTAAGGTAATTTCTTTGATCTCCATAGTACCTCCATATTTTAAAGACAATCTGGCGCTGCTCTAGATGTCTTCATAAGGTAACTTCTTAACAAATGTGTCAAGTTCTTAAGACGTTCAATTCAAAATAATGATTAGGTTGCGTAAAGTGGTTATCGGTTGCGCAACTCGAAACGTCGAACGGTTGCGTGTGGTAGAGGCCGAAGACCGATTCCCGACAAACGATTCGAGCCTCGCAAGCGCAACCCTATGGCGTAACCGAATATCACATAAATTGCCCAGTTGCCTTGAAGGGGTTATGCTCTTCATACCTTGTCGGTTTGAGGCGGAGCTTGGCTAGATTCAATGTTAGCAAACCTTCTCATAATGTGCTACAGGTATTACAACTGGTGGCGCTACAAGAACTGCAGGAAGATTCCTTTGATCTTGAAAATTCTCCTTCACTCTTATGGCTAAAGGTAGAAAGAAGTTTTTTAATATTTTTTCCGGTGCAGAGAGGGCAAACCACTTCCTGATCACCCAATACTATAGCCTCAAAGCCCTCGTCGCATTCCATGCAATGGTATTCAAAAATAGGCATAGTGTCAGAATCTCCTTAATACGCCTAAGGCGCATTAAAATATTTTTTATAACAATTGATTCAATATAACAATTAATCCAAAATTGTCAAAAATTATTAAGCGATTAGTCCTTATTAACAATTTTCACATAAGGTGCAGCTAAAATACTCTTTTCGCTTGACATATAGCTAAATTATGCATTATGGTTTTTCATCCTAATGGCCCGGCTCTATTTGCGGGTTGGCTTTGCTCTGAAGGATAGTTTCCTTTGCCAGAGTGGCGACCTGAGGTTTGGGACCATGGAAGAAAGTTATTTGAAAGGAGGTTAAGCACTATGGCAGAAGGAACGGTAAAGTGGTTTAGTGATAAGAAGGGATTTGGCTTCATCGAGCAGGAAGATGGCAATGACTTATTCGTACACTATTCCTCAATCGACTCATCTGGATTCAAGACACTCGCTGAAGGTGAGCGAGTGAGCTTTGAGGTGGAAGAGACAGACCGAGGACCTAAGGCCAAGAACGTCAAAAGGCTTTAGTTGACTAAACTGCGGTTATAAGGGGAATCTTGTTGAGATAAAACATGATACCCCTTATAATTTAGCAACCCAATCAAGAAGGTTTTTGTCCTCTCTGCCCAGAAGAGGAAACCTGTCATTTTAAAATCTTCTTTCCAGGAGAAATCCTTTTTCTTGTAATTCCTTAAAGATTTGGTTTCCATGCTCTAAATCATCAATTTATATGTTGACTACGACGCAAGAATGTCCGATTTCAATGTTATAGGTAACTATAAGTGACGGCCTTAAAGTACCTTTAAATCCTGTTTCTGAAATTGAGAGGTAGGATTTTTAAGAAAATATGAACAGAAAATGGACAGCCTGTGGAATATGAGTATGGAACATTACTGTCTATGGGAGGCCGCTTAACCTTAAAAAGGAGGTTACCAGTATGGAAGAAAGCCAAGATGCTTACAAAAGGGAATATAGAAAAGTTACTATCAGAACCATAGATGGCTCCACGATATTAGGAAAAGTAAATATCGGTATAAAGGATAGAGTATCTGACGTATTCACTAAAGCAGACAACCCGTTTATTGTATTAACCGATGCGGAACACAAAGACATTGCAGGGAAGGTTCTCTTTGTTAACAAAAACAATATTGTGTGGGTTGAACCAGAAGATTAGTGATTAATAAAATGCCATTTCTACTCAGGTTGTCGGGTTTCCCGATAAATCGGGATTCAAAGTTCACGGTTGACATCCATTCAATAAGGCGTGGCTTATGGCAAGAATCGGATGAGCTGTGAATTCGTCAAGGAAGCGAACCCGTTTTTCATCTGTCTAACCCCTGGCCCAGACCCGCCTGCCGTCCGGCGGGCAGGCCTGGTTTAGCAGTACTTTTCATAGAATCTCTGGGCGCAGTGTTCAGAAGAACCGGTTTAAAGCGCAAGTTACGTCGCACCCCTGGCCCAGACCTGATTTGAGGGGACTTTGATCTACGGCATCTGTTTGAGGCACCTTACAGCGAAAACAGCTTATTCCACGGAACTCGCGCCAGGGCGGGCAGGGCAGGCTTGAATCCCGATTTTATCGGGAAACCCCGGAACGTTGAACCTGAGCAATTACAAAATATCTTATTATTAAAGGGGAAAAACATGCATTTTGAAGAGTCCTTCATGAACTTTATACTTCATCATCAGGAGAGGCATAATCGTACCTATCATTTCTTGATTTTGATGGATGCTTTAATCAGTGCGGCTAAGCATATCCAATACTATTATCTGACGGGTGCCTTAAAAGGGAATTTGGGGTTGGCTGGCGAAGTAAATGTGCAAGGCGAGGATGTCATGCGCATGGATCAGATTGCACATGAGATTACTATTCATTATTTGAGGAGTTCCGGACGAGTGATACATGCAGTCAGTGAAGAAGCGGAAGAAGTCATTGAGATGGACACTAAAGGCGGGCGCTATTTTGTGTATTTCGATCCCCTTGATGGCTCATCAAATGTATCTCATGGACTGCCGGTCGGTTTTTTATTTGGTATTGCAAAGCGAAACCTGGATGGACCTGAGGATGGTCATTTGCGAGCCGGAAAAGAGTATAGAGCGGCCGGCATGTTTGTGATTCCCACTGGCACGTTCACCATTGCGCTCAGGGAATCCGGCACCTGGCGGTTCCACATGGATGAAACCATGAGCTTTGTCAAACCCTTTCGCATGATGCTTCCGGAGAATAGCAAGACCTGGGAGCTGTCATTTAATGAGGCAAATCGATGCACTTTTTCTGAGAGGGTTCAAAACTGGATTGCAGAAAAAGAAAGAAAATACGCATTCAGATACCTTGGCGCCCTTGCTGGAGATTTCCACAGGATTCTTTCCAATGGCGGTATGTTTATGTATCCTGCCATTGTTCATCATCCAAAGCCTGAAAAGAATCGCCCGCAGGGGAAATTGCGCCTTATGTATGAGGCAGCCGTTGTGGCATTCATGTGCCGTGAGGCCGGTGGTGGTGCTGTTGATGAAACAGGTACCCCGATTCTCGAAATTCAACCAGAGAACCAGCACCAACGTACAGCCCTATATGTGGGTTCTAAGCTACTTGTGGACGAAATCGCCAAAATCCTGCAAAGTTAGGATAAGTATGGGGATTTTAAAATATCACAAGATGATGTACGTTTAGTTTTTGTGAAATTCCCTTTAAAAGAAAGGAGTAGGGCGATGGATGTTTTTAAGGCTATTAAAGAAAGAAGAAGTTACCGGAGTTTTTTGCCTGAACCAATCAGTGAGGAGGCCATTGAAAAAATTCTGGAAGCTGCAATCTGGGCGCCTTCCCCCTTAAACACCCAGCCCTGGGAATTTATTATTATCACAAAGGAAGAGGTGAAGGGAAAAATATTTTCTGAGGCCGAAAGATGTATTAAATGGGCGCTTGAAAAAAGTGGCTGGAAGTGGCTGGAAAATTATCAGGCCAATTTTTTACAATCTGCCCCTGTTATAATAGCTGTTATAGGAGATCCTAAAAAGACAGGTGTTGATATGTTTCTTGAAGAGGGTGGAGTAGGCTATCAACATGCCTGTGCCGCAGCCATCCAAAATATGCATCTTGCAGCTCATGCATTAGGTATTGGCAGCTTGTGGTTTACTTTTTTTGATAAGAAGGCTATGCGGGAAATACTTGGTATTGACCCAAAGAAAACACCGCTGGCCCTTGTATGCCTTGGCAAACCAAGCGGAGAACCACTCCAAACACGTAGAAAGGATGTAAAGGAAAAGACGACTTATATACGTTGATCCTGCCAACAGACTTTTCAAGTCCAACTGCTGTATTCTGCTATTCATTTTCCTTTGACCTGCAAACGCCTTTAATCTATACTTTCTTTCCTTAAAAGAGCAGATCTATTTTGATAGACTCTCATTATAATAAATGGCGCAGTCGATGAAGATACGACTTTCTCTGATGACCTGGTTCTCAAGACCCGGATACTGCGGAAGGATTTTGAAAATGCGAAAGGTACGAGGGAGTAATTAAAAAAGGAAGGTAAAGAGGAGAAAATAAAATGAAAGGGATTGTTATAAGGTGGTTGATACTGACAGCTGCTATCATGTTTGCTTCATACGTAATAGATGGGATACAGGTAAAGGGTTTGTTTACTGCCTTGTTCGCGGCAGCTACCCTGGGTATCTTGAACGCCTTTTTCCGTCCTATCTTAATTATTTTGACACTCCCCATCAATATTCTGAGTCTGGGTCTCTTCACCTTTATTATAAATGCTATGTTGCTTAAGATGGCCTCGGGCGTTATACCAGGGTTTCAGGTATACGGTTTTTGGTCTGCTGTTTTTGGGTCCCTGCTCATCAGTTTGGTAAGCTGGGCTTTAAGTTCTTTTATCAATGCGCAGGGAAGAATGGAATATATTGATTTGAAAAAGAAAAATGGAGACAGGTGGGAGTGATTAGGCGAAACACTTGTTAAAACTATAAATTCTTAGCAAATGACCCTGGCGCTTCAGGGTTATATATGAAATAAACTATACATTCAGCATGGAAATGTCTTTCATTAATGCGCCTGAGGTGCATAAGCTTTTAAGCAGATACTCTATGATAGATACGAAAAAAATGGCAACAAAACCGAGGATGGCCTCAACAGTTATTCTTATTCGAGAGCACGATGGAGAAATGCAGGTATATCTCCTTAAGAGAAGCACTATGAGTGGCTTTTTCCCTGGAACTTATGTTTTTCCCGGGGGGAGAGTGGAGACAGAAGACCAGGCCTCTGGGATGTGGAAGGCACATGTGGATTTGGATATAGAGGAGATTTTCCAACGATTTGGTGGAAGTTTGACCGAGGAAGAGACTCTGACCTACGGTGTGACAGCCATACGAGAGACCTTTGAGGAGGCAGGAGTTTTACTTGCCTATAGAAATGAATACACCGAGGAAAACCTTGAGAGGGTTCAGGATCGGCGTAAGGTGGAGGAGCTCCCCAAAGGCTGGCTCAATGATCTTGTGGTGTCTGAAGGGTGGATGTTGGCCTTTTCCAGACTTACTCGGTGGGCTCATTGGATAACTCCAGAAGGCATGCCGAAACGATATGAAACCAGATTTTTTTTGGCGTTTATGCACCCAGGGCAAGAATGCAATCCGGACGCAAGGGAGACTACTCATGGGATATGGGTCAGTCCAGAGAAGGGGCTTGTGAAGAACCTTCAAGGAGAGATTCCTTTGAGCCCACCAACCCTGGTTATACTGCACGAGCTTTTACAATATTCAGATATGAGAGATTTGAAAAAAGAAGTTCAAGCACGTACATGGGGGGAAGCACTATTACCCCGTATGATCCGCTTGCCTAAGGGGACACTAATACTTGAACCATGGGATCCTATGAGTAAGAAAGAATTTGAGATTGACACCAAAGGGCTGGAGATGAACTCCCTTCCGATTGGCGAGCCTTTTTCCAGGATTTGGTATAACAGGGGAATATGGAGACCGGTTGGGAACTGAGGCCAATATCCCCGCCATTCAATTGAGAATCAACCAGAGGTTAATAATAATGATTAAAAAAATTTTACAAACTACCTTAATACCCCTCATTTTGATATGTGCATCGCCTGCTCTTTTAACTGCTAAAAATAGCAAGAAGGAACAGATGCCACCTGCAAATGTCGTTGTATCGAAAGTTACTCATGGCACAATCGAACCCGAGCAGGAATTTATCGGAACGGTGTACTATCGAGAGGTCTCGGATGTTTCCGCTGAGGTGAGTGGAAGGGTAGAGATCATAACATTTGAAGAGGGACAGCGAACAAAAGAGGGGGAGACCCTGGTAAAGCTCGATTCAGAACTCTTAGAGAAGAAAATCCAGGCAAAAGAGGCATCATATGAGGAAATCCTTTCTGACCTTGAAAGGGCACAACATGATTTAGAAAGAATAGAGAATCTTTACAAAAAAGAGATCGTTGCAGAGAAGGAGTATGAAGATCAAAGATTCCAGGTGAATGGCCTTGAAAAAAAGTCAGCATCCTTTAAAGCAGAAGTTGAGCGCCTTGAAATAGAACTTAAAAAAACCGTTATCACGGCACCTTTTAAAGGTGTAATAATTAAAAAACATGTTGCACGAGGGGAGTGGGTTTCGCCAGGGAAAACTGTGGCAACGATAGCAAGGGATGATACTGTGGATATCATTGTGGAGGTTCCGGAAAACGTTGCCAGGTACCTGACACCTGGCATGGCTGCCAAGGTAGAAGTAGCAGGGATGAAAAAGCGCGGAATAATCATGACCGTCATACCGAAAGGGGATGTTGCAACGAGAACGTTCCCTGTTAAGATTAGAATCAGCAAGCTTTCTTCGGTCTTTGAGGGCATGGAGGCAAGGGTAAAATTGCCAGTGGCTAAAAAGATAACCACCCTTTTGGTACCAAGGGATGCTGTCTTAAATATGTTTGGAAAAACAGTAATTTTTGCCGTAGTTGACGAAAAAGCAATGATCATACCTACCCAAGTTGTGGGATATAAGGGAATGAAGGCTGGTGTAAATGCACTGAAGATTTCAGAGGGTATGAAGGTTGTTGTAAAGGGAAATGAAAGGCTAAGGGATGGACAACCTGTTACAATAATAAAAGAAGTCAAATAGCCTATGGATCCTGTTAAGTTTTCTATAAATGATCCTGTAAAAATTATCGTCGGCGTTCTCGTAATTCTGCTTTTCGGATTTATCGGGCTTTATAGGCTACCCTACCAGTTAAGCCCAAGTCTGGAGATACCCCAGATTACTGTTACAACAGTCTGGACTGGGGCCACCCCATATGAGATCGAGCGGGAAATTATCGAAGAGCAGGAAGAGGTATTTAAGGGGATCCCCAATCTTGTCGAGATGGAAAGCACATCATCGAACAACAGAGGCGAAATAACGCTCAAATTCAAGTTAGGCACCAACATTGATGATGTACTCCTGAGGGTTTCAAACAAACTGAACGAAGTCAGGTCATACCCTCAAGATGTGGAAAAACCTGTAATCAGCGCTACAGGCGCTGCTACATCTCCTATAGTTTGGATGATGCTGAAAACGACCCCAGATAATCCGAATTCTATATACACCTATAGAACCTTTTTTGAAAATGAAATAAAGCAATATCTTGAAAGGGTGGAAGGTGTTGCCGATCTCTTTATAGGTGGCGGAAGCGAAAAAGAGATGCACATCATTGTAAAGCCTCAAAAACTTGCTGCATATGGCCTGACAATTGGGGATGTTATGAAGGTCTTGAACAAAGAAAACGTGAATATATCTGCGGGAAGCATGGATGTCGGAAGAAGAGACTTCAGGATCAGGACAGTGGCCGAATTTCAATCAGCCGATGATCTTGAAAATATGGTTATCAAATCAACAGGACAGAGGCGGATCTTTCTTTCGGATATTGCCACCGTAAGATTTGGATACGCAAAGCTGAATGCCGAGATCATCCACAAAGGTAGTGAGGCAATCATAACAGGCATTAAACCTGAACCAGGCACAAACATACTCGAGTTAACCGATAGAGTTGAGAAGGTTGTTAACTGGCTGAATGCGGAAAAATTAAAGCCAAAAAATATCTACCTGCATTGGGGTTATGATCAGAGGCCCTATATCAGAGGTGCAATCAAGCTGGTGCAAACAAATATACTTATTGGTGGAACGCTCGCCATTCTGGTTCTTTTAATCTTTTTGAGAAGCTTTTCTTCTACTGTCGTTATTGCCACTACTATTCCTATCAGTATCATTGGAAGCTTTATTTTCTTAAGCTCCTTTGGAAGAACCCTGAATGTTGTTTCCCTTGCAGGGATTGCATTCGCTGTGGGAATGCTTCTGGACAGTGCTATTGTGGTTCTCGAAAATATCGACCGACACAGAAAGATGGGCAAATCCCCCTTCCAGTCCGCCTATGAAGGAACAAAAGAGGTTTGGGGAGCAATACTTGCATCATCCCTTACTACAGTGGCAGTCTTCCTCCCCATTGTTTTCATAGAGGAAGAAGCAGGTCAATTATTCAGGGATATCGCAATAGCTGTGACCTGTGCCATTATATTGAGTCTCTTTATCGCTGTATCGGTTATCCCGATGTTTGCTAACAGACTGTTTGGCCTACGAAAGAATCAAAATTCTTTTAAGGGGGGCCGCCTGACAGGGATAGGGTTTTCCCTGGTTGATAAGATAATGGGTCTAGTTAGATTGGCTACAAGAAATTGGATAACAAGGATAACAACCATCACAGTTTTGACTATCTTTTCCATATCATTAGCAGTATTTCTTACACCAAAAATGGAGTACCTACCTCAGGGAAACAGAAACTTCGTGTTTAGCCTCATGGTTCCACCTCCAGGGCTTTCTTACAAGGAGAGAAAAGAAATCGGGCAGAATATATTCCGTTCTGTTAATCCCTACATAGACAAGGACTACAATGGCCTGCCTGGCATCAAAGAAATATTTTATGTGGGTGCGGATAGATTTATGTTTCTCGCTACCATGAGTAAACATGAGCATCGTGCCGGGGAGCTTCTGCCACTTTTATCTAAAACGATAAATAGTATCCCGGGAATATTCGGTGTGACGAATCAGGCCGGGATATTCCAGACACGGACAGGCGGTGGGAGAACCATCGATGTGGATGTCAGCGCGCAAGATTTAAACACAATCGTTCGGGTTGCTGGTACCATGTTCGAAATGATACGAAGAGAAATTCCCGGAGCCCAGATAAGACCCGTCCCTTCCATCGAGCTTCTCTATCCAGAAATCAATATTATTCCTGAAAGAGACCGTCTAAGGGCGTCTGGAATGAACTCCAGTGATCTTGGTATTCAGCTGGATGTTCTCATGGACGGCAGGAAAGTGGGTGATTTCAAACAGAAGGATCAGAAGAAGATCGATCTTGTTCTGAAGGCATCGGATAAGAATTTTTCCACACCTGAAGAACTCTATAAAGCCCTTATCACGACACCAAAAGGCAAGATTGTGCCAATTTCCTCTTTTGCAAGGATGGAAAGATCAACAGGCCTTGATCAGGTACGACACCTTGAAAGACAAAGGACAATTTCCCTTCAGGTAACACCGCCCAAAACTATAGCCCTTGAAGAAGCAATGGATATAATTCGTGACAAACTTGTCCCTCTTCTTAAGACCCAGGGAATGCTACAGGATGTGAATATCAAATTGAGTGGTGAAGCTGATAAGCTGACACAAGCACGAGGGGCAATCCAGTGGAATTTCATCCTGGCCGCAGTAATTATCTATCTTTTAATGTCCGGGTTGTTCGGAAATTTCATCTACCCCCTTATCGTATTATTTACCCTTCCCCTTGCAGCAGCAGGAGGATTTATTGGTCTTAAATTAATGAACCTATTTCTCCAGCCCCAGCCCCTTGATGTATTGACCATGCTCGGCTTTGTTATACTTATTGGAGTTGTGGTTAATAATGCTATACTTATTGTTTACCAGTCCCTCAATAATATCAGGAATTACGGTATGGAGTACCGTGAGGCAATATTTGAATCCACCAGGACAAGGCTAAGACCAATTTATATGAGCACATTTACCAGTATCTTTGGTATGCTCCCCCTTGTGGTTGCACCGGGACCTGGTTCGGAGATTTACAGGGGGCTTGGAAGTGTTATCCTTGGGGGGCTTGCCATATCTTCTCTATTCGTGATCTTTATCATACCCTCACTCCTTATGTTCTTTATAAAAATGGAGAAGAAAAAAATTGATACTCTTGAAGTTTCAGGAGGCTAATCACGTTGGAAGAGAAACTGTCTGAGCCCGTTGTGGTAGATGAATGACTTAACAAGGGTGAAGGGGGTAACCAAGGAAAGGACCTCCCGGTTATGGCGTGTATGAAAGGGAAGGTCCAGATGGGGTTGGGGACGTAGGTCGAGCTGGAAGCCTCCCCCTATGACAAAGGAGTTTACCACTATCTTGGTCTCCTGCTCGCCCAGAGAGAATACCATAAGTAGTCCGCCTGGCCTTAGCATTTTGATACACAGTTCCACAAGCCTGCTCACCTCATTGTCTTCCAGATAATCGATCAGGTCCCACAGCAAGATTCCGTCGAAGCTTTGGGGTGGATAGTCCAGATGTTGCCAGAGGCTGCTGATGGTAAGATCCTTGCGTCGCTCCTGGTCGAGCTGGAGGAACATATCGAAGATATAGAGCCTCATCACGTGCTGGGCTAAGAAGTTGATGTTTTCAGAGCAGACCGGCCCTATGTCCAGCACTTGCCCCTTTTGCTGTCGCTCAAGGCCATCAATGAACAGTCGAATGACATTACTGGTGTGTGTAACTGGATCGGACTCAAGAGGGCCCTCCTCTCTTAGCAGGTGAGTGGAGATGGCTGAGGATTCGGCCTCGTTAAGCAAGGTGAGGGCTTCCTTTTCCGATCCGTACGCTCCCTGTTCGGATATCTTGTCAGTGGGTAGAGTTTTTTCCTGTGGCTCGTGCTCCAACTCGATAGCTGCTCTGAGGGAGGCACCATCCTCTATTAAAATTCGTTTGGCTTTGATCTGGCCGCTGAAATCAGCCTCCCTGGTGATCTCCACGCTGGAAATGGCCTTGATATTGCCGATCAGATGTCCCCTGATGCTCACGTTTTGGGCGTGGATCTCGGCCTCCACCTGCCCCCTGGGAGCAACGGTAAGACCGCAGTTCTCCAGTTCGATGCTGCCCTTTACAGAGCCATTGATGATCAGATCTTCGTTGCCCCGGATAATGCCTTCGAAGGACACCTGCTCACCAATGATGGTTTTTTCCCCTATGGAGGCTAACGAGTTGATGTTTTTCACGCCCTTAGTTTTTCTAAGTATGGAAAGGCCTTTTACCATATTCTAAAACCCTTTCAACCTCACATAAGCACATGTACTACATAATATAAAAGCTGAAATCCGAAAAGAATAAGGATTACTCCACACACTGCCTGAAAAATTTTAAGCAATTTCACCGATTTCAATACCTTGCTAGGGATAAAACCCATGAAAGTCGCTAATACTATGGGGGCAATGGCTGTGCCTAAAGCAAAAAAGGTTGCATACCCCATACCTGCTAAAACGTCATTTTCTGCTATACAGGCAATATAGGTCAAGATTGCCACATATGGCACACAGGGAGCAACCCCCATAAGAAAGCCAAAGAGAAACATGCCTTCAATTCCTCTATCTAACATCTTATTTCCGATAGGTATTTTAAGGCCTTTGCCTAAAATGATAAAAATACCCATTACAATCATGAAGAGAGAGGCGATTCCATAGAGCCAACCGGACTTTTGAGGCGGAAAAAATTGATTGATGCGGCTAAATACCACTGTTACAAGCCCACCCAAAATGGCAAGCGCCAAAAGTCGTCCAATCGAAAAGACGACTCCAACCTTTAAACCATCCCGCCACGTTGTTGTGGTTGCCCCAATATAAGGCAAAAGCAATGGAGCAGTATACGTGAGGCATGGACCCCACCCCATGACAAAACCAGCTGTTAGTAATTTTATAGAATCAGAAGGCATCTTCTATTGTTATAGTCTTACCTGCCCCTACAAGGATAAAGTCTTTTCCGTACGCTTTCTTAAACTGCTTTCTGGCGAGATCACCTGAACAATGACATGGGGCCACCTTCTTTACCCCTTCTTTTTTAGCACCGTTAACTATTTTTTTTACTTTCGAAAGATTCATCCAGCAAAGATGAAATCCCCCTAATACCAAATAGACATCGGATTTTAGCATCTCTTTTGCTTTTTTCACTATGTTTACAATCCCTGGATGGGCACAACCTGTAATTACTATTAATCCTTTAGATGTTTTTATTATAAGTGACTCCTCTTTTATGAAGCTTCCTAATTCACCTGTGGAATAGACATCTTTGCAGATTTTTATTGGTTTTTTAATATCAGCTACGAGAGCACCTGCCTGTCTGACTGTGTCCTTAACACTTTGAGGCAGAGATTGTGGCATATAAACAGTTAGATTTTGATTTTTCTTTAAAAAACAGGATAGCCCTCCAATATGGTCATAATGAACGTGGGAGAGAACAATTGCATTTACTGCTTTAGGGTTAATCTTGAGCTTTTCCATATTGCTTAAAAGGACTGAACCCTCACCGCCAACATCAAATAAAATTGTCTTTTCTGTCCCCTGTATATAACAAGAAAAACCCCATCTGGTCTCTAATCTATTGTCGTAAGGGTTATTATCATAGACTATGGTAAGGCTTAAGTTTTTACCCTGTTTGGTGGGCGCAGTTAGTTTCTCCTGGGATATTGCGTTAGGTAGCGGTTTAAATACTATGACACAAAGTTGGATTAAAATCATCCATTTTAGCTTACGCATTTCTCACTATCTCCTTAAATTAAAAAGTACTGGATTCGGCTGTAAATCAGTGGCAGATTAAGTAAAGATCAATAAAATAAACTTGACGGAAAGTTACATAGATTGCAAGAAATTTCTTGCGCTAAATTTCAGATATTGTAATAACTTCTAACATCCGGAATGTTATACACCGCTCTCATTTTATTATATTTATAAAGATTTGACCAAAGCTAATAAAATTTGATAAGGTTGTGAGTACCGAATGTAATCTCCAATGAAATTTTTTGGATTGTGGGTTATGGAAAAAGATCCATAATCTTGGTGTGACGAAGCATTTAAAGTAACAGCATTACAGGGTTAGATCGTAACATTCAACAGCTTTTGCCTTTTTTGACCATATAGTTCGAATTGCTGCCTTTGAGAACTAATAGAGGAGTAATAAGGATGAGTACATTAAAACTAATACTTCTTTTCGTGTTATTTATCCTGTTATCTGTTTCAGTTAGAGTAACCCACGCTGACAGGAGATATGTTTCTAACATGCTGATTATTACCCTCCGCACAGGCCAGGGCCGAGAATATAAGGTAATAAAAACCCTAAAAACGGATACTCCTGTCGAGGTGCTTGAAGAAAGTGAAAGTTACCTCAGGGTGCGGACGGATGAAGGTGAAGAGGGATGGGTGGCCAAGCAGTATATAAGCTCTGAGTTACCTAAATCTGTAGTCATAGGAGGATTGAAGAAGGAGAAGAGCAAGCTGAATGCAAGGATTAAAGAACTCGAAAAAGACCATGCCTCGCTATTGGAACAATTTGAGATTGCCACACAGAGTCATGTTGCAAAAGTAGAAGAGTTAGAAAAAAATGCAAGCAATAGCAAGGAAGAGGCTTCACGCCTTAAGATAAAATTGGCGCAGATTACTGAGAAACACAATACCCTCATCGATCAATCGAAAAATGTTGTTGATTTAATCAGCGAACAAAAAAGGCTTCAGGCAAAAAACGTCAATCTCAATACAAGGGTGGAGCATCTCCAGAAGGAGAATACCGGCTTTAGGAACACAAGAAGACTCCAATGGTTTCTTGCAGGGGGCGGCGTGTTTTTTATAGGGTGGATTGCCGGAAGAGTTTCAAGAAAAAAGAAATATTATTAGATCTATAGCCGCAGCCTTCCTTCTGTGTAATAACGGTACCTTAAATAAAGCCCTTTTTAAATCACATTACTGCATGTAATTATCTCATATGATAAAAATTATCAAGTTTGACAGACCACCCTTCAGTAAACTTTCGGATACAGCTTGTAGCCTTCGATCCAGACAGCACAATAACTAGGCAGACATGACATTGAAAGAATAGTGAACATGCCATTTTTTGCGCATACCCGCCTTACTTGCCAGGGTACAATGATTTATCCGAATAACGACAATCTCGAGACTCCTGCAACCAAGGTTCTCAGGAGCCAGCGGACCAAAACAACAAAAAAGTAGCAGTGGATAGTGTTTTTATAACATCCTTTGAAAAACGAATATTAAACCTTGACGATTTATTGTCATGTGCTATAACAACCGACAAAAGCAGGCAATGATAAACAATAAATTCAATAATATTAAATAGTTATGTTGATTAGCCTAAATCTTCGATCTCCCTATATCATCTATAAAAAATTATCCTTAAAATACAAAACAATTAGGTTTTTATGCAGGCTGTAATATTTCAGACCTTAGGGGGCCTTGGCCTGTTTATATTTGGCATGAGGATTATGTCCGATGGCCTCAAGAAGGTCGCGGGCAAGAAATTACGTGCTGTTTTAAGTGCTGTATCCTCAAATAGGGTAATAGCATGCGTCACAGGGACAGTAATCACCAGCATAATTCAAAGTTCAAGCGCTACTACTGTAATGCTGGTTGGTTTTGTTGATGCAGGCCTGCTGACCCTCACCCAGGCGATTGGGGTTGTTCTGGGGGCAAATATTGGCACTACGGTCACTGCCCAGTTGATAGCATTTAATATAAGTAACTATGCCCTGCCAGTCATTGCAGTTGGCGTGCTTTTAAAATTCTTTATTACATCAAAAAAATGGCAACATAGGGGAGAGGTCTTACTGGGATTTGGGATACTTTTTTTTGGATTGGCTACCATGAAAGCCGGGCTTGCTCCTCTTCGAGGTGAACCTGGATTTATTGCCTTTTTAACAAGATTCCAGGCCCAAAACCTTAATGAGATCCTTCTCTGCGTCCTTGCTGGTGCTGCCCTCACAATGGCTGTCCAGAGTTCGAGCGCCACGGTTGGCATAACCATGGCACTGGCCAGTCAGGGGTTACTTAGCTTTGAGGGGAGTGTGGCCATGATCTTGGGCGAAAATATCGGCACTACCATAACAGCACAACTTGCAGGCATAGGCTCCAATATCAATGCCCGCCGGACAGCTATGGCCCATACCCTCTTTAATGTTCTTGGTGTTATCTTTATAATTTGTATTTTTCCCTATTTTGTAAATGCTGTTGTCTATCTAACTACTCATTTTCTATCTATTGGGCCTCCTGACCTAATTGTTGGGGCAGAGAAACCATTTATTTCCAGACATATTGCCAACGCCCACACACTTTTTAATGTAGTAAATGCGATTCTTTTCCTCTTTATTCTTCCTATTTTGGTTAAAGTCGCCATCTGGTTAACCCCTCGCGGAAAAGAGGAACACCTTGATGAGATCTATCATATTAAATATTTAGACAGGCGTTATCTTGATACCCCTGAAGTTGCATTGGTACAGGCAAGGCAAGAAATCATAAGGATGGGGGATGAGGCTCAAACCATGTTTGATGAAGTAACTGGGGCTTTAAAGATAAGAAATTCAAAGAAATTGGCTAAATGGAAGGATCGGGAAGATGTGCTGGATAATCTTCAAAAGGAGATCACAGATTTCCTTGTAAAGGTTATGCAACAGAATATCATTGTTGAGGAGTCCAGGGAAATAACCACCCTTATGAGGATGACCAATAATATTGAGAGGATTGGTGACGAAATAGAAGACGTTGCTGAGGCACTTGAGCGCATGATTGAAGACAAGCTCTATTTCTCGGAGCATGCGATTCAGGATTATGTGACCATATCTTTAGAGGCCAGGAAATTCCTCACCCTTGTTTTTGAAGGAATTAAAGAGGAGAATAAAAAGATAATGCCAAAGGCAGTAAAATTGGTGGAAAGCATTAACCAGATGAATGAAGAAATGAGATTGAGCCACCATGATCGATTATTTGATGGCACATGCGAGATAGATAGGGGTATGATCTTTAGTGATATTCTCAATGCCTTTGAGAAGATGGGCGCTTTTTGCTTTAATGTGGCGCAGGCAATAGCAGGTGTTAAATAGTAGAGATAAGATCTGGCAGATAAAGGATGATCCCTCCTCTTCATCATGGCTGGCAAGAAAGTTGGGGATATCAAAACTGCTTGCCTCCCTCCTGATACATAGAAACATCACATCAGCAGATTCAGCTAAATCCTTCCTTTTTCCAAAACTTGGGGCCTTAAGAGACCCATTCCTTTTCAAGGATATGGACAGGGCAGTTGAGTTGATACAAAGTTTTATTATAAAGAAAAAAAAGATAACAATTTATGGTGACTACGATGCAGATGGAATAACTGCTACATCTCTTCTGTATGATTTTTTCTCCAGATTAAAAATATCGATTTCCTTTTATATTCCACACCGACTTGAAGAGGGCTACAGCCTTAATGAAAAGGCAGTGAGAGAGATAGCAGAAGATGGTACGGATCTCATTATTACTGTTGATTGCGGTATCAGTTCTTTTTCAGAGATTGCCTTGGCTCAAGAGCTTGGGATGGAGGTCATTGTTACAGACCACCATCAACTTCCTTCAGGTTTTGAACCACTCTGTCCCACGATTAATCCTTTGAGGCCTGATTCCGCTTTCCCCTTTAGGGAACTTGCGGGAGTTGGGCTTGCCTTCTATTTAGCTATAGCCATACGGTCAAATTTACGGGGTACAGGGTTCTTTCAAAATAAGAGCGAGCCTGATTTAAGGCCTTACCTTGCCCTTGTTGCCATTGGCACAATTGCCGACATAGTCCCTTTAATAGAAGAAAATAGAATTCTTGTAAAAAGCGGCCTTACTGTGTTGACAAAATCCCGAAAACCCGGAATCAAGGAGTTATTAAGGGTGTCAGGCATAGTGAATAATCAAGCAATAACTACTCATGACATAGCCTTTAAATTAGCCCCGAGACTTAATGCAATTGGGCGATTAGGATCGGCAACAAGAGCGGTTCATCTCCTTACCACAGATGATGAGGCGGAGGCGTCTTCAATTGCCACTCAGATGGACACTCTTAACGCTCAGAGGCAGAAAATACAAAATGGAATTGTTTCAGAGTGCAGGGAAAAGATCGATACAATGGAGGACTTAGAAAGACACCGAACAATTGTCATCTCTAATCCACAATGGCACCGGGGAGTGATAGGTATTGTGGCTTCAAAGATTGTCGATGAATATTATCGCCCCACCTTCCTGTTTACTGATGAAGGAGATTTGCTGAAAGGATCAGGTAGAAGCATAGATGGATTTGATCTCTATAAAGCCCTCTCTGGTCTTAGTGATCTGTTAACGCAATTTGGTGGTCATGAATATGCAGCAGGAGTTACCCTTGAATCGAAAAATTATGAAGAGTTTTGTGATAGATTCGAGGAGCTGGCCAGCAAAAAATTAGATACAAAGGACATGACTCCAAAAATAGAGGTCGATACCAGATTAGGTCTGGAATCTATCAGCCCGCAGCTATTAAAAGATATTGAGATGTTGTTACCATTTGGTCACAAGAATCCCCAACCTATATTCTGGGCCGGTCCTGTAAAGGTTGCCTTTTCCACAGTGGTAGGGAACGATCATTTGAAACTCAAGATAAAAGAAAAGGGAATCAGTTTTGACTGCATTGCATTTGGTAAGGCTGCGTTACATCCTCTGGGGGGAAAATTATTGGATATTCTTTTTCATGTGGAGATTAATACATGGCAGGGAACAGAGTCCATTCAATTGGTGATAGTTGATTTACGGGTTAATTGAAGTTGTCCGTTGTTCCCGATATATCGGGATGAACGGTGAACTTAGAATTTATGAATCAGGAAATAACTTGGCAGCCTCTTCAATATCTTCAGGGGAGAATATAAAAAGGGATTTTTCTTCACCCTGGATAGCAGAGCCATAAATATAATTGATGTTTATTCCTTCTTTGCCAAATTTTTCTGCCATTTTGGCAAGGGAGCCGGGTTTATTATCAATAGCGAGGGCAATAACTGGCATCACATCAAAGATGTAATCCCCCTTTGCTAACAGATCAAGTGCCTTATCGGTCTGATCCACCAAGAGCCTGATAAGAGCAAAGTCTGCTGAATCTTTTTTCATTGATCCATAGCTGGCAGCAGGGGCAATCCTTTTAAGGGATTTTCCTCTGCCCCTGAAAAGTTCCTGCACATATTGAGATGCATCCTGAATGGTGAGTGCATCGATATTAATTCCAGCTTGGAACAAGGTTGTGGTAAGTTTTCCTAATTCCCCCGGGACATTCTGTAAAAAAAGTGATATCTCTGTTCTTACCATATTAAGCCCTAATTAAACGTTCCGGAAATTTTATCTGCCTAAGGCGGAAAATCATAAGCCTTTTAGTGGCGTTCTGTCTATGTCGTTCACATAAACCCATCACTCCATCACTCCAATACTCCATCTGGTGCGAAGCCCCGAACTTATCTCTCCCCCATGTACCCTTTCAAATACTTAAAAAATTCTGAGTCAGTTGAAAGGATAAGAGTGCTGTCTTTATCCATGGTCTCTTTGTAGATATCGAGTGTATTAGTAAAGGAATAGAAATCAGGATCTCGTCCATAGGCCTGGGCATAAATTTTTGTTGACTCGGCATCTGCCTTGCCCTTTATCTCCTGGGCCGTTCTATATGCCCCGGATGTTATCCTTTTCATCTCCTTTTCTTTGTCACCTTCTATCTTCCTGGCCTCTCCTTTGCCTTCTGACCGAAACTTCTCTGCTATCTGCTTTCTCTCGGCAATCATCCTGCCATAAACCGATCTTTGCACCTCTTCTACATAATTTAATCTCTTTATCTTGACATCTACCAGCTCTATACCGAATTTGGCCAGCTTTGGCTGTGCCTGCGCCATAATTCCCTTGGTAATTTGAGCCCTCCCTGTTTTGACCTCACCTAAGGGGCTTAGTTCCTTTACCTCATCCACTCCCGCCTCACGGATATCCAGTTCTCTGTTGGTCATCCTCACGGTTTCAATTAACGGGTAAGAGGTGATAAAGTTCCTTACTGCTGGATCTATAATGTCATCAAGCCTGCCAAGACCAGCGACCACATTGTTGACTGTCTCAAAAAATTTGAGGGGATCAACGATCTTCCACCTTGCAAAGGTGTCTACCCATATAAAGGTCTTATCCAGGGTTGGGATCTGCCCGGGATCCCCATCCCATTCAAGGAGGTTTTTTGGAAAATAGTTTGTAGTATCAATAATAGGAAGCTTAAAGTACAAGCCAGGAGTTATTTTTGGTTTCCCGATAGCCTCGCCAAACCGGGTAACAACCACCTGTTCGGTCTCATCCACAACATAGACTGCCCCAAAGATAATAAAGATGATAATAATGATCAAGGCATAGATTAATCCCTTAAATTTCATTTCTCAGCCCCCTTCGCCATCCCTAAATTGAGTAAAGGGAGGACATTTTTTTGGTCTGCATCAATGATGTACTTGCTTCCCAGTTTTGGAAAAAGATCCTTCAAGGTCTCAAGATATATACGTCTTCGGGTTACATCCTTTGCCTTTGAATACTCGGCATACAGAGAGAGAAACCTGGCTGCATCACCTTTGGCCCTGTTGATCCTGTCAAGGGCATACCCTTCAGCAGCCTTGATAGTCTTTTCAGCATTTCCTTTAGCCGCTGGAATGGCCTTATTATATTCCTCCCTGGCCTGATACACCATCCTCTCCCTTTCTTGAGTTGCCTGATTCACCTCATTAAAGGATGGCTGGACTGGCTCAGGGACATTTGTCTTTTTCATCTCAATGGTGACTACATTTATACCGGTCTCTGCTCCATCTAATTCCTTTTGTAAAAGCACTTTAGCCTGGTCAGCAATTTCCTGCCTCTTGCTGATAACCTCATTAATGCTTCTATCTCCCACTACCATTCTCATGGTGGACTCAGTTAAATCCCTCAAGGTAGTCTTCACATTCCTGACCTTGAAGAGATATTTATAGGGATCCTTGATCCTGTATTGCACTATCCAGGGAACCACGGCTACATTCAGATCGCCGGTAAGCATGAGGGCCTCATTGAGATAGGTGCTCGACCTGGCATACTGAGTCCTCACACCGGCCCGTACGGTCCTCAGCCCGAATTCTTCTTTATAGACAAGCCGTACCTTAACCTTTGTTAACTTTTCTATTCCCCGTGGGAGTTTGAAATGTAGTCCCGGAGATGTTGTTCTAATATATTTACCAAACCTCTGTATTACGCCCACCTCATTGACACCAATGGTATAAAAGGATGAGGATAAGATAATTATGATGATTATTGCTCCAATTATAAGCCAGAACCCAGGAAATTTACCCTTTAGTCCCTTAAATTTATTAAGGATATCATCCATCTGGGGAGGATTACCTCCGCCGCCCTTCTTTTGCTTTTGTAGCTTGTCCCAGTCCCAAGGCATGATTTGTCACCTCTTATATAGATTATACAAGAATGATAATAGAAAAAAAGAGTTGCGTCAAGAAAAAAAATTGGTGATATTTGTTATACTTGGGTTAAGCGGTTCACGGTTCAAGGTTCAAGGTTCAGGGTTAAGCAATATCAACCTCCCAACTTACAAGGAGTTATAGGATATCCAGCAACGCATATCATTTCACCCATTGGATGACCCGCCCGCCTCGCCTGAAGGCGAAGCCGATGGCGGGCAGGTTGTTGCAACTGTCTGGAAACAGGCGTCAATGAACTGTGGCACAATGCCTTTACAACCTTGAACCTTGAACTGTGAACCCAGAACCGATCAATTTAGGTTATAGATATTTCAAGGATACGCATATGGAGAAGAAAAAAAAATCGACTACCTCTTTAAAGAGAGGGTCTCGCAATATATTGCGGGGGAAAAAAAATAATAATTTTGTGCAGCGCTTATCAGACCATGGCAACCCAACAGGGTGTACCCCTATAAAAGAGGTAATCGATACTATTTTTGCAACATCTGCTCTGCCTATAAATTTTGATGATATGAGGATCTGGAAACTCTGGGATGGTGTGGTTGGTAAAAAAATTGCGGAACATGCCAGACCCTTTTCGATTAAAAAAGGAATATTGCTGGTCAAGGTTACTGATAGCATATGGCTGCAGGAATTAGAATTCAAGACCGAAGGGATAAAAGAAAAACTTAATAGTAAGCTTCAAAGGAAGGCAGTAAAAAAGATACGCTTTAGAGTAGGTACACCAGGAAGTTAATAAGGGAAAAGATTGTTTATATTTTGCCACGGACAACAAACAACGGACAACCTACACTACTGAAAACCGCCCCTGCCCAAATAAAGGGGGAAGGATCTTTAGACCAGATTTTCCCAGAAGCCTTCCTTCAATCATTGCAAGCTTGGCATAAGAGGATGAGTTCGGGAAGATAATTTGAAGCCTTTTGGGCTCCACCTCCTGAATTCTCATCTTTGCAAAAATCTCAGTCAATCTATTTGCTGGATAAATCAAGGCCAATCTACCCCCTGGCTTGAGAAGTGTCTTGCCCGCAGTCAAAATATCATCGAGCTTCGTTGATAGCTCATGTCTGGCAATAGCCTTGCTGAAATCAGGATTAATCCGGCCGCTTTTTTGTCGTCTATATGGCGGATTACATAACACTACATGAGCAAATCCTGGGCGTATTGGAAGATGTCTCAGATCTCCCCGCATTATAGCAATTTTTTTATCTAATTTATTAAGGGCAATATTCCGCTGAGCCTGAGAAGCGAGCTCCTCTTGAAGCTCAATACCAACAATAAAGCCCACCTTCCTTTTGACCGCCAAAACCAGGGAGATGATCCCACAACCGGCACCGAGATCAACAACAATATCCTCACTCCTCACAGAGACAAATTCGGCTAAAAGTAAGGCATCGACAGAAAATCTATACCCCTGACGAGATTGGATAATTTGCAATTTACCATTTAGAAAACTATCTATTGTCTCATTTGCTTTCATACGCAACATTATAATTGTTTGGGGGTATAGACAGTCTCATAGGGATCTATTTTATTGAATACCAGTCCACTTAAAATCTTGGGATGAAAATAGGTGGATTTTCGGGGCATTATAAGGGAGTTTCCTGTTATTTCCAAAATCTGCTCGATTTTTGTGGGATTAACAAGAAATACCATCTGATAATTTCCTGAATGGACTGAGGAGAGAGCCACATTGGTGTTACTCTCGTATTGAATTATCTTTTCATTATCCAGATCATCCCTTTTAATGCCGAGTATTTGCTGAAATACAAGGCGAGACAAGACCAGAACATCAAGTTTTTTGATTGAGGGATGTATATCATCACCTATCTCTTTCCTGGCCTTCGATTTCAAACATAGTGAGTAGTAATTTTCAGCTCCTG
Source organism: uncultured Desulfobacteraceae bacterium (assembly GCA_964611035.1). Taxonomy (GTDB): domain Bacteria; phylum Desulfobacterota; class DSM-4660; order Desulfatiglandales; family B25-G16; genus B33-G16. Next base: position 36,519 of record CAZSWT010000024.1, read on the forward strand.
AGTGGTAAAAACCAATAACGCACCTATTTTGTCCATATTTTTTTAATTGATCAAGAAAAACCTTTGTTACAGTTTTTTGGGTATTGGCTGAAAAAGGAAAGACAGAGATATCAAACCATTTTTTAGCAGAGGAAAGAAATTTTTCTATCTTGAAATCCGGGTAGAACTTAAATAACCGGTGAGATGGTAAGATTGTCAAACCCTTGTCAGTCATATTGGTCAAATACATCATGACATACTCATACACCCTGTCAAGCTGATGGTTACCATGTCTGGCCCTCATGAAGTTTCTAAAATTACGAGCTGATTCATAGCGATGATGGCCGTCGGCAATTATAATTGATTTTGATGACATCTTTGAAACGATATCCATTATAATTGAATCACTGATGATCTCCCAGATCTTATAGTAATATCCATCGATGTCCCTGAAGGATATTGCAGGAGGAGAATCAGTTATTGTCGCATATATACTACCAATTATATTGCCCTCATCCTCATAGAGACCAAACACCGGGCTAAATTGTGCATTGCATGCCCTCATCAGCCTTAGCCTGTCTTCTTTATGATAAGAAAATGTTCTTTCATGAGGCAAAATAACAGATGAGTCATTTTCTTCTATCCGTATCAGGGCTATAAATCCCCATCGAGTCTTTGTTTCTATAGTATCTGGCGATTCATATTCAATGGAGGTAAGATAAATGGAGGGAAATTGATGTCGAACAAGAACCTCCTCTGATTCCCATCTATTCAATAGATCCGCTGCCCTGGTATATCTATTATCCCAATCAGAATCACCCGTCTTTCTCTTTCCCAAAATAAGTCTGACAATATTATATGGATCCTTATTGTAGTAGACGTCCTGTTCCTTATCTGAAATGATATCATAGGGTGGACACACGATCCTATCAATGTTTGGTATCTTATCAAAATTATAGGTCACTCCTCTGAAAGGAGCCACAATAGCCATATGTACAATTCCTTGATGTTAGCCCTAATAGAGCTTTACTTTTGATTATCTTATTTTATAAATTAAAATTATTATTATAAGATTAATGAGTAAAAAACAATGGTAGGAAACAAAAAAAATTATAATATTGTTATAGAAGGTGGCACCCTTTTGTCAATGGTTGATGGGGAAGAGCCCATAGATGATGCGAGGGTAGTTATTTCTGGTGATAGAATTAAGGAAGTCTCTGTCAGCCATAATAATTCTCTCCCTGAAACAAATGAAATTATCTATGCCACGGATACCATAATATTGCCTGGACTCATAAACACCCATTGTCATTCTCCTATGGCGCTCTTCAGAGGTATGGCAGATGATCTTCCCCTTAAAAGCTGGCTCTATAAGCATATATTTCCAGCCGAGGCAAAATACATCAACCCGGATACAGTTTACTGGGCGTCTCTTCTTGCCTGTGTGGAGATGATCGCATCAGGTACTACTACATGTATTGACGGTTACTTCTTTGCCGATGAGATAGTTAAGGCACTACATAAGTCAGGAATGCGTGCCCTTGTGGCTCAGGGTGTTATTGATTTTCCTGCTCCAGGTGTTCCTGATCCTCAAAAAAACCTGGATGTTGCCTCGGCCTTTTTAGAGAGATGGATGCATTTTTCTGATTGTATTATACCAGGTATTTTCTGTCATAGCCCTCTTACGTGCTCGGAAAAAACCTTGCTGAGGGTCCAGGAGATATCGACCCAATTCGATCTCCCCCTTCAGACACACCTATCTGAAACCCAGGAAGAGGTCACAGAAATAAAGCAAAAGACTTCTGTGAGGCCAGCTTTTTATTTAGATGAGCTTGGCCTTTTAAAGAGCAATTTAATTGCTGCCCATGCCATTTACCTGAATGAGGAGGAGATAGATCTTTTGGCTGAAAGGGAGGTAAAAATTGCCCATTGCCCTGAAAGCAATATGAAGCTTGGTTCAGGTATAGCACCAGTAGCACAGATGCTGGAAAAAGGCATTACCGTAGGCATTGGAACAGATGGTTGCGCTTCGAACAATAACCTTGATCTTTTTGCAGAGATGGATACTACTGCGAAACTGGCTAAGGTAGCCAACCTTGATCCAACTATTATTGATGCCCGGGCTGTACTTGCAATGGCTACCATTGGAGGAGCCAAGGTCATTGGATTGGAAAACAGAATAGGAACCATCGAACCAGGAAAAAAGGCCGATATTATTATCGTTGATACACACAGCCCCCATATGACACCCATGTATAATCCATACTCCCAACTCGTATATTCCGCTACTGGAGGAGATGTGAGAGATGTTATAATAAATGGGAATATAGTGTACAGAGATAGACGCTTCACAAACATTGACAGTGCAGAGATTATGGATAAAGTTACAAGACTTTGCCGGCGGATAACTGTTTGAAGATAGACGGTAGCATCATATACTATTCCTTAAAAGGTTTACGAAATCCTTTTCCCTTAGAGGATTCATTAAATTCCCTCAGCTGAAATGAGTTCTGCTACAAAACTTCCGACTATAACTTTACTCCTCATTTTCACCGGAATTTTTTGGGTATCTGCTGTGACCCATATTTCCAGTTTAGCATGCTTGCTTTTTTCAAATACACCACCAATATGCTTTAAGTCAGGCTCCACTAAAAAGGTATCATATGTTCTGTTTGCTACCGTGATTTTTTCTCTTTTTATTACAGTTGCTCCCCCTTCCACACATTTCTTTCCATCAGTAACCGGGATTTGGAGTTTTGTACCTACTTTTAGATCATAAAGGCGAAAGGCATAGAAAACAGACAGTGGGTCAAATGAACCAGGTTTTATCAAAACGGGTTTTGCCTTTTTCCCTTGGTTAGAATAGTGAGTCGTTTGTTTTTCCCAATTGAACGTAACGACGACATTTCTTTTACTTTTACCTCTCTTCTGTTTCTTATACAAGATTGAGTGGGTCATCCCTGTGTCTGTAAAGGCATCGATTCTGTCACGAACCTTATAGAAAAGATCTACAAATGGGTACGTTTTTGCAGTCATCACAAAATGATATGATGTAACATCCTGTATGGTCTCTATTGGAAGTATCTCAAGAACAGCCTCTCCAGCTGGTATAAAGCTCCATTTAACCTGAAAAGTCAGTTTTTCTCCAGGATGAAAAGGAAGTGCTCTCTCGAGGGCTGTAACACGTTCTGCAAAGCCGAGCGTCGTCATGAATACTATCGCGGTGAATATTACAAGCGATTGCACTCCTGCTCTTAGGCGATGACTATCCACAGACAATACTTGCATGCTTTGTGTCTTTTTATCTTCCCAACAGATAGTAGGAAATTGCTTGGAAAGCAGTGTAAAGTATGATAATAGGCGAAACCTGTATTTACTTTTTTTAAAAATTGGTAATTTCTCCAAATTGAGCTTTCCCTGTTAAATAGGGGTCCCTTTGGCCCGCCCTGGCGCGACGTAAGCAGTTTAGTTTATGTATTATTATTAAGCCTCAGATGCAGGCTTCAGTTGCCAGGTACCCATGAAATCAGGTCTGGGCCAGGGAAAATTTAACAGGGTGAAAATTTTAATCCGCTTTAGGAATAATCTCCTCTATCCTGTGCATTGAAAAAGGAGTATACACTGAATATCCATGATACACAATGACAATACGCATCACCTGAATTTTGAAGACAAAAAAATCACTCTTATCGGGACAGCCCATGTTTCAATTGAAAGTGCTGATTTGGTACAGAAGGTCATTGAGGATGAAAAGCCGGATATGGTGTGTGTGGAACTCTGCGAATCCAGATATCAATCGATCATACAAAAAAGCCAATGGCAAAACACAAATCTTCTTAAAGTGATCAAGGAAAAGAAGGCCTTTCTCCTATTGTCCAATTTGATGCTCGCCTATTTTCAGAAGAAAATTGGACAGAAATTAGGCATACGGCCAGGGGAGGAAATCGTGCGAGCTATCCAGGTGGCCAAGTCGGTAGGAGCCCGTATTCATTTAGCTGACAGGGATATACGCACAACCCTATCCAGGACATGGCGTTGTATGGGCCTGTGGGCAAAGATAAAGTTGTTGTTCCAGTTGGTTACTTCAGTCGGGGAAATGGATAGCATCAAAGAAGCCGATATTGAGAAGATGAAAGAGAAGGATGTACTTGAGATGTTTCTTTCAGAAATCGGAAAATCTTTTCCTGAAATACGGCGCATTTTGATTGATGAAAGAGACCAGTACCTTGCTCATATGATCAGAACTGCACCAGGCAAAAAGATTGTTGCAGTAGTCGGAGCTGGACACATTCCAGGGATTCAAAGTTACTGGGAAAGACATATAGATTTGGATGCGCTGAACCAAATCCCTCCCAAAGGTAAGGTCTTTGGTTTCCTGAAGTGGGGTATTCCGGGTTTCATAGTTTGTTTGATTATTTTGGGTTTTTTCTATGCTGGAAGCTCTGCTGGCACCGATATGATCAAATGGTGGGTTCTGGCAAATGCTATCCTGGCAGGCCTTGGTGCAGCGATTGCACTGGGCCATCCGTTAACGGTTCTGTCTGCAATTGTCGCTTCTCCCCTTACATCCCTCAATCCATTAATTGCAGCAGGCTGGGTTGCTGGTCTGGTAGAGGTTTTGTTAGGGAAACCAAAAGTCAAGGATTTCGAGAGGTTGTCTGAAGATATATCTTCATTGAAAGGCTTTTGGAAAAATAAGATTACACGGATTTTACTCGTCGTGGTATTTACGAACATAGGTAGTTCTTTGGGAACTTTTGTAGCTATACCTCTGATGGTCAGGGTGTTTGCATAGAGAAAATCACTTGATGTTGGGCGTGATTCCTGCCATTTCATTGATTAGCAAGGATAGGCTCTTGTCTTATTCAAGTAAAAATTTTACTATGTATCTGGTTTGAGAGAAATGAAGTCGAAATCTAAGATTAAATCCCCATTACGCTGGTATGACCCGATTTTTTTGAATATATTTCCTCCGGTGGTCACTTTGTTAATCAAACTTCTATTGTATTCCTGCCGTGTAATTAAAGTGGAGGGAATGCAAAAGGAGATAGATGCACTTGCCAAATCGCAAGGAAGAGCAGTATATGCTACGTGGCATCAGCGGGTCATCTTTTTTGGCCGCCGCCTCGCCCACAAAAATCTGACGGTGATGATCAGCCAGAGCCGTGACGGAGAATATGCTACTCGGCTCGTGAGCCTGTTTGGTCACACAAATGTTCGTGGCTCATCAACAAGGGGAGGTTCTCTGGCCCTGAAAGAACTGACACAAAAAATCAAAGAGGGTGGCAGAGGCGGTATATTGGCAGACGGGCCCTTAGGCCCTGCCCGTGTAGCCAAAATAGGAGCCGTTGTTATGGCCCAAGAGGCCCAGGTTCCTCTTATCCCTCTCACCTGGGGGGCGGACCGATGCTGGATCATAAATTCCTGGGACCGCTTTCTGATGCCCAAGCCCTTTGCCCGCATTGTCATTTACTATCCTGAACCCATATGGATTTCCCCATCTGTGGGTAAGAAAGAACTGGAGAGCTATCGATGTCTCTTAGAAGAAAGATTGAATCAGGGAACCCGTTGGTGTGATACGCAATTTGGCCCTGAGAGACCTTGGCGCAAGGTCAAGGAAAAAGGTCAAATAGAAGTGGGCCCTCTTGACCTTACATCCGATCAGAAAGATAACCAAGATCTTTGAGCCGATTGCATCTAGACCCGGGCGTTGTTTCTGAAGCAAGGTAATATTAACTCCCAGATAATTAAACAGTTCGGCACGCAATCTACTTTAGAACACAAATTCCATTCTAAAAATGCTAACTACAAACTCTTTTAACTACCTTCTTGATTTAGCCTTTCGTAAGCAGTAATAATATAAAATTGAAGTTTTCTTAAAGGGAGGGAGGCCAATGAAAATGAAGTGGAAGCGACAAGTTGTCTATTTTGCCTTACTATGCTTGAGCTTATTAGTTATATACAGTTGCGTGAGCAAAAAGGATTATTTATTAAAGGTTGATGAGAGCAAAAAACTATCGATGGAGTTGGAGGAGTTAAAGTCTGGCCATAACATGCTTGAGGAACAAAAAGAGGCTTGTGATACACAAGTAATTGCCCTCCAGGGAGAAAAGAGTGATCTGGAAAAGATGAGGACACAGTTGCAACTCAAAACCCTTTCTCTGGAAAAGGAGAACGCTCGCCTAAAAGGGGATAATTTTGACCTGGAGGAGATTTTAAAGGCTAAATCAGATACCCTTAGTAAAAACATTGTAGACCTCAGAGACCATATTGCTGACCTAAAAAAGGAGAACAGCCTCCTGAAAGCAGAAAGTAAAGATCTGAGCCAGAATTTGGAAACCCTTCAAATAGATCTGAACAATTTTAGGGATCAAATTGTGGCTTTGCGGAAGAAAAATGAAGTGCTGCAATCCAAGAGCAAAGACTTAGAACGCCAGAAAGAAGAAGAAGTTTTGGCGATGAAAGGCACATACGAAAGTTTACTAGAGAATATGAAATCGGAGATAGAGAAAGGCAAGATTACAATAACGCAACTTAGGGGAAAATTGAAAGTAAATATGCTGGATGAAATTTTATTTGACTCAGGGGAAACTACTATCAAGCCTCAAGGTATTGAAGTATTAAAACGCGTGGGAAACATTTTGTTGAACGTGAAGGATAAGGCCATCAATATAGAAGGCCATACGGATAACGTTCCCATCGGAGCTGAGCTCAGCAAAAAATACCCTACTAACTGGGAACTCTCGGTGGTAAGGGCGACTAATGTAGCGAGATATTTGCAGGAAAAAAGTGGCATCAATCCCATCTTACTTTCCGCCACAGGTTATGGCGAATACAAACCTGTCGCCTCTAATGAGACCGAAGAGGGAAAGGCTAAGAATCGGCGGATTGAAATTGTACTTGTTCCAAAGGAAATCGTGCCAGTTTCAAGGAAATAGTGAAGTGATACAGAGGACATCTTTCCAAATATACTGGGGTTTAAAATTTGCATGAGAGATTCTGTCTTTTTGGAGGTATCTCCCTATTTCTCTTTTTAACGAAAAAATATGGATTTATGGAGGTTGTTCATGCCCCGTTTAGATACGCGTGATGTAAAAGAAATACTTGATATGCTGGAGGATGAGATTAACTTCATTTCAAAACTTGACAAGATAGAAAAGATGAAGATGAGAAGCAACATCAGAAAACAGGCTAATTGGCTCTTAGCGTGGAGCAATCCGACTGCAGAGATGATGTATCAGAGATTGGAGGAGAGACTTTCTGATGTGTTTTCTCTATGTTCTTACGGGTTTAGCGATAAAGTCAAGAAACTGTTGAAGGTAAAATCAGAGCGTTTGCATTCTAAATAGGCACAAGAAGAACTGAATCTTCTGCTTCTCTGATTGTAAATTGAAGAATCGATAGCCTGCCTGCAGATCTCTTGTAAAAGTATTTTAATATTCCAATACTATATTGCATCTATATATTGTATTACATTTGATTTGACATACAAAATATATTGTTTTATAGTATTGTCTCAATAAGCATCTTTTTTTCAAAAGTTACTCTCTGTTAAAGGGTGACTCACGATAAAAAAATGTGTTCTAAAAATGGTGTTCTCGTAAAAAGTCCTTTTACTTGCTCATGATGCCCAATTTGGGATTCATAGAATGCTTCGCTAATCGCAAAAAACTCTAACTAAGGGCCTGAGAAGGAGCATGTGTATGTCTTTTTTTGTCAAATGCCCAAAACAAAGGCCCGTTCAGGGGCGTTTCAAAAAGGTGCAGATGTACGGAGCAATAGAAGACAAGGGCACGTTGCTTTGCACCATTTTGAAACGGCCCACTACTGTGAATTTATAGGGCATTACAAAAAAAGACATACTCATGCTCCTCAAACCCGCCCGCCATCGTCCTGAACTACGGGACTCAGGTGAGGTGGGTGGGCAGTTTGGCGATTTTAACGCTCAGCATTTCATGAATCACTTTCCAACAGTGGCCAAAATTGCTCGCAAAAGTCTTTTTACGAGTTTGTCAAAATTACCAAGATAAATCTTATAATGGGATAAAGTCATATTCATTTCGGGCTTTTGTGCTCTGCCCCACGAAAAAGCAAAACCTGATGTATTGAGACAAACTAGTCTCCATTCAGCGCAGAAGAAATTTGAATCGGAGGGTATGATGGCATTTTCAACTTCCTTGACTGGGGAAAAGACCAGAAGGATTTTCTTGGTATTTTTCGCCTTAGCTTCTCTTTTGCCCTTTCTGCTTATACTATTTGTTATCTTTCAGTATGTCCTTCCTCTTCTCGCGCCAGACCAGATAAAAAGCCTGAGAGAAATATTTACCTATAGTTTTATGGCAGCACTCTTAATTCCCCTTCTGAGCTTTTTCCTGATGTCTCGATGGATTGGCTCACTGGAAGCCTTCACAGAGGATGTCAAATCGAAATCAGCCCAGGTGATTAAAGAAGAAAAGGAAATTAAGGAAGAAAACGAGATCCTCACCCTGATCCGTTACTTCGATGCCATTTTCGAGACAGCGACCAACCAGTTGGCTGAGCGTGCCCATCTAAAAGAGATGCTGTTTAAGTTGATTGCTGTGGCTTACGATTTGACAGCGGAGCTGGATTTTGACCGGCTGTTTCCTCTCATCATTGGAAAAGTAACAGATGTTATGTCGGCTGAGAGGACCAGCCTTTATATTATAGACTGGGAAAAGCATGAACTCTGGACAAAAGTGGCTGAGCATGTCGAGCAGATACGTCTACCACTTGGGAAGGGCATAAGCGGTCGTGTAGCCGAATCGGGTGAGGTGCTCAATGTTGTGGATGCCTGGGAGTTACCATATTTTGATCGCACCTTCGATCAGGAGCATCAATTCCGAACCAAGTCTGTCTTATGCATGCCCATAAAAAACCACGTCGGAGAAAGGATAGGAGTTATCCAGGTAATCAACAAGACAGGCAAAGAGCGATTTGACTCTGAGGATGAAATTTTTTTAAGGGCCCTAACCTCCCAGGTAGGCATTGCCCTGGAGAATTCACTTCTGATCGAGGAACTCCTCCTTTCTTTCCAAAGCTCGATCAGCACTCTGTCTGCCGTGGTAGACGCCAGACACCCCTTGACAGCAGGCCATTCTCAGCGGGTAACTGATTATTCTCTGTTGATTGCCAAGGAAATGGGTATGAGTAAAGATGAAATCGAGACGCTGAAGTATGCAGCCATTCTTCACGATATCGGCAAGATCGGCATCAGGGATGAGGTCTTGTTAAAAAATGGCCCGTTTACCCCCGAGGAACGGGCTGAGATGAACACCCATCCTGTGAAGACAAAGGCCATTCTCGACAAATTTCATTTTCCCAAGGGCCTGCAAGAGGTCCCGGATGTGGCTCTTCACCACCACGAGAAGGTTAATGGGCAGGGCTATCCGGATGGGTTGACTGGTGAACAATTGCCCCTGGGGTCAAAGATTATGACAGTGGCAGACGTATTTGACGCCTTGACCTCCAGAAGGGATTACCCCAAGTATGACGCAGGTGAGACCTTAAAGGGTGACCCTATGCCTCTGCCAAGGGCCATTTCTATTCTCGAAAAAGAGGCAGGCTCCCACTTCGATCCAGACGTGGTTGCCGCCTTCCTGCGCTGCCTGCCCCAGGCTCTTATGCTTTACAGGGGAGATCACTTCCCCACAGAATATGTGGATAGTACGATCCGCTCCTTGGCCCCAGATCTGCTGCCCTAATTTTTTTCCTGTGCTGAAAAAAGAACATTGGTTTTAAGCAGCCTAAGCAGTTGCGATATTTTTATTGTAAGATTTCCTGGGAGTAGTTACAGCGGTGTCCTGCATATTACTGAGAGGTATTGGAGAGATTTAGGGCACTATTTTTCTGCTGGCGTTACTAGTAGTTCGTATCATTAAAAACTTTACAAATGAGAATGTTTTTGGTATAGTTC
>CAZSWT010000025.1:0-45869 GCA_964611035.1 uncultured Desulfobacteraceae bacterium
ATAAATATAGCTTATTCATTTTTTCTCTTGACAGGGGGAATATAGGATGTCCCCTCTCACTCTCATTTTTTGATATGATTATACTTCGTTATCCGTGAAGAGTGAGGGCGCGATCCTTTTGCTTTCTTCCTAAATAATTATCATTCAGATGAGGATTCTATGAGGAGATTAAAGAAATCTCGTTTACCGTGGATGATTGCAAGAATTTCAATGTGATCAGTGGAAATTTCATAAATCAAACGATAGGAATAAACAAACAATTCCCTTACATTTGTATCGCCTATTTCTGGAACAATACGACCTATTTTAGGAAACTTATCCAACTCTTCAGTCGCTGCTACAATATTTTGAGCCACCTTCTTTGCATAATATTTTGAATCCTTGGCAATATAGTCATGTATCTGCTTCAAATCTCTTTTGGCAGGTGCGGACCATTTTACCATGACTCTATTTCTCTCTTTAATTCTCCAATGGAAATGGTATCTCCTTGTTCAACAGCCTCCCTGCCCTTTCTGACCTTATCTATGACATAGAGTCTGTACATGATTTCATCAATGTCTGCCGAATCAGGCATCTTCGAGATGGCATTGATGGCTTCCTGTTTCAAGTTTTCCATTTTATGTATCCCCCTTCTTTGTCTTCTCTGATATAGAGTTTAGCAAAATCTCCAAAAGCTCCCTCCCTCATTTTCTCCCATAAGGGAAGGGAATGAGGTCAAGGCAATTTTTTAAAATCACTATAACATTTTGCCATTGGATTTTCAAATAACCTTTCAAATTACAAGCCGAACAATTGCTGTGCAGAAAAACTTCTGTATAGTGCAATATATTTTATGTATTCCAGAGTTCCTTGGTATGCTTGTATACCAGCATCAGTTTTCAGGGTGGTTGTTAATAGATGGAGGGCTTGCCCCCCGTTATTCTGGAGGGATGGCTTGAATTTTTTTAAGTCCTCTTATAAGAATGAACTACCTCGCAGCCCCGCTCAGGCGGGACGGGGCATAAACCCCTGCCCGCCGTATTTCTGGAGGACCTATCCCCATTCGTTCACTCATATTGCTCGAAGGAATTCAGAGGGGCTGAAGATGGGAACCGGGCACGAGCTAAGTTTTAGTAGATGATGGTCGCTGGAAATAATAGCCTCTCCGCTCCCTTCAAGGGCGCACCAGATAAATTTGTCATCCGAAGGATCATCGATCACAAAGGGCTGTCCAGGTTGCACCATGATCACTTCAAACCAGGGCAAAACCTCTTGAGATAAGATATAATCGATTTCTTCCTCGGAAAGGCAAAACTTGGGATACGCCAACACCCTAAGATATTCCTCCATAATATCCCTGGAGCTCAGCGGCTGGATGCGTCTCTCTTTCCATAGCGTGATCAGTTCCCCCGGATGACCTCCGAACAGAAGGCCGGAGACAAGCGCATTGGTGTCAATGACAACCTTTTTCACCTTGATCGCGCCCAACTGACTGCTTGGGCCACACAATCCTCAGAAAGCCCGAGCTTCTTGATTTTGGTGCGAATTCCATGTAGATCGGCCTCAAAGACCCTGACTGGCTTTAAGAGCACGAGCCCGTCCCTGATATCCACGTCAAAGTATTTCACATCCTTAAGCTGAGAGATGATTTTCTTGGGTATGGTAATCTGGTTTTTGACGGTAATCTTTGCTAACATTTCCTTACCTCCTTACTTTCCGATAGTAAACAAATGATACAATCTCTACATGAAAAACGCAAGTACTTTTATCAGAGAGCCAAATAATACCGCAATGTGAACACTCGCCTGCACGAAAGCAACCACGTTGCACTATAAGATTTCTCCGGGCATGGTGGAGTATCCATAATATGAATAAGGACATCACAAGCGCTACGTTATATTGAATGAGCAGTAGTTGAGAAGGTGGTTTTTTCTGAACAAGGATGTGCTCGGTGCATAAGGCAGGGAAATTCCCGATTCAAATTCTGGTCTCTGATTAGATGTACCGATTTTGCCTCAAGGCTTGCCCGCCATTCTTTTTATCCGCCGTCTTTATGGCGGACCTGTCTGCCGTCTTTATGGTAGGTTTACCCGCCGTTTTTATGGCGGGGTGTTTTACGTAAAAGTGGCTGCTGTGAAGAGGAATGCAAACCACTCATTATCCGTAACGTCGATAGAGCACGACATCCCTACCTTAATCCCGACCACAAAAGGTCGGAACTAAAGCCGTTACTTGCTGCGGGGGGGAAAGCTCTTCATTTATTATTCCCCGGAAGGCTTACTGGCTTAACAAAAGTCAAACGGAGACTTGACCCGTTCATGTAGCAATTCGAGCTTCAAGGTAAAGACTTTTGTTAAATCAAAAAATCCGATCCCAGACATCTCATCATCCAAGCTTCCCTTTTTTCAGATCAGAAATCCAGCCCGGGAATTGATGGGGTGTCAGTAAATCAAAGGTGTAGTACTGTTTGGCATCACCTCGATATTGGCTGGCAAGATCTGCTAAGTTCAACGTGTTTAATTTATTATTTACCCTTTCAAAGTGTGCCTTTGCATATTCCTCTTTTGCTGGGGTTGCTTCCTCGTGCTCTTCATCAGACTTGATCTCCACCACCTTGATCAGTGTCTCTATGCCTTCATCCTGTAGCTTTTTTAGTTCTTCAAGATGATCTTCCTCGCCTTCAGTCTCAAGCCTTGAGATGTAATCGTCCAGATCGATCTTGATAAAAAAATCAGGATTAAAACTCCGCCTCACCCTGTCTTTCCCGCCTTTCCAGTATTCATAATCAATGGAGTAGAAATTCTTATCCGGCGATTTGATCCACGAATCTATGTAATCGGAGTCTTCTATCAGGCGGAAAACAAACTCCTTTTCCGGTGAATGGGAGACTATAACGATATTTTGGGGACTCTTCAGTTTTGATGTGTTTACTACATATGGCGGGCGCGCGTCTCCCTTCACCAATGCCCGGATGATCTCATCTCTATTCTCCACAAAATCATCTGGCTTAAAAAGTGATAATTGCTGCTTATCTTCAGGGCGGCCTCTTAACTCACTGATAAAATCCAGAACAAATTTATTTGTCTCTCCAGACTCACTTTCATAGTCCTCACTCAAAAATGCGGTCCTATCCCTTTCAAGCTCGCTCACTCGAATGCCTGACTTGTCCATGCAGGAGGTATCAATCGGATTTATATCCCCTTCAATATTTTCAAATATCCGTTTCTTCTTGCCCGGAGGCAGAAACCGGTTAAAATACATATCGTTCTCTTTTCTGTTTTCTTCCGAAAGTCTGGTTCCCTCTATTCCGGACTCTTTCATTGCTTCAAGAATAACCTGCCTGATTTCATTCTCTTCCGGGTAACGGTCATCCACAACCACGCTGCCGAAATCAAAATGCAATGCCTCAAATGTTCTCAACCTAAAACGGTTAAAGATATCGTACACAATCTGATCAACCGTATGAAAGTCCTTTGCCAGTTCATATCGCTTTTCGTCTGTGGTCCTTATGACTTTAACACCGAGTTTTTCCTCAAATGGAGTTAGCATGAGTTTTCCCGACGGTTTTACGTCTTTCCCTCTATCGGCCTTTTCATAACGTTCGCTCGGGATATAATTGAGGTTAAAAAGAGTAAAATTATGCACACCCCTCCCTTGTTCTCGGTCAGGCAGCGCCGAGGAGGTGAGGTACATATCGCTCTCGGTAACTGAGTCAACAAGTTCCTTGATGTGATCGGCGAATTTGTCGTGATTTGTAACAGTGAGAACAGGATAGTTTTGCAGTATATGGGCATTGGGAACATCGCGAGGGATGCGCATCCCCCTGCCAAGCACCTGTGAGATAAGTAGCTTGGAATTAAAAACCCTTTCTTCCATAGGAACGATCTGAAAGACATTATCCACGTCCCAGCCTTCTGAAAGCTTATTCACCGCAAAAACAAACTCCACGCTCCCGCCGGTCTTTTTGGGATTTATTTCTTCGATATTATCAAGTTCATCTTTATATTGCGATTTTGAAACCTGGCTAACAACACAAATCACCTTCTTGCGCATCCCGTCCACAATCTCCGAATCCGTTCCCTTTGCACCGTTGTATTTTTTCTCATATCCGGCCAAAAATATGATAAACTCTTCACTTCTTTTCTGAGCATTATTTACATAAGGACAGATAAAAATCGTTATCGGTTTTAACCTCCTTACACCCTGTTGATTTTTGTATGCATATTTTTTCCGGTTTTCCAGATGATTTTTCAGCACCATTTCAAAGCGCTGATCAATCGTGAGCCTTGAGTCTCCTTCATCGGTTTCCGTACGGATAATCGAATTGATCTTTTTGATATATCTATCTTCGGTTGCATCCTTGATGGAGTAGTTGTAAATGATATCCGCGAAATATTCGTTCTGGTTATAGGGGGTGCCGGTGAAACCGATGTGCCTGGTGATTTTGCTGTTTTCCCGCAAAAACCTCATCCATAGCCGTTCATCTCTTGCCTCTCCCGTACCTTCTTGCCCCTTTTCTTTATCGAGTACAAGACGATTGTCTGCATATTGCAAGTGGGAATAGGCATGATGGATCTCATCGCCCAGTACAAGGACTTCGTCTGTGTTTTTGAAAAATGTGTCGGTGATCCCTCCAAAGGTGTAGACAGCATTGATGTTTTCAATCACGATCGAATCGTCTTCAATAGGGTCATTATCAGTCAGGAGATTGATAGCCTTTCCCCTGTATCTTGTTGGTAGTTTGTCATTAAACTCTTTCCTGTTCTTCAAGTCCTTGAATTTTTCGCGCAGACCCTGTTCGATAATAGTTGAAGCCGGGCCAAGCACTAAAACCCGCTTTGTAAGCCCCATGACAAGGGAGAGATAGGCGATGGCAAATATCACATATGATTTCCCTGTCCCGGTAGCCATATGTACTACCCCTGAGAGTCGATCCGGAAGGGGCAGATTGTAGAAAAAATTGGTTTCGGTCCCGAACCGCTGCTGAATCTGCAACTTCTGTTGATAATTTTCCTTTCCAAGCTCTGTAATGCTCTTGTAACCCCCGCCCCAGAGATAAATCATGACCTCCTTGATAGCATCGTACTGGTAATCACGCGATCCAACCAGCTCACGGACATAGTCCTCGATCTCTGAAAAATTGAATTTGTTGTAATTACACTTCCTGATATTAATGTCGAGGGTGTGATCTGACAGATTTAATCTCTTGATCGCTTTTTGTCTCTTAGATTTTTTCGCCATTTTATTTTTACATATTTAGCAGGCCTGTCATCTCTTTCACAAATGCTTCGCTTTCCTCAACAATCTCTTTGACCTGATCAGCATCAAATTGAATCAATGGCCGATAATCCGCCTTGTGTCGATTATCAAAAAGCCAATCATAGTGTTTTCCCCAGAAACTATTGATTTTCTTGGCTCGAATGAAGTCTCTGTGGAGCATTGATCGAACTTCTTTATGTTTTTTAAACGTCTTTCCCTCATTTAAAAGTACCGAAGAGAATGCATGGAAGCAGGCAAAATATGCATCCCTCACTGCATTCTGATACCTGCCCGATTTAAGGTTGTCCCGAGCTGACGCAAGGTCTTCCCCGGCTTTTTCTACCCAATAGTCGATAATAATTTGTTGGCTCATAACACTACAGCTCCGTCTCTTGAGATTTCCTGGTAAACAGGAAACTCCCTGAACATACCATTCTCCCACTCATCAACGGATGTGAACAAAGGACTGAAAATAACATCATATTCCATACCGATGTCGAATAAAGCCCCAACAATGGCCTTCTCTTCTTTCCAATGCAGCAATTTGGAAGCGACCACAAGCAAATCGATATCTGAGTGCTCGTCATGGTCTCCACGGGCCTTTGATCCAAAGAGAATAACTTTAGATACAGAGAATTCGCTTTTAAGCATCCTGATAGCTGCCTCGATGGCCTCACTTTCATTTTTCATCAATGAGGCGCTTTCAAACGATTTCATAATAACTCCTTATAGTGGTTACTTGTTTTTGATTATAAAAGGTTTACTCTCATTGCCATGTTTATCGATGGCAATAACTGCAACATTTTCTGTCAAACCGGCCAACTTAATCTCCCCATTTTCGCTAATGTCATTGGCAAATACGGGCCTGTCCATATCAAAAATCTCACCGTTATAATCAACATCTACGAGAAGCATGGCAAGCCCGTCAAGTCCTTTCAAACGGGCTCCGTGTTTGTCCAGGACCCTTGTCTCAAACCGGGTGATCTTTAAACCCTCTCTTGTCTTTTCAACTTCGATTTCCACATTGTCATTAAAATAGAAGCCGGTCGAATTGATCAGGTTATTGACATTTTCCTGGGAGCTTGGCTGTTCCTGTATCTGAAAATTGCGGGACACATCTTCCAGTATCTTGTAGGGAAACTTGAGCAGTTTAAAATGCACCTCGTCACCGGCGCTGTTTTTCATAATGGTATCGCCCAGCAAGGCGCATGTCTCCGGCGTAATGATATAATAGTTTCCCTTTAATTTGCCGCCGGACTGCAAAATGATTCCCTTGAGATAGTCCTCATCAATTCTGATATTTTTTAAATACTCATCATCCCACACAGGATAGACCTCCACAGGATCACTGTCCTTTTCGCCAAAGATATTGGTAAGCCTGTATTTGCCTGATAAACCCTTTTCATCGGGGCTTAACTGAAAAAGCCCCAGCACAAAATCGATATAGGCATCCTTATTTTCCCTTAGCTTCATAATGCGGGAAAAATCATAAGCTCCGGTAGAAACCACACAGAACGGTTTTGGAGGCTTGCCGTATTTCTGGTTATTCTTCACCGCCTTACCCAGCGCTTTTGCCTCGCCAATTCTGAGCATCCTCTTCTGCATGGTGTAGATCGCATGCTTGCCAAAATCACACATTATCCATTTTCGACCAAGTTTTTCCGCAACTGCCGCAGTGGTGCCGGAACCGGCAAAGACATCCATGACAATATCTTTTTCTTTTGAAAAAAATATTATGAGACGTTCTAAGAGGTCCTCATGCTTTTGAGTGGGGTATATTTTTTGGTTTTCGTATGTCATTAAATTTATCCATAAAGAATCAGCTAACTGTTGTGAAGCAGGTGGTCTCCACGACTGCGGTTTGCCATGTTTATCCCTTCTAATAAAACGTAATTGTTTCCCTGTATCCATCCAATACTGTACTAATGTTTTTCCACTGGATTCTCTTAGGTATTTTTCATGGTTAGCTATTGCTTCTTTTGCTTTTTCTTCTTTCCAAATCCATTGCCCAGTTGTGGGAGTAATACCAAAAAGCTCGTAGCGCATAGTAGGCCTATCCGCATTACTCCAAAAATGATGCCAATGCCCGTCTGGATGCTTTATAGCTTCCTTATCCACCCAAATAGGTGGAAAAACAGTTTCTGTTTTTTTGCTATAAAAAAGCAATGTGTCATGTCTAACATTAAGAGAGCTTATTCTCTTAAACTGCTGTTGCAGGTTCTTTGTAAAGGGACGAGGCAATATAATCTCATTCCTAAAATTAGTTTCATGAAATATCTCGTCCATAATAACTTTTAGATAATGAACCTTTTTATTATCAATATGAACAAAAATGAACCCATCATCTGCAAGAATTTCTTTTAAATAAATAAGCCTATCTCGCATATTTTCTAGGAATTCGGCTGAGGCTATCTTATCACTATAACTTGTAGTTCCAGATTTTGATTGGAAATCAGCTTTTGTCGCAAACGGCGGATCAATATAAATCAGCTTAACCTTGCCCTTGACCCTATCCTTAATCAGCGGATCAGCATTCTGGTAGCAGGTCTTTAGAAATTGCAGATTGTCTCCCTGGACAATCAGGTTTTGCCAGTTTGAATCGGCTTCCTTTTTGGATTTTTCAAACAGATCAAGCTGGGTGCATTTTGAAACAATGCCGCCTTTAAAACATCTTTCAACCTGGAGTGGCGATCCGGCATCTGTCGGAGACGCTTGGTTCAGGATGGCGGCTTCACTTCTTTTCCCTGCATATTCAAGGGTGGCGATCTTGGCCCTGTCCAGTTTGGCCACATCGAATTTTTCCGCCAGGCCCGGAAAGAGTTTTGTCATCAGTTCCGACGAGGGTTCGGTATCATTATTCAGCGCCTCAATGATTAGTCTCTTTTCTTCGTCTGTAAGATTTGTTTTCGCCATAAAACACTCCTGAATTCTAAACGATTACAAGCTTTCATCTAATGAAGAACTCTGCTGCAAGCTGTGCGTGGCCAACGATTCGGCTCAAGCGCTGAGGTCAGCGGTCACCTGCAGCCGGTTGTTGGCTGGCTCTCCGGTTTCTTGACCAAGCTATCCGAAAATTCATAAGTCATCCGCAAACTTAGTAATCCGACAAGGTGAACGTAATATTGTTTTTATTCAAGAAAGAAACAATTGATTCCGGATGAGCACCGAGTCCAACATTTAGAAATTGATTCTCTTCAACTTCTTTGCCATTTTTTTTTATTTTAGGGCTGAATCCCAAAGGGAAATGTCTGGTGTGGCTTTGAATGCCCCAAATAGTTCCCTTCACATCAAAGATAGGGCCTCCACTTTGTCCACGCAGGCCTGGCGAAGAAGTCTCCAAGAATTTTGCTACAAACTGAGAGTCAGGGGATTTTTTCACTTCCAAATTACGGGTATAGATTCCCTCGATCGGAAAACGTGGGAGAGGAAGAGTCCCCGGTGCAAGCTGAAATGTGTTTGCTGTTTCGTCAAATGTCGCGGTAATCTTATGAAAAGGGAACCCCAATTTACAGAGGCTGGTGCCAAGGCGGAGAGACTTCGGATCTTTGAAAACGGGATAAGTTTTTGTCATCGATGGGACATAGGGACTAAGCCTGCCTGCAACTAAGTCTCCGTCAGGCAACCCCAAAATGTCGCCCTGTAATGCGAGTCCGTCATGGCCCCACCAAAAGGAATGATTGGTGATCCATTTGGGGTTAGGTCTGAGCTTATTTATCTTTTTCCTCTTCTGTTTTGAATTCAAAGAGGAGTTCTGTTCAATATTTTTAATCTGTATTTTGTGTTGGTTGATTTCCTTGGTATGTTGTTGAAAGGCGAAGAAAGAGTGCATTATATGTTCTGCAGTGAGTATCCAACCTTCTTTGTTGACTGCAACAAAGGCACCGCATCCACACTGAACTGTACCGTCAAAGTGACGAGTGGAAATTATGACAGGATGTGTAAAACAACTTGCTTTCTCATAAGCATCTGCAAACATAGCTCCTCCAAGGCAGTTTATCAACTACGCCCGTCAACGACTGAGTTCACCTACATTTTGGAGCGGAGCGATAAGATGTTAGGTGGAACGATTTGTGTACACCCGGTATAGGCATGAATTTATGGGGTGAAAGTCCCCTGTACGTGAACCCTGCTAAAGTATTAATAATTTAGCATAAGTATTAGCTGAAGGCAAGGGCGACATCATGAGGTGTGGTCTGGGAGAGATCTGTCCAACTTGCGGTCGATTTGTTCTAAGATCCAACCCTTCTCACTTTTATTTACGAGCGGAGTAAGACTCAAGGATTGTCTTAAAAATCAGATTAGCAATCGACTCATTATCAGGCTTCAGATTATAAATTCCACTGTGTGATGGATCATTATTCTCTTTTTCATGTAAGACGTAAAGACTTCTTCTATCAGGACTTTCATTTTTTACTTTATTGCTCATTTCACCAACATTTAGAACAGCTAATTTCGCTTTTGCTCTTACATCTAATTTTAAGGAGTACACCCTTCGGATTTCCGCTATTTCACTCTCTCTGCTCGAACAGTTAAGATATTCTAGCCAATTTACAGATAAGCTTTCTTCACTTTCTCTTAGAATAAAAGCAGAGGCTCCAATTTTACCATCCTCCCTGATAGTTTTAGGTCCACAGTACCGTGAAATATGGTCTTTATCAGGTATATCACCTTTCATTCTAAAATCCAATCATTTACACCATTGGGGGCAACCGTTTCCATGAGAATGTCACTTGTTGTTATTCCAGAAAGACGAATTGGTCGTTCCGGATGCCTATCATTAGGCTTAAATATAACAAAATTGGTAATCCCATTTGGTAAGAAATGTACGCTGAACAATCGATCTTGTTCGTCTTCCCATGAAGCATAGATGTTGTTGTCAGGTGTTAATGTAATATTCGGATACTTTAGATTGGTGTATTCTTGAAGAAAATGATAAAAATTACGAAGCGAGCCAACAGCAACACCTGGACTATTAGAATCCTCTTCCTTTGCATCATTAAATAAAACGATAAGTCTATTTGCCAAACGTTCATTATTTGGGATAGAGGTTGATATCCTGATCTGGAAAATTAATTGTTGTACCTGATTATCTTCAATATCGATTAAATCCAGTTGTGTAAATGTGTCTTCATTCTCAGACCAATCACTTATGCGGGCATTTTGACCTTCCTGGACTACGGCTGACGTAATCCAGACTTCGAAATTACGCTCTGTTTGAGGTTTTTGAGGCAAATACCATGCTCCAATATATGAGTCACCGATTGGGAAATCGTCTCTAAGAAATTCATTCCCATATGCTATGGCGGCCTCTTGTACTACCTTATCCTGTAAATTCAGCTCAGGCATTTTCTTCTCGCTCCCAAATTTTGTGAATTTCAGGGGTTGTTAGATCAGTAAAGCCTCGGACTATCCATTCGCGTGCTAAGTCAAACCATTCACGAATAGCTTCTTTACTCGCTGGCTCGCCAATTCCTCTCGTCTTCAATTCGAGAACAAGCAAATTAACTTTGTCTTCAGTTCGTGTAGCTTGTTTTAAATTAACGATCAGATGTCCCTTCTTTTCCGGCAAAAGAAACTCTTTCTGCCAAGCGACTTTTATAGGATTCGGCAAAAAACGCTCCTTTGTTTGCTTCCAAACAAAATCTGAAAATATTCTTGGAAGGTCATCAATCGTATTCCATCCTTGCCCCTTTGGGATATGGTTGATATAGCTAAGTTCATATTCGATTGGCTTAAGCTCGCCTAACTCAAATTCGCTAAAAAAATTTCCGATATTATTCAGCACACTCTCGAAATTCTTGATAACGTGGCCATATCTTGGGTAATCGCTTTGTCTGCGTCGCCAATTGAAATAAAAGCGGTCGATCTGAAATTGTACCAACTGATCATCCGATTTGTTTATAAACCACACTCTCGGTAAGGGCATACCGATTGCCTTATCTACCAAAATTTCACCTTTAGCTGATGCTATCGGTGGGGCATGTTGGATAACCGGATAATCAACGCGAAATTTATCCCAAAGGAAACCGATATGGGGAATTAGAAGTCTATCTGGAGTATCAAATCGCATCCCACAAACAACTTCGTTAACAGGCGGGTTCTTATAACTTGGAAGCGTGCCTGTTGAAAAGGAACTTTCGATTTTGTTAGTCATAAAAAGTATTATCCTCTTAATTTATGATATCCACATAAAACGTAATATAATAAAAAATACTCCTTTGCGTCAATAAGAAATTAATTCCAAGGGCAGCATACCTATTTCCCGAAGAAAAAACCAACAATCTGTATACTATCCTCCGATTCACTTTATCCCGCTGACATCATTTGTATTCTGTATTGCACTACGCAGGTTTCACCTCCAGCCGTTTTCGCGCCAACTCAACCACTTTGTGAAGCTTCTGCTCCAGCAGTTCGCATTTCGGTAGTTCGGTCATGTATCAGTACATTTCAGCATAAAAATCGCGTTGAAGGCTGTCATCAAGGTAAATAATTTCTCTAAAATGGGTCCAGGTCAATTGTGCACTCAGTGCGTGCACAATTTTCATATCAGAAAAAACCTCAGCAAATCTGATCATATTAAAAAAATTGCGCCTGGAAAAGCCTTTCCCATATTCAACGATTAATTCTTGCGACAGTGTAGCAACAATCTCTTTTCCGTACTCCGCCCGCTTTTCCTTCAAAATATCCTGGCGAATCCGGCTGCCGATCTGCCAGTAAAGAATGGTCAAGCCGGCGTTAACGGTAACGGTCACATTGTGCCTGGCAGTTTCAATGAGCCTGTGGATATCACCGATAAGATCGCCGGAAATGGGTTTTTTGTCTGTTTTTACAACCTGTTTTCCCGTTTCCTTTCTCATACTTCAGTAACCTTATTCATCAGCTATAAACGCTTTTCGATAGATTCCCAGCAAACTATTTTTTCTTGAAAACATATCTGGTACTTCGTCCTTTTCCTGTCATTTAACAAATTCATAATCAAGCATATTCATTTTTCCACCTGGTTCTGTTCAACCCATTCTTTGCCCTTATCTGTAAGACGATATCTTTGTTCGCTGCTTCTCGGCTTATCCGGAATGGTGTATTCAATGAGTCCTGATTCCAAAGCCGGCGCTATATAGGTATTCCGTACATGGGTCCGGTCTTTCAATCCAAAAGCTTCACGAATTGCCCCTGCTCCCAGTTCTCCCTTTTCAGCAATCAAGTCTATCAATCGTTTCACTGGTGGGGTGACTGATGGGGTAACTGGTGGGGTGACTGGTGGGGTGACTTCACCTGTGACTGGTTCTTTTGCCAAAGGTAAACGTATTTCGAAGGCTTTACGCGAGCGGTCATTATCGTACTCCGGCTCAGGATGTCCCAATGCCTGCCATTGATTCAACATCATCCCCATACCGGTGCCTGCCTGCTCACAAAGGCCCAGTCGCCGAAATGCCGCCACAATTTGGGGGTTACGCACTTCTTTTTCACCAGGCTCCAGCAGATGATCGGCATTCCCGAAAACATCTCCCGGATTCCAGAGCTGAATCACATCCCGGTAAAACTTGATTACGGCCTTGAACCCTTGGCTGGCATAATCCTGGTGGATCAACAGGTTAATGGCAGCTTCACGGAATACTCTGTACTCTGGTGGCGCGTCATTCCTCAGCAACGTGTGAGGATCGATACTGAAAGGTTTTTCTGTCTTCTGCATGTAGCTGGTAACAAGTCCGCGCCACGTGATGATGAGATTATCCTCAAAAACCTTACGATCCAACCAGCGAATTTCCGGTAGTGGCTCACCAAGATCTGATGGTATCCATTGAACATCAAGGGTAGGTCGGGGAAGCATCTGATGAATTGCCGCCGGGGATCCGAAAAGAAGAATGGAGGCCCTGGTAGGTTGCAATGTTTCATCTTTTCTTATTAAGCACCCCCACTGATGGAGAAATTCCTGATCGCTGAGAGATTCATCATGACCGGGGTTTCTTTCGTTGAACAATGCCCGGTACCATTTTATTGACTCTTTATGAAAGGCTTCCTCCAGTGGATAGCTGAAAACCTGTCCATCCCAACGCTCCTCAGCCGCATCCCGCAGAAAACGCTCGATTTCAGGCATAGTGCAACGCTGATCACAACCGCCTCTGCGAATAAATGAGCGGCGGATATCGCCGTTCAGGTAAATTGGCTTGTCTTGCCGAGATGTCTCGGGTATGCGAAAGACCAGAACTGTCTTATCCTCTACATCGATTAAATTCGTTTCGACCTTAATGTCGTGATTCACTTTATTATCGGCACGTAGCGCGCTCAAAAAATCATTCTGAACTTTATCAATCTCAAGAACACCCGCAGCTTCATAATGACCGTCGTAATCACTGATACCAAACACCAGCCAGCCGCCACCAGTATTTGAAAAAGAGGATACGGTTTCAAAGGCAGACTCTGGCACACCACGCTGAGCCTTCTTAAATTCAACATTATTCCATTCATGCCCATCAAGGAGCTCGATCAATTCGTCTTTTGTCATTTTTTAATCATCTCACTCAACTGTAAACGCCTGCTTTAGCAATCTGCCCAAAACATCCGTCTTTGTCTCGCCTTTCTGTTCAGGTCGCAGGTTAAACTTATTCAGCCGCAAAAAGCGGTAGCCGTAGCTTTCAAGCTCTATCTGCCGGCTGATGTCATAATCAAGATACTCCTGGGAAAAATTGTGTTTGGTCACGATATCGGGGTTTTTTGTATGGTATTCCACGCCATCATATTCCAGGATCAGGGTACGCTCTTTACCGCCTTTTGAAAAGGTCATAAGAAAATCAACCCTGTATTTTGGTATATGCCTGGCGTATTCGGCCCTGATATATTCGCCGATCTTGAACTGGGGGATTATTTTGACATGCTCCCTGTGTGTTTTCACAAAATTCGTGTTAATCAAAAGATTGTAAAGGTCTTTTTCCGCCGCCGATTCAAAAATAGTCGGGTCTTCGACAAAAAAATCATTCTTTTTGCTTTCATCAAGGACCTTATCATAATGCCTTATTGCATCGCCAAGCCGGGTTTTGCCGTACTCATTAACCGGCATGCTATGGACAAAGATCATGGTGTCCTTGGCCCGGCTGAATCCCACATTGAGCCGCTGCATCTTTAAACTCCTGATATTATCCGCCGCGCCATCAATGACCGGATAAATGGTCCTTAAATCTGCATTGCCGTATTTGCTGTCTTCTACAAGGGAGTAATATACGAGATCACGTTCTTCACCCTGCACATCACCTACAAACCATACGGCCAGATAATGGTTCTTCTTCAGCTCGGGCATACTGAGTTTTAGGTTCAACGCCTGCTCCATCCTTGCCTGCTGTTCGCGGAAAGAGGTTATAATGCCGACACTTCCTTTAAACCCGCTTTTCATCCTTGATTTCAAATCATGGATAATAGCATCGATTTCATCAAGGTTGACATTGTTGCCTGAATTTCCTCTGGTTTCTACGAGAATAAACTGCAAGACCTCGCCTATCGGCTTAGTGCGGATGCGGTTGATGCTGAGATCCAGTTGGGCAGGCTTGTAAAAGAACTCGTTTGAATAATCAATGATTTCAGAAAAACTCCGATAATGCTCACGAAGCGAAGTGGTGTAATTTGCAATGGCTTTGGCAAAACTTAAGGTTGATGTACGGATATTGAATGTTTTGAGCCATAGGATCTCGCCGGCGTTGTCCTGTAGGGGCCGCAAGACCTGTTCAACTTCCTGCTCATCTTCTTTTATCTCTCTGGAAACCTCTTGAATCAGCTCATTTTTCTCCTGGTCTGTAGCCGACACATTGTAATCATCCTGATAAGCATTTATGATATCTTTGAAATAGCCATGCGAGTATTTCGAGTTTACATTAACAGCGCCAACCGCGCCATACTGGTATTCATCTCCAAAAACAACGACCTGCTTTGCACGCAGGATAAGGGAGATTGACTCGGCAATAGAGACCTGCGACGCCTCATCAATGACAAGAATATCAATCAGGTCTTCGTCCATGGGGAAGTATCTGGATATCATATCGGGTTCAGCAATAATCCCGGATAGGTTTTCCAGCATCACCCGGGCCTGTTTGCTTGTCAGCCTTTTTCCGCCGTTAAAAGAGACCTTGATTCTGGCAACATCCGCCAGGAAATTGTTGAGATTCTTCAATCGAAGGTCGTTCTGATATTCAACCTGTTTCTGTCTAAGCATATAAAAGGCATCAAGACCTTCCTTGTTAATTGTATCAAGAGCTGCTGTTTTGGAAAGCGTGTAGTGCAGTTGGATCCATTTCCAGATATCGGCTTCAGTGCCCGTAAGGTTGTTGAGCCGGGAGAGAGTGCTCAACTTTTTGTTTGTGATTTGCAGTTTAGTAAGGATTGGCCCATAGTTTTTAAATAGCCTTGCGATGGAATTGAAAAGCTCTGCATCTACCTTTTGAAGTGCATCCTTCACCCCATCTAGGGTATCGTAAACTTCGGAAATGCTTTTTCCTTTGTTTCCACTGATTTCGCGGTATTCATCTATGATATCTTGGTGTTTCTTCAAGGAGATGGCAGTTCGAAGCGCTGAAATTCCATCAAAGGCCATATCCAAAGTGAGTTCGCTTACCGGCATGTTTTTTAAACGCGCGATCTCTTCAACAATCTGGGCGTGTTTTAGGCTCCTTAAAGATTTGATTAATTGTTCCAGCCCTTTTTTGTCAGGGAACCTCCTGAACAGCTTTTTGAAGAATGCCCCGGGGATGTCACCGGCCTGAAGGGAGGAAATAGGTATATCTTTTTTGAGCAATTTTACGGATCTTTCGATCAGATCGACGAAAGACTTCGGGATTTCAGTCAGGGTTGTCTCAATATCAAAATCCTTGCTAGGATAAAGATTGATCTCTTCGCATGCATTAAGAAACCTTGGAATATCTTTCCGTCGTTTTAAAAGAAAACGAAATGCGGTCAGGCTGATATCTTTGAAATTGTCTATGCTTGCATCTTCGGCAAAATCCTGTATTTTTTCAAGATCGATTATTTCCGAACTGTCGATTTTGGGATAGGCGAAATCATCCTCGGAAAACTCGCCGGAACTAATAAGGCTATTCTGTGTCTTCTCAAATTCAAACAGAGTATCAATGGTTTCCCTGTATCCATCTGATGAAGAAAGCTGTTTCTCTATTTTCCCGACAACAGTCCCTTTTATGTCTTTTGTATCCTTTTCCGCAGCCTGCTCGTTATAGTCATTGGAGCGGTCGCCTGCGGCGTTTATCACCGCATTTTGAAGAGAGTTTTCAAGGCTGTTTATTGATTTGCCATTCTTGGATAGCCTGATGATAGATGGTTTCGACTTGGGGTGAAGATCCCGGAATTTGTCTGTAAGCATCCGATCGATCACATCAAGCGCCTGCTTTTTATGAGATGTGATAACAACGGATTTTCCTTCCTGGTTGGCCCAGTAGGTAATCGCAGCAATCGTGTGAGATTTACCTGTTCCTGGCGGACCGTCAACAACTATAATTCTATTTTTAGGATTATTAAGGGCAAGCAGAATCCTCTTCTGGGAAACATTCAGATTTAAGGGATTATCAGAAATGTACCTGTTGGAGCTTTTGATCGGATATCTTTCCTTAAATTCCTTATCCACTGAATCCTGGGTGTTTTCCACGTTTCCGTCAATATAATCCGAAATAAAATCGACAAATTTGCTTTTGCCCCCTGATTCAAGGTGTGTCATTATTTCTGAATAATCCAGGAGCTTTTTGTTCTCGTTCCGGACGACCTGAAATCCAATACGGCATTTAATATCCGGGAAAATTCCTTTTGGCGCCTTGATTGGCCTGAAATTGGATTCACGCACAAAGGGTTCATTCCAGCTGTATTGAGTTTGCAAGAAAATCTCTATCCCACCGAGGTTGGAAGCGGCGTTTTTAAGGGTTGAAGATCTTGAGGTTGTTAAAACAGATGGAAATTTGAAATAATTAACCGCCGGTGTATTGATTAGCAAAAGGTCCCGTGGAAATGAAACTACAACTTCCTTGGTGCCGGGAGCCAGATTAACCTCTATAAAAAATATGGGGTACCCTTCAACAGTGTCATTATCGCTTTGCCTATTCAGTTCGTGGAAGAATAAATAGATTGTCCCGACAGTATTATATCTTGCGTATTTCTGGATACTGGTAAATAAATCATATAAAACGATGTCTTCAATGCCTTCCTTAAAATACACTTTGACACTGTTAAGATATTCCTCGTCGGTTCGACTATCGCGCGCAATGGCCTGAAGCGCATCAAAATGTTTTTTCAGATAATTGGCAGAGTTGAAGGTTGAAGGTGGAACGTGATCAATTCCAAGTTCCTCTTTAAGGCAGTCAATCTTTTTTTCCTGTAACTCAATAAGGATAAGCTCAAATTGCTTTCTAAGGGCAAGGTTATATTTCCGGCACCCATCAAGGAATGCCTGCTCATTATGTTTATTGACTTCCTCTTTTGAAAGATCAGCATCTTTGGCGGGCCGAAGTCCTTTTTCAGTGGCAACGAGTGCCGTATTTCGTTCGGCTCTTTTTGCAGACTCTTGTTTGACACACGCTTTTAGATAATCCAATCCAAACTTGCCGGAAAGGGCCTTAGTGATCGCCAATAAAACTTCATCTCTGGAGAGCATGAGAATATGTTCATTGTTTCTTACAGTGAGAGGGGTGTTATCTCCGGTTTTTATCTTTTGTAAGAGTAAATCTTGAAAGTTCTGGAATATTGATAGGTCAAGTGTCAGCTCATTGTTGGTCCATCGATAATTTATAAGTGTCCTGAAATTAAACTTTGTCTCGGTAAAAGCCGCAAAGTAATTGAGGATGCTCGCTGATAACCTGTTTGTACTTTTTTTGTTTTGCATTGGTACGATTAATCCTTTTGCAAATCAATAAAGGGGTCAAAGGCCCATTTGACTCATGTACCGCTTTTCTTGGTTAACAGCACGTGTCATTCACAAGAATAGACATAAAAAAGCTCCACTAACACTGCGTTGGTGGAGCTTTTGGGGAAACCTCATGTTTGAATCGCGTAACAAAACCCCTCCTCGCCTTAAAAGGCTTATTCAAGTTGTGGCAAGCTTACGTCTGTAGCTGTGGTTTGTCAAGGAATATAGGTGCAGATGGGATTTGGGATTGAGGCATTGAGGGATTGGGAATTGAGAAAAGCAGAGGGCTTGGTGGGGGAGCAGGGAAAGGCGCAGAGTGCGCAAAGATAAGCGCTTTGCTGCAATAATCAACTTTTTCCCTAATCCGGCATTGGGACTTCCCTTTACGTATGCGAGAGGTACCGCAAGCTTGCAAATCGTGGCTTTATTACATAGAGTGGTGTAGATAGCGAATCGGCGAAACTAAGTGGTGCCACGGTCTTGCCCGCCGTGTTTTTTATCCGCCGTCTTTCTGGCGGACTGGAGGGCTTCCCCGTGGGGCTCCACAAAAGAAATGTTTTGTCTATGTAGACTTTTTTTCTCTACCAACCGTCTAATATAGTAAAATGAGTTCAAATGATACAATCTATGGATGATGAGAGAAGAATTTTCAGTGAACTTGTTGAAAACTATCAGAAAAAGGTTTTTCAGGTGGCTGTAGGTATGCTTGGCAATAAAGATGAAGCCCTTGACATTACACAGGATGTTTTTGTCAAGGCATTCAGGTCGTATAAAAAATTTCGATTTAATGCATCCCCTGAGACATGGTTGATCAGAATAACAATAAACAGGGTGAGGGACTACTTTCGAAAAGAAAAATTAAGAAGACTTCTTTTTTTACGGCCTGAAAACATTTCAGATAATCAAATAAATACAATGGCAGATAGTGACCAATCGCCCCAAGAAATTCTCAAAGAAAAACAATTACATGCTCACGTGAGGGCATTTCAAGATGGACTCAAGGGAAGAGAAAGAGAGGTTTTTTCACTCAGATTTGGTAACGAATACACTATCAAGGAAATTTCTGAATTAACCGGTATCAGCCAGAGTTCAGTAAAGACCTATCTCTACAGGGCCTTAGACAAGGCCCAAGATTATCTTGCTGATTGGAAGGCAACATGAACAATATTCACCTAAGCAATAAAGAGATTTATTCCATGATCGTTGAACCGGATTCGATCGATGAAAATCTCCAATTACACCTGAAGAAATGCCCGGATTGCCAAAAACGATTCAATAGGATAAAGGGATTTTTAAAGGCCTATCAGGAAGAAATTGAGCATACTGAGATAAATTGGACAAGAGAGAAGGGGAAAATTCTTTCAGCTGTATCTGACTATCATGCCCCTGCATTAAGGCTGCGATGGGGAACGGCTGTTATCCTCTCATTTATAATAGTTATTTCTGCCTTTTTATTGCAACAAGTCTATTTCCAACCAAATAACGGGAGCAAGATTGAAGAAACAGAATTACAAAAGGAAATTTGGTTTTTTCCAGATAGTATAAGTGAAGTAGAACTTCCTCAAAGCATAGTGCTTCTCACTGAGTGGGAGGGGGAAGATTTTCAACAATTTTTAAACTTTTTTTTACCAATAGAGGAGGAACATAATGAAAAAAACAATTCTATTACTAACAGTCTTCGCATTAATAGGTTCGATCAGTCTATCTTTGCCTAATCTTTTCGCCTTTAATTCTCCAATGGAGAGTGGTAAATGGTGGTACAGGCCGGGTGTGAAAGATACATTACAGCTCACCCCTGATCAAATCGATACGATAAATAAGATCTGGATGGAACACAAAAAACGCCTCATTGATATAAAAGGTGATATAGGAAAGACCTATCTCGACTTAGAAAACATGATGTCCCAACCTGTGACGGATAGACAGGAGGCCTACAAATTAGCAGAGAGGCTTGCACAACTTCAGTCTCAGCAGACTGAAAATCGTATTAAGATGGCCATAGACATTCGCCAGGAACTTTCAATCGAACAATTTGAGAAACTTAAAGGCCTCAGAAGGGAATTTACACGACGGCTTAGAGAAAAAGGGCCTCAAGCGGGCAAAAGAGGCAGACCAAAACTAAATTAACGTCGCGGAAATTCTACAACTTATTGAAATCATGGCGCTTTTAATTGCATTCAATTTGTGCCATGCACTTGCGTTATTGGTTATTCGTTATTAATTATTCGAATAACAAGTAACGATTAACAAATAACAATTGCGCCCATCAATCCAGTACTCCATTATTTCAATATTCCAATTGTGAGCGAAGCGAACTAAGCTCATAGTATAGGAATTTCCTTTTTGGACGCAGATGAATGCAGATTGTAAGGATTTTAAATATAAAGAGCTAATAACTATCTGCGGATATCGGCGAAAATCTGCGTCCTAATTAATTTAAAGAAGCTCATCTGGAAGACATCTCCTAAGAAGGTGATCATGGCAAAAGCACAGAGTAAACTTTATCTGCTGATTCTCGCACTCTCTTCAGTGTTGTTTACTCAGACTATGTGTACGCCTACGAAATACCGGCTTGAGGCGGATAAAGCTGCGAAGGCGATTATCCAGGAAAAACAAAAACAAGCCCTGGGCAAAACTGAGGCATTTACCATAGAGAGGCCGAGTGATATCCTTCGCCGTCGTCTTTTGATCGCACAGGAATTACCCTATTCAAGCGAGGCCTCTCTTAGCACAGATATGCTCAAAAAGATTGATCATTGGCCGGAAGAAGATTATCCCAGGAAAGAACCGTCATCGGATCACATTGTATCTCTCACTGCCGATGGCCCGATTCAGTTATCGCTTACCCAGGCATTACAAATAGGTGCTCGCAATAGCTTTGAATATCAGGACTACAAAGAGAATATTTTTCAGTCCGCCCTGAGTCTTGACCTGGAGCGCAATGAGTTTCGTTCTATCTTTACTGGCCAGGTGCAGAGCTTGTATGAATCCGATTCCTCCGGTAAAGATACTGTTAGAGGCGTGCAAAACAGTGCTGAACTTGGTGCAGGCAAGACATTCAAAACCGGTGCTGATGTGAGCGCCGCACTGGCAGTAGATCTGGCACATCTCCTGACACAGGGAGGTGAATCATCGCTGGGCCTGCTGGCTGACGCCACGATCTCTATCCCCTTGCTGCGGGGCTCCGGAAGACATATCGTAACAGAACCACTGACCCAGGCGGAGCGAAATGTGGTGTATGCCATCTATGAATTTGAGCGATTTAAGCAAGGGTTTGCAGTGAGCATTGCCGACCAATACCTGGCGGTTCTGGAGGCGCTGAATAATGCGGAAAACGCGGAAAAAAACTACCGTAATCTCACGGCAGTTGTCATCCGCTCCCGCAGGCTTGCCGATGCAGGCCGGTTAAGTGAAATCCAGGCGGATCAGGCCGATCAGAAGGAATTGCTAGCGCGCAGACGCTGGATATCGGCACTCGAGTCATACAAAAACGGCATGGATTCCTTTAAGGCCTCTCTGGGGCTGCCACCGGATGCCCGCATCGAGCTGGACAGGGCCGAACTGGAAAAACTGCTGGCATCTGTCTCAGAAGAACGTGCACAGGACACCATCGGAGAAAAAGAAAATAAACCCACAGGAGAGACACCCGCTGATCTGACAGGGCCCGACCGCGAAAACGCAGGCCTTCTTGGAATGAACGAGTTGAGGGCCTTACAACTGGGCCTGGAAAACCGCCTTGACCTCAGCATTTCCCAAGGCAAGGTGTATGACGCCCAAAGGGCGGTTGCTGTCTCTGCCGATGCATTGAGGGCGGAGCTTACCCTGTTTGAGTCTGCACAAATCGGCCAATCCAGAACCATTGAAACGGCAACCTTGAATAACGCAAAGCTTCGCACGAACAGGGGCATATATTCATCCCTGCTCACGCTGGATCTCCCCTTTGAAAGAACTGCCGAGCGAAATACCTATCGCAACAGCTTCATAGCCCTTGAGCGGGCCGTACGGGAGGTTCAGAAGCTGGAAGATAGAATCAAGCTGAACATACGCAAACAATTGAGGGCTATGCTTGAATCGCGTGAGCGCTTCACGATTCAAGCAAAATCCATGCAGGTTGCTGAAAAACGAGTCAAGAGCGTTACCCTGTTTCTGGAGGCAGGAAGGGCCCAAATTCGTGATTTAACCGATGCCCAGGAGGATTTGCTTAATGCACAAAATGGCCTGACCCAAGCAGCAGTGGACTACAGGCTGGCTGAGTTAGAATTTCAGCGCGATACAGGACTCCTCAAGATTGATGAAAAAGGGCTGTGGCAGGAATATACTCAGAGGGAAATCAAAAATGACAAACACTAATGAAATAAGGCGCAGGCATAAAAAACGGCCGTTCATATGGATAGCCGCTTTCATCTTTTTAACCGGTATTGGCGTGCTGATTATTACCCTGTCCGGCAATGATGAAGGTATAATTAATAATCACGCAACCTTTACCGTGAAGCAGGGGCCCCTTACGATCAGCATCATTGAGTCAGGCACAATCAAGGCCCGGGAACAGGCAGTTATAAAAAACGAGGTCGAAGGGAAAACCTCCGTTATTTCACTTGTAGAGGAAGGGTCCAGGGTAAAAAAGGGTGATCTCCTCATTGAACTGGATTCCAGCGAACTGCTGGACAAAAAGATCGATCAGCAGATTCGCGTGCAGAATGCAGAGGCTGCATTTGTGAGCGCCCGTGAAGACCTTGCCGTGGTTGAAAATCAGGCCCAGAGCGATATAGATAAAGCACAGCTGGCTTACGACTTTTCCAAGCAGGATCTCAATAAATACCTGGAGGGAGAGTACCCCAACGAATTAAAGGAGGCTGAATCCGGGATTACCCTGGCTAAAGAGGAAATTGCACGGGCCAGGGAAAAACTGGAGTGGTCAAAAAAGCTTTTTAATGAACGGTATATTTCACAGACCGAACTCCAGGCGGATGAGCTGGCTGAAAAGAAAAAGTTGCTGGATCTTGAGCTTGCACAAAACAATCTGAACCTGCTCAAGGACTTTACCCACAAGAGAAAACTGGCACAACTCGAGAGCGATGTTAAGCAGGCAAAAATGGCGCTTGATCGGACAACGCGCAAGGCAAAAGCCGACGTGGTGCAGGCCGGGGCCAACCTTAAGGCAAAGGAGGCGGAATTCGAGCGCCAGAAGGATAAGCTGAATAAAATCGAAGAACAGATTGCAAAGACTAAAATTTATGCGCCGGCAGACGGGCTCGTTGTCTATGCCACGAGCGCCCAAGGGGGCAGGAGGGGGAGGCCGGTTGAACCCCTTCAGGAAGGCCAGGATGTCCGGGAGCGTCAGGAATTGATCTATCTGCCCACCACTTCATCCGCCAAGGCAGAGGTTGCCATTCATGAGGCCAGCCTGGATAAAATCAGTATCGGCCTCCCGGCAAGGATTACGGTTGATGCCTTGTCTGGAGAACGCTTCACCGGCCATGTCGCAAAGATCGCCCCCCTGCCCGATCCACAGAGCGCTTTTTTGAATCCCGACTTAAAGGTATACAACACCGATATCTTTCTGGACCATAACAGCGATACCCTTCGGACAGGCATGAGCTGCAAGGCGGAGATCATCATAGCGCACTACGAAATGACAACCTATATACCGGTTCAAGCGGTTCTGCGCGTTGGTGAAAAGCCCACCGTTTATACGGTAAAAAGCAACATCCTTGAGCCCCGGCACGTTGAAATAGGCCTTGACAACGACAGGATGGTACGAATCATCAGCGGTCTGGAACCGGGAGAGGTGGTGTCTCTCACCCCTCCGTTATCCGCTGCCGCAGTTGAGACCATCTCTGAGCCAACGCTGAGAGAAAAAGACATGAGCAACTTAAAACCGAAAACAGGAGACTCATCATCTGTAAAGGGCAAAGAAAACGAACAGAAAGAAAAATCGGCCAGGCAACCTATTCCTACGGCAGCCAAAGAACAACGTATTGAAAAGACGGGAACTGACAAGTCAGCTTCGCCAAAGGCGGGTGAAATAACGAGCAAGCAAAAGAAAAAGACAAAGACAGGCTCTCAAGGCATGTCCAGTGAGCAGAGAAAAGTTATATGGAGCCGAATAGAGGGAAAAATGTCTCCTGAGGAGATAAAAAGATTTGAAAATATGTCCCCTGAGGAGCAACGAGCCCTGCGGAGACAACTCATTCGGGAACAGGGGGGAGTTGAAAGATGAACGGTCCTGTCCCATTAACCTCAAAAGCCGAGATAGTCAGGCTTGAAAACGCCCACAAGATCTACCAGATGGGCCTGCAAGAGGTGAAGGCCCTGGCAGGCGTAAATGTTTCTTTCCGGCGTGGAGAATTCTGGGCCATTATGGGAGCAAGCGGCTCGGGAAAGAGTACCATGATGAATATCCTTGGCTGCCTGGATCGTTTAACCAGGGGTTCTTATTTTCTCGAAGGCAGTGACGTGAGCACCCTTGACGATGACTCGCTCAGCGAGCTCCGGCTCAGGCACCTGGGTTTTATTTTCCAGAGCTTTAACCTTATTGCTCAGCTGACCGTTCGGCGAAATATCGAATTGCCCCTTTACTATCTGGGGTGGGATTCAACAAAGAGCGCTGAGCGTGCCCGAGAGCTTGCTCTGAAGGTCGGGCTCGAAGGCAGACTGGATCATCGTCCGGCTGAACTTTCCGGTGGCCAAATGCAGCGGGTTGCAGTGGCACGGGCCCTTGCAAATGATCCCCAGATACTCTTTGCAGACGAGCCTACGGGCAACCTGGATACTGCCACAGGAGTGCAAATTATGGAGCTGCTTGTGGATCTCAATAAGCAAGGCAAGACAATAATCATGGTGACTCACGAATCACATATTGCTGCCTATGCCCAAAAAAAACTGCACATGAAAGACGGCCTCATTGACACTATCGACGGAGCGGGCAATGAGAACTGCTAAGCTTATACGAAATATCCTTCTGGGTATTGAAAACCTCCTGCTCCACAAGCTTCGCTCATTTCTCACCATATTGGGGGTTATCTTCGGCGTTGGAAGCGTCGTAGCAATGCTCTCCGTAGGAGAAGGTGCCAGCAAAGAGGCCCTTGAGCAGATCCGAAAACTGGGCAGCAATAATATTATCATTACCTCAACCAAGTCTATGGAAGAAGAGGCCTCGAGCACAACTCGCGTTCTCATGAGCATCTACGGCCTCACCTATCAGGATCTTCTCCGCTTAAAGGAAACAATGACCACGATACAAGAGGCTATTCCCGTTAAACTCATTCGCAAAGAGGGCCGTCTCGGAGAACGTGCACTGGAGCTCCGTGTCGTGGGGACAACTCCCAGGTGGTTTGATCTGGTACAACGATCGCTTGTTGCGGGACGCATCCTCTTTCCTTATGATGAAGAGGCCCAATCCCCGGTAGTGGTTCTTACTGAATACGGGGCGCGAAGGATTCTGGCCACTGAACATACCATCGGACAATCGCTCCGAATCGGAGGGGATACCTTTCGAATCATAGGGATCGTTAAGAGTGAGGGTGGTAAAGCGGCAAACATCCAGATACCTGACCAAAAAGTAGATGCCTATATCCCCATAGATGTTGCTCGCGTGTATTTCGGTGACGTAAGTTTTCGAATAACCTCCGGCTCTGTTGAGCGGGAGATGGTGGAGCTGCACCAGATTATCGTTCAGGTGGACCGTACAGAAAACGTTGAGGCAACTGCCAAGGCAATTAATGCGATGCTCGAGCGTTTCCACAAAAAAAAGGACTACACCATCAGCGTACCCCTGGCCTTGCTCAAGCAGGCCGAGGCCACCAAACGAACCTTTAACATCGTACTGGGTTCAATTGCCTGCATCAGTCTCCTCGTGGGCGGCATCGGCATCATGAATATCATGTTGGCTTCTGTAACGGAAAGAACCCGGGAGATAGGAATCAGAAGGGCGATCGGTGCCAAGAGAAAACAGATCATCACGCAGTTCCTTATTGAAACCGTCGTGCTCTCCACCATTGGCGGGATTGTGGGAGTCGGCCTCGGGGTCCTCATACCCATTCTGATAACCTACTTTTCGGACATGCCCACGGTCATCACCCCATGGAGTATTGTGCTCCCCCTCTGTATCAGCGCGGTAATCGGCATTGTCTTCGGGCTCTATCCCGCGGCCCGCGCTGCCCAGGTAGATCCCATCGTTGCACTAAGGCATGAGTAGGTCGTATCACAATAGGGTTGAAAAATTCACTTCTTCATTGGTAACTTCTCAATAAATTCGGGTTCTGTCATTGCGAGCAAAGCGAAGCAATCTATATTACAGTAACGAGATTGCCACGTCGCTCCGCTCCTCGCAATGACGGCAAATGGCAATGGCATGGAATCATCCGAACTTATTGAAAAGTTACCTTCATTAAAGCAGAATTTCCATTATTCAAAACAGGTTTAAAAGAGAAAACTTGTAGATAATGAGAGATCTATTTTCGGAGATATAGTTGAAAACTACCAGGAAAAGGTTTTTTAGGTGGTTGATTAGGGAATTAATTGAAAATCATGAAGACCCAAACTTTGCGAGGTAGTTTTTAAGAAATTCGTTGTCGTTGGGATTCATATCAATAAACTGGATTCCCATCCCCGGGGGCATCTTTTCAGTGCTCATATCTTGAGGCCTTATCCACACTACCTTGCCCTTGGTAGTGATTGCTTGGTTGCTATCAGGAAGGCTGAATTCAAGGTCTAAAACGGACCCTACTGGTAAATTCTTTGTAGTATGAATAAATAGTCCCCCTTCTCCAAGATTAGCAATATAGGCTCTAAAAAAATCATCTGCCTTTTGGAAAGAGATGCTAATCTTTCCGCTTACTCTTTTCCCTATTCGCCTGGGCAAAGAAACCAGACGCTGTGTGGTTTTTCTCAATCTCCTGACAAGGGTAGTTACTATCTCTCTAAAATCTGAGTCTATTTGGTTAAATTCCTTATCTAAAAAATCCTTATCCACTAACTCTAAAACTGTATCCTCAAGTGCAGTAGCAGTAGCCGATCTGGGGGAATGATCAATAAAACTCATCTCGCCAAAAATATCACCAGGCCCTAATATCTCCACAACAATCTTTCTATCTTGAACCGTCTTGCTAATCTCCACCTTCCCTGAATGTAAAATATGAACAGCGAGACCATGACTGCCCTCCTCAAATATAACATCCCCTGCCTTGTAGGTTTCTCGTTTAATCGTTAGAAACATTTTGAATTTACCTCTTTTTTTCCAACTTTTTTAATTCGTGGGTCACCTTCCTTACCTGATCCCTGGTATTCTTCAAGCTCCCCTCGTTATTTATGATGTAATCCGAAAGTAGTTTCTTCTTCTCTATATTAATCTGGGCCTTTAACCTTTTTTCTACCTCTTCTTTTGTGAGAATGCCTCGTTGTATCGCTCTCCTAATTTGAACATCTCTTGATACGTAAACTAAAATAACCTTATCAAATTTTTTTTTCAAACTCAATTCAAATAAAAGGGGAATATCTACAATAACAATAGCTTTCGGGTCTTTCTTTTTAATATCCTTAATAAGGGTGTCCCTTTTCTCAAATATCCTGGGATGGGTAAAGCCTTCCAGGGCCTTTCGGCTCTGTGCATCAGAAAAGACAATTTCTGCAAGCTTAGAACGATTCAGGGTTCTATCAGGAGATAGGATCTCCTGACCAAAATAGTCAACAATATCTCTCCAGGCAGGCGTATCAGGCTCCACAACAACACGGGCAAGATAATCAAAATCAATTACATATGCCCCCTCATCTTTAAACATCTCTGCCACAGAACTTTTTCCACTCCCTATACCACCTGTCAGCCCGATTATTATCATAATAAGTGCCTAAAGCCTGCCCTGGCGCGATGTGATCATAACAAGCTATTGTCCCTTTAGCACTAAGTAAGCGGGAGCTATGAAATTTAACCCTTGCATACCAGGTCTGGGCCAGGGTGATCTAAAGTTAGAAGTGCCTAAAGTGATGCTAAATCCTAAAACCAAGAATCCCTTATCTTGAAGTGCCTAAGTGAATAAATCCACCAAACAAATTAATTTCTTAGAAATACATACACAACGGACTACTGACCCGCCTGCCGGCGGGCGGGCAGGCATGAACCGTGGAGCTTTGAACCTGAGTAGTTACGAAATATTTATGCATAAACTTCCATTAGGGGTTAATCGGTAAAGATTTTATAAACACCTAAAGTTGAGAGAAACATAGGGCTATAGCCGCCATAGCGCAGAGACACGTTAACTTTAGGCACTTTAAGTACTTTAGCTCACTTATAACTTCATTTACCTCTTTTTCAATAAGACATATAACGCACCTGCCCCTCCATCACAGGGCTTAGCAGTTACAAATGCCAGGACTATTTTTTTTAAAATTCCCCTTCTAAACCACACCGGAAGCTCCCTTTTTATGGCTGGTTTATGATTAAGAGAGCCTAATCCTCTTCCGTGAATAATAAGCACACACCTCATACCCTTATGATAGCTCTTGATTATAAATTCATCAACAACAGTTTCTGCCTCTTTTTTTGTAAAGCCATGCAGGTCAATATAATCCTGAATGGAAAATTCACCTCTTTTGAGTCTTTTCATGATCTTCGGACCAACACCAGAAACTGCTCCCTCCATATACTCATCACTGAAAGAAATATCCCAGGCGCTCGATTCTTTCACCAGGTTTGAAAAATCTTCTCCTGCCTTCTTATGAGGCTCAAGAGACCGTTCAGGTAACGTCTCTTCTTTTACAAAGGCTGTTATGATTTTGTTTTTATCATACTTTAAGGGGATAACATCTTTCATTGCTGACTGAAAGAGATCCTCATCACTTTTTTCCCTATTACTCTCAGATAGAGAATGCAGCGAAACAGGCTCTTTTCTTTTATCAAAAACTTTCAGATCTTCACTTAAACCTCTAAATGGTTTATCAAGTAATGTCCTGTTTTCTTCTTTTTTATTCCTTGTATGATCAACCCGCCCCCTTTTTTTCTTTCTTTTCATAGCAATCTCATTGACTTTTTATTCGCTTTTACTTAAATAAAATAATCCTAAGGTTATTTAATAATTTTACAGATTGCCTTTGCAATATTTTATTTATAGCAAAATCAAAAAATTTTACAAGGCGAGAACAAAATGGCAAGAATAGATGACTATAAAAAGGCCCTGGAGATTGGAAAAGAGGAAATAAGCAAGAAAAATCCATTACATCTGTGCCGGTTAAGCGGCGGTGAGTTTGTTGAAAAAGCCAATAAGCCGGACAGTATACAAATTATGTTCTTGAATCGGATGGTTAATATTAGCTGGCCAGATCTCATCTTCACTCAGGATTCCGATAAGGAGATTAAAATAAAAGAAAAAATATTGATATTGCATTACCTGAATAACGCTAAGAAAGAAGATCTGACAGGAGAGCTTATTGCCTATCAGGAAATTCCTTCAGCAAGGTTTTATCTCAGCTCTTTTAACGCCAGAACAAAAGATCCGTTTATTGCCGCGTTTGGTGATAATCCAGATAAGCTACCGGTAGTGGCACAGGAACTTTTTGCTGCGCAAACATCATCCATGGGAGATGTGTCTGTCACTATTCAGGCATTTCCAAAGACACCTATAACCTTTGTTATATGGCAAGGAGATGAGGAATTTCCACCTAATGGAACAATTTTATTTGATAGCTCAATCAAGAATAATCTTCTTTCTACCGAGGATATTGCTGAACTTGTCAGTATGATTGTTTATCCTCTGATAGCAAAGGCCAGGTAGTGTCAGTAGTCAGTATACAGAGGTTAGTTTATGGGAATTGCTGACCTTTAACCCTTGGACAATACTAACGTTCACCGTTGTCCGTTGACATTAGACCTTAGTGTATCTCGTTGAACGGATAACGGTTAACGGATAACTAAAGATTGGTAATATTATGAAAATTGCTATTAGCGGTAAAGGAGGTGTGGGCAAAACAACATTTGCCGCCTTCCTGATAAAATCTTTGCAAATGAGGGGAAAAACTGTCCTGGCCATTGATGCGGACCCTGACGCAAATCTCGCCCAGGCCCTGGGCGCAAAAAATGCCTCTAAGATAACGCCTATCTCTAAGATGAAATCCCTTATCGAGGAAAGGACTGATTCAAAGGTTGGGACTATGGGGGGCTTTTTTAAGATAAACCCGAAGGTAAGTGATTTGCCGGAAAAGCTTTCCGTAGACGCCGATGGGGTAAAACTAATGGTCTTAGGCGGTGTCAA
Source organism: uncultured Desulfobacteraceae bacterium (assembly GCA_964611035.1). Lineage (GTDB taxonomy): Bacteria > Desulfobacterota > DSM-4660 > Desulfatiglandales > B25-G16 > B33-G16. The sequence continues at coordinate 30,367 of CAZSWT010000025.1, forward strand.
GGCAGCAGAAGGGGGTTGTATTTGCCCAGAAAGCGTCCTCTTGAAGGTTCTTGTCACGCATTTAATACTTACCCGAGATGAGGTCGTAATTCTGGATATGGAGGCAGGCTTAGAACACCTGGGTAGAGGAACGGCCCGAGCCGTTGATAAGATGATAGTGGTTGTTGAGCCGGGAAGAAGAAGTATGGAAACTGCTCATGAAATAAAAAGATTATCTGAGGAGCTGGGAATCAAGGATTTGCTCATTGTGGGAAATAAGATCAGGTCTCAAAAAGATAAGGATTTCCTGCTTAACAACATGGATGACTTTAATTTCTTAGGGTTTCTGCCATATAACGATACTATTATAGAGGCGGATTTGGCTGATAAGCCTCCTTATGACCTGAATCCTGATGGACTGGAAATCGTTTCTCAAATGATAAAAGAAAATTTTAAGGAAAATTGATCGGAGATCTATTATGGAAAAACGGGTTCACAATTTTAATCCTGGCCCTGCAGCACTGCCACTTCCGGTTTTAAAGGAAATAAAAGAGAATTTTCTTAACTTCTCTAGCTCGGGAATGTCTATTGTAGAAACCAGCCACCGATCTCCCTTATTTGATGAAGTTCTCAATGATGCGGTTAATAGGACAAAACGATTGCTGGGCTTAGACGAAAATTACCATGTCCTTTTTATCCAAGGAGGTGCGAGCCTGCAATTCTGTATGATTCCCATGAACCTTGCCTTACCAGGGAGGCCTTTGAACTTTATAAACACCGGCACCTGGTCAACAAAGGCTATTAAAGAGGCTCAGATTCAGGGAAAAGATGTGAGGGTCATTGCCTCATCAGAGGATAAGGATTTTACCTACCTTCCTTATGATTACACAGTAGACAAACAGGCATCGTATCTCCACTTTACCTCAAACAATACTATCAAGGGAACACAGTGGCAACAATTCCCCAATGGAGAGGGTATACCACTGATTTCAGATATGTCCTCTGATTTTATGAGCCGACCTATTGATGTAAAGCCATTCGGGCTTGTGTATGCAGGCGCACAAAAAAATATCGGCCCATCAGGAATAGCCATGGTTATTATCAGGGAGGATATGCTACAAAGGGTACCGGATACCCTGCCAACTATGCTCAAGTACACAACCTACAAAGACAACAGATCTCTCTTTAATACACCTCCCACATTTGCTATTTATGTCATAGATTTAGTGCTTAAATGGCTTGAGGAAACAATAGGTGGATTGAAAGAAATAGAGCGGATAAATAAGGAAAAGGCTTCCTTGATCTATGACGTAATAGACAATAGCGACGTGTATCAGGGTACTGCAGAGGTGAACAGTCGTTCACTGATGAATGTTACCTTTCGCCTCCCTGATAAAAAAACAGAAGAAAGGTTTCTTGCTGAGGCCACACAAAATGGACTAATTGGCCTTAAAGGTCACAAGTCTGTGGGTGGTTGCAGAGCCTCTCTATACAATGCTATTACTATAGACAGTGTAACAGAGCTTGTTACATTTATGCGAGAGTTCGAAAAAAAATATATCTAAGAAGATGATACAAAGAAAAAAAATAGCAGAGCTAATCGAGTCAAACGACTTCAGATCAGAAGTGACTATTATGGGATGGGTAAAGACTAAGAGAGAATCAAAAGGAGGATTCTCTTTTCTTGAGATCAATGATGGCTCTACCATAAAAAATATACAGGTAATAGCTGAAAGCACAATGGCTAATTACACCGATGAGATTTTAAAATTGACAACCGGCTGCTCGGTGATTGTGAAAGGAATCTTAGCAGAATCACCGGGAAAGGGACAAAAGGTGGAAGTGCAAGCAATAGAGGTAAATGTAGTTGGCTGGACTGATCCTAACACATATCCATTGCAAAAAAAGAGGCACTCCTTCGAATATCTTAGAACAATAGCCCACCTCAGAGCAAGAACAAACACCTTTGGGGCAGTGGCGAGAATCAGGAATGCCATGAGCTATGCCATTCATAGCTTTTTTCATGAAAGAGGCTTTCTCTATCTTCACTCCCCAATCATTACAGGCAGCAATTGTGAGGGTGCCGGTGATATGTTTAAGGTAACTACCCTTAATCTCCAGGAAATTAAAAATAAGGGTGGTACGGTAGATTTTACAGAAGATTTTTTTGGTAAACCAGCCAATTTGACGGTCAGCGGGCAGTTAGAAGCAGAGGTCTACGCCCTTGCCCTGGGTAATGTATATACCTTTGGCCCAACGTTTAGGGCAGAAAATTCCAACACTTATAGACATTTAGCTGAGTTCTGGATGGTTGAGCCTGAGATGGCATTCTGTGATCTCAAGGAAAACATAGACCTCGGCGAGGAACTTATTAAAAGTACCCTTGCCTATATATTAACAAACTGTAAAGATGATATAGATTTCTTTAATCGTTTTGTTGATAAAAATCTTATATCTATCATTGATACTATTATTAACAACGACTTTGAGCGCCTTACCTACACAGAAGCAATAGAGATATTATTGAAGGCGAGAAAACAGTTTGAATTTTCTCCTACGTGGGGAAGTGACATACAGTCAGAACACGAGCGTTATCTGTGCGACTATTTCAAAAGGCCAGTGGCAGTAACCGATTATCCAAAAGAGATAAAGCCTTTTTATATGAAAGTGAATAAAGACAATAAGACAGTAAAGGCCATGGATATTCTCCTGCCAGGAATTGGTGAAATTATTGGAGGCAGTCAGCGGGAAGATGTGTATGACACCTTGCTCAACAGGATAAAAGAAGCAAACTTGGATCCTGCTGATTACTGGTGGTACCTGGATCTCAGAAAATATGGCACAGCTATCCATTCCGGTTTTGGTCTGGGTTTTGAGCGCCTCATGCAGCTTGTAACCGGCCTTGCCAATATCAGGGATGTAATCCCCTTCCCCAGAACACCGAAAAATCTTGAGTTTTAGCTACTATCCATTATGGATTTACCCTTTCAACCACCACAAATCTACACGGTTAGTGCCCTGACCGCAGAGATAAAATCCCTCCTTGAGGAAAAATTTGATTTTGTGTGGGTAGAAGGAGAAATTTCAAACTTTGCCCACCCTTCCTCCGGGCACTATTACATGACCCTTAAAGATGAAAGTGCCCAGATCAGGGCAGTTATGTTCAAAATGCAGGCATATTATCTTAAATTTATGCCAGAAGATGGGATGAAGGTAATTGTGAGAGGCAGAATAGGATTATATGAACCCAGGGGAGAATATCAAATTATTATCGACTATTTGGAGCCTCTGGGCGTGGGTGCCCTTGCCGCTGCATTTGAACAGGTAAAAAAGAAATTATTTCTTGAAGGAGTATTTGACGAGGAGAAAAAAAGACCTATCCCATTTTTACCAAAAAGAATTGCTGTAATCACCTCTCCTACAGGAGCAGCTGTGAGAGATTTCTTAAGAATTTCTTATCGAAGAATGCCTCACCTGGATGTTACAATAGTCCCTGTCAGGGTCCAGGGTGATGAGGCAGCAGCTGATATTGTAGAAGCCCTCGACATAGTAAACAGGGAGCTTGCTGTTGATGTTATTGTCTTGACAAGAGGCGGCGGTTCATTGGAAGACCTATGGCCCTTTAACCAGGAAGAAATAGCATATGCAATAAGACGCTCAACAATCCCTGTTGTGTCAGCAGTTGGTCACGAAGTAGATTTGACTATCTCTGATCTGGCAGCAGATCTCAGGGCGCCTACACCATCAGGTGCCGCTGAGTTCATTGTACAAGAAAAAGAAACCCTCGAGAAAAATATTAAAAGCCTTTCATTTAGGCTTGAAACATCCCTCAATAGCATTATTGAAAGAATCAAGGATAAAGCAAAAAATCTATCCTCCCGGATAAGGGATCCGAGACGCAATCTTGCCGATATCTGGCTCAGGCTTGACGAAATATACAACCGTTTGCTCAAAACAGAAAAAGTATGCATTAATGATAATTTCAAATACCTTAAGGCCATAAATGAAACACTCGTGTTGAATAGTCCCTCTCATACTATAACTATGTTATCTCAGAAATTGGCCTTCCATAATCGATCTCTTGCACAGGCCCTAAAAGGCCTCTTAGATAAGAAAGGTGGAAGCGTTAGCTCTATTAAGGATAGGCTGGATTCATTAAACCCTTTATCTATCTTGCAAAGAGGTTATAGTATCACCAGAAAACTGCCAGAGATGAATATCGTTAAGGATTCTGTGCAAGTAAAAACTGGTGATGAAGTCAGCATTCTTCTCGCCAGGGGCAGTATCAAAGGCCTGGTGAAAAAGACAGTAGGCAGTAAGGAGTAAGCAGTAAAGGGTATGGAAAAGATAATTCGTCTACTTTTAATAATCTTATTTTTCTTCTTCCTATCAACTGCGGAAACACGCGCTTCATCTGGCCTCGATATTACCCTGACACCATCTCAGATAGGGCAAGGTGAGGTAGCCCTTTTATCTATCCAGAAATTGGGGAAAGTCAAACCCACAGTAACCTGGATTGGGAAAAAGATTACCCTTCTCTATGAAACTAAAAATGATGCTCGGGAGGGCTTTATCGGGGTAGATTTGACTACAAAGCCAGGAAGGTATAAACTTAAAATTAATCTTACTGACAGCAATAAAACACATGCAATAACAGTGAGTGTGCTCTCAAGGGATTATGGTACCAGAAGTTTGACTCTCCCAAAAGAAATGGTCGAGCTTGATTCCAACACCTTGAAAAGGGTAAGGCGAGAATCCAAAACAATAAAAGAGCTTTTTATAAGCTCTGGTAAAAATCCATTATGGATGGGAAGGTGGATAAGGCCGGTGCCTGGAATAATTGTAGGTCCCTTTGGGCGTCGATCCATCATTAATGGCATGCAAAGGTCCCCACATTCAGGTGTTGATTTTAAAGCGGCAGAGGGTGACCCGATCAAGGCCACTAATAGGGGAATAGTAGCCCTGGTGGAAAATCTTTTTTTTAGCGGGCTGAGTATAATTATTGATCATGGGGGAGGCATTCAAAGCATGTACTTCCACTTAAGCAAGGATCTTGTGAAGGTAGGTCAAGTAGTGGAAAAAGGTGCTATAATTGGGCTTGCTGGTTCTTCAGGAAGGGTAACCGGACCTCATCTCCACTTCGGCATAAGGCTAAATAATAGGCGGATTGACCCTATAAAACTAATCGAGATAAGTGGGGGATTAGAAAGATAATGAAAGAAAATAAATTTGAAGATGCGATGAGAGAATTGGAGGAGATTGTAAAACGGCTGGAGAGCGGTGACCTGCCCCTGGAAGAATCACTCAAGATCTTTGAAAAAGGGGTTGGTTTATCACGATTTTGTTTTAATAAATTAGAAGAAGCAGAAAAAAGAGTGTCTATCCTGATTAAAGATGAGGGCGGCATTAAAAGAGAACCATTTGAATATGAGGCAAATGAAGGTGTCGATAAAAATTGAAAAGTATCTTGATGAAAGAAAAACTCTCGTGGATAAGGCATTAAAAAAATTCATGCCCAACCCATCCGGACTGGCGAGTGATGTTATCAGGGCAATGAATTATAGCCTCTTTGCCGGAGGAAAGAGAATCAGGCCGATTCTCTGCATAGTCGGTGCAGAGGCAGTTGGAGGATCTACTGATAGTGTTGTGCCTGTTGCCTGCGCAATCGAACTCATTCATACCTATTCCTTAATTCACGACGATCTTCCGGTAATGGATAATGACGACCTCCGTAGAGGTAAACCAACAAACCATAAGGTGTTTGGGGAGGCAGTAGCGCTTCTGGCTGGAGATGGCCTGCTAACCCTTGCATTTAACTTGATGGCAGGCTATGGAGCAGAAAAAAAGGTTGAGAAAAACGCGCTGTTAAGGGTAATAGATTTGATTGCCTCAGCCGCTGGCTACAAAGGTATGGTAGGCGGACAGGTAGTGGATATTACCTACGAAGGTAAAGAGTCAGATCCTTCTGTAGTGGAATATATCCACAGACACAAAACTGCAGCTCTTATAGCTGCCTCTGTTACAGCAGGAACCATTCTGGCAGGAGGCAATAAGGATGAGGAAAAATCTATCAATAGATATGGGCAACAAATAGGACTGGCCTTTCAGATCGCCGATGATATCTTAAATATAGAAGGTGATAAGGGATTGATGGGCAAGGGAACAGGCAGTGACAAGGAGAAAGGAAAGATTACCTATCCGTCTGTTTTTGGGACCGCTGAGTCAAAAAAAATTCAAAAAGAACTAATTAATAATGCAATAGAGTCCCTTAAAAGATTTGATAACAGGGCAGAACCACTAAGAGACCTGGCTCGATATATTATTCAAAGAAAGGCGTAGGGAGAGGAACGAGTAGGCAATAGGCAGTAAGGATTGGGAATTTTAAATTAAGGAATTGAGGAATTTTTCCACGGACCACGGACAACAGACAACAGACGATTTAAAAAAATGAAACAAGAAAATAAAAATACTAAATCAAAAGAGTCTTTACTTGATCACATAAATAGTCCGGCCGATTTAAAAGGCTTAAAAATAGCCGATTTAGAGATACTGGCCAGTGAAATACGGGACCTTATTGTTGAAACGGTTTCACGAAACGGAGGACACCTGGCACCAAGCCTGGGTGTAGTGGAATTAACCATTGCGCTCCACTACGTGTTCAATGCGCCACATGATAAAATAATCTGGGATGTTGGCCATCAGGCATATGCCCATAAGATTATCACTGGCCGAAGGGAAAGATTCCATACCTTAAGGAAACACAAAGGGATAAGTGGATTTCCCAAAAGAGAGGAAAGTCCTTACGATACCTTTAACACCGGTCACTCAGGAACCTCTATATCTGCAGCGCTGGGTATCACAACAGCAAAATATGTCAAGGGCGAAAAAAATAAGGTCATTGCAGTTATTGGTGATGGAGCTATGACTGCTGGGATGGCCTTTGAAGCGCTTAATCAAACAGGTCATACCGAGAGAGATTTGATTGTTGTCCTGAATGACAATGAGATGTCAATCGCCAAAAACGTTGGAGCACTGTCCTCCTATATCAGCCGAAAAATATCAGAACCCAGATTCGTTAGCCTGAAAAGAAATCTGGAAAATTTTTTCCTTTCAATACCAGGTGTCGGTAAAAATGTATTTGCCCTTTTAAAAAAGAGTGAAGATTCTCTGATTGGCCTCATCACCCCAGGTATGCTTTTTGAGGCCCTGAAATTTAGATATATAGGCCCAATAAAGGGTCATGATCTTAATCTTCTTATTAAAACCTTTGCAGATGTTGCCCACTTAGACGGACCGGTTCTTGTGCATGTTTTAACTACCAAGGGAAAGGGTTATGCGCCAGCAGAGAAAAACCCCACTCTTTTTCATGGTATTGGATCATTTGACATAGCTACCGGTCTTACCAAAAAAAAATCGAATCAAGAGCCACCATCTTATACAGAGGTATTTGGCAGGACCATGATTGAACTTGCCGACAAAGAAAAAAAATTATTTGCTATTACTGCAGCTATGCCCGAAGGGACAGGGCTTACCGAGTTTGCCAAAGTATATCCAGATCGCTTCATAGATGTAGGTATTGCTGAGCAACATGCTGTAACATTTGCTGCTGGCCTGGCTACAGAGGGATTTAAACCTGTGGTAGCCATCTACTCTACCTTTCTACAGCGCTCCCTTGACCAGATAATCCATGACGTGTGTCTTCCTAATCTGCCTGTCATCTTTGCCCTCGACAGGGGCGGCATAGTAGGTGAGGATGGACCTACACATCATGGTACCTTTGATCTCTCTTACCTCAGAATCATCCCGAATATGGTTATCATGGCCCCAAAGGATGAAAATGAATTAAGGCATATGCTATACACCGCACTTAATGCCCATAGCCCGGTTGCCATTCGTTATCCGAGAGGGAAAGGTATGGGGGTTCCAATGGAAAATGAGTATAAAAAAATCCCCATAGGCGAGTCAGAGATTTTAACTGATGGAAAAGACTGTCTCATCTTAGCCCTTGGAAACAGAGTGCACCCTTCCCTTGATGCTGCTATGGATCTAAAAAAGGAGGGGTACTCAGTGAGTGTTGTTAACTGTCGATTTGTAAAACCATTGGATCAGCGGCTATCTGACATGGCTGCAAGCGCTGGAAAAGTTTTAATCGTAGAAGAAAATACACTCCAGGGTGGATTTGGAAGCGCTATTCTGGAGTTCTTTGCTGATCAGGGATTGTCAAATATAATAATAAAACGGCTTGGAATTCCAGATACGTTTGTTGAGCATGGCCCTCAGGACCTTTTACGAAAACAATACGGGATCGACAGAAAAAAGATCATAGAAGAGGCCAGAAAGCTATGTGACTACGATAGAAATGACAAATGACAAATCAAATCCAAATGACTAAATATCAAAACCTGCATTCATCATCAGTTTGTTTTGTATTTTGAGCTTTGACATTTGAAATTTAATTTCTGACTACCATGGTCCAGCTAAAGAAAAGACTTGATCAGCTCTTGGTTGAAAAAGCGTTAATTGTTAGCAGGCAAAGGGCAAAAGGATTAATAATGGCCGGCATGGTCACGGTTGATGGAAAAATGGTAGATAAACCTGGCCATCTTATAAATCCCTCGTCTTCCATTAACCTCATTGGTCCTGATCATCCCTATGTGAGCAGAGGCGGAATTAAACTTGAGGCAGCCTTAAAAGAATTCTCAATAGATGTAAAGGCACTTACCATTCTGGATGTGGGGGCATCCACTGGGGGATTTACCGATTGCCTCCTTCAATATGGTGCAAAAAAGGTCGTTGCTGTTGATGTAGGATATGGACAACTGGCATGGTCACTAAGAAATGATCCGCGGGTTGTGGTATTAGAGAGAACCAATATCAGGCAGCTATCAAAATCGGAAATAGGAGAACATATTGATGGTGTAGTGATTGATACATCATTTATCTCATTAAGAACGGTTGTGCCCGCTACACTGAAACATTTAGAAAAAAAGGGGTTCATCCTTGCCCTTATTAAGCCACAATTTGAGGCTGAAAAAGGTATGGTGGAAAAGGGTGGCGTAATTCGGGATAAGGATTTGCAAAAAAGTATTGTGAATGATCTGATCGTCTCTTTTAAGGAATTAGGCCTAACTGTTCACAGAACATTTGAATCACCCATCAGAGGGGCCAAGGGAAACAGAGAGTTTTTTATATATCTTAAATATCCGAATAAGAAAGAAGGTGATAATAAGGAAGGTAAGTAAAAGAATTAACTCCGCCTATTTGGGTGATGATAACATGCTTATATACACCTCGAGAAATATTTACTTGAGACTACTTTCAAATGTAGAGGATTGCCCTGCCCCGGAACTTTCCCTTGCAGGGCTTTTCAGCTTTCTTCAAGGAATTAGAAATAAAAATTTGGAGATCCATCGAAAAATTATTTGATCTAAATTGATTCTGTATTTATAATACATACATCTTTACAATTTTTGTAAGCGTTCACAGGTTCAGACCTGCCCGCCCCCCGATAAATCGGGGCACAGGCGTGGTTCAACGTTCAGGCCTGCCCTGCCCGCCCTGGCGCGACTTGATTTGCTTTCTTGCCAAAATCGGACTGAATTCTACGCCGGAAGTCCTTGCACAACGGGTTGGAAAGCCAGGCCTGCCTGCCCCGCTGCCTGCCTGTGCCGGCACGGCAGACAGGGGGCGGTAGGCAGGTCTGGGCCAGGGATTAGGGAAAAAACTGAAAGTTGATAACGGAAATCCCCGTAACAAATGTGGGTTTTGCCACAGAATTGCCAATGCGCCGCCAATTTTCAGATTGGGAGTGACGAAGCCAGGCATTTCTCACATAAATACGCCTTCAAAATGGAGTTTGGGTACAAGGATACAACCTTTAAACCCGTGAACGGTTACCAATTTTTTAATACAAAGCGTATTCAGAATTCCAGAATGTTTGGCGGAAACCAGTCTGAGCACCGGTTTATTTTCGAGTGCTTCTTGCTGATAAAAAACCAAGGCTAAACGCAATCTGAGTACAAAAAGTAAGGTTAGGAATGGAACCAACGAAGATCTACGAATTAGTGAGGGAAAAGATCATTTGGCTGGACCTAAAGCCGGAGAGCATCCTCAATCTGAGTGAGTTGGCCGAATCTTTCGGGGTCAGCCGCACCCCAATGAAAGAAGCCATGATTCTCCTCCAGGCAGATGCATGGGTTTTGCGCGACGGTACCCATTTCATGGTGACTCCCCTCAGCTTGGACCGGATCAAAGAGATTACAGAGATACGTTCTCTTATAGAAGTTCAGGCCAACATCTGGGCCATGAATCGCATAACCGCCAAGGAATCCGCTGCCCTGGGAGAACTGGAGAAAGAGATCCTGCAAATCAAAGATACATCAAGCAACAAAAAAATGATTGAACTCGACGTCAACTTCCATCGGAGCCTTTTCAGGGCGGCCAAAAACAGCCAACTGGTCCAACTACTCGAGCGGATGCTTGGTCATTACCTCCGCTTCTGGCTGGCTATTCCACGCGAAATCGAACCACAATCCTTTTTTGCCGAAACGTTGGAAATCATTCAGGCCATTAAAGCAAAAGATGAGGTTAAGCTTCGTATTTCCAGTGCTGCACATATCAAGAGGTCCGTTGATGAGATAATGGGCTCTTTTTAGAAGAGAAAGAAGGCCTCCACCTCTAGTGCTCAATATCGTACCTGCGACTTCAAGAGCCTTTCAGCTTTTTCACGGAATCAAATATACAAATCTGATTTTGCATCAAAAAAAAGTTTGACCTTGATCACATTTGTATTTATATTGTATTTATTATGAGTTTACCTTTAATAATACATAAATGCAGATTTCAGACCTGCCATGATAAACATTTTTGCAGGCCAAAGATGGCCGTTACCGTGGGCGTACTAAATAGAATGGCTAAATAATTTGGCACTGTTGCCTCTCATTTCAAAGGAGGAGACGATGGAAGTCTTGAACTGGAAGGATATTGATGAGATCAAGGTAGAAAAGATCTCTTACAAAGATAAGCTGAACGATGTCAAGGGCATCAGTATTCGCTGGCTGTCCAAAACCGGGAAAGACAAAGATGGTCAGCCAGAATATGGCCTCAGATTTTTCACTGCCCAGCCTGAGGGTAAGATCCCCATCCATAACCATTTCTATGTTCAAACCATGTACATTACGAGCGGTCAATTCGAGTGCTGGCGCTTCGATCCCGAAACCGATGAAATGGTTGAAAAGGTGATCTGCAATCCGGGCGACAGCATTTACGTGCCCAGCATGGAGCCGCACGGCATGAAGAACCTCAGTGCGACCGAGCCGGGCACATTTTTATGCTGCATCTGTAATGTCTATGAAGATAAAACCATTCAGGAGGAAAGATGAAATGAAGACAGCAGCGAAACTAAACAATTTTGAGGCTTACGCTGGACCAGCAATGAACCAAAAGATAGCGCTCATGATAGCTGAGGGTAGAGACGTGATAAACCTCGGTCTGGGTGATCCGGATGTAACACCGACAGAGCACCAATTAAAGGCACTCACTGAGGCAGTATCAGATCCAAACAACCATCACTATCCATCCGCTTATCCTATAAAGCCCTTTTATGATGCCATAGCCGATTGGTACAAGCGTCGACATGGCGTGGAGGTGGACCCGGAAACAGAGGTGATATATTGCCTGGGAGCTGCAGAAGTACTCTTCCAGATTCATAACTGCCTTTTAGATCCCGGTGATATAGCACTGATCTCTGATCCGGCTTATCCCTCTTATGCGGCAGGGGTGAAAATTGCGGGAGGCATGGTAGAGTTTTATCCATTACTCAAAGAAAACAACTTTCTTCCTGATCTGGATGCCATACCGGCTGATATAGCAAGAAAGGCAAAGATGATCTGGATCAACATCCCCAACAACCCGACAGCAGCTACCGCCGATGATACATTTTTCATACAGCTCATCGAATGGGCAAAGGAATTTAATGTGTGGGTGGTAAGCGACAATCCCTATATGGATATCTGTTTAGATGGATACAGACCGCCCAGTTTTCTTAAATTCCCTGGTGCTAAAGAGGTAGGAGTTGAACTGAACTCCATGTCTAAATCCTTCAACAGCACTGGCTGGCGCGTAGGAATGCTTTTGGGCAACAAAGAAATCATCAGCGGCATGGCAAAAATTAAATCCCAGTCTGATCGGGGATTGTACTATCCCCTCCAGGTGGCTTCCATCGCAGCACTTACCGGACCTATTGATTGGATGGAGGAACGTAATAGGAGGTTCGCAGAAAGAAGGGATGTGGTGGTGGAGGCCTGGAAGGAGATGGGCCTTGAGATGCTGACCCCGAGAGCTACCTTTTACTGCTGGGGCGAAATCCCTCAGGGCTATAAATCCGAGGAACTCTCTTTCAAGCTCCTTGAAGAGAGTAACGTGTGGATGATCCCGGGCTCTGCCTACGGGGAGAGAGGCGAAGGGTATGTGCGCATTGCTAATACCCAACCAGCAGAACGCATTGCCGAGGCCATGGAGCGGATAAAGAAATTCATATCCTAATCAGGGTCCCAGTAGTTTTATCTATGCCTATCCGGTTAACGCACAAATATTTAGGAAAAACGGTATAACATATTGAAAATAATGAATTTTAGAAGACATAAGCCTCAAACAAATATTGACGTCAAAATATCAATAATAACAATAAGTTGGAATATTTAATGTGCATCATGCGGATAGGCATTGTTTTATCCTTGCCCTTATTAAGCCACAATTTGAGGCAGGGAAAGGTATGGTGGGAAAGGGTGGCGTAATTCGGGATAAGAACGTGCAAAAAAGTATTGTGAATGATCTTATCGCCTTTTTTAAGGAATTAGGCCTAACTGTTCACAGAACATTTGAATCCCCCATCAGAGGGGCCAAGGGAAACAGAGAGTTTTTTATATATCTTACATACCTCTAGGCTTAAAGGAATGAAGATATAAATTTGTTCCACAACTCTTCATTTATATATCAAGGTCATCAAGAGGGCTTGACACACCTTGACCACCCTGCTGTAGCACATGGGTATATATCATGGTTGTGGATACATCCTTGTGCCCCAATAAGGCCTGTATAGTCCGAATATCGGTGCCACGCTGAAGAAGATGTGTTGCGAAACTGTGCCGGAACGTGTGGGCGCTTATACGCTTGGTCAGTTCTGTCTTACGTGCAGCCACCTTAATGGCTTTATTGATAACACTTGGATCTATATGATGTCGCCGTAGTTTGCCGCTACGTGGATCAACGGCAAGATTACGGGCTGGAAACACATACTGCCAATTCCATTCCTTCGCGGCATTCGGATACTTCCTTGAGAGGGCATCTGGCATGTAAACCTCCCCATATCCCTGATCCAGATCCCGGTTATAGATCACCCGCACCTTTGCGAGATGATTCTGAAACAACGGAATTGCTGAGGTTGGGAACGTGGTAATTCGATCTTTTGCGCCCTTGCCTGAGCGAACAGTGATTTGTTTAAAAGTATAATCGATATCTTGCACGCGAAGGCGAACAGCTTCCATGATGCGAAGCCCGCTGCCGTATAGTATCTTAACAACCAGTTGCGGAACACCCTCCATAAGAGCAATGATCTGCGCTACCTCTTCCCTGGTCATAACCATAGGGATATTGATCTTTCTGGATGCTCGGACAGCATTAATTTCCTGATCAAGGGTTTGCTTCAAAACATGTTTATACAGGAAAACCAGCGCATTCATTGCCTGATTCTGTGTTGAAGGAGCCACGTCTTTATCAACTGCCAGATGTGTCAGGAAGGCCTCGATCTTAGCTTCCCCATCTATTAAATCCTGCCGGCTGGTCATATTGTGGTACCGTATATACCGTTTAATCCAGTCACAATACGTTCTTTCCGTATGAATCGAGTAGTGATGCAACCTCATTACATCCCGTACTTCATCAAGTATTTTCCTGCTTTTAAAGGTATTTTTATACGTTGACATACGGTATTCCTACTTGGTAAAAATAATAGCAAAACTGAAGATAATAAGCCAAGGCAAATTTGCCCGAAAAGATTGTAAATATCATTATATCAAGGCAAATTTGCCTGTCAATAAATGTGAGAAGGATATAGGAAGAGAATCATGAATGAATATTCAGAAAAATGGGACGAAATTTGTTTCCTGTTATTAGATAATATCAATCAAAACTTGTCTGAAAGGGATTTCGAAAATCAAGTGGTAAGGGCAATTGAAGTTCTTGGTTGGAGAGAATTCAAAAATGAAATTGAAAGACAACCAACAGTACAACTTGGACGAGAAGGTACACTTCGACCAGATCTGGTAATTTATGATAATAATAGAAAATCTCTGATTGTTGTGGAAGTCAAGCGCCCTGCCGAGGATATAACAAGAGACTACGTAATAGGGCAATTGAGGTCTTACATGAGGCAAATGAAATCCGATTTCGGATTTTTAATTGGCTCAGATCTGAGAGTTTTCTATGATGGCCCATTAAATCCTCACTCTGATCCATTATTGTTAGAGAGAATTGATTTTGAAAAACAATCAGAGAAAGGGATAACTTTTGTAAAATTTTTTAACAAAGGTAGTTTGGCGGAAAATAGGTATGATGAATATTTAAAAACCAAGCTTCACAAATTTAACAAAAAACGGGAAGTAAGTTCATTAGTTCAGCAGTTAATTTCATTCGAAATAAAACAGAAAGTAATAGGTTACCTGAGAAATGAGTTCCCAGACACTGATGATGAGACATTCTCGGATGCACTTCAGCAAGTAAAAATTGAAATTTCAAGAAAAGGAGAAATAAAACAACAAATTGTTACAACTGAAAAGCAAGAAAGAACGCTCAAAAGAAAAATAATCCGCCATCAAAACCAAAGACCAAAATACCAATCCCTTGAAGGATCTCCAACTTCAGTAAAAATCGCAAACATTCCATTTGAAAGTCACTTAGAAATTCGGCTGAGGCATATTTATGGGGTTCTATATTTCATGAAGCAAGGTTTCGATTTCCCATCCGCAACCCATCAGACTCTGAAATTGTTTCCTGAAGTTCAAGATTACCAGACCATATCTGATAAATGCGGCAGGGGTTTTGCCGGTAGTGTCGATACATTTATGTCTTGGTTTAGTTCAGGCCAAATTCTGAACAAGCTTGTTGAAAAATTTAGCTTATCAGATCATGATTATAGTATTTTTAAGGAATTGCTCAGGCAAAAAGCAAATGATATCACATAACAATCTCTTCCAGCGGAGCGCAAAAAACCGCGCCCGCTGAAGAGTACGTTAGCTTTAAAAAATGAAACCAATTTCTAAACATATCATTTTGGATTATAGTAAGCAACCTTCTGAATATGTTTGTGAAAGATGCGGAGCGAGAAGACAGGTTAATTTGCCAGCAGCTATTGACGATTTTGTGAAACAAGGAGAAGCATTCGCTGAATCCCATAAATATTGTAAAGCTAACCCTTATAAGGCCTCCGGCTGTCAATAGAAAAACTACTCCATTACGAAAAATATACT
>CAZSWT010000026.1:0-42931 GCA_964611035.1 uncultured Desulfobacteraceae bacterium
TCAGCTTTAGCGGACATCTCCACAAAGCCGAATCCTTTTGATTGGCCACTGTACTTATCCTTGATAATGTTGGCGTTTTCGACCTGTCCAAAGGCCCCAAAGGCCTCTTTTAGTTCCTCTTCAGTCACCTCATAGGATAGATTACCTACATAGATATTCATTCTGATCTCCTTTTCTTTACAGAAAATTCTGTATGTAGTGATGTGATCTCGTCATCATACTACTAAGGGCATTCCATCATACATGTATGGAATGCCCTTTTTTACAACAATGTGTTACACGACCGTAACATTTACTGCAGCAAGGCCTTTTTGCCCATTCTCTACATCAAACGTAACCTCATCGCCTTCATTAAGAGACTTGAAGCCGGTTGCATTGATTCCTGAGTGATGAACAAATACATCCGAACCATCTTGTTGCTCAATGAAGCCAAAGCCTTTGCGGTCGTTAAACCATTTTACAGTTCCATTAGCCATAGTGACACCCTCCTTTCAAATAGATTCTCATGTTTCCAAACTTCAGGATGCCACCTTTGACATGTTGACAAATAGCTCTTTCCCTCAGAACGAAACAGGCTTGCCATTAAAGGCAGGCCTTTATTGATTAGGTATAGTATAATCTGTTTTTGGATAAAATCAAGTTATTTAAAAAAATAAAGATTTCATGCCAAATACTTGAAAATAAGGAAACTTTATCTTACATCTGCTAATCACAATATCAGCTTTTGGAAAGTGAGCTCAAATCAGGAGTTAGTTGTAGCCCATCTTGAAGCTTTTACCGAGCTGGATTAAGGTTTTTCCTCCCGAAATATTGGCTCATCCTCAATATAAAAAGGTGACGGAAAGTCATATACAGACATCGTTCTGTCATCAACCGATTTGATGACCACATGACCCCAGGCAAAAAACAGATACATAGAATTGGACATCTTGCCCCAAGATCCTCCAGGGTCTTGGATCAATTTGTTGCCGTAATTCAATTCTTGATTATTTTTGAAAGGAAATGCTAAGGTGAATTTGATCCACATAGAAATAAGGAGAGAATAATGTCTGAAGGAAAGACAGTCTCAAGTCTTAGACTCATACAGGAAGCAGATATAAAAGATAAAGTGATACTCATCAGGGTTGATCATAATACAGTCAAAAAAGGGGGAATAAAAGACCCTACAAGGATCGACGCAAGCCTTGGTACCATCTTCAATGTTGTTTCAAGAGGTGGAAAGCCCATCTTAATGACCCATATTGGAAGGCCGAGGGATAAAAAAACCGGAAAGATAAGCTGTTTGCCTGATAGATCAGTAAGTCCGATTGTTGCATATTTAGAGAAAAAATTGCGGATAAAGATCGAGGTTCCAGACTTTAGTATTCACCCTGAAACTGGAATAACCAATATTGATAGATCTATTTGGGCGTCTATTTTAAGGTTAAGAGAGGGTACGATAGGGGCTATCTATCTTCCGAATATACGGTGGTTTCAGGGAGAACAGTCAGATGGACCAGAACGCAGCAGACTTGCCAGGAAGTTGGCAAGCCTCGCAGGTGTCTATGTAAATGATGCCTTTGGCTCATGGCGTCCTCATGTTTCCACCTTTGATATTACAAAATATATTCCTTCTTATGCGGGTTATTTGCTACAGGAGGAGATTAAAAACCTTGAAAAGGTTCTTCACCCCACTCGACCTTTTTTAGCGATAATAGCGGGAACTAAATACGATACAAAGATTGATCCTGTGAAAGAATTATACAAAAGGGTAGATCATCTGATTTTAGGCGGAGTTATGTATAACACCTTTCTTTGTGCGAAATATGGCGTAAAAATTGGTGCTGTTCAAAAAGAAGATATTGATCTTGCTCAAGAGCTTGTTCAGTTAGATAAACAAGAAGGTAAAATAGTAGAGCTCCCGCTGCTTGTGGAATCCGAAAATCTTGGGGAAAGGAAAAAAGGACAAATAAAAACCATAGCGGTTAAAAATTTCCGGAAAGGTGACAGCTATAATTACATCCTCGATGCTGATCCAGACTCATTTCATGACAGCCCTGTATTAGATGTAATTCAATCGGCCAAAACCATCCTTGTTAATGCAGTGATGGGTCTTATTCCTCACTTTCGGGAGGGATCACAGGCCCTTTACGAGGCGGTAGATGGGAACAGCCAGGCCCTGAAACTATACGGAGGGGGTGATACCATCGAGGAATTAAAATATTCATGCCCTGGTATATATATGACGGGTCTGGACAATCCTAATTGTTATTATTTTACAGGTGGGGGAACGGTCCTTAAGGCGTTAGAGGAAGGAAGCCCCTTTAAGATCAAACCTGTAGAGCGACTCTTAAGAAAATAACTACAATGACACCTACACCAATCTTTGATCCTCAAGCAAAGGGCAGGGTCATGAGGATCGCTGCCTTTATGTCAGGCTCTGGAACTAATGTAATCCGGCTGCTTGAAAGAGAAAAGGAACTGGAAAAGGAGCCTGGTGGATCCCCCTTTCACATTATCTTCATCTTTAGTGACCGTTCTGATGGTGGTTCAGCAGGGGAAAAAATTGCCCTTGATAATGGAATTCCCTACTTCAGTTACGATATAAGAAAATTCTATTTCCTGAAGGGATTAAAGAGGTCTGCCTTAACCCCGGCAACTTTATCAGCCAGGAGGGAGTTTGACTCTGTGGCCTCTCGTTTGATCAAGGCCTTTGATATAGATATAATAGCCCTGGCAGGATATATGAGTTATCTTACATTACAGAGATGTGTCAATGTACATCCAGCTGATCTTTCTATACTTACATCCGATGGAAAAAGGAAGTATGTGGGTGATTATGCAGTGGGAGATGCAATAGCCAATGGAGAAACCTCTCTACGTTCCTCAACCATCTGGATAGATGCAGGGGTAGACACTGGACCCATCTTGATGGTCTCAAATGCCCTTACAGTAACATTACCTTCTCCATTACCAGACCTACTTAAAGACAGAGAAGCCTTTAAAAAAGTGGTCGATGCACATCAGAAGCGTCTTAAAGAGTTAGGTGACTGGAGGATTTTCCCTCAAACAGTGGAGATGATAGCAAGGGGGCGTTTTTCTATAGATGAAGATAATAATGTGTATGTAGATGGGAAGCCTATTCCCAAAGGTTATCGGCTTGAGGAATAAAATTGAAAAAAAATGAGTGAAAAGATTTTTATCACAAGAAGTTGATTGACAAGTCAATCAACTTTTGTTAGTTTTCATCCATGAAAAATGATCTGTTTACTTTTAAGAGAAACAAAGAGCAGTCTATCTTTGAAGCTGCCTTAAAGGTCATTAAGCACAAGGGTTTTCATAAGGCAAGAATGTCGGATATTGCGAAAGAGGCAGGGATTTCCTATGGGTTAGTGTATCACTACTTTAAAAACAAGGAGAATCTTTTTGACGCTATTCTTGATCGGTGGTGGAAGGGCTTATTTCACTTAATGGCAACGATTAGCGAGGGTAGCGATTACGATGTGTGCAAAAAATTGAGACTTATCATTAACTACTTCTTGGAAACCTATCAGAGCAACCATGAATTAATGAATATCTTCATCACGGAAATTTCCAGATCTACCACCAACCTGACGAGGAGTCGGTTAGATTGTTTCAAGAAATTCATGTCTCTCACCGACAAAGTTATTGCAGAGGGGCAAGAAAAAGAAATACTCAGAAGAGATTTCAAGGCTCGATACCTTACATATATATTCCTTGGGGCCCTTGAGACATTTGTTACTGCCATGGTTCTTGTGGACCAAAGAATTAAAGGAGACAGACAAAAGGAGAGAATTGCAGAGAGCATTTTGGAGGTTTTTCTGAACGGAGCAAAAAACCAAATGTGAGGAAATTATGGATTTTTCTTTCACCGAAGAACAGTTGATGTTCAAGGAACAGGTGATGCGGTTCGCAACAAAAGAGATTGTGCCCAGGGTGCAGGAGCATGAACTCAAGGGTGAATTTGACTTTCAGTCATTTCGAAAGCTTGGTGAATTCGGCATCCTTGGTC
The DNA here is from genome assembly GCA_964611035.1 of uncultured Desulfobacteraceae bacterium. Taxonomy (GTDB): domain Bacteria; phylum Desulfobacterota; class DSM-4660; order Desulfatiglandales; family B25-G16; genus B33-G16. The sequence continues at coordinate 4,013 of CAZSWT010000026.1, forward strand.
TTCATTTCTCTGAAGAACTGGGTGGAAGCGATGCGGATGTTGTGACATCCGTGCTGGTTGGAGAGGCATTGGGTGAAGCCGGGGTAGATGGTGGGCTAACCCTTGCCTATGGGGCCCACACCTTTCTTTGTGCTGATACCATCTTTACCCATGGAACAGATACGCAGCGAAAAAAATATATACCCAAACTGGCTTCGGGTGAGTGGATTGGATGTATGGGCCTCACCGAGCCAGGTGCCGGCTCTGATGTGGCTTCCCTTGCTACCAGGGCCGAAAAACGTGGAGATAAATATGTACTGAACGGAAATAAGATGTTTATCACCAACGGTCCAGTCTCTGATGTTGCAGTAATCTATGCCAAGACAGGTAAGGATTTAAAGTACGCAGGGATTTCTGCCTTTATTGTGGAGAAGGGGACTGCTGGTTTTTCAGCCGGTAAGAATTTAATTAAAATGGGGGTGAGGGCCTCTCATACCTCTGAACTGATCTTCGAGGACTGTGAGATCCCCGAAGAGAACCTGATCGGACAAGAAGGGGCAGGGTTTATTATGGCCATGCAGACAGTGGAGTGGGATCGCAGTGCTCTGCTGGCGCCTTTTATCGGCGGAATGACGTATGTGCTTAAGAAATGCGCTCGATTTGCAAAGGAACGCTATCAGTTCGGACGTCCTATTGGGGAGTTCCAGGCCATTAAACGCAAACTGGCAGACATTAAGATCTTTATCGAAGCGGCCAGGTCCTTGTGCTACCGGATAGCATGGTATAAGGACCAGGGAAAACCTGTCAACTATTTAGAGGCAGCGGTTGCCAAACTCTTTATTGGGGATTGGAGTCTTAAACCTGCCAATGATGCGATGGTTCTACATGGTGGTTATGGATACTGCCATGAATATGAGGTGGAACGATACTTCAGAGACAGCCGGCTGGCGCCCATAGGAGGAGGTACTTCGGAGATTGAGAAAAAAATAATTTGCAAATTGATTTGAAGGACACAAAAAAATGAATTTCGATTTTAGAGAAACGGAAAGGGATTTTTGCGAGAAGGTTAAAGGTGTATTTGATACCGATTCTGAGGCCAGTTTTGCAAAAATGGAAAGTGGGGATGACGACGTGATTCGCATTGTGGTTTCAAAGTATCTAAAGACCCTGGGAAAGGTTGGCTACCTAACACTTGGGCTTGAAAACGGAAAAGACACCGTGGGTCTGGTGGCAGCACAGGAAATTCTGGCTACGATCTCTCCGTCTTTCTTCTTATCAGTAGAAGTAGATGCAAGGATCTTTGGACGTCTGATAGCTGTTTATGGCACTGCTGACCAGAAGAGCCAATTCCTCCCTGATTTAAAAAAGGGAAGGCTTATTGGAGCCGTGGCCCTGTCCGAGGGAGGCATGAATATTGAGAACAACCCTTTACATACTGCTGGAGTTCAAGTTGGTGACAGTTTTTTAGTCAATGGAGAGAAAAATCACGTAGTAAATGCCCCGATTGCCGACTGGATTGCCGTTGCAGGAAAGGTGAAAGAAAATATTGTTTTTTTCCTGATCAAAAAAGGCAGTGAAGGCCTTTCCATTGGTCAAAGACTCTCTACCCTGGGATACAATGGGACGACTATTTCCACTATCTCATTAGCGAATTGTTCTGCCCTCTCAAAGTATGTAATCGGTCCCTTTGAGGGAGAAGAGCTTCTTAAGACCATACGTACCTGGGAAGATCAAATCCTCACAGCGGGAAGCCTGGGATTGATGCACCGCTGTTACAAGACTGCTTTGAGTTACGCCAAAAACCATAAAAGCGGAGGCAAGCCGATTATTGCATATCAGGAAGTAGGTTTCAAACTGGCGGAGATGCTGACTCTTTTACAAACAGCACAATTGCTGGCCTATAGGGCTGCATGGATGGCTGGAACCGGAAACAGAGAAACCAGTGTGGTTGCATATTGTGCCAAGGTCTTTTGCGCAGAATCGGCCGAAGAAATAGCAAGTCAAGCCCTGCAGATTCTGGGTGGACATGGCTATATAGGTAGAAATCCTGCAGAAGAGGGCTATCGCAATGCTAAATATCTTCAGATTGCCGGCACCTCTACAGAGATATCCCGCATGAAGATTGCAGACGGGGTACTAAAGATGGACTAAATAGTAGAGAAAACGTTCACTGCAGATTTGCAGAGAGCACAGAGAAAATAGCTTGCTCACTGTCTTTCGCGTTTCAAGTAAAGCAGGTAATGAGAGAGGAATTACCATGGAAATTATTGAAACAAAAGTAGATACATCCAGTGAGGAATACAGGGAGAACTACCAGGCCATGGATGCCATGGTAACGGATTTAAGAAAAGAGCTGGAAATAGCGCAGGAAGACCGCTCGGAAAAGGCGCGCGCCAGACTTGCCCAACAAAATAAGCTCTCTGTCCGTGCCCGTCTGGAGCTCTTGTTTGATAGGAATACGCCCTTTATGGAGATAGCACCACTGGCCGCTAAAGGTTTATATGATAAGAAGGTTTACGGGGCAGGGGTCGTTGCCGGAATCGGAATCGTTGAAGGCCGTGAGGTCATCGTCCATGCAAATGATTCCATGATAAAAGGTGGAACAATATATCCCATGGGAGTCAAGAAAGGTATTAGGATACAGACCATAGCTATGGAAAATCGTCTCCCAATTATCTATCTGGTAGACTCCGGCGGAGCCTATTTACCCCTCCAGTCAGAGATCTTTCCGGATGCGGATGACGGTGGTCGCATATTTTATAACCAGGCCTTACTATCCAAGATGGGAATTCCGCAGATCTGTGGGGTGATGGGTTTATGTACAGCGGGCGCAGCTTATATACCAGCCATGAGCGACGAGGTGGTTCATGTAAAGGGCACCGGAGCCATTTTCCTGGGTGGACCACCCCTTGTCCTTGCTGCTACAGGTGAGGAAGTTACGGCCGATGAACTTGGCGGGGCCAATGTTCATTGCAGGGAGTCAGGCGTTTCTGACTATTTTGCTGAAGATGATAACCATTGTATCGATATCATCCGCCAGATAGTCAAAAACCTCCCACCTCCCCAGAAGTCAGATATTGGACTCCGTGAGCCAAAACCCCCTGTTTATGACCCCAAAGAAATTTACGGCATCGTTCCCAGGAGCCTCAACATTGCCTACGACGTCCGTGAAGTCATCGCCCGAATGGTAGATGGAAGCGAATTTCTGGAATTCAAGGAAAATTACGGCCCCACTCTGGTTTGTGGCTGGGCCTTTATCCACGGTTTTCCAGTAGGTATATTAGGGAATAACGGTGTTCTTTTCTCTGAGAGCTCCCTTAAGGCAACCCAGTTCATCCAGCTATGCGATAAACGGGGAACGCCCCTTGTATTTCTCCAGAATATCACAGGCTACATTATTGGGAAGGAGTACGAACGGGGGGGAATCACAAAGGATGGCCATAAAATGGTTAATGCTGTGGCTACTGCTACTATCCCCAAATTCACTGTGATTATTGGGGCCTCCTTTGGCGCGGGCAATTATGGTATGTGTGGCCGGGCTTATTCGCCTCGCTTTTTGTGGATGTGGCCCAATTCCCAGATCGGTGTGATGGGGGGCGAGCAGGCAGCTGGCGTCATGGTGACAGTAAAAAATGATCAGCTGGCCAGAGAAGGAAAACCGCCACTTTCCGAAGAATTGGTGAGTCAAATCAAGGAGCCGATTATTACCTCGGCTGAACGGGAGGGAAATGCGTACTATTCCACAGCCAACATGTGGGATGACGGAATCCTTGATCCAGCCAAGACAAGAGATGTACTCGGGTTGGCTATATCGGCGGCGTTGAATGCGCCACTGAGGGATGATGTGTATGGATACGGAACATTTAGAATGTGAGAGGATTGAGATTAAGAGTAAATGTCTATGTTCAAGAAAATATTAATTGCCAACAGAGGGGAAATAGCCGTTAGAATTATCAGAACTTGCCGGGAAATGGGAATTCACACAGTGGCGGTATATTCAGAGGTAGATGCTGCTGCTGCGCATGTCTTAGAAGCGGATGAAGCTGTCTTATTGGGAGAATCAGAACCGTCTGAGAGCTATCTTAATATCGAACGTATCATTGCTGTAGCCAAAAGCACTGGTGCTGAAGCTATTCACCCTGGTTACGGATTCCTGGCTGAAAATTCTGGATTCGCTGAATACTGCGAAACATCAGGGATAACCTTCATTGGCCCCCCTTCCCGTATCCTCAGGGACCTGGGAAACAAGACCTTGGCCCGCCGGATCATGGAATTTGCCGATGTGCCAATAATTCCAGGCATGCTGGAGGCATCACACAACCAATCGCTCTTCCGCCGTGAAGCTGAACGAATTGGCTATCCAGTTATGGTTAAGGCCGTTGCTGGCGGCGGCGGTAAAGGGATGCGAATTGTTTTACACCCAGAGACAATGGAAGAATCCTGTATCTCTGCCATGAGTGAAGCGGAGAAGGCCTTTGGAGATGGCTCTCTCTACCTTGAAAAGCACATAGAAGCCCCTCGCCACGTGGAATTCCAAATGTTAGCTGATCATCATGGAAATGTGGTGCATCTGTTTGAAAGGGAGTGTTCAATCCAGCGTAGATACCAGAAAATTATCGAAGAAACTCCCTCTCCAGCCATGACACCCATACTTCGCAACGAAATGGGAAAGGTGGCTGTGTCAGCAATCAAGGCATCAGGATACATCAATGCTGGAACCGTCGAGTTTTTACTGGATCAGTCAGGACAATTTTATTTTCTTGAGGTAAACACTCGTCTCCAGGTGGAGCATCCAATCACAGAGATGACCACTGGTATTGATCTTGTAAGGCAGCAGCTTGAGATAGCAGCAGGCAACTCTTTAACCTTTACACAAGAAGATATTACTCAAAGGGGACATGCCATTGAGTGCCGGATTTATGCTGAAGATCCGGAGGACAATTTTTTCCCTTCTCCAGGGACTGTTGTCCTTTATCGGGAGCCAGCAGGGCCTGGTATTAGAAATGATAGCGGTATTTATGAGGGATTTGAAATTCCTATGGAATATGATCCTATTCTCAGCAAGCTGATTGCTACAGCCGGGACGAGGGAAGCGGTCCGCCAGCGTATGATCCGTGCCCTTAAAAACTATGTGATTTTAGGGGTTCGCACCACAATTCCATTTCTGATCGATGTTCTTAGTTCCAAGGAATTTATAAAGGGAAATACACACACCGGTTTTATAGATCGTCACTTTGAAAACTGGAGTCAGAGTAAGGAGGATGAGGATTTGGCAGGAATCGCGTATGTGGTTGAAGAGATGGCCTCCCGTGGGAGAACCTCAGCTAAAGTGAGCGACAGGGGCTGGCCCACACCCTGGGACACGCTTGGGGAATGGAGGATGTAGAAATTAGGGGCTTTGCCCCAACTGGAATAGTGGATTAATGGAATGTTGGAGTAATGGGCGAACTTGTCTTGAACAAAGTGAAAGAGATGGGTGCCATCATCCTGCATTAGTAGAATAAAGCAATTGCTATAAAAGACATATAATCTTTACGCTAATCTGATCTAGTTACAAAGATGTGAGCATGAAATATCGCCTTAAAATCTTAGAAGAGACGGTTGATGTGGATGTCTCTCATTCTGATAGCGAACATACTGTTCAGGCTATCATAAAGGGAAAGGAATATCATGTTCTATACAAGAGCGTTGTCGATAGGTGTTTTCACCTGGTCATGAATGGAAAATCTACAGAAGTGTTTGTTGCCACAGGAGATCAAGGGAAGCACATCTTTGTGAACGGCCGTACTTTTTTTATCCAGGATGCGGACCAATTACCTGCACGCCGGGCCAGACGCAGAGGCCCAGAAGAAACCCCAGGAGAAGTAACACCCCCTATGCCATCGGTAGTCCTTAGGATCATGGTCAAGGAAGGAGAGCGTGTAAAACGTGGCCAGGGTTTAATTGTAGTAAGTGCAATGAAGATGCAAACTACTCTTGTGGCACCCTCTGATGGCACGGTAAAGAGGATACACACATCAATAGACGCAAAGGTGGCCCCTGGTGATATCTTGGTGGAAATCGAGGAGGAGGCAACTGAAAATGAGTAAGGAGCTTCTTTATGAGGTGATGGAACATGTAGCCTTTCTTACAATCAACCGCGAGGAAAAGAGAAATGCTATCAGTCAGGATATGATAACTGCCTTCCTGGAGTACTTAGATAGAGTTGAGCAGGATGAAGCAGTATATGCTGTCTGTATAACAGGAGTAGGAGAAAAGGCCTTTTGCTCAGGTGCAGATCTGGCTACTACTCTGGGCAGGAACATGGAAGATAGCTCGTCCGGTGCGAGGAATTATGCTGAACTTCTCAAAAAGATGGCCCGATGTGGAAAACCCTTGGTTGCTCGGGTCAATGGACCATGCCTTGCAGGCGGTATAGGTGTGATGCTCTCGTGTGATATCGTTATTGCCCGGAATGATGTATTTTTTTGTACTCCAGAGGTTAATGTAGGGGTTTTCCCTATGATGGTAGGTGCGCTCCTTTTTAGAAACATGAACAGGAAAAAGTTGATGGACATGGTTCTCACAGGCCGCAAAATCCTGGCTCCTGAGGCAGAAAATATAGGACTCATATCCCGTTCTGTGGAACCCAATTGCCTGGATGATGAGGTTCAAAATACCTTAAAGATCTTGACGTCTAAAAGTCCAATTGGGGTCCGTATTGGCAAAGAGGCATTTCGTGCCATAGACACTATGCCCTTTGAAGATGCAGTTGATTATCTGTGCAAGGCTTTAGGGGAGGTCATTTCTACCGAGGATGCCAAAGAGGGCATGATGGCCTTTATTGAAAAAAGAAAACCCAGGTTTAAAGGGAGGTGATAGTTGCAGATGACTTCATTGTGGATCACCGAAAATCGTAACTATGAGCGTTCGTGCATGATCACATGTGCCCTTTCTGGCGTGGTTGCCAATAGAGATCAGTGCCCAGCTATACCGTACAAGCCAGAGGAATATGCGTCTGAGGCCAAAAAGGCCTATGAGGCAGGGGCAGCCGTGGTTCATATCCATGCACGGAAGCCTGACGGGTCCCCGAGCTATGAGGTGGAGGACTACCGGCATATATATGAAGCTGTGACTGCCACATGCCCGGTGATAATCAATTTCTCTACTGGAGCAGTGGGGATTCCGGTGGAAAAAAAGATTGCCCCAATTAAAGCAATTCAGCCGGCTATTGGTGCTTTGAATATGGGGTCGATGAACTATGCTAAATACCACCCAGAAAAAAAGACGTTTGTATTTGACTTTGTGTTTGCTAACCCTTTTTCCGAGATCGTTCCCTTGGTTTCTGCTATGAAAAATAGCGGCGTCAAACCGGAAATGGAGTGCTTTGATTCAGGGCACATTGGAAATTCTTTTCCTTTGATACACATGGGTCTATTAGAGCCTCCATATCAATTCAGCCTGATCATGGGTGTGCTTGGCGGAATACCTCCTACAACCGAAAATTTGGCCCATCAAGTACGCTTGCTCCCTCCTAATAGTGATTGGGAGGTAATTGGTATCAGTCAAGATCAATGGCGGATGGTAGCTACTGCGATTGCTTTGGGAGGAAATGTTCGGGTTGGTCTGGAGGATAATTTTTATATCTCCTCCGGTGTGATGGTCAAGAGTAACGGCGAATTGGTTGAAAAGGCGGCAAGGATGATACGGGATCAGGGACGAGAGGTAGCTACAATAGAGGAATGTAGGGAACGATTAGGCCTAAAGCACAGGTAGCAATAGCTGATAGCATATAGCTAATAGCCACCAGTTATTCTATAAGCTATAAGCTATGAGCTAATTAAAGCAGGAGATATCATGAAAATAGAGCAAGGAAAGAGCTACGATGAATTGCAAATTGGAGAGCATGCAAGTTTCTCTAAAACAATCACTGAAGCGGATGTTTATCTCTTTGCCGGTATCAGCGGGGATTTCAATCCGCTTCATGTGAACGAGGAGTATGCTCGACAAACTCCTTTTAAAACCAGGATTGCTCATGGGGCCCTTCCCCAAAGTTTGATTGCTCCGGTTCTGGGCATGAAATTACCTGGAATGGGGACCGTTCTCGTGGAGATTACCTGCCGTTTCAAGGCCCCAACTTTTTTTGGTGATACCATCACCGCCACAGCAGAGGTAAAAGAAAAGATCGAAGATAAGAGATGGGTGAGGATGAAACTTACATGGGCAAACCAGCGGGGAGAGGTGGTTGCAGAAGGAGAGACGGTTGTTATACCACCAGCGTCATAGTGCAAACTTCAAAAAGGAGGAAAACATGGCTTTAACAAATGTCAAAGAGGTTTTCACCAATATGCCAGAGATTTTTAACTTTGGTGCTGCCCAGGGATTGGATGTAGCCTTCCAGTTCCATATCACTGGAGAAGGCGGAGGAACCTGGAATGTAAGGGTCAAAGATGGCGCCTGTCAAATTCAGGAAGGCACTCATGAGGCGCCGACTGTAACTTTAACTATGTCAGGTGAAACATGGCTTTCCATTGTCAATAGGGAGCTGAACGCCATGCAGGCATTCATGGGCGGCCAACTTAAGGTCAGTGGAGACATCATGCTGGCTCAAAGAATCCCGGAACTTTTTCCGTTCTAAAGATATTTTGTAATTACTCAGGTTGTCGAGTTTCCCGATAAATCGGGATTCAAGGTTCACCGTTGACATCCATGCAATACGGCGTGGCTTGTGGCAAGAATCGGATGAACTCCTTATTTATCTTTAAATCGAAACCAAATACTTTAGATTGATGATTCGGCAGTATTTTATCTCTCTAACCCCTGGCCCAGACCGAGCGTGCAATGCTTAGGCTGTATTGCCAGGACTTATCAATAATATAGAAATTGCAATATTTGCCAAGGAAGTCGCACCAGGGCGGGCTTGAACTGTGAACCTGGAACTTTGAACCTATGTAGTTACGATGTTTTTTATCACACCTCAATTCCGCTAATATGCATAATTTTTAAACGACAACTCGCGTGATCCCTTATTGATAAAAAAGGGATATGGGGAGACCCCTATTAAGGTGATACTATAATGGGATTTCAGGAATACTTTGGCGAGCCGCACAAACTCATCCGCCAGAAAGTCAGAAAGTTCGTTGAAAGTGAAATTAATCCCTTTGTGAATGAGTGGGAAGAAAAGGGTGAATTTCCCAAGGAACTTTACCGTATAGCTGGAGAAGCAGGCATCCTCGGCATTGGTTACCCCAAGGCTTACGGCGGTTCAGATGGAGATATTTTTATAAAGATAGCTTGTTCCGAGGAGTTGATGCGATGCGGATCAGCTGGTGTAGCGGCAGGACTTGGCTCATTGGATATCAGCATCCCTCCAATTTTGTCTATGGGAACAGAAGAGCAGAAAGTACGCTTTGTGCTACCTGTCTTGAGGGGAAGTAAAATTGCCGCACTCGGTATTACTGAGCCAAGCGGCGGTTCAGATGTAGCAAGTCTTAGCACCAGAGCGATCCTGCGTGGTGGCCATTATGTGGTGAGTGGAAGCAAGATGTTTATCACGAGTGGTTTCAGGGCAAACCAATTGACCTGTGCTGTGAGAACAGGGGAGGAGAGGTATAAAGGAATTAGTTTTCTTGTCATAGATTCTGACACACCTGGGTATTCAGTGTCTGCAAAGTTAGAAAAAATGGGATGGTGGGCCTCGGATACGGCACAAATATTCTTTGATGAATGCAAGGTACCTGCTGAAAACCTTCTGGGGAAGGAGGGGCAGGGTTTTTATGTTATCATGAAAAATTTTCAAAATGAGAGATTACAGCTTTCCATTATAGCAAATATGACCTCTCAGCTCGCTCTTGAAGAATCATTAAAATATGTGAAGGAAAAAGTGGCGCCAGGGCGGCCTTTTTCAAGTTTTCAAGTCACCCGTCACAAGCTGGCTGATATGGCTACCCTGGTGGAGGCAAGCAGGGAATTTGTTTACCGGGTTGCGGCAAAAATAGGGTCCGGGTTAAACCAGGTCAAGGAAATTTCTATGGCCAAGAATTTTTCCTGCATGGTGAGTGATCAGGTCACCTATGATGCAGGCCAGATCCATGGTAGATTTGGTTACCTACGAGAATACTTGATTGAGAGACTTTGCCGGGATAATAGAATCCTTTCTATTGGCGGTGGGACCACAGAGATTATGAAGGAGATCATATCCAAGTATATTTTAACAGAATAACACTTCTTTAAAAGTGAGAATAGCTCACATTTTAAGATGAGTACTTCCTGGTAAAAAAACTGATTGACCTATCAATTAACAATAAATATACTTGATTCCTGGTTCTTTTAAATCAAATTAACCTTTTATTAAAAGGAGGTAGCCATGAGGAAAATAACATTTTGGGCTGGAATTATGCTTGTTTTCATCCTGATAGTTCCATCAACGGCTGCAGCTAAGGTCACGGGGGTGTCAGACACCGAGGTGGTGGTTGGCTGGACTACACCCCTTTCCGGGCCTGCCGCCCTGTGGGGACTTACAGGGCTCGGTGGCAAGGCATGGGCTGATTACATAAATGACCAGGGAGGCATTCACGGTAGAAAGATCAAGGTCATCTTGAAGGACGACGGCTATAACCCTACAAGGGCCATGGCCAACCTTCAGGAGATGAAGGGGAAGATCTTTGCCGTTAGTGCCCTCCTTGGAACAGCTATCCTGAATGCGGCCAAGGACTTCTTCCCTGAAAATAAAATACCCTTGATTGCACCCTATGGTGATATCCGAATCTGGGCCCGAATGCCAAAGGATAAGTTACGCTACATATTTGTTGCGTATCCCGATTACGAGGATGAGGCCGAGTATATAACCAAATATGCGGTGAAAAAGCTGGGATCCAAGAAAATAGCTATCTTTTATCAGAACGATGACTATGGCAAAATGGCCATACCAGGAGTCCAAAAGGCACTGGCTGCAATGCCGGGTAAGGCTAAGTTAGTGGCAGGTATTCCCTATGGGGTCACTGAGAGGGCCCTGGGCACACATGCCCTCAAGGTGAAGGAGTCTGGTGCCGATTCACTTATTATTTATGCCACCCCGACACACGGAGCACTCATCGTCAAAGAGATGGCCAAGGTAGGTTATCGTCCCAAGGTTCTGGCCACATTTACGCTTGGAGACCCAATAATGTATAGGATAGGCGGAGAAGCGTGGGAGGGGACCTATATTGCACTTCCCGGAAATTCTGGTGTGCCGGGTTCTGATCCTGCAGCCGATAGGGTTGTGGAAATCCTAAAAAAGTATAATCCCAAGCTCGCTGGAAAGGAATATCTTGCTCTTTTTGGCGCGGTCTCAATGATTCACCTGGTGGAAGGCCTTAAAAATGCTGGACGTAATCTCACCCCGGAGAGCATGATCAAGGGGATGGAGATGATCAAAAACTGGAAGCCTGAGGGAGTCGGCGCCCCTGTAACTTACGGACCCAACCGCAGGCATGGCAACAATGCCTCTCGAATGGGTCGTGCAGTTAAGGGGAAAGTTGTACCTCTTGAACCATTCACAATCCACAAGGCACACTTCTAAGTTTATGTCCCTTCTGGAGATTAACGGGCTGTCCATCAGCTTTGGGGGAATCCAGGCCCTATCAGACGTAGATATCGGACTTGAACAGGAAGAGATTGTGGGGGTGATTGGCCCAAATGGGTCGGGCAAGACGACTCTTTTTAATTGTGTCTCCGGTGTCTACCACCCAGATAGTGGAGAAGTCCTTTTTCAGGGAGAGAGCCTTCTTGGGCTCTCTCCTGATTCAATTGCTCAAAGGGGTATTGCCCGGACCTTTCAGAACCTGCGCCTTTTCCTCCATATGACTGTTCTGGATAATCTGCTTCTGGGCAGACATATCAAGTTCCGGAAAAATTCCTTCTATGCATTTCTGCGAATACGAAGAGAGGAACTCCGACACAGGAAGTTGGTGGAGGAGATTATTGATTTCTTGGACCTTCAGGCCTACAGGCAGGCCAGAGTTTCAGATTGTCCTTACGGCGTTCAGAAGCGCGTGGAGATGGGCCGGGCCTTGGCCATGGAACCACACTTGCTCCTTCTGGACGAGCCTATCGCAGGGCTGACTTCAGAGGAAAAAGAGGAGGCCGCCTACCGTATTACAGAGATTCGTGGCAGATATAAGACGGCTATCCTCCTGGTGGAGCACGACCTTAGGATTGCTTCAAAACTGGCAGACCGCATGATAGCACTGGACTATGGGCAAAAGATCGCACAGGGCAGTCCCGAGGAGGTTCAGCGAACACCCGAGGTTATCAAGGCCTATTTGGGCGATGAATAATGGTTGTCAGTAGTCAGTGGTCCGTTGTCAGTCGCAAAAGAATAACAACGGATCGCTGACAACTGACTAAAGACATCAATAGATATGATTCCTTTACTTAAAATTGCCAGCATTGAAACCCTTTACTACGACCGGATATATGCCATCCATGGCCTCTCCCTGGAGGTGAAGGAAAAGGAGATCTTTGCAGTTTTAGGGCCAAACGGTGCGGGTAAAACAACATTGCTAAAAACTATTGCCGGTCTGCTAAAGGACCAGCCCAACAAGGGGACCATCGAATTTCTTGGAAAGCGGATCCACCGGCTAGCCCCGGAGCGAATTTCTGTGTTAGGGATTGTTTATGTCCCTGAAGATCGGGGCCTGTTTAGGGAGCTTAATGTAAAGGAGAATCTGGACCTAGGCTGTTGGGGCCGAAAGGATAAGGGTATCAGGGATGACTTTGAATTCATTTTCAAGCTTTTTCCTATTCTAAAGGAGCGTGCCAGTCAGCAGGCCGAGACCCTCTCCGGAGGAGAACAACAGATGCTAGCCATGGCACGAGCTATGCTTCGCCGTCCCAAACTCCTCATGCTTGATGAGCCCTCCCTGGGGCTTGCCCCACTGGTAGCCCGCTATGTGTATGATGCCCTTTCCCAGATTAGCGAGACAGGCACAACCATTCTCCTGGTTGAGCAGAATGCCAGGATGGCCCTGCGCATTGCAAACTTTGGATATATCATGGAATCCGGGCGTATTGTCTTGGAAGGGACTTCCAAGGAACTGCAAGAAAACGAGGATGTCCAGGAACTCTACCTCGGTCTGGGAGGTGAGGCGATTTCTCCCAAGGGATGGAGACTCTACAAGAAGAGGAGGACATGGTAATGGGAAAGATGCTGGCAAGCTTTCCCTCTCTCTTTTTTCAGCAGGTGGACGACCAGAAAGACCGTGTGGCCCTCAGGCGGAAGGACTACGGTATCTGGAACCGTTTATCCTGGAGGCAATACGGGCAGAAGGTGCGAGAAGCAGGAGCTGGTCTTCTCGCTATTGGCCTTCAACCGGGGGACAGGGTTGCCATCCTGGGAGATAATCGTCCGGAATGGCTGATCTGCCATCTGGCAACTATGACCATTGGCTGCACGACTTGTGGGGTCTATCCTACCTCTGCTGCAGAGCAGGTGGCCTATGTGGTTGGCCATTCAGAATCCACAGTTCTTTTTGTGGAAAACGAGGAGCAGGTAGACAAGGTTCTCCAGATTTTTTCCGAGCTTAACCTGAAACAGGTGGTGGTCTGGGATCCAAAAGGACTCTGGGGTTTTTCCCACGAAAGAATCATTTTGTTTGATGAATTCATGGAACAGGGCAGGGGTTACTTGGAAGCCCATCCAGAAAGTATTTTGGAGCGCATGGAGGCCATTGATCCCCAGGACACGGCCATGATGATTTACACCTCAGGCACTACCGGTCCACCCAAAGGGGCCATGATTACCCACCAAAATATCCTGAGCCTTACCGAGTCATTCATGGCAGCCAACCCCATTTACCAGAGTGACGAAATGCTCTCCTACCTTCCCCTTGCCCATATTTATGAGAACCTCATCTCCCTTTTCCAGGCAGTATGGAGCGGAGGGACTGTCAATTTCGTGGAAAGCATAGATACCCTAGCCCAGAACTTGCGGGAGGTCTCTCCCACTGTTTTTGCCAGTGTGCCCAGGATTTGGGAAAAATTTGCCTCCATGATCGAGATACGGATGTCTGACTCCACATCCCTGAAAAGGCTCTTTTACCGCCTTGCGGTCCTTGTAGGCCTTCACTATGTCCGGGCGAAAAAGAAAACCAGGGAGCGCTATCTCTGGGGACTTCTTTACTGGCCCTTTTACTGCCTTGTCCTGTACCATTTGAGAAGACAGCTGGGCTTTGAGCGGGTGAGGTACGCCGTATGCGGAGCAGCTCCAGCCTCTCCTGAGCTTTTTGAGTATTTCAATGCCTTGGGCATTCCTTTGAGGGAGGGCTATGGCCAGACAGAATCCACCGGGGTGATTGCAGTTCAGCGCTTAAACCGACCACGCTGGGGATTCGTGGGGGAGCCTATCCCTGGCATCGAGGTCAAGATTGCGGAAGACGGGGAGATCCTGGCAAGGGGGCCTATCGTCTTTAAGGGGTACTTTAAGGATCCAGAGCTCACCAAAGAAACCATTAGAGATGGCTGGCTTCATACCGGCGATGTAGGAGCCATGGAGGATGGGTTCCTAAAGATCATGGATCGAAAGAAGGATATTCTCATCACAGCAGGTGGCAAAAACATTACACCTGCCTTTATAGAGAACAAATTGAAATTTAGTTCCTATATCCAGGATGCAGTTGTCGTTGGGGATCGCCGGAAATATTTAACGGCCCTTATTTTGATCGACGAAGACAATGTTACCAAATACGCTCAGGATCACCGGATCCCTTTCACCACCTTTGCTGACCTTACCCAGAACTCGGAGATACGAAAGCTTATCAACAGTGAAGTCTCCAAAGTGAATAAAACCCTTTCCAGGGTGGAAACCGTCAAAAAGTTTGCGTTACTGCCAAGGCGGTTTTATGAGGAGGATGGTGACGTGACCCCTACCAAAAAGGTCAAGCGGCGTTTTTTGGAGGAACGGTATGCAGACCTGATCAACAAACTCTACCGAGGATAGATAGAAACAGTGGATCTTATTGAAAGTTACCAGGAAGAACTGCAGCTCATCCGTAAGCCATGGACCCGTATTTGGGTAGGAACCTTTGTGTTGTTACTGCTTTTGCTTCCCTGGTATGCCCCGGAACATATAACCTATATCGCCACCATCATCTTTATTTACTCAATTGGCGTTCAAGGGCAGAACATTCTCATCGGCTACACTGGCCAGATTTCCTTTGGCCAGGCCGCATTCCTGGCCATTGGCGCATTCACCTTTGGGCATATGGCTCGTCTCGGCATCCCCTGGCCGATTGGGCTTCTTTCTGGAGGGCTGGCAGCAGGAATCTTTGGTCTACTGGTCGGGTTTCCCTCTCTTCGTCTCAAAGGGCCTTACCTGGCCATCGCTACCCTGGGATTTGGCATTGCTGTTTATCAGATCTTTGTTAATTTTGAGGTGCTCTCTGGTGGTCGCATGGGCTTGATCATAAACAAACTTTCTCCTCTATTCGGCCTGTCGCGAATAACCTTTAATTATTATTTTAATTTTTTAATTGCCCTGCTTTTTACCCTGACCTCATATAATATAATCTCTTCTTATATGGGGCGAGCCTTTATTGCTATCCGAGATAATGACATTGCAGCTGAGGTCATCGGGGTGAATTTGACCCGATACAAGTTGCTGTCCTTTGCCATCAGCTCCTTTTATACCGGGGTCCAGGGAGGGCTTTTCGGCCTGTTTATGGGCTATCTTGAGCCGAACATGTTTACCTTTATGGAAGCAATCACCCTTTTCGTGGCCGTTATTATCGGAGGACTGGCCTCTGTGGAAGGCTCTATAATGGGTGCGGCCTTTGTCATTTTAGTGCCCCAGGTTTTCAGTGCCTACAGGGAGATGGTGCCTGTTATCTATGGCGTGACCATACTCATTGTATTGATTTTTGAACCATTGGGCCTTTACGGTAGGTGGTTTAAGATGCGACTGTATTTAAGAAACTGGCCTTTCCGCTAGCAAAGATCTCCAGGAGGAAAAGATAGATGACACAGTTTTTGCAATACTTTGTTTCGGGCCTCGCAACAGGCAGCATTTATGCTCTTGTCGCGCTGGGGTTGGCACTTATTTATCGCTCTACCCGTATCCTTAATTTTGCTCACGGTGATATCGCCACTGCGGGTACCTTTTTTGCCTTTACCTTTCTGGGACTTAATCTCCACTGGGGAGTGGCTTTCATTCTTGCTCTTCTCTTTGGCTTTGCTTTGGCGATGACCTTCTATTTCTCTGTCCTGATACCAGCCCAGCGGCGTGAGGCTACACAACTTGGCCAGATCATCCTGACCCTAGGGTTCGGATTGATCCTGCAAGGTCTCATCTCATACTTCGGAGGAACAGAGCCCCAATCCTTTCCCTTTCCTCTATCGGACACCAAGGTCTACCGGCTTGGTGGTGTGGTGATCAGCCAGCTGAGCCTTGGAACCTTTGGCATCGGTTTGCTTGCGAGCCTACTCTTCTATCTATTAGTACAAAAAACACGACTGGGACTGGCCATGCGTGCTACCTCTGAAAATCTTCCCGCAGCCCAGACCATGGGGATCCCCACCCGGAGTATTCTTGCCCTGAGCTGGGGACTGGCCGCACTATTGGGAGTGATGGCCGGGCTGTTTCTAGCACCAGCCCTGCTTTTGGATCCCTTCTTTATGCTGGAACCATTTCTTAAGGGTTTTGCAGCGGCTATTTTGGGCGGATTAAACAGCCTGCCAGGCGCCATTGTGGGTGGTCTCATTCTGGGGGTTGCTGAAAGTCTGGCCGGTGGTTTTGTAACCATTGCCTTCAAAAACACGCTTGCCTTCCTGATTATTATCCTGGTTCTCCTTGTCCGCCCAGAAGGGTTATTGGGCACCGAGTTTAAGGAAAGGGTATAAAAAGAAATCCGAGATCAAGATAAAGTTTTTAGGAGGTAGACGGATGGGTTAAAATGGCTTCCCTGATCCCCACCTTTAATTAACCATGTATAAAAACCTATATAGAAAAGAACATCTTCTTTTTAGGGAGACATTTAAACACTTTCTTTCCAAAGAGATAATTCCTTTTTATGACCAGTGGGAGAAAGAGGGGATTATTCCTAAGGAAGTCTGGAAGAAAATGGGCCAGAATGAATACCTGTGTCCCTGGGTTGAAAAAGAATATAGTGGTGCGGGACTTGGACTTGAGTTTTCCTTTATTATCACTGAAGAGATGGCCTATGCTGGTGTATATGGCCTTATGGCCGGACTTCATAGTGATATTGTGGCCCCATATATACATACTTTTGGAAATAAAGAGCAGAAAAAAAAGTGGCTTCCTGGCTGCATTTCAGGTGATATAATTCTTGCTGTGGCTATGACGGAACCGGATGCAGGCTCAGATCTATCCTCCATTAGAACAACTGCCGTGAGAGAGGGAGAAAATTATATCATTAATGGAGAGAAGATATACATCTCCAATGGCATACTATCTAACCTTATTGTGGTTGCCTGTAAAACAGAGACAGGAAAAGGATCTCCGTATAAAGATATCAGCCTTATCTGTGTGGAGGACGGCTCACCTGGGTTTTCCAGGGGTAGAAACCTGGAAAAAACAGGGTGGCATAGTCAGGATACAGGTGAGCTTATATTCAGAGACTGTCAGGTACCTGTATCCAACCTCTTGGGAGAGGAAGGAAAAGGCTTTTATTATATGATGGAAAAACTCCAGCAAGAGAGGCTTGTAAGCGCTATCATGTCTCAGGCATCGGCAGAGGCTGCATTTAATATGACTCTTGATTCTTACAAACAAAGGAAAGGCTTACATCACTCGGAGATACCGATTGATGCAAACGGGATAGCGGAGATGGCGACTGATATTGAGATAGGACGCACCTTTTTAAATAGTCTTATCTATGATCACATAAATGGTGAAGATATCATTAAAAAGGTATCAATGGCCAAATGGTGGACCTCTGATATGGCCAATAGGATTATATCTCAGTGCATGGAACTATACAGAGATTATGGATACTTAGAAGACTATAAAGTTGGCAGGTTTTTTAGGGATGCAAGAGCGCACCCTATCTATGCTGGGACTAATGAGATTATGAAGAGGATTATAGGGAAAAAATTGGGAATTTGATGCCATCTACTCAAAATTCCAAGGCAGGAACATAATTACAAGCAATATTTTAAGAAATTATATTTCATGGATTTTCATTTAACTACTGAGCAGATAGATATCCAAAAGGCGGCCAGCGAGTTTGCCAAAGGCGAATTTGATCCAGATGCCGCACTCGATTATGATTTAAGGCAGCAATTTCCATTAAACATCTGGAAAAAGGCCTGTGAGCTTGGATTTATTGGGGTACAATTTCCTGAAGAATACGGTGGGCAGGAACTTGGTCTTTTGGAGAATGCCCTGATAGTAGAGGCATTTTGCCGGCAAGATTCTGGCATTGGGATGGCATTGGCGCTTTCAGATTTTGGCTCAGAAATGATTGTAAGGAATGGAAATGAAGATCAGAAAAAAAGAATCCTACCTTTTATTGTACACGGGAAAGTCATCGTTACAAGTGCCTTCTTAGAGGAAGGGTATTTTCTGTCACCCTTAGCAACCACTGCAAAAATAAATAAACACGGATGCATGATTAATGGAATGAAGTCCTTTGTTACACTTGGAAGCATAGCAGACTATATAATCGTTGTCTGCCAAACCAGGCCGGATACACCGAATGCACAAGCCGTTATTCTGCTTGAAAGAGAGATAGGCGGGATAGAGGTATCGAGCATGGGAGAAAAGGTGGGCATGAGGATGGTCCCAGTGGACCAGGTTGCTTTCACCAATGTTCGTGTTCCAGTAGAGAATATAGTCGGGCAAGAAGACACAGGTTATTTTCAGCTGCAAAATTTTTTAAATGAGATGAGGATTAAAACCGGTGCCATGGGCATAGGTATTGCTCAGGGCGGACTGGATAAGGCATTAGAGTATAGTAAAAAAAGAGAGCAGTTTGGTAAACCGATTGCAAGCTTTGGTGCCATAAGAAACAAACTGGCAGATATGTATATAGATGTGGAAATGGCACGGCTTATCACCTATAAGGCAGCATGGTCGTTTGATAAGGGAGCGCCTGATGATCGAGCTATTCTTATCTCTAAAATGATTGCCTCAAAGGCAGCATATAGGACTACATATGAAGCTGTCCAGATCTATGGGGGGTATGGGTATATGACGGAGGGCCATATTGAGCATTTTTACAGAGATGCAAAAGTGCTTGATCTTTTTTTAGAACCAGGCCAAATACAGAGAAACATGCTTGCAGATCATATACTCAGTAGGGTGAGTGAGAAATAATCATGAGAATTCATTTAGTTTTTTAATGAAAAGGAGATAGGATGGCAGAAAATTATGTGATTGTGAGTGCCAAAAGAAGCCCTTTTGGTAAATACTTGGGTTCCCTGTCAGAAATGGAACCACTTGATGTGGCTGTCCATGTGGCTAAGGCAGCTCTTACGGCACCTGGAAAAGACATAACCAAGGATATAGATCAAATTTTCGTTGGTAACTGTATACCGAGTTCCTTTGAAGCAGGCTCTGTTACTGGCAGACAGATCGGCCTCAAGCTGGGGTGTGACGTCTTTGCTACTACACTGGACACGGCATGTTGTTCACCCCTTACGGGTCTCCGCATGGCTCTCTGGGGGATGCGTCTTGGCGAGCTCGAATCAGCACTGGTCATAGGGGTAGAGGCCATGAGCCGTGTACCTCATTCCAGTCGACAGTTGAGAGCTGGCGTAAGGATTGGAAAGGTGAATTTTTCTGATCCTATTTATCCTATCTCCTATCCTGGCTATAATTCAGTAGCGGTGGATGCCTCCGATGGGGCGGAAAAGTACGGCATTTCCAAGAGGATGCTCGACACCTTTGCCATGGGCTCGCACCTGAAATGGGCAGATGCCATGAATGCGGGGAAATTTGAAGATGAAATTGTTCCCATAAAAGTGAGAAAAGGACGAAGGGAATATCTTTTTTTGGCGGACGAAATGCCGAGGCCCAATGGAAGTGTTGCCCTTATTGAGATGCTTCCTACTGTATTTGGCTCAAAGACGACTACTGCCGGAAATGCTCCGGGGCTAAACGATGGCGCCTCTGCCATGGTAGCAATGACAGAGAAAAAGGCAAAATCCTTGGGTCTCCCAATACTTGGAACCATAGTAGATCAAGCTGGTGAAACCGATATGCCCTATGGTATTTCCTGGATACCGGCTATGAGCATAAAAAAGGTACTGGACAGAAACGGGATGACCATTGATGATATGGATCTCATTGAGATTAACGAGGCCTTTGCAGCCATGCCTCTTGTGAGCACCAAGATCTTGGCCGGTGAAGATGAGCAGAAATGGTATGAGCTGATCTCAAAAACCAATGTCAATGGCGGGGCGGTAGCAATCGGTCATCCGGTGGGCGCATCAGGCCTTCGAATAGCGATGACCTTGATGTATGAACTAAGGCGACGTGGCGGTGGGCAAGGAGTGGCTGCCATTTGTGGAGGATTGACACAGGGGGAGGGGGTTATTATTCGGGTAGCTTGATATCACAGGAATTTCCATTTTGGACGCAGATAGACGCAGATTATCAAGATTTTAAATATATATTTTTCTGCGGATATCTGCGAGAATCTGCGTACTATACAATTAAAATAAGTAGCTCAAAGAATCCAAAGGAGATAATAGCGTGCAGGAAATCATATATAAAATCGATAGGGAAAAGAGTGTAGCAATTTTTGAGATTGATACAGCTGGACCTGTTAATACCATTAGTGAGCAATTTATTACAGAGCTGGGAGAGGCAACGGAAAAGGCTAAAAGCGACAGGGTGAAAGGCGTTGTTTTAGCATCAGGAAAGGCAAAGAGTTTCTTGGATGGAGCCAACCTTATGGAGATCATGAAGGACCCGTCACCTCTTAATGTAAAGCATCTTGTCCTGAAACTTCATGAGACACTGGGGGCACTGGCTAAAAGCCCCTTTCCAGTCGTGGCCGTACTGGTGGGCCAAACAGCCCTTGGAGGTGGTTTTGAGGTCCTTTTGTGGGGCTGTGATCATATATTTGCTACCTCTGGATCAAAATTGGGGCTTCCTGAGATCAATGTAGGCCTCTTTCCTGCTAGTGGCGGGCCTGAAATTCTCAGAAGGGTTATGGGACTCAAGACCGCATTGGATATTATTCTGGGTGGAAGGATTCTACCTGTGGAATCTTACTCAAACTCAGGGTTAGTGACCATGGTCTCTAAGGATGAAATTTTCTTCGAGGCGGAAAAATGGATTGAGAACAATAAAGGTATAGTGAACAGAAACTACGATCCTGAATGGAAGGAACCCAATCTGTTGAGTATAGAGGAACAACAAACACTTATTAAAAATGCACGTGAGCGTTATACTGTGTGCCCGGAGAAACCGTATTTCAAGGCAGCTATTGATGCCATTGAAGAGGGCCTTGGCTTACCCTTCGAGGAGGCTGTCCGAAATGAGGTGCATCATTTCGCTCCATTAATTGTAGAACCTAATGTCAAAAACAAGGTTGACCTCTTTTTTTCCATCACGAGCCTTGGTCCCAAATTAGCAAGAATTAACCCAAAAAAGGCCATACCGACACCAGAAATAGCCATCATTGGTGCCGGGTTAATGGGGCAGGGGATAGCCCAGATCTGCGCTGATAATGGCATGAAGGTAGCACTCTTTGATGTGGATGAACAGACAGCACAGGCAGGAAGAGAAAAGATCGGTAATGGTTTGGAATTATTAGTCAAAAAGGGCCGTTGGCTCCCAGAGCGGAAAGAACGAGTCATGAATAATATTCGGCGTATGAAGGATTATGGAGAACTCAAGAGCACTCCCCTGGTTATAGAGGCGGTGTTTGAGGATTTGGATCTGAAGCAAAAAATTCTCAAACAGGTACAGGATGTCAATGCTGATATCATTTTCGCCTCGAATACCTCTACCATACCCATGGAGGAAATTTCAGCACACTCAGATCGGCCAGAACAGGTAGTTGGGATGCACTACTTTTCGCCCGTACCCCTGATGCCTCTCCTGGAGGTAATTCAAGGTCCTACAACCTCTGAAACAGCACTTGCCACTACAGTGACTTCTGGTCGTCAGCAGGGAAAGACCTGCATCATCGTGGGTGATGGGCCTGGATTTTATACCAGCCGCACCTTTGGTGTGTTTGTGATGACTGGTTTTTATCTGGCAGAAATGGGGCTCGACCCATGGGAAATAGATCGTCTGGCCCTTGAGGCAGGCTTTCCTCAGGGACCCCTGCATGTGTATGGCACTGCAGGGGGAAATGTAGTATACCATGCAGGCCTTTTCATGAAATCCCGAATTCCTGACCTGCTGCCTGTGCCAGAGACTCTTATCAAGATGTATAAGGCGGGATATACAGGTGCTGGCAAACCCTGCTTTTATAAAGACGGACTAAAGCCAGATAAATCGGCCTTGGAATTTATTGTTCACAACAAATCCCTTCCGACTCCTGAAAGGGATGAGGTAAAAGAGATGCTTTTGCTTGCCATGGTAAACCAGGCCTTTCTTTGTCTGGATGAGGGCGTTGTGCGAGACTATTTTAGTATGGATATTGGAGCTATATTGGGAATCGGGTTCCCAGATTGCTGGCATGGCCCTGCCCGCTATGTGAGCCAGAAGGGCGTAAGAGTAATCCAGAGGAGAATACAGGAAATTTATGAAAAATACGGCCTTTCATTTTTCAAGCCTGCCAAGGAGTTTGAGAGATTAATTGCTTGTGGTGTGGACAGAGGACTGATTTAACAAGCACGTTATGGAAATGCGAGAGAATAGAGGAGTAATAACGCTGTATGTCTCATGATTTTAATCTTTCAAGAGAAAGAATGGTAAAAAATCAGCTCGTCACCCGTGGAATTAAAGATGAAAGAATTCTTCAGGTTATGGGCAAAATCCCCAGGCACCTTTTTATTGAAGATGCCCTATATGGAGAAGCGTATAATGACCACCCAGTTCCTATAGGTGAGAAACAGACTATATCACAGCCGTACATTGTAGCACTCATGACAGAGGCATTGGAGTTGAAGGGAGACGAAAACACCTTAGAGATAGGAACAGGTTCTGGCTATCAGACAGCAATTCTGGCTGAATTGTCGAGCAGGGTTTACACTATTGAGAGAATCAAATCATTACTGGGAAACGCGAGAAAACTGCTGTCTCAGTTGGGATATGATAATATCCTTTTTAAGGCCTTTGATGGGACCCTGGGCTGGAAAGAATATGCCCCTTTTGATGCTATCATGGTAACGGCTGGTGCCCCACATTTAACAAAGCCCCTTATAGATCAGCTGGCCGATAATGGGCGAATGATTATTCCTGTTGGTGACAGATACAGCCAAGAACTGATTAAGGTTATCAGAAAGGGAAAAGATTTAGAACAAAAGAGTTTAGGGGGATGCCGTTTTGTTAATCTCATTGGTGTCCACGGCTGGTCGGATTAGTATATTGTTGTCGTATTAGTTATATTTGTTCGATTGGTTGATGAGTTGACTAATAATTCATCAAAAAGAGTAACAATTTAGATTTTCAAAAGGTATCATTCCCTTTAAATAGAATCAATTTTTCAAACACATAAAATGTTATTAAAAAATAGTATCATAAACTAGAACTAATAAAACTAATTCAACCAATTAAACAATGAAATTAAAAGAATTTCCTGAGGATATCAGAAAATATCTTATACCTGAACCATCAGGCAGGATGTTTTACAGGTGTATTGAATGCAAGCGTGAATTTGATATTGATCAACTTCTTTATACCTGCCCATCATGTGGCGGGTTATTAATGCTGTATCATGAAGGAGGAGAAGAAATACAAAGGAGAAATGGTGATTTATGGAGACGAATCTTTGACTACAGGAGGATGCTTAATTTCAATCCCCTTAAGGGTATTTTTTGCTATTATGAGTTCATCGCCCCCGTTATCCCTTTGGAATTCATACTATATCTCGGAGAAGCACATACCCCCATGGTTATGGCCAACCAAAATCTCGAATCAGCCATAGGCGGACCATTCTATTTTAAAAATGAAGGACTGAATCCGAGCCTATCGTTTAAAGATAGAGGAATGGCCTGTGCGCTAAGTTTTTTAAATTACTTTGCAAAAAATAACAATATAAAAGATTTATTAACTATATGCGCCTCTACTGGTGATACCTCCGCCTCAGGTGCACTCTATTCAGCATATCTAACCGATCTTGTAAGATCAGTAGTTCTTCTCCCAAAAGGAAAGGTCACCATGCAACAGCTCTTACAGCCCCTTGGAAATGGGGCAACGGTGTTAGAGATGCCCGGCGTCTTTGATGACTGTATGAAGGTGGTAGAGGAGTTAAGTGAGAATTATAATGTTGCCCTTTTAAATTCCAAAAACAGCTGGAGAATCCTGGGACAAGAATCATTCGCCTTTGAAATAGCACAAGACTTTGACTACCTGGTGGCTGATAAGGTTGTAATTGTTCCGATTGGCAATGCCGGTAATATAACTGCGATCATGAGTGGATTCTTAAAGTTTCTAAAGGCCAATATCATTACTGAATTACCAAAAATCATTGGTGTCCAGTCAGATCATGCTGACCCTGTATACCGCTATTACTTAGAAGATGACCCTTCCAAACAGCAATTTGAGCCGGTTACGGTAAAAGCGAGTGTAGCCCAGGCAGCCATGATCGGAAACCCTGTTTCTATGCCACGTGTAATTGATTTAGTTAGGGAATATAATCAGGCAGCAGGTCAAAAAAGGATATTCGTTATTCAGGTAACTGAACAGGAGATAATGGATGCTATGGTAATAGCAAACAGAAATGGTCATATTGCCTGTACCCAAGGAGGAGAGTCTATGGCTGGTTTTATGAAGGCCATACGCGGAGGTCTTGTTTCCAAAGGAGAGATAGGCATACTTACTGCCACCGCTCATGTCCTTAAATTCTCTTCCTTTCAGGAAATGTATCTTTCTGATAGATTTCCACCTGAATTTGAGGTCAAGCCCAAAAAAGAATTTAAAAATATTCCTGTCTTAGTCCAGCCAGATGATCTCAGAAGCCTACCGCAGGCTGGAGAGTCTATCCAGAGGGAAACGCTTGATCTCTTTATTAAAGCAACTGCGGCAAAAATTGCCAGGATTTTGCATCTAAAGAAAAGATAGGTGATTACAAATACAACTGACTACTCACAACAAACCATAGACAGAATCAGAAAGATAGCCCGAAGATGAAAATAATTTCACGGTATCTTTATAAAGAGTTCTTTACTTTCTTTGTTATCTCCTTGATTACCTTTTTACTCATTTACCTTGTAATAGAGTTTTTCGGAAAAATAGACAATTTCATGGAGGCTCATGTCCCTCTAAAGATGGCCTTTTCATTTTTTGTCTATAAGATACCTTTTGTTGTTCAGCAGATAATACCGGTATCAGTCCTCATTTCTGTTATGCTCACGTTAGGCATAATGAATAAACACAATGAGATATTGGCGGTAAAAAATTGTGGGATAAGCCTGTTTCGTCTTTTTTATCCTTTAATAGTAATTGCTATTTTTATTGGAGTTGGCTCCTTTTTTCTCTCTGAATCTATTGTTCCTATTACCAGCTCGGTGGCTAATAATATATGGAAAACACAGGTTGAAAAAAAGAATCCACAAGGAGCCTACAAGTTGTCCCACCTCTGGTATAGGGGCAAGGGCTCAATTTACCAGATTCGGTCATATGACAGTAGGAAGAATATAATAGAGGGACTTTCAATCTTTTTCTTTGATAATAGTTTTACATTACGTAAAAGAATCGATGCCAGGAGTGCAAAATGGATTAATGGTATATGGTATCTCAATGATGGGTTTATCCAAAAAATTGAACCTGATGGATCAAGGAAAACAGTTAGGTTTAGCAATCATACAATACAACTCCCTGAAACTCCTCAAGATTTTGAGAGAACCATGAAGGCACCAGAGGAGATGAGTTTTTGGGAGCTAAAAAATTATACGAGAAAAATAAGGGCGGAGGGTTACGATTCAACTAGATCCCAGGTAGAATTCCATAATAAAATAGCCTTTCCCTTCATATCATTGGTACTCACATTGGTGGGAATTCCACTGGGATTGAGAAAGAAAAAAGGTGGCATTCCTTTTGGCATTACTATCGGCATAGGCATTAGTTTTCTCTATCTGCTCACATTTGGCCTATCCAGATCTCTGGCCCTATCAGGGGCCTTGCCGCCGGTTTTAGGTGCATGGCTTGCAAACCTTCTTTTTTTACTCTTCGGGATTTATCTTATACTGGCAGAAGAAAATTGAGGAAGGATATAAAGGCTAAGGGTAGCTACTCAGGTTGTTAGGTTCACCGTTCACCGTTTCCCGATAAAATCGGGATTAATTGTTTTATGATTTTCATCATATTTATTGGATGACATAGAATTCGCTCCGGATTTCTGTGCAAGGCTGCTTGGTCTACCGAAAGAGCCGGATAAACTCTGAATTTGTCAAGGGATCGAACCCGTTTCTCATCTGTCTAACCCCTGGCCCAGACCTGGTTTAGCAGTTCTTTTCATAAAAGTCTTATGCACAGTGGTAAGAAAAGCCATATTAAAGCTCACATTAACTCGCACCAGGGCAGGCTTGAACCGTGAACCCCAGAACGTTGAACCTGAGCAGTTACGACTAAGGTATATTTGCCTCTAAAGCCATTGCTATCTTTTTCTTAAGTTCAGTTAAATCAAAAGATTTAATTACATAGAAATCCGCAGCAATAGATTTAATGTCTTCTTTAAAGGTATCGTAGGCAGTACACAGTATGACCGGTAAGTTATAAAATTTATTCCTAATATCCTGTAAAAGATCAAGACCATTGTAGTCAATCATCTTTATATCCAGTATAATTAGATCAGGTTTTTCTTTTTCTATTCTCTCTGTCAATTCATATCCATCTGCGGCTGTGATAACCTCATAACCGGCCTCAGTTAACTCCTCAGAGTAAAGCAATCTGATATGTTCTTCATCATCAACAACTAATATCTTGGCCATAGGTAATCTCCCCTCACAATAAAAAATTGACTAAAAACTAATTAGGCTTACTCCCATTCCAGCGCTCAACCAAAAGCCTCTTGGTTGCTTCAAATTGGATGCACTCTTCTTCAATAAACTCTTCTGAATCCCTTATGGACATTCGCTCTGTTTTTTTCACATAAGAAAGGGTTTTGCCTAAATATATAGGGATAAGGGAATCTAAAAGTTCGTCTTCTACCCACAGTTTATCCCTGTAAGCAACAGCAAAATCGATCAAAACATTGATCCAGAGGTTTGTAGGAAAATCAAACTGGTCTTTATTCATTTTCCTTATCTCTTGTAATTTATTGACGGTCTCTTTCTGGAGAATCTTCTCCCAAATGTGACTGCAGGTATTAAAACCATCCTGAAATTTTTGAAATAATGTTTCCTTATTTACCTTAACAGGTGGTGGCATTTCAGTTTCTCCGAGGCCAAAACCAAAGATTGAAGTGGGCTTGCTCCATTTTACATTACTCCAGAAAGAATAAAAATTTATCATCATATTAAAAATAGTTCCTACCACCTGCCTAAACATGGGTCCAAGATCTGTGCCCGGATCCTTGGCTCGATGAATCTTGGGCCTACCCATAAAGGCCTGACAAATGGGGATGTTTTCATTCATGGCAAGGGTGGTCATCCAGATGTCAATGCCAAAATTTGCTATAGCCTCTGACCAGGTATCACTTTGAAGGTAGATTTGGGCCAATTTTCCACAAAAGCCAAAGTCACCGCCTATAGGCTGCCTAACTCTTCTGCCATAGAGAGAGCGTGTCAAAGGATACGCGATAGAGTTTGTTATGGTGCCATCATATTTATGTCGCACATAAAGGGGGGCAACATAACCAAAATCTTGAAAAAGAGGTTCTCCTAAATGTTTTATCCACTTTGGCGTAATACTCTTTAAATCAGCATCAACTACCACCACACCTTCGGCCTCGAGATCAACAATCTTTTTAAAGAGATTTCTAAAATTTCTCCCTTTCCCTTTCATACCAGGTTCTGTTGATATATATATTTTTGGTGTCTTAGTTTTTATGCCCAGAAATATTTCTTTTGTGCCGTCATCAGAGTTGTTATCGCAGTTTATAATAACTGATTCTATATCTCCAAAGAACGACTGTATTCCTTGATCTGCCTGTTGCACGGGAAAGGCAATGGAGTCTGCCTCGTTAAAAGATGGTATTGCCACAACAAACGCAGCTTTCTTTATGTTGTCAGGATTAACCTCATGTTCAAACATATTTCAGTATCTCCAGCTATCTTTTTCAACTGCTATAGTCATAAAAGCCTTTTCCGGTTTTTCTCCCAAGCCAACCAGCGTTGACATATTTTTTAAGGAGAGGACACGGTCTATATTTAGAATCACCAAAACCTTTATAAAGTACCTCCATTATAGATACACAGGTATCTAATCCGATAAGATCAGCTAATGCCAAAGGACCCATAGGGTGATTCATTCCCAGGATCATGATATCATCGATTGCCTTAGCAGTGCCTACCCCTTCAAATAGCGTGTAGACAGCCTCGTTTATCATGGGCATAAGTATCCTATTACTGAGAAACCCAGGAAAATCATTTGCATCCACTGGTGTCTTATTAAGTTTAATGGCCAAATCATGGGTAACTTTATTTGTCTCATCAGATGTTGCTAAACCCCTGATGATCTCTACCAATTTCATCACAGGAACCGGGTTCATAAAATGCATGCCTATTACCTGTTGAGGCCGCTTTGTTGCTCCAGCAATCTTAGTTATAGAGATTGAGGATGTATTTGAAGATAGAATCACATCTGGGGCGCAGATCCTATCAAGCTCAGTAAATAGTTTTAACTTTAGATTCTCATTTTCTATTGCTGCCTCCACTACGAAATCAACATCCTTCATATCAGAAATGTCAATAGAGCCTTTTATACGGGAACTAATATTGTTTTTGTCTTCTGAGGATATTTTGTCCTTTTTAACCAACCTGGAAAGATTATTCTCAATAGAAGTCAAACCTTTATCCACAAATTCTTGGGCAATGTCATTCATAACTACTTTAAGCCCATAAGTAGCAGCTACTTGGGCGATTCCAGATCCCATTTGACCTGCACCAACTACACCTAATGTTGTAATTTCCATTCTTAACCCTCCCTTGAACCAAATGAATTTTATTAATGTGAGATTATTAAATTATAAGTGGCTGAAATAACAAAAGTTTATAGATTCTTCATGCTTAATTGGTAATCTTCAAAAACGCTATTCATAATTTTAGCCACCTTTTTAGTTAGTAGTGCTATATATCTTAAAATAACAGCAAAATCAACCTGAAAACTTTGATCTGTCTTTTGCCTGAATAGCATGGTATTAGTCTTTGGAATTCGCAGGCACCACCTTTAATGCCAGATGTTGTAATGCAATTTCATTGACACACACCTGACTTTATTTCGACATGGAAAACCTGGCCCTCCCTCCGGGCCGTAGGCCCTATGGGCCGGCGGCTGGACCAGGTCAGAGAAAGATGGCTTTGCCCCAGGTTTTTGCGACTATGAGTATTGCTCTGCCCTGGAGCGAGTTGGCCGGAAAATTATAGAGAAGATGTAATACTTCCGGTATCTACTATATAAAACTCAGCCATTGCATGCCAGTCCGCCCTGGCACGCCGTCGCAGACATATTATCATGCTTTGTGAAGATTACGATATCCGTAGATATAAATCCACTCTTTGAAAATCAGACCTGCCCGCCATCCGGCAGGCAGATCTGAGCCAGGGGCATGGTAAAAAAAGACATCCCCATGCTCATTCACCAGGTAATTTCAAAGAGTTAAAATGTTACAAAAAATTAAAAAAGATTCTTGACTTTTTTCGGGGCGAGGGCAAGAATACATTAAATTAATCGATGGATTGAATAGAGCACTCACTTTTTATACAGAGGCAATCATATGCATTTAGAGAAGGTATGTGTCTTGGGCGGTGGCAATGGAGCCCACGCAATGGCGGCCGATTTGGCATTAAAGGGTTGTGAGGTAAATATGTGTGAGTCGCCTGAGTTTAAGGAACGCTTTACTGTAACTATGGAGCGTAAGGAGATTGAGCTCACCGATATATGGGATAATAAGAAAATCGCTAAGCTTTCTATGGCCACCACAGACTTTGGCGCAGCCATAAAAGATACTCAATATATTATGATGCCTATACCAGCTATCGGCCAAAAGCCCTTTTTTGAGCGTATAGCCCCCCATCTGGAAGATGGTCAGACTCTGGTTATGTGGCCGGGCAACTTTTCCGCACTCCTTTTTGCTCATATGTTGAGACAAAAAGGCATAAAAAAAGATATTACTCTCGCTGAGTGCCATACGCTTCCCTGGGGCTGCCGTTTGCTTGCCCCTGGCAGCGTGAAAATAGCGGTTGAGGCATGGAAGCTGCTAATAGCCGCATTCCCCGCAAAGAAAACAGAGGGAGTAGTAAATGACCTGAAAGCTATCTATCCGGTAATACCAGGTGAACATGTTCTTGCTACCTCCCTCAATAATCTGAATCCAATAGTTCATCCTGCTGGTTGTGTGCTTAACGCAGGTTGGATCGACACACTTCAGAAGGACTTTTATTTTTACAGGCATGGAACAACTCTCTCAATTGCGAGGGTGATAAAGGCAATTTATAAAGAAGTAGCCAGAATCGGTCAGGCTATAAATATGAAAATGCTTGAATATCCTGAAGAATCATTCTTTTCAAAAAGCCAGATCATGTCGGTTTATTTCAGGGCCTCGTTTGACAAAGAAGGTGCTGTTGCCAATATTTCAGGGCCTTCATCAATGATGGATAGATATATCACTGAGGATGTTCCCTACGGCCTGGTCACAACAGCACAGATAGCCCACATGTTCAATGTGAACACCCCGCTTATCGATGCAATAATCGAGCTGACGTCTGTAATAAATGAGGCTGATTACGGCCAGGAAGGCAGATCACTTGAAGAGCTCGGCATAGCTAATTTGAGTAAAGAAAAATTGCTTGATCTTTTGCAAGAGGGATTTTAGGCTTTTTATGGCGTATAATTTCTTACAACAACCTTAACAGGAGGGTAATCATGAAAACAAAAATGTTGGTAGTTGTGGTTATGGGGATCTTCTTTCTTACTCCAATTTTTGGCGTAGCCTGGGCTGATAAGGTATATCACATTGGCGAAATTGTGATAATTCAACATCCCGATTTGCAATCTGACTCTGATGGGTTCAAAAAGGCGATGGAAGAGGAAGGCCTGATAGAGGGCAAAAACGTCAAGTATATTCGCTTGAACGCTGAGGGAGATATGTCTATAGCAGCGACCATTGCCCAGCGCTTTGTAAGTGAAAAAGTAGACTTAATGCATCCTATTTCTACCCCGGTTTCCCAGGCGTGCGTGGCCGCATCCAGAGGGACGAATATACCAATCGTTTTTAGCACCTGCACGGCGCCGGCCAAGGCCGAGATAGTATCTACTTGGAGTGCACCTCGTACTGACAATGTGACAGGGGTAAGTGATATGGCGGACATAAAGATTCAGATGCTGATGATAAAAGAGATATGCCCTGCCCTCAAAACCCTTGGCGTTATATATAATGCCGGTGAAGTGAATTCTGTCCAGCAGGTTGATGAGCTAAAGACAATACTTTCAGAGGTGGGGATTAAGAAGCTCGTGGAGGCTTCTTGTTCAACAACAGCCGAGGTGCTGACCGCCACCAAATCGCTTATCGGTAGAGTTGATGCTATCTGGAACCCTACTGATAATACCACTACCTCAGGGCTTGAGGCTGTAATTCGTGTCTGTGAGGAAAATAAAATACCGCTTTTCGGATCTACCGGTGCAATGGTTAAACGTGGCTGCATTGCTGCCCGTGGTGCTAGTTATAGTTGGATAGGCTGGAAGGCAGGCAAATATGCCGCTATGATCCTTAAAGGAGAAAAGAAGGCATCAGCAATTCCCGTGGTAAAATGTTCCGGTGATGCCCAGGTATTGGTGGTTAACCCAGCAGCAGCAAAAAGAATGGGGCTAACTATTCCTAAATCGGTCATAGCAAAAGCGGTTAAAGTAATAAAGTGATTAACATAATGGAGGTTAAGGACATCTTGGCCTCTCATTAAGTGTCTAAATAACCCAAGATCTTACAATTTATCTGTCAGACCCTCCTGCCCTCCGCCGGGCAGGCTTACACACTATGACATTATAGCATCTTCATTTATTTCGACATGGAAAACCTGGCCCTCCCTCCGGGGGCTTAGGCCCTATGGGCCGGAGGCTAACCAGATCAGAGAAAGATGGCTCTGCCTCAGGTTTTGCGACGAGGAGCATTAGTGCAAGGGAGGACTGGAGTATTGAGAAAAAATGCGGTTTCAAGTTTTTTTTCGGAGACAAACTTATCTAACGTATCAATCGATTATGTCTATAACGAAGTTCTCCTCTCACTCCATCAATCCAATACTCCACTACTCCATTCGCAATACAGATTCCAAGAGACTAAATCCCCGCTGGGGATAACCAAAGCCGGGTCCTTTGGGCCGGATTTTTACTATAACATATCTTCTTTTGATAAGAATAAGATAGGCCATATATTATGATAGAATATATTTTTCTCACTTCTGCCTCCGAGGGATTGATATTCGGGTTTATTACTATAGGTGTTTTTATTACTTTCCGCGTCCTTGCTTTTCCTGACCTTACTGTAGATGGAAGTTTCGTCACTGGAGGTTCTGTTGCTGCGGTTATGATTGCAGCAGGTTGTAACCCGTTTTTGGCAACGATAGCCGCTCTCTTTGCAGGGTTGGTTGCTGGCACAATAACTGCTTTGTTAAATACTTCGCTCAAAATAAATGCGCTCCTCTCTGGCATCCTTATGATGGTTGGTTTATATTCAATAAATCTCAGGATTATGCATGGGGCAAATATTCCCCTGATACGCAGCATAACTATCTTTGATAGTGTAGCCCATTTTTTTTCAATAAAGAGAAATAGTGTGCTGATTATCTACACCTTGATAGTATTAGCCGTGATCGTTTTCCTGATCCTGAACTGGTTTTTGCGTACCGAGATTGGTTTAGCCTTGAGGGCATCCGGTGACAATGAGCAGATGGTACGTGGTTTAGGCTCTGATACAAATAAAAACCTGTTGCTGGGCTGCGCTATCTCCAATGGTCTTGTTGCCCTGGGTGGCTCTTTAGTAGCTCAAAGTCAGGGCTTCTGCGATGTAAATATGGGGATAGGTATGATTGTTATGGGCCTCGCAGCAGTAATAATCGGTGAAGGAGTTTTACATCCGAGAGGTATTGCAAAAATTTTATTTGCATGCTTTGTTGGCACATTTATCTATCGACTGTTTATCGCCATTGCCCTCAGGATAGGTTTGGCTCCCGGTGATTTGAAATTAATTACG
Organism: uncultured Desulfobacteraceae bacterium; assembly: GCA_964611035.1. Lineage (GTDB taxonomy): Bacteria > Desulfobacterota > DSM-4660 > Desulfatiglandales > B25-G16 > B33-G16. The sequence goes on from CAZSWT010000026.1 coordinate 37,432, forward strand.
GCAACATTGGTTATTTTTGTCATTGCAGTCCCCTATATAAGAAAGAGATTGCGAGGTGAATGGGTGCCACCAGCAGCAAGGATGTAAGGAGGTATTTTTAATGAACCCAGCTAATAATCAAACCTTACTCAAGCTTGTTAATATAAGAAAAGTCTTTTGTATGGGAACTATAGATGAAATTACTGCTATAAATGGTATCAGTCTTGACGTCCATGAGCAGGACTTTGTAACTATAATTGGCAGTAATGGCGCAGGGAAAAGTACCCTGCTTAACATTATTGCTGGAATTTATCCCCCAGAGAAGGGAGGAAAAATCAGTATTGTTGGCCAGGATATTACGAATATCCCGGAGTATAAGCATGCTGCGTATGTCGGCAGGGTCTATCAGGATCCCAGTGAGGGCACAGCAGCAAAACTTACTATCGAGGAAAATATGGCAATGGCATTACTGCGAGGCCGGTCTAGAGGATTGAGGGCAGCAATAAATAAGCAACGCCGAGAGCGGTTCCGTTCCGCTCTGTCCCCACTGGGTCTGGGTTTAGAAAATAGATTGAATGCCTACGTATCCACACTCTCTGGCGGCCAAAGACAGTCACTGGCATTGGTAATGGCAACAATAAGCAAGCCTGCAATACTCCTGCTTGATGAACATATAGCCACTCTTGATCCAAAAACAGCTGAAAACGTACTTGACCTAAGCGATATAATCGTTCGCCGGGAAAAAATGACGACCATGATGGTGACGCATAATATGGAACTTGCTTTACGGTATGGAAATAGGCTTATCATGATGCATCAAGGAAAAATTTTAGTAAATATGGCTGAGGAAGAGAAAAAGAAACTCACGATTGCTGACTTAGTAGCCGCATTTGAGCAGGCTGCTGGTGAGCAATTTAAGGACGACTCCATAATGCTTAGTCACCGGTAAAAATCAGAAGTGCCCACTTCCTTTACTCCTTATTTTTTTCGACATGCTTCTGAAAAAATGTCTCAATTCAGAAATTCACTAATATTACGTAACTATTAAGGCTGAGTAGAGTATGACTTTTATTCTGAAATTGCATAAATATTTAGACATAGTCCAATTGTTAAAAGGGAACAGTAGTGTAGAAATTGCTTGACGTTTAGTTAATAAATATGAGATTTTTGACACCATACCAAACTTAGCAAGATTAGATGCCAGTCCGGCTCCCCGCCAGACTTATGGTTGGCAGGTACTTCAATTGGGGCGAAGCCCTAAGGCTAATAGTGTATGTCTATTTTATGAATTTTTGAATATATAAAGGAGGTCTTATGCTAATGATATTAGAAAATTTGGAAAAGCATGGTTGCGAAGAGGCTGCATTTTTTTATGACAAAGAGTCAGGCCTTAAAGCCATAATAGTTATTCATGACACTACATTGGGGCCAGCTTTTGGTGGTACAAGGCTTTGGAGTTATCATGATGAGGAAGAAGCACTGATCGATGCACTTAGACTCGCCAGAGGCATGTCTCGCAAGTCATCTATTTCAGGTTTAGATGCAGGGGGTGGAAAGGCAGTTATAATTGCTAAACCTGAGCAGAAGACAGAAGCCCTTTTACGGGCCCATGGTAGATGTGTAGAGACATTTAAAGGAAGGTTTATAACAGGGGAAGATATGGGGATTGGAATTGAGGATGCAAAAATAATGCGCAAAGAAACAGAGCATGTAGCGGGAATATCAGAAGAGGTTGGCGATCCTTCTCCATTTACGGCTCATGGTGTGGTTTGTGGGATGAGGGCTTGTGCCAAGGATATATACGGAAGTTCTAACTTATCCGGTTTAAGGGTCGCAATACAGGGAGTAGGGCATGTTGGATATAATCTGGCTAAGGAGTTGCACAAAGAAGGATCTGAACTTATAGTTGCAGACATGAGGGAAGAGCTAACTAAAAGAGTCTCTCAAGAATTTGGAGCAACGGTGGTGTCTTTGGAAGAAATCTATTCTGTAGATTGTGATATTTTTGCTCCATGTGCTTTTGGTGCCATAATAAATGACGAGACTATTCCAAAGCTCAAGTGTAAAATAGTCGCAGGTTCTGCCAACAATCAATTAGAAGAAAATCGCCACGGAATGATTCTCCATGAAAGAGGAATACGTTACGCACCAGATTATGTGATTAATGCTGGTGGGCTGATTGCAGTATACATGGAGATAAAACAGGGCTCTATGGATGAAATAATGAAGAAGGTAGAGCAAATAGAGGAAAAAATCGGAAGGATTATTTCAGTTTCTAAAGAGCATAATGAGCCGACATATGAAATAGCTAACAGGCTTGCAGATGAAAGAATTAGTGATAAAAAAAAGGAGCTGGAGAGAAGCAAGAAAGCATGATTAGGCAAAAAAATCTTAAGATTATTTGAAGACAGGATCATGTTAATAGTGGATAAGAGAGGTAGATATTTTCGTAGAAAAGTGTAACCTATATATCCGGACTATTTTGTAACCTATGTCTCCGACTGTTCATAACTACGCATCTCACCGCGGGGTTCGGCTGAGTTCACCTGCCGCTATGAAGCTGAAAGCCCTGAGCTCGTCGAAGGGGGCCAGCGGAATAGCGGCAGGTGCAGTGATCTGATAATCCATTTTGTCCAATCTCAAGTAGATAGCAGTATGCTCACTTGATCAGATATTATTTACTTACACTCACCAATACGCCTGCCACTGATGTGAGTTATCATCTTCCCCTCTTCCGGATCATTTGAAATCATAGTTATAGTACCTTCAAACGTATCACCGTGGTATGTGGTTTTGCCAGTCACTTCCATAGCATCTTCACCGCTGCATTTCATAACCCATGTCACTGTATTGCCGCTTATCTTAGTATCTGTAATCTTACATTCCTCTTTCTTATCCTGTTCCTTCGGTACCATGGTCTTCAGCATGTTCTTTTTTGTCAGACATTGTGTGTGTTTTCTGGCAGGCATTTGCATTGGCATTCCTTGCATTTCCATCTTTGTGGTAATTTCCCACAATCCCTCATGCATATTCACCCCTGCAAAGGCAAAGGTTCCCCATAGAAAAACCCCGACAATCGTTACGGCTAAAACTACTCTCTTTAACATCTTATTTCCTCCTTTCATCTGTTTAACAAATTATTTTGAACAACTACGTAAACAAGGAACATGGAGAATGTTATTCCAACCCTTACCGGAAAAATTACCTTGCAAATGAAGACGGAAACCGTCTTCCAACTTGAAAATCCACACATCATCTTTAATTCTCGGTGGAGGATCCATCGGTTCTGGATAATGCCCACTATCATCCGGTTTTTCTGGGCAAACCATATTTACCGTCCAATTGTCTGGATGATTTTCACTAAACCTAACTAAAAGAAGCTGTTCATCGTCGTTTGATTTCCTCACCGTTCCTGATATTGAAACAGACATTGTGCCCGATGCAGTTACGTTGCATCCGTCACCCTCGCCGTACAACTTTGACTTAACTTTTCCTCCCCCCCGAATTCTCGGTGGCTTTTCATCTAAATAGATAGTGATAGGAACCTTGCCGGTTACACGAGTCACCCTATAACAACCATCACACGGAAACAAATGGGTCAGCTCATGGTCATATTCGATAGAGGCTTTGATGACTTCAGGTGCCTTGCTGAATGTTGCTTTACCGATTTTGTTCTCAGGTAAACCCGGATGCTCAGGTTTCTGCCAGCAACTGTTGTAAACGATGACAGTTTCCTCCTCCTTTTTGCAACATGATGGAGCCTTATACTTTACATTCACACTACCTCCACCGACTTTAAATCCTTTATAGTCATTCCATTCTTCCCCGTTGACAATTTCACCCTTCTTTGCCTTTACAAGAATCCATTGAAAATCGGCCGATGTTCTGCCTTCACTATCTTTTATTCCAGAGATGTTTACCGTTATGGTTTCATCCGGCTCCACCGGATCTTTTTCAGGATCAACTGAGCAGGATTCAGGGGCACGCTCATAGTCGGATAAAGTCTTTGATAACGGCATAAATTGCCTGGCCATCTCGTGGATGGGTTGTACAGCACGCCGAAACTTCGACCCAGCCACCTCTTCATATTTCCAGATAGCTTGAGCTTGTTTTACGACTTTACCGTGGTGATGATCGTAGAGCTCAAGGTTTAATGTACAGACTCCTCTTTGTTTATTGTCTGAAAAGTTGCTTTTAAAGACATAATCAAGATATTCTTTGGGCATATTAAGTTGTCCCATTCTTTTCATATCATAGAAATCAATGTGAGGACATTCTGAATCGATCGCGTTCGGGATAAGGACTTCTTGCCAAAGCCCAATCAATATAACGCTCTGTGATTCATCAGCACCCGATACTGGCATAGAGGCTATATCTCGCATACAACAAGTTTTGTTGGCCATCGCGGAATCGTTAAAAACAAATAATAATATCAATGCAAATGGCAAGAAAATGGTTTGTTTGATGTTCATAGGTAATTCCTTTCTCCTTACTCTTTAACCAGCTCAACCCGGCGATTTAAAGCTCTTCCTTCCTCTGTCTCATTGGAAGCCACAGGAGCCAAGGGCCCCACTCCATAGTGTTTAAGTCGGTTCGGAGACACCCCATGCTTGGTTACCAAGGCTTTCACAACAGCCTCGGCCCTTGTTTGCGATAGTTTCATGTTGTAAGCGATTTTCCCAACATTATCGGTATGTCCCACCACATACAGATTCAATTTGGGATTTTGTTTGAGGAGTTTCGCTATCTCTTTAAGGGTCGGCTCGGATTCCGGTTTAACCTTGGCCTTATTAAAGTCAAAATGGATACCATAAACCGATGCATGTCCGGTTGAGCTGATATCCCGTGCCAGGCTTTTGGAATCTGCTACCACTTCCTGCACCATTGCCTTTTTCTCTACAATCGTCAGTTCGTAACATCCTCCGTCACAATGCGCATATACATAAATCCACGTTATTTTTCCGCCCCTTTCCACCTTGAGCCATGTTTCCCCTGGAGCTTCATAAACCGTTGAACCCCCTATCTTTTTTATAGCATTTTCATAGTTCCTTAAAACCTGAAGCTCACTCGGGGTCTTTTTCTCTTTCTTGATTTCATATTCAATGTGATATATATGTCCTTCAAGCTTAATATCCTCCCCCTTATCGTTCTTGAAATCAGCCTTGTCAAACTCCTTGTATTCATAGTCTGAGATGTAAAAATTGGGCATTCGGGTAAGAAGTGGATGGTCTTTACTTCCTGGAATATCCTCCTGTGCAACGGACAGGACAGGTGTCAGTAACAGAGAAAATAAACAGAAGCCTAAAATAAAAAGACCGTTCATTCTCATCATATCTTCCCTCCTTTTTTATTGTGTTAACATCCATTTACTATTTTGGAGGCTTATCTTTTTAATATGAATCATCTGCTTGATGCTTCAAAGTATAAGCTCACTTGCCGCGCTGTTTAGCGGTCAAGTGGAGCGCCTTGATACTATTTAAGGCCTCCCCCTAAAGCATGTTAATATGGTTCAACCTATAAA
>CAZSWT010000027.1:0-41891 GCA_964611035.1 uncultured Desulfobacteraceae bacterium
AATTATTAATCGGGTGCCTTTGAGAAGGAAATTTTCCTGCTTTATCCCATCTTCTCAAGGTTTCTGCGCTTACACCGAGCATTTTTGCTGCTTGACTAATGTTTAAGTAATTTTCCATAATTATAACCCAAAGCAAGAAAGATTATAAAACATTATACATCATTACATTACTCAACCTTATACATAATTTCAAGATGTTATGTCAAATATTTTTCAAGTAAAGGGCCAAATTTCTGTTTGACTCTTGTGAAAGGGGGACTTGGTCCCAAAACGACTTAACAACACACTATAAAGGAGATAGGCTTTTTGTGGTATAATTCTTTAGCCGGCCAGATTTCTACGCTTTTCAGGCTACTGCATATCCCGAATCCGCACCTCGATTTCCTTGTCATCTTTGAGCAGATCAACGAGCTTTGAGGTATCAGTTTCGCCGAAGTGATAGGGATAAAGGATCTTGGGATTAAACATCCGTGCCGCATCAGCTACCATCTCCGGTGTCATGGTATAGGGAAGATTCATGGGGAGGAATGCAACGTCAATCCCGGAAAGCTCCTTCATTTCAGGAATATTTTCAGTATCAGCAGCGACATATACCTTTGTATCATTAAAGGCCATTTAATGGGGGACGTTCTTCACATTTTAACTTAAAATATATATTTGACTATTTTATTTGTATAATATGCCCAGACGATTACGCATAGGTGTTACGGAAACCTTGTATAACATTATTACCAGAGGGTATGAGAAACGGAAAATATTTTAAGATAAAGCCGATCGCCAGCAGCCGTGTACCAGTCGGTGGTGTGGGGTGAAAGTCTTGTAAAGCAAAATCATTATCATTTTCTATGAAAGTGTAAATATGAAGAACGTCCCCTATTACAACCCCTAAATCCCAATTTCATAGGGAAACCCTGAACCCCTGAACTGTGAACCTTGAACCTGTGAACAGTGAATCCTGAACCTTTGAACAGCTAACAATAATTACACAATTTTGGTGCTATATCAGGACCTATAACATGCTACTATATTGTGAACGTAAAAACCTATTGACATAATCATTTCATAGGGTGTAGGTATGAAATACGTGCTGGATATAAGAAAGTTCCAGACATCTACTCGTTACAACAATCGTTCCTGTTCCAGTTGTTTATAAATTTCCTGTTCACCTCCGTAGAATTTCAGTTTTATTGCATCGTTCCGCTACCAGGCATGTGATTTCCAAGGGTTTTTATAGATAAAAGTTAGTTCGTCTTCTTAGTGTGCGATTTACAAAACCAAAGTTAATAGCGTATTTTTTCTCGCTTCATAGTGCGAATACTAAATTTAATATATTGGAATAATTAGCTTTTATAATACTATTTTATTTTAAAGACGTAATATATAATGTCTTATTAGACGTCTAGTATTATGTTGGGTTTCAAAGGTAGATGCAAAATAATAATTCTAAATATGGTACGGTGCCATTTGAATTAGAGGTGTCACCAGAAATACGGGAATTTATCGAAAATGCATCTATAAGTGCAAATTCACTTATGTCTAATTTTGAAGGAGATAAGCTATCGCGCGTTTCCCTTGCTGCAACTCTACTATGGGAATACATCATCAGAACGGATTGGAGATATCGTGACCTCCTAGTTGCTGGTGAGGAACTTTCGGCGGCAGCTGGCATGGAAGATCAAATTATAAGAACACGTCAGCTACAGTACGTCGACCGAACTGAGGCTTTTCATCGCCAAATCTATGGCACCTTGTCTGTGCTGATACTATTCCTTAATCACTCTGGGCCACGCCAAATAGTTACGCAACTTCCTATTTCAAGTGTCCAAAGATTTCTTCAGTACCTTCAAGAGCAACCAGATTTAGAGTCGCACTCGGAGCATTTTGACCAGTTATTGTTTTCTGTTAAGTATCGAGCGTCTTTAATAGACCATCCCCAGCAATCAAAGCTTCATCACTGGATGACGATGGGGATGCCAACTGAAACTGTAATCATTCATTACATTCCAACATATGTTGAGAGTGGGGATGATGAAGTGGCCATAGGAAAACCGGCCACAATCCAGTACTTGAATCCACACGAGCCAAATTTTAAACCTATTGTAGATTGTAGCTCTTTTGTTGTTTCACCAGAGGCATTTAAAACTCATAGTTCTTTATGTACAATAATTATAAACGTACTTGATTGGTGCAACGGAGCCAATGACAAATAAAACGTTACAACCCAACGCCTTTACACGGACGCGCGATAGACCGCCGCGCGCCGGTAAGGCGCGGCGTTATGCAGACACTCAGCGTCGGGAAGATTGGGGTCGACATGTAACGACCGTGATAGGAGGATAATAAAATGCGCGTTCTGATCTTACTACTGGTACTTGCAGGGCTGGCGTTGCCGGCTTCTGCACAAGACCAAGCCACTCAGTTGGCAGAGGCATCCACCCGAATCACGCAAGCTCTGAATCTGTACGCTCAAGCAGCAGAGTCCATTCGCTCCCAGATGACTGCACAGGAAAAGATGGGGACAGCGCTGTTCTTCGCCGCTGCAATGGCGCTTGAGGACAACTCTCTATCGCTGTCTGGCATGTGTCAGCTGCAACAACTGTCTAAGTCTCCGACAGCTACTAAACAAAGGATTGTCGCGCCACTCGTTCAGCAATACCGTACGAGCAACTCCCAGCAGGTCGCAAACTTATCCCTCGCACTGCCCTTACTGCCCCCGAGTCTGGCGCAGCAGGCGAACCTCGTAATGATCGCTGTCACAAACGCGGCCGCGGTTATTGACAAAGGATGCCAGTGAAGAACCTCTTTGTGAATCCCGATTGGCATAACCTTAAAGGATAGAGACCGATCCTGATAAGGTCGGACTCTATCAGTTGTTCAAGAAGCCCGGTCTGGGTATATACTCTATATAGGGTAAAGATTCGATGTTTGGTAAGGGAGTAGTTTAGAAGATCTGTAAAAAGCGTGGTTTAGAAGGATAATCAGCTGAGTGAATATTCAAAATCAGCTTTAATTTTATCAAAAAAACTGTTTCGTATTACTGTCAAAGCTTGATTTACCTTCATTAGGGCATAGCAGTCCTGTGCCGTTCCGGTAGAAGGATACGGCCTGTATAGGTGATCAATAATTTTTCCGTTCGACCCCGGGTTTTATTTTTATCCGGATCGAATCAATTTAAAAACTGGAATCGAGACGACAAATTTAAGTCTCCCCCCGCAATGATTGCATTTAGGCAGATCAAAGGGTTCTATTTTGTTTTCGGGTTTGGTGATTTCAAAACCGAATGAGATTTCAATAAGGGTTTCGATCTTTTCCAGGGGAACCGAAGCCCCCGGACTCAAGAAGCCGTAATAGCGGACTTTCATGAACCCGGAAGGCAAGACATGCTGTAGAAAGCGCCGCATGAATTCCATGACATCCAGTACCATGGTCCGCCAACGGTTGCTTTGAGGCTTTTTGTACTTAAAAAAGACCTTGTGATTTTCGACTTTAATAATGCGGCTGTTTGAAATAGCCACTTTAAAGACATAGGGTGCAAGATATTTTACGCTGTGAGCGCTGTTACCAATGGCCTGACAGTTGACCACCCACTCTTGATTCCAGACCTCTTCAGGGATATGGGAATCAAGATCGCTCTTTCTCATTTCATCCCGGAACTTGGCTTTGAAGATCTTTGACATGGCCTTTACGGGCAGGTAAAAATCGATCCGTGAAGGATGCCAACGGTCATTCTGTTTTGATAAGGCGCCTCCAGGGACGACATAGTGTATGTGGGGATGGTATACCAATTGCCGCCCCCAGGTATGCAGCACGCCTAAGAAACCTGGGAGATCCCCACCAATGTATTTTTTATCGGCTGCCAGTTTTTTCATGGTCTCTGAAGAGGCCTTGAATAGGGCTGAATAGCAGGCGCGTTGATGACTGCGGATAAACCGTCGGAGCTGTTGTGGGACGGTGAAGGTGATCATGAAGTGATGCCCGGGAAGCTGTCGCTCCATCTGCTTCATGAGCCACTGATGGGTTTTGTGGTGTTGGCCGCATTTTTCACATCGGTAGATCATGGTTCCGCAATATGCTGTGCGGCAATTGATAATGGCGTTCATGACCTTTCGGTGTTCAGAAGGTATATTCTCACCGAAGGTCTCGATATACTCTTGGGCATATGCCTGAAAGATCTCATTAATTGTCATGGTCATCTCCTTTCATCATTGAGTTGATGATATCATAGGCATGTTCATGCCCCTGGGTGGTGAGATGGAGATAGACCATGGTGGAATTCAAGCTGTTATGCCCGAGGTATTGCTGGATACGACGGATGTTTACGCTGGCTTCCAACAGATGAGTTGCATAGCTGTGCCTGAGGGTATGAATGGAGATGCGCTTTGTGAATTTAAGCTGTTTAAGCACTCGACTCAATGCACCCTGCACGGAGGTATAGCTCATGGGTTCTTGGGCGGTTGGACCCTCATTGCCGCCGCGTCCGATTCGCGGGAAGATCCATTTGGGGTTTCTATGGGTTGCCCAGTATTGACGTAGGATATTGAGAGTAGATTCCGGTAGAGGGACATATCGGTCTTTCGCGCCTTTGCCCCGATGGACATGAATACGTTTGCGTTGAGCATCAATATCGGTTACCTGAAGGAACAAGGCCTCATGGAGTCTGAGGCCACAGGTGTAAACGACAGTCAGATAGGTTTTATTCTGAATAGTAGTAACCGCGTTGATAATGGTCCAGACTTCTTTGATGCTCAAGACGGTAGGTAGTGTTTGTTCTCGTTTGGCATAAATGAGTTCCAGGGTGTGCCAGTCCCGTTTGAGCACGTTGATGAAAAAGAACTTAATGCCGCTGTAGCAGATTCTCATAGTAGCGGCGGCCCATTTATCGTTGTTTTTTCGGTGGAGGAAATAGTCTTGAAGCTCCTGCTCGGTAATTTTGTCAGGGGTTTTCGTGTAAAAATCGACCAGTTGTCGAACTGAGCGTGTATAGCATTCTTGTGTACGCTCACTCATACCGGCTAGTTGCAGGGCTCTCATGGATTTTTGGTAATAATCTTTCATCATAAATCTCCTTTCTTGGTTAAAGGTTAATAAAATTGGTATAGAGATTTATGATAGAAAATTGGAAGTTCTGCAACTTACTTGGTATATTTAGGAGGATAGGATTTAAGGCGAGTTGTTAACTGCCGCGTCAGCGGCTTACTTGAACCCGTCACTGCACCTGACCGCAAAACGCTGGCGCGTTTGCGTCAGGTGAGTTATTCGTTCGCGCCGCCTGCGGCGGCGCTCATGAATGCGTATTTACAAGAGTAGCATATTTCCAGGGTAGAGCAAGGCAAAGACAAAAAGGATGGCGGCGCGAATGCGGAGTTGCGCTTCACTCCGCATTGGCGATTCATATCATGCCATCGTACTTACGAAAACACTTGCTTTATAGAATCGTTGGTGGTACATTTAGAAGTACAATAGGAGGTGCGATATGGGCAAGCTATCAAATATCATTCCGGTGAGCGATTTGAGGCAAGATGCTGCCAAGCTTTTGAAACAATTGCGAAACAATAAAGAGCCTTTGATTATTACCCAAAGAGGGCGGGCAACAGCGGTAATTATTGGTGTCGATGCCTATGAGAAATCTGAACACGAAAAAGAACTCCTGCGCCTTTTGGCCAAGGGAGATAAGGAAATAGAAATAGGTGAAGGATATGATCTGGATACTGTCCTTGCTGAAGCCGACGCTCTTTTGGCCAAGGATCCCTCGTGAAGGTTCAATTTACCCCTTCTGCCCGGACCCAATTTCTTTCTGCGTTATCATATATCCGCAGGGATAAACCGTCGGCGACAGTCAATTTTCGAAATCGAACTGAAAAAATTTTACGAAGACTTGAGGACTTTCCCGAATCCGGAAGAATCATACCGGAATTTCCAGAATTTCCCTACCGAGAGGTGATTATATCGCCATACCGGTTTTTTTATAAAATCAAAGTCGATGTCGTTTGGGTTGTTGCAGTGTGGCATGGTGCGCAGATTCCAAAGGAACCAGCACGTTAGCGCCAACCAGGGCATTCAGCGGATCGCAAAAAGCGCGCGCCCACTGATGCTCGACGTTCCGGTCATAAGAGATGAATTATGAACAGACAAAAATTGCTTAAACAAATAATTAGTGGTTCTAAAAATATAAGATTTACTGATATGGTAAATCTTGTTAGAGGTTTCGGGTTTGAGCTATCGAGAACTGAAGGCAGCCATCACCTTTTCTCCCGACCAGTGTCCCGGAACTCGTGAACCTTCAGAATGTCAAAGGCCAAGCAAAACCATATCAAATGCGACAGTTCCTCAAACTGGTTGAGAAACATAACCTTAAATTGGAGGATGAATAATGTGGGATTATCATATTAACATTTTCTATTCAGATGATGACGATGGGTACATCGCTGATATTCCAGACCTTGAGGCATGCTCCGCATTTGGTCAGACACCTGACGAGGCATTGCGTGAGGTCCAGCAGGCAAAAAAACTATGGCTGGAGGTTGCGCGAGCAGAGGGTAAGCCTATCCCGCCGCCAGAATATCGCCCGGTTATATATCAGGTGGCGTCAGTTTGACAATACAGAGCATATTCATGATCCTGGGCCGAACCACCGCCTGGACGCAGAGTGAAAAGGGGACGGGGCTAAGTAAATAAAAAGTCGGAAAAAGGCTAAAGCGGAGGCCTGTAAAGGGCGACATTGTTTCTGAATGAACTTGACGACTTGGATCAAATTGTAAATTAACGAGAGATTTGCTTCCAAACGACGTACGAGGCAAGAAATCTGAAAACAGCAGAAGAAGATTGAGAGTCAGACTTACAGATTTCACACGGTATGGGAAAAAAGAGACATCAATTAGGAAATAAGTAAATACAGTGTGTGTTGGGTAGTCTTCATCATCTTTCATAAAATCTGGTAATCTGGAGTTTTCGTGAGAACGCTAGCCCATTTAATGGCAGGTTAGCTCAAATGAGCCACATGGATTTCCTTTTGAATACCCTCTGTAAACAATTTCTTGACAGGCATACGTCATTGGCGTAGATTAGGATATGCGTTTTGTTGAAAAGGTGTTAAGTAAGTTGGTCAAGGAGGAATTTAAATGAACAATAAGGATTTCGATAAACTTGTAGAGAGTATCAAGCAGGCTGGCAAAATCAGACGCGGAGAAATGAAGGCTAGCAGGATTTTCCAATTCGGCCCTGCTGACATTAAAGGTATTCGCCTCCGATTGAAAAAGTCACAGTCAGAATTTGCTATAATGATCGGAGTAAGTGTATCTACGCTTCAGAACTGGGAACAGGGTCGGCGTAGCCCCGAAGGCCCTGCTCGTGCTTTGCTTAAGATAGCGGCTGAAAAACCAGATGCGGTTATTGAGGCACTCAGCGCATGAATAGAGGGACATCCTATAAATAAATACCTAGAATAACATTAAGAAAAAATTATTTACATAATTAAGGATGTCCCCATTTTTTCCTGAATGAAAGCGAGGTGATTTAATGCTCAAGGTAAAAGATATTATGACAAAAGACCTGATCACTGTCTCGCCTGAGATGGAGATTGCTCATGCTGCAAAGCTCCTTTTAGAAAAACGTATCAACGGCGTTCCCGTGGTGGATGGAACTGGGAAAATGGTGGGAATCCTTTGCCAGAGTGACCTGATCACTCAGCAAAAAAGATTTCCAATCCCCTCTGTTTTTACTCTTTTGGATGGGATCATTCCTTTGACCTCTATGAAGCATATCGAAAAGGAGGCCCAGAAGATTTCAGCCACAACTGTGGGTCATGCCATGACTCCAAATCCGTTTACTGTCATGCCTGAGATGAGTATTGAGGAGGTTGCCACTATCATGGTTGACAAGAATTTCCACACCCTTCCTGTTGTTGATAAGGAGAAATTAGTCGGGATTGTAGGAAAGGAAGATATCTTGAAAACGCTCATGACCGGAGGAAAAGAAAAATAGAGAACTCAAGCCTGCTTTTACCTCATACCTCGGTGAGTATACATTCGAGGATCGACAATAAGGAACATTACATACGAAATCAAGCTCACGATGTGAGGCGCCATTCCAAATCTTCACACCAAAAATAAAATCGCCACACCAAACACCGCGAGAAATGTGCCAGCGACGGCACCCCGGCCAAAACGCTCTTTAAAGACTACATAACTAAGCGGTAGCAAAAAGAGCGGCGGCAAAGCCATCAATGTGCTGGCCACACCAACCTCAATCCGCTGCACCGCCAGTAGAGAAAAAGATACCCCCAGAACCGGCCCGGCAATAGCCCCGGCGATAGTAAAGCCCACCCCGCGACGATCCTCTGCCAAGGTTCTCAGCGTCTTGCCAGCCTCCCTTTGGATGAAGGTCATCATCCACAATACCACCGCTGCCGTGATCATGCGGATAATATTGCCCGATATTGGTGAAAACGCACCAAAGAGACCATTTTTCGCCAGCACCAGGCCGGTGGCTTGCCCTAGCGCACCACCCAGGGCGTAAAGAATACCGCGAGCATAGTAGCGGTTTTTTTGATTGTTATTGCCATTACGCTCCATCACCACCCAGGTGATGCCCCCCAGGGTTATCAGAATGCCTGCCATCTGCCCTAAGCTCATTGTCTCGCCGAGGAAAATCCAGGCCTCAATAGCAGCGATCACCGGGGCCAGGCTCATCATCAACATCGAGAGGCGCGGCCCGATGCTAACGAAAGCCTGGAAGAGAAAAATATCGCCCAGCACCAGTCCAACAATCCCAGAGAGTCCCAACCACAACCAGCGTTCCGGTTCAGCGTGTAAAGGCAGCGGGATACCCAACGTAATCCAATGCGTGACAATGAGAAAGACAACGGCCACCACCAGGCGAGTTCGATTTACCACCATCGAACCGACTCTTCGTCCTGCCAGGGTGAAGAATATCGATCCAAAGGAAAAAAACAAGGAGGTAGCTAAAGCAGCCAGTTCGCCGATGTAGGTCATTTTAATATCCAGTTGTCAGTGGTCAATTATCATTGGTAGATGGTCGGTGATGAGTATTTCCGAAAAATTTTTAGGTAGTAAAGTGACCAGACTGGCTGGTTCCCTCGCTCTTCACTGCCTGTAAAAGTGTAAGTACTAATATTTTGATGTCAAGACATACTGACCAGTTATCCATATATTTTGATCGGCGCTTTACGCTTCAAGATTTTCCCCTATGTACTCCCGTAAAGTAATAACGTATAATAAAATGTTTGATAAACTGAGTATTTTGGTATGGGGGAATGAGATATGGCGTTACTAAAAGAGCAAATTCTGACAGATTCAATAGAAATCAAGACCACACCTGAAAAGGTATTTGACTTCTTTTTTCGTCTTGTTGATAACGAAAGCTATCGCGCCTGGCATCCTGATGATCATGTAACCTTTCGATGGATAAAAGGACACCCGTGGGAGGAAGGATCTGTTGGATATGCTGAAGAGTATATTCACGGCAAACTGCATAAGCTGAAATTCGTTATCACAAAATTAATTCCAAATAGACTCATCGAATATGCCCCCACATCCTGGTTTCTGAGGATATATTTTCCCAAGAACAGGTTTACCGTAGAGCCAAAACAAGGGGCGTGTATATTCACTGCTCAAGGTACTATCCGTGTTGGATGGCTCATCAGAACCTTTGCCAAGAAAAGGCTTGAGCGTGGTCTTTCAAGTGTTCGGAAACACATGAAGGAAGAGGGCGAGAGCTTAAAAAGGATACTGGAAACGGATACACAATCACATGGCAGTAATATGGCCAGCGACACGCAATAGCAATGAGGTGTAAGTGCGTGCGCGTCATGCAAACCTGTCAGCCCGGGCGATTGAGCATACAGAAATATTGTTCATCTCTGTTGAAAAAAACTTGACTTGTATATTTTTGTCATATACATTTGTGTATAATGGAAAATGAATTTGAACATTTTTTAGGTTTCCAGTGGGACCAAGGGAATGTTAATAAAAACCTCATCAAACATGAGGTCGAAAACTGGGAGTGTGAGCAGGTATTTTTTAACAAACCGCTTCTTGTTATCGACGATCCAAAACATTCTATATCTGAAAAACGGTGGGCTGCATTTGGCAAAACGGATGCAGATCGTTTTCTCATCGTGGTATTCACAAAGAGAGGCGACCTGATTAGAGTAATTTCCGGCAGGGATATGAATAAGAGAGAAAGGGAGTTTTATAATGAAAAAGGATAAAAAAACTATTCCTAAATTTAAAAACGAAGACGAAGAACGAGAATTCTGGGCTACTCATTCTCCGCTTGATTATTTTGATACAAAAGATTTCAAAAGGGCTTCTTTTCCCAAACTAAAGCCATCATTAAAATCAATCTCAATTCGCCTCCCGGTGGGCATGCTGGCTGAACTAAAAACTCTCGCAAACAAGAAAGATGTGCCTTACCAGAGCCTGGCAAAAATCTATCTTGCCAGACAAATTTCCTTAGAACGGAAAGAAGGCCTAAGCAATTAAGTATTTTGACTGCATTGTAAAGGGAGGGAAAGGAGGGGGGCTCATATGAATGCTCATAACAAATACCACATAAAAAACATCTGTATCTTTGGCGTTGGCAGTGTCGGAGGCGTTTTTGGCGGAAAGATGGCCCACGCAATATCTCAAGAAAAAGATACTGATAGAAAGGTCTTTTTCATCGCACGGGGTGCCCATTTGGAGGAAATCAAAAGGAATGGCCTCATTTTAAACACCCCTGAAGAGCGCGGCATATTATGTAACCCAACTCTGGCCACCGACAACATCGCGGAAATACCACAGCCCGATCTCTATCTTCTGTGTGTCAAGGGCTACGATCTGGATGATGCAACGCTTGCAATCAAGACAAACATTGGCGCTCACACCCTTGTCATACCACTGCTCAACGGTGTGGACATCTATGAGAGGATCAGAAAAAATATGCCTAAAGGAATTGTGCTTCCCGGGTGTGTGTATATTGGTGCGCTTTTAGAAAGACCCGGGGTCGTTACCCACGCAGGGGGGCAGGGGCTCATCGCATTCGGAAAGGACCCACACCTACCTGACTTTGATCCCACGGAGATAATCAACTTTTTTAACGATATGGGCCTACAGTTTACGTGGAGCGACGATGCCTCCTCTGCCCAGTGGCAAAAGTTCGTGTTTATTGCAGGATACGGCCTGGTTACCGCGTATACGGCTAAGACATTTGGAGAAATTCTTTCAGACTCTAAGCTAAAGGAGCTGGTGCGAAAGGTAATGGAGGAGATAGCAGCGGTTGCAAAGAAAAAGGGAGTACCGCTGGCCGACTCAATCGTGGCTGACTCTTTGCAAACAGGCAGCAATTTTCCCCCTGAAACCAAGACCTCCTTTCAGAGGGACGTTGAGGCAAAAGGCAAACGCCATGAGGGCGACCTCTTCGGCGGCACTATCATCAGGCTCGGCAAGGAGCTGGGAGTCCCAACCCCGGTTACAGAATCGATCTATGCAAAAATTGAGGGATAGGTGTATAGTTGTAGGAGCTGAGCGGTAGTTCATTTATTATATAACTATCATCCCTAACAATCACTCTTTATGAATACAAGATCTTTAAGAAAATAGGTATTTGCCATTGACACACAAGGGCAAATTCCGTACTACTCAGGCTCACGGTTAAACAGATGAAAGAGAGATTCGCTGAGTTTGACTTTTTACGAGTCCATCAACCTTGAACTGTGAATCTTGAACCTTACAACCTGAGTTTCAGGAAATCCATGAATACGTCAAAAGATCCACGTAATCCAGACCTTAACGAAGGCGATAGTATAAATGGCTATCGCATTTGCAGGGTTTGTTCGCTTGAGCAAATCAGTTCCATCTTCTACGAACTAGAACATGAAAAAACGAAGGCCCGGTATGTTCACATCAGTACCAATGATACGGAGAACACCTTCAGCGTTGCATTTAAAACCGTGCCTGCAGATTCGACCGGCGTTGCACACGTTTTAGAACACACGGTTCTGTGCGGTTCCAGATCTTTTCCGGTGCGGGACCCCTTCTTTTCAATGTTAAAAAGAAGTTTATCTACGTTTATGAATGCGTTTACCGCGTCAGACTGGACTATGTACCCATTCTCAACCCAGAACAAAAAAGATTTCTATAACTTGCTGGATGTATACCTGGATGCGGCTTTTTTCCCCAATCTGGATTCACTCAGCTTCAAACAGGAGGGCCACCGCTTGGAGGTTGAGTCTGATTCAGGTGAAACAAATGCCTTCAAGCTGACGTACAAAGGGGTTGTTTATAATGAGATGAAAGGGGCTATGTCATCCCCCAGTGAAGTGCTGGCCAGATCTCTTTTACATTCTCTCTATCCATCCACAACATACCGCTTTAACTCGGGTGGAGATCCGGTGGCCATTCCTGAACTGACACACGATCAACTGAAGGCATTCCACAAGCGGCACTATCATCCAAGTAATGCCTTCTTCTATACCTATGGCAATCTTCCGTTGAAAGATCACCTGGATTTTATTCAGGAAAAAATACTCCGTCATTTTGACGCAATTGATCCACAGACCGAAGTGTCTTCACAAGGGCGCTGGAAGGAGCCCAAATTCGAGAAATATTATTATCCCTTTGATAAAAATGAAGATTCCACGAAAAAATGTCAGGTGTGTCTGGCATGGCTGACAGCCGATATCAAGGATACATTTGAAATCCTGATCCTTATCCTTTTGGAGCAAATCCTTCTGGGCAATTCCGCTTCTCCTCTCCGTAAGGCCCTAATCGACTCACATTTAGGAACCACCTTAAGTGATGGCGCTGGCTTTGATGCGGATACCCGTGATACATCGTTTGCTGTAGGCCTGAAGGATGTAAAAAAATCTGATGCGGATAATATTGAAAAGATCATTTTCGATGTTTTAAAACAGCTGGCCAGTGACGGAATAGATAAAAAACTGATCGATTCGGCCATTCACCAGCTTGAATTTCATCGTAAGGAAATAACCAATCAACCATATCCCTATGGGATTAAGCTGCTACTTAATTTTTCAGCTACCTGGTTCCATGGAGGTGATCCTGTCAGGGTCCTTAACTTTGATGAGGATATGACTAAGTTGCAAGGCATGGTAACCAAAGAACCATTATTTGAAAACCGGATCAAAACATATTTTCTGGAAAATCCGCACAGGGTTCGCTTGATATTCATGCCTGATAAAGAGATGGAACCGAAGGAAGATATGCGGGTTGCCAGGGAACTTGATTTGATAAAAGCGGATATGACCGAATCTGATCTTGCAAGAATCAGACAAGATAGCAATGCGCTGGAAAAACTTCAGGAAAGGGTGGAAGATGTTTCGGTTCTCCCTACTCTGGAAAGGGAAGATATTCCACCACAGGTAAAAAGTATTCCTGAGACGGTAATGCCTGAAACAGTGCCAGCCGCCTGTTATCAGCAACCTACCGCCGGTATTTTTTATTTTTCAGCCGCGGCCGGAAGTGGTAACCTTCCGCAAAATCTGATTCCCCTGATTCCATTTTTTTGTCATGTCTTTACACAAATCGGGACAAGCCGTCGTGATTATACCGATATAATACAACTGATCGATGCCCATACCGGTGGTATCGGGCTGTCAGCAGAGGCCCGCACCCAGTTTGACGGTAAAGGCACCTGCCTACCCTTTTTGACATTCAATGGAAAATGCCTTATCCGGAATCAGGAAAGAATGTTTGAAATCATATCAGAATTGTTGTGTTCGTTTGATTTTTCAAACCTTGACCGTTTAAAGAGTCTGCTGCTCGAGTACCGGGCGGACATGGAAACCATGGTTATTCCCAATGGTCACCAGTTGGCCATGTCTCTTGCTTCCCGGAATTTTACTGCCACAATGGCGCTTGCTGAGAGCTGGAATGGTATTCACCAGTTAAAAATGATAAAGGATCTGACCGCGAATATCACGGATGATCAACTGGAAAAACTTTCAGCAGATCTGACGTTAATCGGTAGAACAATATTAGGCCGCAATAATTTTAAAATGGCATTAATCGGTGAAGAGCAACCGCTTAAGACCGCAGTCCCTCTGGCGTCTTCACTCCAGGAAAATCTTTCATCTGAGAATGGCGATGGATTTAAGCCACCCCACATTGAAAAAAATAACGACATCCCAAGAGAGGGATGGAGTACCGCCTCGGCAGTATCATTTGTGGCTCAAACCTTTCCGGTGGTACGTATGGAGCATGAGGATTCGCCGTCACTGGCAGTGATCAGTAAAATCCTCCGGTCTATGTACCTGCATCGCGAGATAAGGGAAAAGGGCGGTGCCTATGGTGGTTTTGCCGTTTATGATCCTGAAAGCGGGCTGTTCGGTTTCGGCTCTTATCGAGACCCCCATATTGTAGAGACTTTGAATGCGTATAAAGGGGCCGCGGTTTTCATCAAATCAGATGATTATGGGGATCAGGATATAAAAGAGGCCATTTTTCAGGTATGTTCAGAAATCGACAAACCGGATCCACCCGGTCCTGCTGCCCGCAAGGCCTTTTACCGTAAGATCATGTCTCTTTCGGATGAATCCCGCAACCGATTTAAGCAGAGGCTGTTGTCCCTGACACGAACCCAGGTCAAGCAGGCAGCGGAAAAATATTTTGACCAAGCCGGGTCCGGGCAGGCCGTTGCCGTTATTTCAAGTGAGGAGAAATTGAAGGCAGCAAACGAAAGGTTCGGGGACGACCCTCTTACGTTGTATAGGATTTAACCCGGATACATGTCCTGTTCAATCCAGAAGGACTATGTAACGGAATCAGGGATTCTGATTAAGAAACTCTGCGTTGTCCGCCTGCCTTCTGCAATCAAAGCAATTACCCACCGGGTTGAGCGATTCGGCTATAACGAAAAGGAATATCATGATTCAAAAAGGAGATAATTTATGAATTCAGAAATCGGGCATTATTTGCAAGCGACTTTAACCATCGAGGTGGACCATAAGAAAATTATTGAGACAGTAAAAAACGTGACACGTGGTTGTGCCAGCGATGAAGAAAAGGCGGTAGAGCTTTTTTATTTTGTGAGGGATTCCATCAGATACAATATTTATATGATTTCTGTATTTATAGAGGACTTTAGGGCATCCAGGATTCTTGAGTGGGGAAAGGCATACTGTGTCCAGAAAGCAGTGCTCTTTACTGCACTTGGAAGGGCTGCAGGCATCCCGAGCAGACTTGTCTTTGCCAAGATCAGAAACCATAAATTACCCGCACACATTCTTGAAATGATGGGAACCAATACATTTCCCAGGCATGGATACAACCAGTTCTTTTTGAATGGAAAGTGGGTAAGCGCGGCTGCAACGTTTGATAAAGTCCTCTGCGATAAAAACGGATTGCCAACTGTGGAATTTGATGGAAAAAGGGATGCGATTTTACCTGAGAAAGATCTAAAGGGCGCACCCTATATTGAATATATAGAGAAGTTTTCCCCCAAAGAAGATCTCCCATTTGACTGGATTAAAGAAAGGATTTCACAGTTGGTGGGCTCGGATAAGAGACCATGGTTGAATAGAGCCCAGGAGAGAAGTATGAATAGAGCCTCTCAAGGGTGAGATAGTTTAGGCGCCTTGTAACGCTTTAACAGCAGACACAACCTGTGATACTCGTTCTGTGGCCTTTCCCCGGAGAAAGACATCGGTAATACTATCAGTAAGCACTGTTTTTTCCAGGTTTATCTCAATTATTGCGGCCCCAACCTGCTTTGCCTGCCTCGGAAGTATATTAAAGGGAGAGACCACAGCCGAGGTGCCTATTATCAATAGGGCCTGACAGGTAGAGGCTAACTGGGAACTCCTTGCCATTGCCAAAGAAGGAATTGCCTCACCAAAAAAGATAACATCCGGTTTAAGTATCTTTCCACACTCGCATCGAGGTGGATACTCATCCTTTTTATCCTTGTAATCATATTTCTTATTGCACCACATACAGGTAAATGACTTGGAGTTTCCATGATATTCGATCACATCTCGGGAACCAGCCTCCTGGTGGAGATTGTCTACATTCTGAGTAAGTACGCTCTTCAGCAAACCCATTTCTTCTAACTCAGCAAGCCCTGTGTGTGCCGCATTAGGCCTTGCATTATCAACAATCTGTTCCATTTCTTTTAACATTCGCCAGACCTTTTCCGGATTATCTTTAAAGGCATAAATTGTGGCGTATTCCTCCGGGTCAAACCTGTCCCATAGTCCACCCCTGCTTCTAAAATCCGGGATACCTGATTCTACTGAGATGCCGGCTCCTGTAAGGGCAATGGTTGATTTAGAATCCTGAATGATCCGGGCAGCCTTGTCGATTAGTTCATCCATAGATCTACTCCTTAATCACCTCGAGGCTGATATCAACAGATCGTGCAGAATGAGTAATGGCACCAACTGAGATCAGGTTGACACCTGTTTTGGATATCTCCTTTATTGTCTCAAGGGTAATCCCACCAGAGGCCTCTAAAAGAACCCTTCCCCCGGCTATAGAAACTGCATCTTTCATTTCTTTGACAGACATATTATCCAAAAGAATTGCATCCACACCTACCCCTATAGCCTCTTCAAGCCCCTTGATGTCTTCCACTTCTACCTCAATCTTTAACGTATGAGGCACGGTAGCCCTAACTTTTTTCACAGCCTCGGATATAGAACCAGCGGCCGCAATATGGTTATCTTTGATTAAGATCCCATCAAAGAGACCAAACCGATGATTAAATCCGCCACCCATTCTGACGGCATATTTCTCCAGGACCCGTAGCCCAGGAGTTGTCTTTCTGGTATCGATTACTCGAACTGTGGAAGGATCTGTCTTTTCAACATACTGCCTGGTAAGGGTGGCTATTCCAGAGAGGTGTTGTAAGAAATTGAGGGCAGTCCTTTCTCCACTCAGTATTCCCCTCATTGATCCTGTCACTGTACCGATATATGTGCCCTTGGGTATTACATCTCCATCGTGATATGTGCATTCAACCATTATTTCAGTATCAAGCCGAGAGAAAACCCTTGAAAAAACATCTATCCCGGCGAGCAGTATCTCTTCCTTGGCTAAGAGTTGTGCCTTTCCTTTAAGGGCTGAATCTATAATAGCCGAGGTAGTTATATCCCCTGGCCCTAAATCTTCATCTAAAGCAGTATCAATGATTGTATCAATGTGGGAAAGATAGTTCATCTTAATTGATGCCCTCAAGAATGGTAAGGTTTTGGTTTAATTTATCTAACTTACTACTCATACGCTGTGCTTTTCCCTTGACATTTTCCACTATATCGGGAGGGGCCTGATTCAAAAAATCCCTATTTGCCAATTTCTTTTGTGATATTTCCATTTCCTTCTCTATCTTTTTTATTCCTTTATATATCCTCTTTTTTTCATCATCGTAATTGATCAATCCCTTGAGAAGAACGTGGACTTGAATATCGCTAAAAACATACGTAGCAGAGGAATCGGGTTTTCCCGTATCGGAAACAAAATCAATAGATTCCACTTTTGCAAGGCTCGTAATATATGAAAGATTATTTTTAAAAATCTCTCTTTCTTTTGCCCCTTTTACATCTATAACTATCTTTACATCCTTTTTTGGAGGAATATTCATCTCTCCTCTTATATTTCTGACACCTGTTATCACCTCTTTAATGAGATCCATCTCTTTGATTGATTCCTCATCATAGATGAAATCAGTTTCCTGGGGGAAGGGGGCTGCCATAATGCTTCCTTCTGTATGAGGCAGTCTTTGCCAGATTTCCTCGGTAATAAACGGTACAAATGGGTGGAGAAGCCTCTGTACGCCACTCAAGAGAATTTGCATTGCATTCTGGGCCACTTCTCTTCTCTTTTGATCCTTACTGTAGAGTTCCAGTTTCACCATTTCCAGATACCAGTCACAGAATTCATGCCAGACAAACTGGTAACAGAGGCTCGCGGCATCATTAAATTTATACCCCTCTATGTGGCTGCTTATCTCATCTGCAACCGCCCCTATCCTACTCATAATCCAGCGATCAGCCAGGGTAAGGGTATCAGTATCTATAGATGGCGATTTACAATCCTTGAGGTTTATCAAGGAAAATCTGGCAGCGTTCCAGATTTTATTCATAAAATTTCTGTATCCTGCTATCCTTTCTTCTGAGAGCCTAATGTCTCTTCCCTGGGCAGCCAATATAGAAAGGGTAAACCTAAAGGAATCAGTACCGAAGCTGTCTAATATCACTAAAGGATCTATGATATTTCCTTTGCTCTTGCTCATTTTCTGGCCCTGCTTATCTTTCACAAGGGCATGGATATAAACATCTTTAAAGGGGACATCTCCCATAAAGTGGAGACCCATCATCATCATTCGTGCCACCCAGAAAAAAAGGATGTCGAAACCGGTTACTAACACCGATGTAGGATAAAAGGTTTTTAATTCATCAGTGGAATCCGGCCACCCCAATGTGGAAAATGGCCAGAGAGCTGAACTAAACCACGTATCTAACACGTCTGTTTCCTGCTGGATATTTTTACTTTTGCATCGAGTGCATATTTTGGGCGCCTCTTTGGCTACTATAAGTTCTCCACATTCCTGACAATACCAGGCTGGAATACGGTGACCCCACCAAATTTGCCGTGATATACACCAATCTTTTATATTGTTCATCCAGTCAAAATACACACGTTCCCAGTTGGCAGGTACTATCCTTGTTTTACCACTCTTGACTGCAGCAATGGCCTTTTCAGCAAGGGGGGCTGCTCTGACAAACCATTGCTTTGAGAGAAGGGGTTCGATCATGGTCTTACAACGATAACAGTGTCCTATTGCGTTACGGTAGGGCTCAATCTTTTCAAGTAAGCCAGAATTTTTCAGATCGTCCAGAATCTTTTCCCGGCATTCAAACCTGTCCATGCCCTGGTACGGTCCGGACAATTCGTTCATTCTGCCGTTCTCGTCAATAACCTTTATTCGTTCAAGTCCATGGGCATTTCCGATTTCAAAATCGTTGAGATCATGGGCTGGAGTAATCTTTAAGGCGCCGGTACCAAATTCTTTGTCCACATATTTATCTAAAATAACTGGTATAGGTTTGTTGAGAACTGGTAAAAGCACATTCAAGCCAGAAAGGTTCTTATACCGTTCATCTTCCGGGTTCACTGCCACTGCAGTATCGCCTAAAAGTGTTTCAGGCCGGGTAGTGGCTACAATCAGGGAGCCTTTTTGGTTTTCAAAGGGATACCGGATATAATAGAGGAAGCTATCTGTATCTTCGTGTTCTACCTCAATGTCAGCCAGTGCTGTATGGCACCGGGGACACCAGTTTATAATATAGTCTCCCTGGTAGATTAAGTTTTCTTTATATAGACCAACAAAAACCTCTCTCACGGCCCTGGAAAGTCCCTCATCCATTGTAAACCTCTCGCGACTCCAGTCGCAGGAACTTCCCAACCTTTTAAGCTGATTGATAATTATTCCCCCATACTTTTCCCGCCATTCCCACACCAATTTAATGAATTGTTCCCGACCAATTTGATGGCGATCAGTTTTTTTTAAGGCTAGGTCTTTTTCTACGACATTTTGGGTAGCAATACCTGCATGGTCTGTACCGGGTTGCCATAGAACATTGTATCCTTTCATTCGTTTGTATCTGCATAGAATATCCTGCAGGGTATTGTTGAGGGCATGGCCCATGTGGAGACTTCCAGTGACATTTGGGGGAGGAATGACAATAGAAAACGGGGATTTGTCTGATCTTGGATTGGCCTTAAATAGATCATTTTCTTCCCAGTACTTATACCATCTCTCTTCCACTTCCTTAGGGTTGTAGGTTTTGGCCAAGACATTGTTTTCCATCTAAGAGTGCTCCTTTGTATTTCTGTGTCGGTTATAACGTAAAATAAATAGAAAGAAATAATGAAATGGGCACAATGACATTCACGGTTTCCTCGGTTATTTGCCCTTGTGCCCACGTATTTCAAACAAAATTGATGTGTATTAATCTTCTGACATGATACGTTTTTTTAACGCATCTATCTCCTCCTTGATAATTTTTTCAGCAACCTCAGGTATAACTTCTCTGGCTACCTTTTCTATGACATCACTTGCTACCTTTGTTAAGATGGCTTCGATCTTTTCTTCTGAGATTGATGGAATTTCCTCTTTAACTACTTCTTCTTCCACTGCTTCTTCAGCAAGCTCTTCCTTTTCAGCTATCTCCTCCAATAATGGCTCTTCAAGCTCCTCTATTTCCTCTTCTTCCACTGCTTCTTCAGCAAGCTCTTCCTTTTCAGCTATCTCCTCCAATAATGGCTCTTCTAATCTTTCTGTCTCCTGTTCAGATACTCTCTCTTCAAGTTCTTCATCCAGTTTGGTCTCTTCTTCTTCGAGAATGGCTTCTGGCTTCTCTTCGAGTTCCTCTATAGGCTTTTCCTCTTCGACCGGTTCTAACTCTTCAAATCCCTCAATTTCCTCATCTAGCTTAATTTCTTCTTCTGCCTCGAGAAAGGGTTCTGCTTCCTCCTTAAAAACACCTTCAGCAGGCTTTTCCATGATAGTTGTCTCTTCATCGCTTATATTTTCCTCAACCGATTCATCGACCCCTTCCTTCATCTCGCCTTCTTCTGATACCACCTCCTCTACGACATCTTTCTCCTCTTCAGATATCGCCTTTTCTCCTTCTTCCTCTTCATCCAATAAAAGATCTTCCAAGCCTTCTATATCTTCTTCCAGTGATTCGGGTACATGGCCTTCTTCGACTACATCAACAAGATCTATAATTTCTTCTTCACTTTCATCTTTTTTCTCTTTTGGTTCTTTCTCTTTTGCTTCTTCCTCTTCATCTAAAAGATCTTCATCAAATTCAAAATCAAGGAGATCTTCATCCTCAATGTCATTTTTATCTTTTGTATCATCCTTATCTTTGGCCATGACTATCCCCCTATTTATGTTTATCCAATAAAGAAATTTGGTACAATTTATTATTAACATATAATAGTCAATAGTGTCAAGGTATTTGATATTTTGAAAGTTTTCCATTTGAAATGTGGAATACATGTCTTAAAATTGTTTATCTGCACTCATAGCTCGCTCAAAATCGACAAGCTTTTGCCTTCAAGATGTTAAAGACTAACCTAAAAAAACTTTTTAAAAATATCAATAACAAATGGCAAATTTGAAACTCCTCAGGTATCTTGCCACACAAAGAGCATTAAATGGTCAATGAAAAACTATCAATTATCAATTTTAAATTGGAAATTGTTAATCTTGGTGCCTTGGGGTCTTAGTGGCTGAATATTTACCCAAATTTTATATCTTCGTCAGGTTATAGCGGGCAACTGGAATAATACTATCTGCAATCTCTCTCCTCAGTGCAATAGTGTTTATTGGGGTGAAACGTGCGAATTTTTTTAGGCCCATTAGCTGGGTCCTAAGTTCTTCTCCCTCAGAGATAGCAGCAAAAACCTGTTTTGCCATTATATCCACCCGCTGAAATGAGTCATTAATATAAACCCGGGTAGCAGCGATATGTATTTTGGATTTTTCTTCGCCCTCCTTTTGAAATTTTTTTAACGACCTCAGAAGGGCACTTTCCATAGCAAAGATCTCAATGATAATATCAGCTATTAAGGCAACGACTTCTTGCTCGTTTGCGAGCTTATCCATATATTTTTGGGTTGCCGCACCAGCAGCCAGAAGCCCCATTTTCTTTGCATGACCAACCATTTTTTGCTCTTTTTCAAGAACACCCTCTTCCTCACTCATCCCTGGCCGATAGCTCATAAGCTCTCCCATTAACTCTTTCACTGCATCAAGAAGAGGAAGCTCTCCCTTCATAGCGGACTTCATAAGCATGTCCACAATTAAAAGACGATTGATCTCATTGGTTCCTTCCCAGATACGGTTGATTCTGGAATCCCTATAAGAGCTTTCGGCCAGATTGTCCTGAATATAGCCATAACCACCCATGATCTGGACGCATTCATCTACCACATAATCAAGCATCTCCGAGCCGAAATTTTTATTGATCGAACACTCTAAGGCATATTTTCTGAGGGCCTCACCTGTCTTCTTGCCAGCATCCTCTTTCGTAGGATCTATCCCCTCTAAGGCCATGTTAAGAAGACCTGCGGTGCGATACACCATGCTTTCAGTTACATATGTTTTGATAACCATCTCAGCGATCTTATGTTTGATAAGTCCGAATTCGCAGAGTGGTCTCCCAAACTGGACTCTATTCTTCGCATATTTTACACCCTCGGCAATACCAAGTTTGGCTCCCCCAACCGTGCCAGGACCCAACTTGTATCTTCCGATATTCAGAGTATTAAGGGCAACTACATGGCCGCGACCTATTTCTCCCAAGACATTTTCAACCGGAACCTTGACATCCTGGAAGATGACAGATCGTGTAGAGCTGCCATGTACACCCATCTTTTTCTCCTCTTCGTCTACTGAGACCCCATCCCATGCTCTCTCTACAATAAAGCTAGTAAATTGAGTCCCATCAATCTGGGCATAGGTGAGAAAGAGATCAGCGAATCCTGCATTCGTGATGAACTGCTTCTGTCCATTCAAGATGTAATATTTACTATCCTCGGATAGAACTGCTGTCGTTTCCGCAGTGAGTGCATCGGATCCGTGCTCGGGCTCTGTTAAGGCAAAGGCGCCTATCACCTCACCAGTACACAATTTTGGCAGGTATTTTGCCTTCTGCTCCGGAGATCCAAAAAAGACTATAGGGAGACTTCCTATACCTATTTGCACTCCAGATGATATATCGAATGCAGATATTCCGCGGGTAAGTCGTTCGGCGACCAGGACACAGCTGATATGATCCAGTTCTGCTCCCCCATAAATCTCCGGGATATCAGTTGAAAGGAAGCCGAGTTCTCCTGCCTTTCTTAATAGGGTCTTTATCAATTCTGGGTTGAGTTCTTCGAGCTCCTCCCTTCGCGGCTCAATCTCACCCAATGCAAATTCCTCTGCTGATTTACCGATTAGCCTATGTTCTTTGCTAAAATCTTCAGGTGTAAACACCTCCTCTGGCAGGGCATCCGTGATTAAGAATTCCCCACCTTTAAAAAGCTTTAATTCTGCCATTTTTCACTCCTTTTGAATTAATAATCCTCTATCTCAAAGATGCCAGCGGCTCCCATGCCGAACCCGATGCACATAGAGACCAGTCCCCACCGAAGCTTTCTATCCTGCATTTCATAGATAAGTTGCGTAGTCAATTTTGCTCCGGTGCACCCTAAAGGATGGCCTAATGCAATGGCACCACCATTGACGTTGGTAATCTCTTCATTGATGCCCAGCTCTCTGATACAATAGATGGCCTGTGCCGCAAAGGCCTCATTTAGCTCTATCAACTCCATCTGATCAAGGCTCATGCCAGCGATCTTTAAAACCTTCGGTATCGCCACCGACGGTCCTAATCCCATATATTCCGGTGGGCAGCCCTCGGCCACATGGTATCGAAAGGTGGCCATAGGCTTCAAGCCAAGCTCTTTGGCCTTCTCCTTGGACATCAGCACTACGCCTGCTGCTGCATCGCTTGTCTGTGAAGAATTGCCCGCTGTTACCGTTCCATTGACCTTAAAGGCCGGGCGAATCTTAGAGATACTCTCTTTTGTCGTTCCTGGACGCATGCCCTCGTCTGTATCAAAGATGATCTCTTCAAACTCAAAACGCCCATTAGGCAATTGCTTTTGCTTTTTGACCTTCAGGGGGACAATCTGAGTTTTGAAGCGACCCGCTTTAATGGCTGCCTCAGCCCTCTGCTGGCTTCTGGCACCGAACTCATCCTGCTCATCTCGGCCTATATTATACCGCTCTGCGACATTTTCTCCGGTTAATCCCATTCCAGTAAATGCACCCGGTCTCATATCCACAAGTGCGGGATTAGGGTACATCATGCTCCCGCCCATAGGAATCTGGCTCATGTTTTCCACTCCACCGGCAATCACCACATCAGCAAAACCGCACATGATCTTCTCTGCGCCAATGGCGATGGCCTGAAGACCTGAAGAGCAAAATCTGTTGACTGTCATCCCTGGAATACGGTCCGGCCAGCCCATGGACATGACAAGAACACGACCTAAGTTAAGCCCCTGGGTAGCCTCAGGGAAGGTGCATCCTATAATCACATCATCAATAAGCATAGGGTCCATATTCCCAGCCCTTTTTATCAAATCACTTAATACCGCAGTCCCCATATATTCCGGGCGTGTATCCTTTAGTATTCCTCGTGGGGCCTTTCCAACTGCCGTTCTACAAGCAGCAACAATCACAGCCTCTTTCATCGTGTGTTCCTCCCTACTGTAGTTTCTTGTGTTTCTAAGGTTTATTGCGTTCGTTTTACCAGAGAGTTCAATATGCTGTTTGAGTTAGGCACTTTGTTTCGGTGCAGGTATTTTAGGGACTTCAAACCCTATGAAGTCAACAAACGCGATAAACCCTAGTTTCTGAGTGGTTTACCTGTATTCAGCATGTGCTGAATTCTTTCCTGGGTCTTGGGTTCACCGCACAAACTCAAAAATGCCTCTCTCTCTAAATCCAAAAGATATTGCTCACTCACCTTGGTATACTCAAGGACATTCCCTCCACACAGGACATATCCCACCTTGGTGGAGACAGTCACATCATGTTCGGTGATGTAGCCTGACTCGTGCATGGTCCACAAACCAAGTTTAATCATAGCAAAGGTATTTTCCCCGGCCACCCGAATTTCATCAAGGGATCTCTGGGGTGTATAGCCCTCCATATTCATGGCCAGAACCGTTTTTTTGGCATCTTCTATCAGATAGTCTCTATTGACTGTCATCTTATCAGTAGGTTTCATGTATCCAAGCTTAATTGCCTCAGGTCCAGAAGTGGATACCTTGGCCATGGCGATGGTCTCAAAGGCCCTGGCCACAAACGGCATCAATTCGATCTGTTTTGGGTAAATTCCTCCCTTCTGTACCTCGAACAGATTTCCTGTATTGCGGATAAGCAACTCCTTGCATCCTCCTCCAGAGGGAATTAAACCAACACCAACCTCTACGAGGCCCATATAGGTCTCTGCTGCAAAACGAACACGATCAGAAGCCATACAGATCTCACACCCACCACCCAGGGCCATTCCGGCTGGTGCAGCGACTACAGGTTTGTCGAGATATTTTAGTTTCATAAAGGAGTCCTGAAATTGTTTGATCATCCAATCCAGTTCATCCCATTCCTCTTCCTGGGCCGAAAATAAAACCAATGGAAGATTAGCTCCGGCAGAGAAATTATCAGCATGGTTGGCGATCACCAGACCCTGGAAATCCTTGCTCACAATGTCAGCCGATTTCATGACCATACTGATAATATCATCACCCATAGCATTCATCTTGGTATGGAATTCCAGGCAGGCCACCCCGTCACCTATGTCAATCAGGCTCGCGCCCTTATTCCCTGCTACCTTCTTTTCTCGATCCTTAAGGGATGGCAAAAGTATGATCTCTGGTTTTACTGAAACCTCTTTATAATCCTTGGAAGAGAGATCATAGAAATAGAGCTTGCCGGCTTCTCTTTTGTAGAAGGACTCTTTTCCGCTATCAAGCATTTCCTGAACCCAGGTCGGGATCTGGTATCCAGCCTCTTTCATTTTTGCCACAGACTTGCCTACCCCAATGGCATCCCAGACCTCAAACGGACCCATCTTCCAGGCAAATCCCCACTTCATTGCATTGTCCACATTTACAATATCATCAGCTATTTCCGGAATCCGGTTGGCGGAATAGATGAGTGTTTCTGTCAAAGTAGTAAAAGTAAATTGCCCTGCAGCATCCTTGCCAGAGTAAAGCGATTTAATTTTTTGAGCCGTGCCTGAAATATTTTTTGCTGCTTCCAGTGAAGCCAGCCTTACCTTTTCTTGTGGGCTGTATTCCAGAGTAGTATAATCCAGTGAAAGTATTACCTTGTTCCCTTCTATATCTTTGCCCTTCTTGTAAAAACCCTGTCTGCTCTTTTCGCCCAGCATGTTGTTCTCAATCATTTTTTTGATAAAATCCGGAGGCTGAAACATTTCCCGTTTCTCATCATCAGGTGCTCCTTGATATACATTATCTGTTACATGAAGTAGTGTATCCAGACCAACAAGGTCTGCTGTCCTGAAAGACGCACTCTTGGGATGGCCTATTACCGGCCCGGTGAGTTTATCGATGGCTTCAATAGTTAACCCCATGTCCATCATGACCTTGATAACATAAAGCATGCTATAGATACCAATACGATTGGCCACGAAATTTGGGGTATCTTTGGCATATACAATCCCCTTGCCAAGCACCTTCTCGCATATTTCAGCAAGGGTCTCGATCACTTCGGGGAGTGTATCAGGGCCTGGTACAATTTCTAAGAGTTTCATGTATCGTGGGGGATTGAAAAAATGGGTAATGGCAAAATTCTTTCGAAAGTTTTCCGAGCGGTCTTCACACATGGCCTTGGCAGATATACCTGAGGTATTGGAGGCGATGATAGTTCCAGGTTTTAACACCGTTTCAACCTGTTCAAACACCCTTTTTTTGATGTCCAGTCTTTCCACCACTACTTCGATAATCCAATCTACATCGCCTAGCCACCCTAAATTATCTTCCAGGTTGCCTATTGTGATCAGCTTGGCGTACTCTGGTATATAAAAGGATGCAGGTTTTGACTTCAGTGTGTTTTCTAATCCGTTTTGTGCCAGTTTATTCCTGAATTTCTTGCTATCCTTGGTAAGACCCTTTTTTTTATCATTATCTGTGAGTTCAGGGAGCACAATATCAAGAAGGGTTGTCTCGATACCCACATTGGCCAACTGGGCTGCAATGGTTGCTCCCATCACACCAGCTCCAATAACCGCGCATTTTTTGATAACCCTATTCATAAAAAAACCTCCTTTTTAAGTAAGCTAACGCGCCCGCCCGCCGCGTCCCGCAGAGCGGGACGGGCAGGCCTAAGATGATAAAGAATTTACATGAAAGTATACGAATAAAATGAATCGTCATTCATTTTTTTTTAAGGTATCATTCAGAAAAATTGAAGTCAAACAAATTTGTGACTATAGCAGCTACATAACTAATCGTTTGGTAACGTTCAAGTGTTGAGGCATTGATGGTTAATAGGGTAATGACTGTTTCTGAAAGGCGATATCTCAAAAAAAATTCCACTCTGTTCTGCAGTGGTCAAATATTTGGGGTTTGCTCCACAAAGCCCTTTGAAATTTGCAAACAGTCTGTTAAAGCCCAAATATTTGACCACCTTCATCTGAGCCCTATAGATATCGCCTTGAAGAAATTGTCATTACCCTAAATAGTATTGGCCGTTTATCATGTGGCCTAATAAACAATGAGGCCTCAACATTTGAGTGTTGCTAACAGTTTATTTAATTTCTATACTTATATTATTGTCTGAAATTATCGACACACCTGTTTCTATTACAAAGGCCGCAGGTAATCATCAACAGACATCTCTAAATATTGCCTTGCAATTTTAAAAAAGGGTTGAT
Source organism: uncultured Desulfobacteraceae bacterium (assembly GCA_964611035.1). Classification (GTDB taxonomy): domain Bacteria; phylum Desulfobacterota; class DSM-4660; order Desulfatiglandales; family B25-G16; genus B33-G16. The sequence continues at coordinate 27,485 of CAZSWT010000027.1, forward strand.
AATGAGGACAGAAAGTAGATAACAGTAAGATATTGAAAGGGTTTGATATGGGTAATAAATCTAAAGAAGTACCGCTAAAGAAGCTCCGTGTATTGTGTGATCCAGATTCCCTGGGCGTTCAATCTACAAGTGATATAAATAAAAAGAAGCAATTGTTGGTAGCCCAAGATAAGGCAATCAAAGGAATTACATTTGGGCTCAAGATGCCAAGAAATGACTATAACTTGTATGTAGCTGGACCAGAAAGAACTGGTCTTACCTTTATTGCCAAAACGTATGTTGAGAAAATAGCCAAAAAAGACCCACCACCCTTTGACTGGTGCTATGTCTATAATTTTCAAGAACCAGATACCCCCAAATATCTTAAACTGAACAGAGGCATGGGGATACAATTAAAAAAGGATGTATCCGAGTTTATTGAAGAGGTTAAGACAGGTATACAGGATGTCTTTGAAAGTGAGGATTATAATAGAGAAAAGGAAGCTATAACCAAAACATTGAATACTAAAAGGAACGAATTAATCTCACAGTTGGAAAAAAGGGTGAGCAAGGGGGGATTTGTCCTGAATATTAGCCAGGCAGGAATGATGATTCTCCCATCGAAGAATGGCAAACCTATGGATGACGAAACTATTGCTGCCATGCCAGGGAAAGAAAGAAAAAAACTCCAGAAGGTAAGCCAGCAATTGCAGAACGATATGAAAGAAACAGTAAGAAATATTAGAAACCTGGATAGAGAATCAAAAGAGCGGATTAAGGAACTTGATAAAAAGATAGCCCTTTACCGAGTCGGACTTCTTATAGAAGAGCTTGAGACCAAATATAAAGATTTGCCAAAGGTATTAGATTATTTCAAAGGGATGAAGGATGACATTATTCTTAATATCGATGATTTTAAACAAAAACAACCAATCCAACAAGGCTCATTATTTATATCCCAGCCCGAACCCTCATTTGCCAGATATAAGGTAAATGTCTTGATTGACAATTCAAAGGTAAAGGGTGCCCCTGTTATAATCGAAACCAATCCTACGTATCCTAATATTTTTGGCAGAATAGAGAAGCATGCACAATTTGGTACCCTTTATACAGACTTTACCATGATAAAACCCGGCGCATTCCATAGAGCAAATGGTGGGTATCTCATCATCAAGACCATTGATCTGCTAAGAAGTCTTGGGTCTTGGAATGCCCTTAAGAGGGCGATCAAAAATAGGGAGATTAGGATTGAAGAGCTGGCAGAAGAGATAGGATTTATATCAACAAAAACCTTAAAACCTATGCCTATCCCTCTTAATATCAAGGTTATCTTGATAGGTGATCCTTATATATATCATCTTCTCTATTCTTTAGATACGGATTTTAAAAAGATGTTTAAGGTTAAAGCACAGCTCGATGATAATATTAAGATGGTTAAAAAACAGATTAATAATTATCTCTTCTATATTGCTAAGGTATGTGAAGAAGAAGAGCTACTTGAAATTGATAAAAAAGGGCTGGCGAGGATAATAGAGTATGCATCTGAATTGGTAGGAAACCAGCGAAAGATGTCGCTTAAATTGCCAGAAATAAAAGATTTAATGGTAGAGGCTAACTTCTGGGCCAAGCAGAGGGGTAAAAAACTTATTGAATCAAGTGATATCGAGAGGGCCATTGATGAAAAGGCGCAGAGATCAAATCTTATTGAGGCAAAACTCCAGGAAATGATTGAAGAAGATACCATCCATATCCAGACACGAGGGAAGGTTGTAGGCCAGTTAAATGGTTTAACCATTTATGATTTAGGTGACTATACCTTTGGCAGGCCTGTAAGGATAACTGCGACAGCTACCCCTGGCAAGGAAGGGGTTGTTGATATCGAGCGGGAGGCCAAAATGAGCGGTAATATTCATACGAAAGGCGTCCTCATTATGGAAAGCTACCTAAAAAATAAATATGCATTGGAGAAACCTCTTGCACTTTCAGCCAGTGTTACATTTGAGCAAAGCTACGGAATGATTGATGGAGACAGTGCCTCAGCAGCTGAACTGTTTACGATTCTCTCCTGCTTATCAAATAAGCCTCTCTATCAGGGGATTGCTGTTACCGGTTCTGTAAGCCAATTAGGTGAATGTCAGCCTATAGGTGGAGTTACCAGAAAGATAGAAGGTTTTTTTGATGTCTGTAAGGCCAAAGGTCTCACTGAGAAACAAGGTGTTATTATCCCAAAAAGAAATATAAACGATTTGATGCTTAAAAAAAAGGTTATATCTGCTGTAGAAAAAGGCAAATTTCATATCTATGCTATTGAAAATATGGATGAGGGGATTGAGATCCTCACCGGTGTCAAGGCAGGAATAAAGAATAAAGAAGGAAAGTATCAAAAAAATACCATTAATTATCTGGTAATGAAAAGGTTAAAGACGATGAGCGAGTCAGTAAAAGAGTCGGAAAAGAAAACAAAGAGAAAGATAAAGAAGGGCACCTAATCGTTTAATTTCTTGTAGAGTCCGTTGTTAGTTGTCTAAAAGATAAAATTCAAGTAATTCCTATATAGAGCTGAAAATGATAGAGGAATCTGTCATTTCGCCTAAGTATTTGAAAATATTGTCGCAACTGACCACTGATAATCCCGATTGATCGGGACTGACATTTCCTAATTTCTGCACTCGTTTGTTAATCATAGGTTAGGCGAGTTTTTTCATCAACTAATGTAGGCTGAATGATTTCTTCCCACTTGGGATCATTCCATGTTCCTAATTTATTATGCATGGTGATATATTTTTGCGGTATAGGATGAGTGCCATACACGACTTCAAGGCCATATTTTGTTTTAATAAAGTCATAAAAATGTGTGATATGAGGACATGGGGGATATCCCACAACTAATCCGGTAGCAAGATGTATTGCCTTCGCTCCATTCCCCATCATTTCCTCCACAGCATATTCAACATTGCCACCAGGACAGCCATCACACGTGGTATACCCGACAACTTCAACTTCCATATCCTTGTAACGGCTGAAGGCGCCTTCTCTGTTCCGCAATGATCTGAAACACTTACCGCCTGCACACCTGCGGTAGCGGTCACAAATGATTATACCAATCTTTGTTTTCTCTTCCATGTCATCTCCTTGTGTTAAAAAAAATATAAAACATAGTATTACGTATCAAATATCTTTGATAGCCCTTCAAACAGAAAGCAGCAGTAACGGATGCATGTGTTTATTCTATGTGGTTAACAAACCTCACCATTCTCTTTAAAATATCTTTTATTTGATCCTCTGGTAAAACTCCCTTCTTTGATAACCCACAATCGAAATCTTTTGCAAGTTTCTCTATTGTGAGCTCTATGTCTGCCTCTCTTTTATAGGTATCTATCATCTCCTCTCGAAAATCTTTGGCCTCCTTTTTAACTCTTTCACAGAACTCAATGCCCTCAGGTGGTGTGAGCGCCCCAAAGTGTTCTAAGCAGACAATCTCTGCCTTAACATTGCTGAGCTTTTCGATGCTGTCCTGAAAATCATCATAATTCGAGCTGCCCATAGGAAGGATTCTTTCTTCTGTCAAAACCCCAATACTGTCAGAGGGGAAAAGGGCGTATTCTCGGGGGAAATAGACAGCTATACTGCACACAGAATGTCCTGGAACATCAATAATTTGAAGTTTTACCTTATTTCCAAGGTCAAGCTCCATTCCACCATTAATAATACGATGAATAGGAAAGCCTTCTTTTACACAATTGAGTGGTTCAATCTGATCAATGCTATTCGGTGTCTGTAACATCGAATTGTTATACCCCTGTATTACCTTCAGGGCCTTTTGATTTTTTAGGATACGTGCCCCAACTTTGCTAATAGCAACCTTAAGCCACGGCCATTGTTTCACAAGATATGGAGCCATACCAAGATGATCATAATGGCTATGGAGAATAATGAGATGCCTGATTCTCTCCAGATCTACTTCAAGATTATTTAGCTGGGTCAGCACATCAGGTAAGACATGTGCCATAGCTCCACCAAGCAAGGCATATGTATCACCTTTCATGAGATAAGAACATAGTTCTGGGCGACCTAAAAATTCAATCCTCTCAGTAACTGTACCAGGTTCCTTTATCCACATAGAGCAATTCCTTTCACACTCACACTACCCCTTTCTCAATAAGCTCCTCAATCTCTCCTTTTGTATAGCCAAGCTCTGCGAGTATTTTTCTGGTACTTTCCCCAAAACTAATCGGTGCTGTGCGGATAGATCCTGGTGTGTCACTGAGTTTGACAGGTATCCCCAGTACTTTTACGGATTTTCCTTTATTATCTTTGACCTCGCCGATCATATCCCTGGCTAAAAAAAGTGGGTCATTTAAGACCTCGGTTAGATCCTGGACCTTTCCCCAGCAGACATCTTTATCGTGTAATTTTTTGACCCACTGGTCTAAGGTCTTGTTTTTGAAGGCCTTTCGAAAAAAGTCCAGTATCTCTTCCCTGTGATTATCATCATATTGTAGCGGTCCATATTCAGGCACATTTAAAACATCGCATAGATTCTTCCAGAATCGATTTTCCACGGCACCAATGGAGATATATCTTCTGTCAGCAGTCTCATAGACATTGTAGCATGCATATCGATGGGAGAGAAAGGTGTCTGATCGTTGAGGGACCCTATTATTTTTTTGAAGGATATGAAGAGGTACAGGTAAAAGACCAACCATACCGTCGGTCATAGATATATCGATATATTGTCCCTTGCCAGTCCTCTCTCTTGCTACAATGGCTAAAAGGATGCCGATAGCTGCATTCATACCCCCTCCAACCAGATCAGCTATCTGTATGCCAGGGATACATGGAGACCTGTCCTTTTCACCAATCATATCCAGTATTCCAGCAAAGCTGAGGTAATTAACATCATGCCCAGCTATATCCCTGAATGGACCATCCTGACCATAACCGGTAATAGAGCAATAGATTATTCTTGGATTCACATTCTTCAAGGTCTCATAGTCTATACCGAGCCTTTTAGTTACACCGGGCCTAAATCCTTCCATAAGGACATCGGCATCTCTTATCAATTTAAAGAAGATGTTCTGCCCCTCTTTTGTCTTTAAGTTTAATGTCATATGATCCTTGTTCCTGTTTACAGGAGATAAAAAGATATCATCTGCCATAAACCTCTTGTCCTCAATTGCTATTACATTTGCTCCATGATCTGCCAGAATCATTGAGCAGTATGGACCAGGCAACATCCTCGATAAATCTATTATTTTGATCCCTTCTAACGCACAACCCATTTTATTCTCCTTGTAGAAGGTAATTATTATGCAAATGGTCAATAAATTACGTTTCCTTTAGCAGTAACTCTCATTAATATCAAGTAGATCATGCTTCTGATTGAAATTTCATAGCTTCTTTCTAATGATTTTTGATATAATTTATCTATGCGTACCTACAAAGATGAGGCCTGAGAATGGATTGAAAAGAAATGCAGTCAAAAAGCCCCTGTTAATGGGAAATATCTTTTCTTTTCATCCAATCGGAGCGTGTTTAAAACAATAGCTCAGCAGGAAATAGCTCTCCATAACTTTACATGTGCTACAGTCCTTCTTGATCCGGATGTAAAGAGAGGTGAATATATGCTGTGTGTTTATGATACAGGCCACCGGAGGGAAAGAGAGCTGGCCATGCGATATACAGGAAAAGAAGGCATCAAATTTGTCGGCTGGATAGGAGAAGCCATGAAAATAGAGGAATTTTTTGAGAAGATGTGTGTAGAAAAAATGGAGCTTTTTTAATAGGTACCCCTGGTAATTCTATTGACAATCCATTCCTGTTAATTATAATCAAAAGCCAGTGCCGGAGTGGTGAAATTGGTAGACGCAGAGGACTCAAAATCCTCCGGGCCTCGTGCCCGTGTCGGTTCAATTCCGACCTCCGGCACCAAATAAAATCAATAACTTATCCCATCTATGGATACTTCAAAATTACCTAGCAATAATCAACTTTCTACTGACACAAACGTGCCAAAGTCTCCCGTCCAAAAAAGAGGGAGGCGAAAAATGGATAAAAAATTATATCAAAGACCAGATTCCAAATATTACTGGATGAAATGGCATTATCAGGGATTATTAAGAAGGGAATCAACAAAGACTTCAAATAATAAGATTTCAGTATATGGCGAAAACTGGTAAACGAAATCTTTGAATCGCTTCCGAATAGTACGATCGAAAAACTGCCGCTTAAATTTGACTGTATCACTATCGATTTAATTTCCTGGTGGGAGACTGTAACTAACGAAGGCGGTTTACGAAGAGAGGTGCTGGCGTCCCCGCCTCCATTCCTGGGGTATTTCCTCTGTTAGCTGTGGGAAATCAACTTCTTCTTGATGGCGGGGCCACAGACAGCGTACCGGTGCAAATTGTTAAATGGCAAGGCGTTTAATATGTGTTCGCTGTCGATGTGGCTAAATGTAGCAAGGATATAGACAAACTGGATAATGCTTTACAAATTATTTACCGGGCCGAAGATATCGTCACCTATCATCTTACCCGGGGATGTCTGGCCGGAGCCGATTTGATTATCCGCCCTAAAGTGCGTCATTTTTCCTGGGCGGCAGTTGATCATATCGAAAAGATTATCACTGCTGGGGAACAGGCCGCCGAAGAAGCGCTGCCGCAGATTCGGAAAATTTTAGGACTTTAGTTGCTTATGAATATTTATTCTCTTCCGGCAATCATTTCCTTTACGGTAAATTTTAGTATCGCTTTTATCGTTTTAATGGAAAAGCCAAAAGTCTCGTTAAATCGCTGGTTTGCAGCTTTCATTTTCAGTTTTGCCATCTGGAACCTGAGCGAAGTTCTCATCCTGAACAGCGCCAACCTGTCATCTGCCCTTTTAGGCGCACAGATTCTTTACCGGATCATTTTTCTTGCTCCGGCATTCTATGTGATTATCGCCTATATGTTTCCTAAAACTTTTAATAAATTTGCAACAAATCCGCTTTTTTACATCGCTGTATTTTCACTGCCGGTTCTGGCGCTCAGTTTATCCTTCCCTGATTTTCAGATAAAACTGATCACCTTTAAAGAAACTCCCCAAATTTACCATTATCATTTTGCATTCAACCTCAAACCGATTTTCCTGGTCCTGCTTTTTGTTTCAACAAGTTATATTGTCTGGGGCAGCATCGTTTTGGCGACGAAGATCCGGCATTTGCGCGCCATTCGCCTTAAAAACCAGACGCGCTTTTTTGTAATCGGGATGATTATCATCTTCATAGGTTTTATAACCATCATTTTACTAAAAGCGCATATCCGCAATCTAGCCTCTTTTTATTTTTTATCCACTATGCTCAATTTTACCATCGCGCTATTTTTCTTTATCGCAATTGTCAAGTTTCATTTGTTCAAAACGGGAAAGCTGCTCAGCGGAGGGGTAACCTATTCAGTTCTTTCCGCTTTAACACTTGCTGTCTATTTTTTTGTCATCCGGGCGGCCAGTACCAGCCTGAAATTATTTTTTGGAATCAATTCATCCATTTTTGGCGCCATTCTGATCATTGCCTTAATATTTATAATTTTGCCTTTTGAGAAGCGCTTAAAAAGCCTGTTTGATCGAATGCTCAATAAAAATCTGCAGCAGTACCGTAAAAATATTCTAATTCTCTTTCGTGAATTGCAGACTTACCATGAAACAACAGAATTCTTTGAGATTATGACCCGGTTTATCGTAAAAAACTTTAAATGCGAGGCGGTCTATGTTTTCAGTTACCAGCGGGAATCAGGAAACTTTACAGAAATCAGTGCAGAAAACTCGACCCCGCCCATACCTGAAAATTCTTCTATAATCACACAGCTAAAACGAAAAAAAGGCGCTATCGAGTTCTATGAGCTCAACCATAGCGAATTAAACGGGCAGTGTCGTCGCTTTTTTGAAAATGTTCATGCCAGATTTTTTTTACCCCTTATTTCTGAGGATAACCTGCTGGCAGTTCTTCTGATTTGCCGCAAAAAATACGGCCTGGAATACAGTGAAAATGAAATGGAGATACTGTCCATTTTAGGCAGTGAAATTGCCGTTTCATTACGTCGAAACCAAATCATTGAAGAAATGCGAGAGAAAGACCGACGGCAGTTCCAGATCGAAAAGCTGGCCGCTATCGGCCAGCTTACCGCAGGAGTTGCCCATGAAATTCGTAATCCACTTAATACAATCTCCACTTCGGCCGAAACCCTTTTACAGAAACACGTTTCCGAGATAGATCAAAACGAACTGAAGCAATTCATTATTGAAGAGGCCAATCGCCTGAACCGCATACTCAGCGATTTTCTCAACCTTACGCGCATTAAACCGGCAGCCAATTCAGAAATAGATATGGAAAATATGTTTGAACGGCTTTGTCTGGACCTGCAGAACTCAGATGTGCCGGAGATAACTATCTCTTATAAAATTGACGCTGCTCAAAGCATTCTTCACTGTGATCCGGATTTACTTTTCCAGGTATTACTGAACTTGGGATTAAATGCGCGGGCTGCAATAAAAGAACGATGCCGCAGCGAAAAGGAATTTACCTTTCGGCAAGGAATAATTAAATGTGTGATGAGCAGCGATAAGAATAATTTTATCCTTTCGGTTACGGATAATGGCGCCGGCATCCCACTCAAAATCAGAGAATCCATTTATAATCCATTCTTTACAACAAGGGAAAACGGCACCGGTTTGGGGCTCTCTATTGTTCATCAAATTATCGAAGCCTTGTCCGGTTCCATTGAATTTGCGTCGCAATTAGGACATACATGTTTCACCATTTATTTACCGAAACAGGCTATGAAATAAAAGATAAAGGAAAATCATGAATTCGTTTGAGCATACTATTTTAGTTGCTGATGATGAAGAAAAAATACGCAAAGTTATAAAAATAAACCTGAAAGATAAATACCGGGTCATTCTGGCCCAAAACGGCAGCGAGGCCATTGAGTATCTTAAAAATGAAGCGATTCATCTGGTGCTTACTGATCTGCGCATGCCGGAACAGGGCGGTCTGGATTTACTTCAGTATGTACGGCAACACCACAAACATATTCCCGTAATCATTGTTACCGCCTTTGGTTCGGTCGAAAACGCAGTACAAGCAATGAAGATGGGGGCATACGATTACATCCTTAAACCAATAAAAATAGCCGAACTGCAACCGCTTCTCGAAAAAGCTTTGCAGTATGCTCAATTGCTTAGTGAGAATGTACAGCTGAAAGAACGCCTAAAGAAATATGAAGGTTTCAGGGAGATTATTACGGCCAACCTAAAAATGCAGGCTTTGCTCGAAACGCTCAAACAGATTGCCACCACTCCGGCTACTGTGCTTATTGAAGGCGAATCCGGGACGGGAAAGCAGCTGGTGGCCGCTTCCGTTCATTACATGAGCGCCCGGGCTGATAATCCCTTTATTGAGATTAACTGTGGGGCTATTCCTGAAAATCTGCTGGAAAGTGAATTGTTCGGCCATGAGAGGGGCGCTTTTACCGGGGCCATCCATACCAAAAAAGGTAAATTTGAACTCGCGGATAAGGGTACTTTGTTTTTAGACGAAATTGGCGAATTACCTTTGGAATTACAGGTTAAGTTACTGCATGTCCTCGAAAATCAGAAATTCACCCGCGTAGGAGGCACACAATATATTAAAACAGATGCCCGTATTGTTGCTGCAACCAATCGTAGATTAACTGAAGAAGTCGAACAAAAGAGATTCCGCAGTGATCTCTATTACCGGTTAAAGGTAGTGTACCTGCAAATACCGCCTTTGCGGAAACGCAAAGAGGATATCCCGCTTTTAGTACAATCTTTCACTGAAAAATATAACCAGTTAAGCGTTAACAAACAGAGAAACATTGAAATATCAGATGAAGCCTTAAATATCCTGCAGTCGTATAATTGGCCGGGGAATGTGCGTGAATTGGAAAATATCATTCAGCAGGCAATCATCTTTGCCAAAGATGGGCTTATAGCTGCAGACACACTTCCACCTGAAATTCGGGAAAATGCCATAAAACTGCCCCTAACAAAAGAAGAACTCAAGGACGAAAAAAACAGACGCACCGAAAAAATTATACGAGATATTGAATGCAGCTTTTTAAAACGTATCCTCAGTAAAACCAGGGGAAATATTACACGGGCGGCTGAAATAAGCGGCTATGACCGCAGACAAATACAAAACCTTACTAAAAAACACAGGATAAATACGGAAAACTTCAAATGATGTGAAGTCGAATTACACACTGAATAATGCCCATATATACTGATTTTTAACAAAATCATAAAAATAACCGCGAAATAACATTTCCCTTTTCCCCCTTTTATTATTTTATTACCGACACAGAAACTACGTATAACTTATTGTTTTTACATACTATAAGTCGTATCGATTAATATTGGCACGAATTTTGATATATATAGGAAATAGAGTTAATTAAACTAACTTTTAACAAACATAAAGGAGGTACAAAATGTCTAAATTATGGCAAGCATGGACAAACGGGATTTTGGGAATTTGGATTTTTATAGCCGCTTTTTTACCCTTCTCTCCAACAGGGAATCTGTGGGATAATCTGATAGTCGGGGTCATCACCGGTATTGCCGGATTTACGATGATTAAAGCGAAAACCTGGCAGGGCTGGACAGCCGGTATCCTGGGAATTTGGTTGATTATCGCCGCGCTCATTCCCCAACTTCAGGCTCATGTAGGCAATATGTGGAACGGGATTATAGTTGGTATACTGCTTATGATCGCTGGTTTTGGTGCTTTTGAGAGCGGAACTCATCAGGTGGCTCACACTAATTGAGTACTAATTAAAATCAGGGATGGTATCAAAAAAACCGGGTCTTTTGATCCGGTTTTTTTGTAAAAAAACAACCAAGCCAATAAAATTCTTGTCTATCTACGATCATTTTTAAAGATCTACCCAACTAGGTGTCTATATAACCAAAGATCTTAATATTTATGTCAAGTTTTTTAAGACGTTCAATGCAAAATGATTTATAGGTTGCGTAAAGCGATTATCGGTTGCGCAACTCGAATCGGTTGCCGGTTAATCCCGACATTTCGGGAAAACGAGTAGCGAAATCCCGATATATCGGGATAGACGAAACCAGCATCGCTTCGCCTCAAGCAATTGAATATGATTCACCTCAACTGGACCTTGTGGGATTTGCTTGCTTCAAGAAGAGATCTGGAAAAAGAGGGTGATTGATGAAGATATATATTTATAAATGATTATTGATGAGACAATTTATGGTTTCAAATGAAGCTGAGCTTTGTCTGCCAAATTAGTAGCAAGAAATATGATTTTTCCTCGTTCTCCTAACGGCCACCCAACAATATTGGCATGTAATTTATGCTCTCTAGTATCTGATTTGATTTCTAAGCCTTCTTCAAATATATCCGAGGCAATAAGATCTCCTCTAGCTAACAGTGTTCTAGAGCTAATAATAGCAACATAGTTCTCGCCTATATCCCATATTTGTTTATCGCCAAGATTGTTAATTCGAAAAATCGATGTCTCACCATTTCTAGGCAAAAAAGAACGATATTTTACATTATTTTTGGTTCTTGCATAATGAGTTTTATCGAAAATATAGCGAGTAATAACTTCTGCTGATGATATAGTATTTTTTTGCTTCATTAATTCGAAAATAAGCGCTTTAAGCCATTAAGAATAATTTCGGGCACCGAATTATTATAACTCTCTGTCCCATAAAAATGATTATTCTTACCAAATCGGCCAACATAGGTAATTATATTTTTACCATTGACACTAACTATAAACGAAAACCATTTCTCTTTATACCACTCTAATCCAACTCCACCATCTGGCTCTGGCCCAATATCGGGTATAGGGAAAGAGTTAGGAAGAATCCTTAACAGTTTGCTCGCTTCAAAATACGCCTCTCGAGATATGGGCTGTGCATTGTATCCATCCCAATTTGCTACTGAGCATTTCTCGTATACTTCATCAAGGCTTTCTAGCGCACGATTGGTCCAATCTATTGCTCTTTCCAAGTTTATTTTATTCCAATCAGTAGCATGGTTAGTTTTTTCATCCCTTGAATTGGAAAGAAATGCATCTAAATATGCTCCAGGCAGTTTCCAATAATCAAATTTAACATCCGTGCTGCCTGATGAGAAAAAGTCAATAATCGGTAAACCTAAGGCTGTTTGCATTTATACCCCTAAAATTTTTACAAAACTTAAAAATTCATCACAAAACTGCTTGTATCCTTCTAATAGTAATTTTAAACGTTCTTTGTTTTTATCTAAATCACTCGCCTCATAATTATAGTTAAGACTTATAGTGTCTTTCTTTTTATTAACGTTAATTAATCGAGTTAACCCATGTATTTTCTCGATACGAAGATTTGAACTTATCCAAATTTTTTCAGTCATTGTTTGTAGTGATCTTTCAGTATTCTCAATTTCGTTAGCATCAAAAAAATCCAAATAAGTATGGGGCTCACTAGTCTTTTCTATTAAAATATCAGTTATAGGGAAATCGCAATTGATATTTACCCCCACAGCGTTTAGGGGAGTATAAGGAAGTCTTTCATAATAAATATTAAAAATATTTGTGATTTCTTCTTTATAAATATCTTCTGTTCCTGTATCTAAGATTTCGAATTTTTGCATATCTACAGTGAATACAAAATTCTGAAATTTAAGACGCTTATGAACAGGGATAAAAGGCGGAGATTGGTCAGTCGGCTCACCTAAATTTAATCCACATTGTTTATTTAGGAAATCTGGTGTAACTATAGCAGGATTAAAATTCCCCAATGCTACTAAACTAACATAATTGTAAGCTATTTTCATATACTTCCCTTAATATTAACAAAGACCTAGTTTATTTATATTGATTAGATGAATCCCTGTCAAGGCTTTTAATCCTTGTATAAATAGGTATAAGAAATGTTTTTAAAGCGAAATCCACCATTTTTTTGGAATGGCTTAACCTACCTGCCATAGCAGGATACCCTGTTTCATCCCTTCCATGATAGGATTTGTTGTCTTTAGTGATTTATTACTCTTTTTTTCCACCCTTACGTCCACTTAAATATCTAAAAGCTTACCAAAAAGTGGAAATTAATTTCACATAATTATGTATTTGTTTACACATTTTATAAGCAGAGAATCGTTAATGGTATCTTAACTATTTGAAACCTAAGACAATATTCACGACTGTCGAATTTTGCATAATTTTTGCATATCTATAAAACAAGAGCTTGCTTTTTCCACTTTATGACTTTTATTTTGGAGGTATTTCCTATGGATAAACACCTCAAAAAGGATTTAGCTAACTCCTGGATAATCAAAGGCACATTAAAAAAAATAAAAGAGGATCAACGGCTTATAATCTACGATCTCAAGACGCCCCTTCAGGGATTGACTGGGAGCGTTTATATCCATTGTGAGCAGAGCCACAACCACCTGTGGGATAAACTGGTGTTGGAAAAGGAATCATCAATCTAAAGGCAGGGACTTGGTGGGATTGAAAGGGTATGTTTCACCCAAGCTCTACTCAATTTTAGCTTCCTCCTTTTTCTTTACCATGACATCTTTCTTCATCTGTAACTGATCATTGATATTCAAAGACCAGATGTATTATACAGTCATTGTATGCTATAAACAGAAATAATTTTTATAGTGGATTTATTAAATACATGGCCGTAGCTTAAAAATCGGACTTTCAAAAAGAAACCAGAAAAGAGGAATAATTGAGAAGATTTTTTGTAGAAAAAATTATACCGACAGGCGGCTTTCTATCAATTACCGGCAAAGAGGCCAGGCATATACGGAATGTTTTGAGGATGAAAAAGGGCGAAACGTTGATTCTTATGGATAGGGAAGGGCAGTCTTTTGAGGCAACAATAGAAGCGGTACATTACAAAGAAGTAAGGGTTAAGATTAATAAGACCATACCACCTTTACCTCCTTCACCAGTAAAGATTAGCCTTGCACAAGCTCTTATTAAATCTCATCCAATGGAATATCTTATCCAAAAGGTAGCGGAATTAGGGATACATTCAATCCATCCTTTTTATTCGGAAAGAACGGTTATACAATTAAAATCAGCCCACCTAAAAAATAAAATGGATCGCTGGATGGGTATAATGAAATCAGCCTGTAAACAATGTGGCAGGGTAACTCTTCCTGAATTGAATACTCCTTTGCTGTTTGAAGAAATGATTAAAGATGTACCAGATACAAAGACATTAAAAATTCTGTTATGGGAAGATGAAGATAAAGTAGATCTTAAAAGATTGTTAACATCTATGAGCTCGGCTCCTCATGTTTTCGTTATAGTAGGGCCTGAAGGGGGGTTTACCTCGAATGAAATAAACCTCGCAAAAGATGCTGGTTTTCACATAGTTTCTTTGGGAAATAGAATATTAC
>CAZSWT010000028.1:0-39360 GCA_964611035.1 uncultured Desulfobacteraceae bacterium
TATCCGTTCATAATGGCCGAATAAGGGATGCCTGACTTTTTACGGGACCATCAATTGTTGACTACCTCGTAAAAATTCGCCGGAGCTGTCATTGCGAGCGTAGCGAAGCAATCTCATTGGCCGTAACTGCTTGAAATGAGGAGATTGCTTCGTCGCTTCGCTCCTCGCAATGACCCGTGCAGCGCAGGCGCTCGCGCCGCGTGGGTGAAAAGACTTTTTACGAAACCATCAATTGTTGCAAGAGCAAAAAAAGTGAGCAAAAAAAGTGATTGACGAAGCAGGATAATACATATAGGTTAAGGTGCTTTCAAAGCTTCTTAAAAAAAAGAGGATAGTGTTATCATTAGAGGTCATTACATGCTTAAAATAGAAAAAGTTGAGAAAAGTTTTGGTGGTCTCACAGCAGTTTCCGATTGCTCTCTAAGGGTGCAGGAGGGTTCTATAACAGGGCTTATTGGCCCAAATGGGGCTGGCAAGACGACTCTCTTCAATGTAATCACAGGATATTATAAGCCCGACAAGGGAAAAATAACTTTTCTGGGGGAGGGCATTGATGGATTACCTCCCCATCAAATATTCCACAAAAAGATCTATAGAACTTTTCAGATTACTCGTGAATTCGCACAGATGACTGTTTTGGAGAACTTAATGCTTATGCCAGATCAACAGATTGGGGAAAAAATTTGGAATACCTGGTTTAGGGCATCATCGGTTAGGAGGCAAGAGAAGGCTATTAAAGAAAAGGCCCTTGAGGTGCTTGAATTTGTTGAGCTGATGGATCTCAAGGATGAATATGCCGGTTCCCTTTCTGGGGGGCAAAAAAAGCTTCTGGAATTAGCCAGGAGTATGATGTCCGAGCCCAAAATGGTCCTTTTAGACGAACCCGGGGCGGGTGTAAACCCAACATTAATGAAAAAACTGATGGTCAATATAAGGAAATTGTGTGAAGAAAAAAAGATAACCTTCTTTTTAATTGAACATGATATGGATTTGATAATGAATCTTTGTAATCCAGTGATTGTGATGAGTGAGGGAAAGAAGTTGGCAGAGGGGATTCCTGAAGAGATCAAAAAAGATGAAAGGGTCCTGGAGGCCTATTTAGGCGGGCAATATCGATGATAATTCTGAAAACTGAAGACATAACCGCAGGATATACCGAGGTTGATATCCTTCACGATGTTGGCATTAGGCTAAAATCCGGAGAAATCGTTTCTATTATTGGGCCCAATGGTGCGGGAAAGTCTACACTATTGAAAACCATTTTTGGTATTTTAAAGCCCAGCCAAGGGAGCATCACCTTAAAGGGAGAGGATATTACAGGCCTAAAACCTGACAAGATTGTGAAAAAAGGCATAAGCTATGTTCCACAGGTAGAAAATGTGTTTCCTTCTATGACAATTCAGGAAAACCTGGAGATGGGTGCCTTTATACGGAAAGATGATTACAGCAAAAGACTCGATGAGGTTTATAATCTCTTTACTGTTCTGCGAGAAAGAAAGAAACAGAAAGTCGGCCACCTTTCAGGGGGGCAAAGGCAGATGGTTGCAATGGGCAGGGCCCTGATGCTGGATCCCCAGGTTCTGCTGCTGGATGAACCATCGGCTGGCTTAGCACCAATTCTTGTTTCCGATATATTTGAAAAAATACTTGAGATCAATGCAACGGGTGTAGCTATCATTATTGTTGAACAAAATGCTCGTGAGGCCTTGAAAATGGCACATCATGGATATGTTCTGGCTATGGGGAGAAATGTTCTGGATGACAAGGGAGAGGCCCTTCTTGCTAATGAAGAGGTAGGTCGTCTCTATTTAGGAGGTTAAGGCTAAGGATGGCAGAGCTCATCGTATATGGTATTGTTCTCGGAAGCATTATTGCTTTAGGAGCAATAGGGCTCAGCTTAGTCTATGGCATCATCCGATTTGCAAATTTTGCCCACGGCGACTTGATGTCAGCAGGGGCGTATGTCGCCCTTTTCATGGTGACGGGCGTTCTATCCTGGATCGGGGTACCGGACAACACCTTTGGACCCATCTCATTCGGATGGAGGATGGTTATCGCTTTTCCCATCTCCATGGCGGTCGTGGCAGTTGTGGCCATCCTGTTGGACCGGATCATATACCAGAAGCTTCGAACGAAGGGGAGTGGGCCCGTCATGCTGGCTATGTCCTCCCTGGGTACATCTTTTATCATTAGAATGGTTATTTTAATTATCTGGGGTTCAGACTACCGTTTTTACAGGCCAGGTCTTATGCGGCCGGCTCTAGAGCTCCCATGGGGGATAAAGATTAGGCCTGATCAGATTCTGATACTCTTCGTTGTCCTTTTTCTTGTTGTTCTTCTTCATCTCTTTTTAAAAAGGACAAAAATGGGAAAGGCTATGAGGGCCACCGCAGACAACATGCAATTGGCGCTCATATCAGGCATTGACACCGAGCGGATTATTCTCTGGACATGGGGGATAGGAGGTGCTTTGGCTGCTGCCGGTGGAATTCTTTATGGAATAGATGTTCAGTTACACGCAAGAATGGGCTGGAATTTTTTGATTCCCCTTTTTGCTGCCACCATTCTGGGAAGTATCGGTAACATATATGGCGCCTTAATAGGAGGCCTTACCATTGGAATAGCTCAACAGGTCTCCACTGCCTTCTTGCTGCCAACCTATAAAATAGCCGTTGCTTTTGTAATCATGATATTGATTCTATTGATCCGGCCGCAAGGTATCTTTGGAAAGGAGTAGCTCATAATGGAATTAGGGGGAATAATTGCATATTTGGTGTCCTTTGCTATCATGGCAGGGATATATGCGGTCTTTTGTCTGGGGCTGAACATTCAGTGGGGATACACAGGATTATTTAACATCGGGATAGCCGGTTTTTTTTGTATCGGAGCCTATGCCACGGCAATGATCACGACCCCTAAGCCCACTGGTATCTATGCCCACTATGTAAAGCAACTTTTCGGCCTTAACCTTCCTTTTATTACAGGATTATTAGGAGCGGCTATTATTTGTGGGATTATTGCCTTTCTTATTGGGTTCCCAACCCTCAAGCTGGGCGAGGACTATTTAGCCATTGCCACACTCGGAATAGCAGAGACATTTCGCCTCATATTCAATAATGAATACTGGTTGGCCAATGGACCAAGAGGATTAATGGGCCTGCCACAACCATTTGATGGTTTGGTGGACGCCAAATATTATAATTATATATATCTGATCATTGTAGTGATAATAATGGTAGTAATTTATCTCTTGATCGAAAGAGCCATCCGTTCCCCCTGGGGGAGGGTATTACGGGCAGTCAGGGAGGATGAGGTATCTGCTGGAATGAGCGGAAAAAATATATTCAGCTTTAAGATGCAGTCTCTTGTCTTTGGCGCAATGGTTATGGGCATTGGGGGGGCACTCTATGCCCACTATACTAAGTCCATTTCACCGGCTGTCTTTACTCCCCTTTATGGGACCTTTATCATATGGGTCATGCTGATGGCAGGGGGAAGCGGCAACAATAAAGGGGCTATACTTGGGGCTTATGCTATTTGGGCTATCTGGATAGGTACGACATTTTTAACCGATTTTCTTCCTTATACTCTAAAAGCAAGGGCCCCCTATATCCGGTTTCTCCTGATTGGGATTCTTCTGGAGATCATTCTGATCTATAGGCCTCAGGGTATTTTTGGTGAGGAGAAAAAAGTATCTAAATTGATAGATTAAATCCCGCTGTTAGCGGGATGGGATAAAAAAAGGGTCCGCCTGAAGCGGACCCTTTTTTGGTAATAGACCCTAACGTTTTAATTATTCCTTTGAAATATCGTATTCTATCCTTACCGTCTTGATCGTGCCCATTGTATATTTCCATATCTCGATTGGGGTTCTGACATCGCCGTTTTTGTCAAAATCAACCGATCCACCAGCGCCTTCGTAATTGATCTTCTTGCCTCCTTTCAGTAAGCCAAAGGCCTTTTCAAATTCACCAGGCATAATGATTTCTCCAGGAGGATTTGCTACAACCCGCAGATTATCTTTGATATTCTTTGCAGTTAATGCCAGCCCTTTAACCTTTGCCGCATATGCAGCAAGGCCGATAACTGCCATTCCATCATAGGCATTGGTGATATATGGTAGAGGTGGAAGCTCTCCAAATTCTGTCTTATAGTCAGCGCTGAAGAGAACAAGAGGATTACCACTGGCAGAGGCAGCAACAGTTCCCATTTGACCCTCAAGGTTTTTAGCGCCAATAGCTTTAATTATATCCAGAGACTTTGTTCCATCACAGAATAGGAATCTTTTGTATTTAAAGAACTCAATCGCGTCTTTAAGATAGATCTTTGCATGTTGTGGATAGCTAAAGGCACATAGTCTGTCAGGATTTCCAGCAAGGGCCTTTTTGAGTTCTGCGGTATATGATTCAGCCTCCTTTTCATCATGAGGGACCATAGCTAGCACCTTCCCTCTGCGTTTTTCAAAGGATCTCTTGAATTGTTCTGCAAGCCCCTGTCCGTATGCATTGTTCACATACAATACAGAAGCTGTCTTGTTATAACTGGCACACAGTTTTCCAGCAATAACACCTTGAAGGGCGTCGGACGGGCATGTCCGAAACAGGAAATCTTTACCCTGATCTGCTGGTAGAAGAGTCATCAGTGGGTTTGTGGATGCTGGCGAGATCAAAATAACGCCCCTGGGAATTGTTACGGATTCCGCAACAGGCATTGTTACACCACTTGAAAGGGCACCAACGATAGCCACAACGCCGTTTATTTCAACTAATTTCTTGGCTGAATTAATGCCTGGAATTGCAGCAGTCTCAGTGTCTTCATGAAAGAGTTTCATCTGGAAACCAGCAGCACCCAACTGTTTGGCGGCAAGCACAGCACCATTCTTTATGCCTGGACCAAATTCCTTTAATGCCCCTGTATGGGACATAAGGGTTCCAACCTTGATTTCCTGTGCCAGGGCGCCGGAAATAAAGGCTAACGAAAAGATAAGGACACTTGCAACAATAAATACTCTCTTCATAATTACCCCTCCTTTTGGTTAAAGATTTACTTTCCTCTTTTGACATATAATGTGAAAATGCAGTAACGTCAAGAAAATAATAATGAAATTAATATATCTGCAATTTCTTAAACGACTATTTAAATTTTTTTTCAAATTAGTTGCTTCCTTCAGCTATTTTTTTAGGTCTTTGAGAAGATGTATTAACCTAAAGACAAAGGGAATTATCGTAGATCAAATTTTGCCAAAGAATTCCTGCACCTCTTTAATCACAGCAACTTTTGTATCTAAGGATACATCATTTTCAAAGGAGAATTCCAATAAAAATACCATCTTATAATCCACTGCTGATGTCTTGTATTCCTGGAAAGAGGTTACCTTGACATCCCTCAACTTAGCATATTCATCTTTCTTGAATAACTCGGTTTTACGTAAAATAAGATTAATTGCCTCCTTGGCGTCATTAGTATTTTCCAGCACAATTTCAATCCCATCCAATTTCTTTACAGCTTTAATGATCTTTTCGCTTTCGACCTTAACTTTCATATCATCCTCTATCAAGTTACGTTAGTTATCCGGTATCTTTTTTAGATAGCCCTCGATATCTGCCCCAGCTAATGACGTATCATCATAGAATATTTTTAAAAGTTTACGCAATTTAATTTTGAGGCTGTAGTCTTGTGTGGCCTCTTTTATTGATAATTGATCATTTACATCATAGAAATCTTTGAGTTTAATAAAAAGATCTTGAATGAATACCTCTTCATTTTCCTTTTTTTTAGCTGTATCTGAGACATAGATGAGTAAAGCGAGCAATGGTTTGAGGTATTTGCTCATTTGTCTATAATGATAATAATACATTTCCCTTTCCTGCAGATATTTCTTGGGTGCAAATTTTTCAATTGCCTTTATAGCGATCTGAATATCATCATCTGGTTCATCTCTTTTCTTTTTGACTCGAAAAATATCCCATCCCATTATTTTATTTCCTGCTTAATCAATTGATACCTGTATTCGTTCACTATTACTTTTTTAATACTGCGAATACCCCTCATCCTATCATTTCTTTATAAGAGTTGTGTAATTTCTCATCAATTGTTCCATCTGGCAACATCCAGTCTGGGTGTGATATACCATTCTCTTCCATGTAATACCTTTTACAGGTTTCCCAATCTCCCATACAATACTGTGTGATCCATTTTTTAGGCAGTTTTCCTCTCTCAAAAAATTCCTTCATTGGACATACCGGAAACCACTTGCATTCCTTCATATGGATATTCACCTTTCAATTACTTAGAGATGTTATTAGTAAATTTGAAGCAACTACTTAGGTATCTTGCCACAAAGGCACCAAGACACCAAAACTATAGGATTATTCTTTATTATAGCCTTTTTAATTCCGATAAATCAGGATTAAAATTAATAAAAAACTACATTATTCAATGGATATTTATCTCTTCTTTGGGTCTTTGTGACTTGGTGGCTGAGTTACAATGTTTTTTAGTTATTCAACGGACCCCGTTTCATTTTTATATCAAGAACAGGGCTGCCATTGATGGCATCCAGTCCTTCAACATAGAGGGTTGTTCCTTGAATTTTTAGCAACTTAACATCTCTGATCCCTATCTTAGAAAGTCTATATGGGGTACGTGATGCAAAAACTCCAACTTCCTTACCATCAAGGCCTCTTTTAAAGACTGATTTCACGGATTTCGTTTGATGTAAGTAATAAACAATAGTTAAGAACTTTTCCTCTTCTAATTTGTACATAAAACGTTTCTGCGATGGAATGAGGTCAATACAGGATATACCTTTTGGGCCAATTAGGCCGAAATCACTTTCATTTCGTTTTAACTCATTTCTGACTTGCCCGATTGGATAAATTTCGAATGGTTTCATTTGTCCATATATGCAGGCCAGACAGAGAGGCCTGTTATCAATAATAACTATTTTTTCACTTGCAACTGTTTTCCCACACTCCGCACACTTCTGAATGTTTTTTTTCATAACACTAACGCTCACGTAGAATAGGAGCTCATTTTTTGTGTCTGATATTTTCTTTCGACCATTCGATCAATTCCTCAAAAGATGTGCCTTTTGGAAAAAATTCCATTACACCCATTTCTTTTATCAGAGAGATTTCCTTTTCATCCAAAAAACCACCTGCTGTAACTGTTATATACTCACTATTTTCCTTTTTTAGAAGCCTTTTTATCTCAGCAAACGCTTGTATATCAGTACCAGGTAGTGTGGTTATTCCAATGTGATCTACCGATTCCTGTATCGCTGAACGTACGATTGCATCTGGTTCCTGCAATTCTGTAAATATTACCTCAAAGCCGACTTCACTGAAGTTTCTTGCCAGGGCAAGCACGGCTTCTTTATGGCCTTCTCCGAATTTGCCAAGCAGAATCCTTATTTTTCTTTCTTTCATTTATGGCTCCTTTTCATAATATATAGTGCCTATCATGAAACTCAAAAACTAAATAATATCAATGAGTTACATGAAGTTAAAATTACAGTTTTCCTCCTATAAAATTTCCTTATAATATCAATAAATTACAGGGTGCTCTCCTTAAAATTGGCTCCTTTTTTACCTAAAATTGGCCCCTTCAAAGGGGGGTGGAGGGCAAAAAAGTTAGCAAAAAATCCTCGGAAAAGTTTCGTGAAACCCTCACTTTTGAATTCCCTAAATTTGTTGAATATTAAAATAATTTAGAAGTCTTAGAGAATTTTATTTTTGCCCTCCTCCCCCATTCAATCTGTTATTATCTCAAAGACTCCCCATTTAGTTTTTTTGACCTTCACGAAACAGGAGCTTACTTATGAAAGAACAAGAATTACTTTTCTCTGTTGAATCCGCCTTGGATATCCATCCAATGCAGAACTTCAATATCCTCTTTGACAATCTTAAAGCAGATCACCTCGATTCAGCCTATTTCACAGGAAGAAAACCTTTCTTCCACCAAAGCCTTTTAAAAGCAATAATCTTCAAAAATCTAACTGGAATCCCCACCTTAACCGAGCTATCAATAGCATTGAAAAATAACCCAAGCGCAGCTATTCGTTGTGGTTTCAATATCCTCAAACCTTTACCTAGTGTGGAGAGGTTCTCAGAGTTCCTTAGAAATAAAAACAATAATGCATTGCAGAAAATTCGCATCCAACTGGTCCATGAACTTATCTCTATGGGACTTATCAGGGGAAACTATTTATCCATTGATTCTTGTCCACAGCCTGCTAAAGTCAAAGAGAATAATTTAAAAACCAATGTCAAAGATCGATTCAATAAAGAGCGTATCTGTAAAGGTGATCCCGATGCTCGACTAGGCATCATGGTCACATTCTCAAAATCAAAAAAAGAGATTAGCTACTTCTGGGGCTATAGGAATCATGTCGTAATAGATGCCAAAGAAGAACTCCCTGTTTGGGAAATTACTAAATCTGCCAATGTACAAGACTCCGTCATGTTCATCCCTATCTTCAATCTCATGCAGCAAGAATTTCAATTCGATGTCCATGCTGTAATGGCTGATGGCATTTATGATAGCGCCTCCATCCTTAACTACATCATTACCACTCTAAAAGTGAAACCCCGCATCGCTCGAAATCCACGAAATACCAAAGATCCACCAGAGAGAAAATTCTCAAAAGCAGGAAACCCATTCTGCGATGCACAATTAGAAATGCTTGCCCGTGGCACATTCTACGATAAAGCACAAAACCGTTGGCGAAGGAAGTGGGTTTGCCCAATCTACCACTCTAAAAAAATCGCTCGAAAGTTCTTTGTCTGCCCTGTCTTTCACCCTAAATTCTTTACTCAAAAGGGATGTTATGCTTACGTCCGGGTTGATGAGGATATCCGTAATCAAATCGATTACGGCTCTGAGTCCTTCAAAAAAGATTTCAATATGCGAACTGGATCTGAACGAGTATTCTCAAGGTTGCTCAGTATATGCATGCAAAATGCCCCTGTTATCGGCCTTAAAGCAACAGCCAATTATGTCACCATAGCCCATATAACGGTTCTTCTCGTAGCCTTAACTGCTGCAAAATCAAATTCCAAAGATAAAATCCGTTTCATTAAGTCTTTCCTGCCCAACTTTAATCCTTAATTCCCCGAGTTTCGTGAAGCCCTATAATATATACGCATATATAATGGGAGATTATACGATAATATACTTATACGTAAGTACCTGGTCATTAGTCATTTGTTAAGTATCTGGTTGTTAGCATCGTTTATTATCTGAGGCGGAAGTATTAGCAAAAGATATTCATTAAATATAGTCTCCATAGAAAAAATTTTTACCGTAAAGCATCAGGAAGATTAGATTCTTCTCTTAAAGAAGAGATAATTTCTTGTATCTCTTTTACATAGGCTTCTGGTGCGCTGATATAGCCCCATCCTTTCTGAGTCTGATACAGACCGTCGTAAGCTGTATCATAATAAGATGTGATGAGATGAGGGATATTTCGTTCATTAAGTATGGAATCCAAAACTTGGGATTCAATCTCATTTTCCAGAGTTGCTGCTTTTTTATACTCTTCCATCATTACCAATTTTGGATTTTTAACAAAGACCTGTTAAATTAGGACGCAGACCCGCCTGCCAGATGGCGGGCAGGTTTTCGCCGATATCCGCAGATAATTATTATATTAGCTCTTTATATTTAAAATCTCGACAATCTGCGTTTATCTGCGTCCAAAAAGGAATTTCCTATACAATAAATTTATGAATACACTATTACTTATGCAATTATGCGTTAAAAGACAAGGGTATTTCTCTTTACAGATATATATGTTGTGATGTAATAATAAAATTAAAAATATATGATGATCCTAAAACAAAAGGAGGGGAATCATGAGGACTACTTTGAGTGTAATCAAGGCTGATATAGGAAGTATTGGTGGTCACATTAAGCCAAGCCATCAATTGCTTGAGAAAACTCGAGAGTTTGTGATTGAGAGTATTTACTCTCGAGAGAACGGAGAAATAGCTGCTTCAGTGAGTACAACACGCTTACATAATATAGCGGGTAAGTATACAGGCAAGGATGATCCGGTAAGCCTCGTAAGGGTTCAGGGTAATTTTCCTGCTACAGGTGAGGTTCTTTCTCCTTATAGCATTGGACATTATGTTGCTGGATTTATGAGGGGAAGCCATATTGGACCACTCATGCCTGTAAAGATCAATTCCCCAGTTTCTTATTTTGACGGTCCTCCGCTGGTAGCATGCCATGCATTTTGTGTTCATAACTGCAAGTTCACAGAGCCAGCAGATGTCTTTGATCATCCATTCTGGGATTATGTGAGGGAAAAGGTTTCAAGAAAGGCTTTAGAGTTGAGGGAACAAGGATTTTCGGGTGCTGCTATGCTTCCTTACAGTGAGTTGGAGTATGGGGGAATTGTGGAAAGGCTGGAGAGGTTGGATAATCTGTTTAAGGTCAGACAGTAATAGAGGTATGCATCTCTACCTTTTTGACCACAAGATAGAGTGTGGATCAGAATTTGAGTATTTACATTTCTCTTAGGCCAGATATTTATGGAAAACAAAGATGATAACGTGTGCTTTTTGCAATCAAGAGATAGAATTTGAAGGCAGAGTTTCTCGCAATGATACTTGCCCTAAGTGCGGCAGCGATCTCCATTGTTGCCTACAATGCAAATTCTATGATTCAGGATCCTATAATGAGTGTAAAGAGGTATTGGCTGAGAGGATGGTTGACAAGGAAAGGGCTAATGTTTGCGAGTATTTCGTTTTAAAAGGGGCAAAAGAAAGTGAGTCTGGCAGAAAAGCAATAGCGAAACAGGCCTTAGAGGATTTATTTAAGAAGAAATAGTATTTATGATCAAAATTTGGTCTTTGCTATATGTTCTGCAGGCACTGCCATCATAGTAACTATTCCTTTCGCTACCAACTTTTCGCTCTTATCTCTCACATCATATACCTTAGATTCAGATACTATGATATGTTTTCCTTTGTTAATTACGTGAGAGCGACATTTCAAGGCACTGCCGTAGGCGGGTTTTAAGAAATTGATTTTAAATTCAATAGTGAGTATTCGGTAATCTTCAGAAACCATGGTAAAGGCAGAATATCCAGCTGTATGATCAGCCATAGTAGCCATAAGGCCAGCATGGATAAAATGATCCTGTGTTCGATGATTCTCCCCGATGAGAACCTGTGATTCAAATGATCCTTTCTTTATCTTTAAGGCCTGTAAACCGCAATATTTGATAAATCCCCGAGAATAATCCTTAGCAAGAAAGTCAATTCTTTTTTGAGTGAGATTATTATTCATAAATTAAACCTCTTCTACGTTAAGTTTCTCGATTTTAAATAATGTCATCATTACATTTTAGGGTAACTGTTCATGGGTTTCCCCAGATTTATCGGGGGATTAAGGGTTCATCGAAGACCTGCCTTCTGTTCGGCGGGCAGGGCTGAACTCTGAACTGTAAACGCCTCTGTTTTGGGTATGCTATAAAAATGAAAATAATTATTCAATCTTTTTAGTTACTATTCAGCCACAAACCCGCCTGCCATCCGGCGGGCAGGTTATCACAAATCATCACGAACAATTATTTAGCTATTTCATATGAAAGTCGTCAGTTGTTTTTTGCAACGGACTACGGACTGCTGACAACGGACTTTTGACTTTTCATCCTTAGTTGTCGCAGATAGGTCATGATAGTTCATTTGTGTCCATTCGTGGCTGAATAGTTACGAATTATAGTTACGAATTATCCTTGATTCACAAGGATTGATGATCTAAAATAGCCTAAAATTTTTGATAAGAGAGCAGGTAATGGATAATCTAATTAGAATACTACGTTCTTTCAGTAAAGGGGAAGAGAATAAGACATTTACTAAGAATTTTGTAGATATTCTCAAGGGTCAGGTGATGAGCGATGTTCAGAGAATGTATGAACGTGGCCTCACATTCAGGGATAATAAGGTTGTTTTTCCACCTCCGTGGGAGCCTATCTATGCAAGCTTAAAAGAGATCGGATTTTTTAAACGCTTTATCCCTGTTAATTTTGGGGGGAACAGGACAAATGAAGAAAATATCTATTTCATAATGGAACTTTTAGGATACACATGCCCAAGCCTCGGGATCATATTTGTGGCTCATAGTCGGGCGATAGATCTTATTCTTGCTGGAAAAGATGAGGCGCAGAAGAAAAAATTTATTTCGAGATTAAGGGATGGAGATTTTGGAGCAATTGCTATGACAGAGGAGAGGGCAGGCTCTGATGCAACTGCTATTGAGTTTTCTGCAACAAAAGAGGGGGATCATTATATCTTTAATGGTGAAAAAACCTTTGTATCTAACGCAGGCCTTGCCAGCATTTACACAATTCTTGTTAATACACGAGGAAAGAAAGGTGGCAGATCCCTAAGCGTGTTCGTGGTCGAGGATAAATTAGAGGGATTCCGGTTGGAGGTTTTACCTGAAAAAGATGGGTTGAATATCCTTCCTACAGGAAAGCTTATCTATGAGAACTGCCTTGTACCAACAGACAATTTGGTTGGAGATGAAGGCAGGGGGCTGTTGTTGGCGCTTGATGCAATAGATAAAGGCAGGATATTACTTGCAGGTGTGGCTTGCGGTCTTGGATACCGGATATTTGATGAGGTATTTAAATATTCCCGTAAAAGGATCCAATTCGATCACCCTCTCACCAGCAGTCAGGACATAAGCTTTAAGATATCTGATATGCACACTCAAATTAACGCTGCACGGGGATTATGCTTTCACGCCTTGAAACAGGTCAATAGCCCATATTACAGGAGCGCTTCATCTCAGGCAAAACTTTTTGCCACCCAAATGGTGACTTCTGTAGCCCAATTGGGGCTAATGATCATGGGTGGCAGGGCCTACTTTAAAAACAATATCATTAGCCTTTTAAGTGCTGATGCAAGGGGAATGGAGTACCTGGAAGGGACCTCAAGTATGCAGAAGATGATTATTTCAAGAGAGCTTTTTAAGAGCTATACTTGAGGATAAAAAATCGTTCCATTTTACCTTCACGAGCGATAATTTTTTCCTTTTTACTTCAAGCCCACTTTTTCTATTACCATTTTCTAACGATTGACCTAATAAATTTTAATTGATATATAGTAACAAATTTGTCTAAAATCGGTGATCAGTGTAGGTGAAAAAGCCCTTACATCCCGCACGCAAATAGAAGGATCGAACGGGGAGATCTTGATTGTTGTTGGAGTGATGGAAAAAAACGCAATACTCCAGTACTCCAATACCCCCATCTATGGGGAGTTTGCAGCATCAACGGGATTACACCGTCTCTGTTCATAATGAGTTTATTCTGGACAGCATTGATATAGTAATATCTTTGGATTTTTAGCGTATAAATCAATAATTTCTCATAAGATGACCTAATTACGTCTTGCATAAAAGTATTACAAGGGTCTTTAGCAGGTAAAGAAATTATAATAACTTTTTCTTGAGAAATAGAGGAGGGTGATAAGAAGATATGGATGAGAAATGCCTTGTACAATATCAAAATATCTTGAATAGCATTTCCCTGGGCATTTTTACTGTAGATCTGGAGTGGAAAATCACCTTTTTTAATAAGAAGGCTGAGGAGATTACAGGCCTCAAAGCAGTCGATGTTATAGGCCATTACTGTCATGATGTATTTCGGGGAGAGCTCTGCCCAGATGGATGTTATATAAGAGAGGCAATTGAGTCAGGAAGAGATTATTCTCAAGGAAATGTTACCATATTAAATAAGGCTAATCAGAAAGTTCCGATTAATATTACCGGATCTGTTTTACTGGACGAAAAAGGAAATATGATCGGAGGACTTGGCTCGTTTAGGGATATATCCCTTGAGATCTCTTTAGAAAAGAAGCTAAAGGCAAGCTATACCCTTGATGATATGATAGGAAGGGATGAAAAGATCACGAAAATATTCGAGATGATCCCCTCTATTGCAGAAAGTCTATGTAATGTATTAATCCTCGGAGAAACCGGAACAGGGAAGGATCTTCTGGCAAGGACGATTCATAATCTTTCTCCTCGATCTAAAGGCCCTTACATAAAGGTAAATTGTGCTGCACTCCCGGAACATCTTCTGGAATCAGAGCTTTTTGGATATAAGAAAGGTGCCTTTACCGATGCCAAGAGAAACAAACCAGGTATGTTTCAACTTGCTCAAGGGGGAACGATATTTTTAGATGAAATAGGTGATCTCCCTATTCTCCTTCAAAGTAAGATTCTCCAGGTTTTAGATGATAAGGAGTTTTTTCCTTTGGGTTCTACTAAACCTGTTAGGGTTGATGTAAGGGTGCTCTCCTCCACAAACCAAGACATTAGGAGTATGATAGAAAGAAAGCTATTTCGAAAGGATCTATACTATCGGCTCAATACTATGGAAATCACCCTTCCTCTATTAAGGGAGCGAAAGTCGGATATCCCGTTGCTCATTGAAGGGATATTGCAGGATCTTCCCCATGATATGGGCAAGAAGGTTACGAATGTTTCGAAGATGGCTCTCCAATTGTTCCTCAATTACGATTACCCGGGAAATGTCAGGGAGTTAAAGAATATCCTTGAGAACGCTGTTGCCCTTTGTGAGGATGATATCATCCATCATTATGATCTTCCTCAGGTTTTAAAGGAGGAGGATCCAGATAATTCCTCTTTACCGGGATCGATTGCATTATCTCATAGCTTAAAACCCTTAGCTGTTATTGAAAGAAAAAATATCCTTGAGTTTCTGGAACAGTGCCAATGGGATATGAAAGAGACTGCCAAACTACTTCATATTGATAAAAGCACACTTTGGAGAAAGATGAAGAAATACAATCTTTCGCCTAATACATAGAGAGAGTATATCCGTCATCTGTTATCCGTGGCCAGTTGCGCTTGTATTTTTTGGGCATTAAAAGTAGATATTAAAGCTGCCAGGTTCGTAAGGCCTTTTATTTCAGCTTTTTATTCTTTTCAAAGGATGACTGACAACTATCAACAATTAAAACTTCATATGTTTATCAGAAAATTATTTTGACTTTAAACCCTTTGCAAAAATGCAAGAGTTATTCAGTTTTATCTTTTTATAATAACTATTTGATTTAATTCATAAAATGAAATATAGTACTTAATCATATTGCAATTCTGCAATAAATAATCATCTTCTCATCATTTTATTCTACGCTTCATCTATTTATCTTATTGAATTTATTGTAGAATTTAAAATTCTTACGATTTCTATATTTTGGCATCCAAATTGCCTGTTTATTTTGATCTATAGTGCCAATAGGAAAGTAAACTGGAATTAAAGTAGACCCTGTTAGAAGGTCAGGGTATTAAGCCCTGTACTTCTTAAAAGGAGTATAGATATTATCTTTACCACCCCCGCCATGAATGGTGGGACTTTTTAACTGGGTAAATCGCAAATCTTTTAACTTACAATCATTACTGTTTATTTTTAGGCAGAAAGAGAGGGTTTTAGGTATGAAATCTTTTCAACTAATTGGCTTGGCTGCTGCCTTTTGTATGGCTCTTATTCTAAGCAATACCTTTCTATGCCACGCATATGAGGATACTCAGTGTTTTCAATGCCATACAAGTGCCAAAAAATTGATCGAAGCAACCAGGGAGATCGCTAAAGCGAGACCAGCTCTTAAGTCTGCAGAGACAAGTGGTGAAGGGTGAGGCGGTGCTGTGGAGTCGTTGGCTCCGCACGAGAAGATTCTTGTTGACAGTGACATTGTTGATGATGAAAACCATGGAGAGATTGCATGCCATGAATGCCATGGCGGTAACCCAGATGACCCCAATTGGAAGACAGCCCATAAGGGCGTTGTGAAAGATCCTACCTATCCTGACGCCAGCACAGCGTGTGGAGATTGTCATGATGAGATTAATGAGAATTACCAAAAGAGTCTTCATGTCAGCCTGAGACCGTATAAATTAATAATTGATGAAAGGGCGAGCAGTAATACTGTAATTCGTAACAAATTAGGATGCGCAATGAATACCCATTGTTCTAAGTGCCACAGCAGTTGCGGTCAGTGCCACATCAGCAGACCAAACTCAGTTGAAGGGGGATTTCTGGATGGGCACCTCTTTCAAAAGAAACCACCAATGCAGGAGGTCTGCACAGCCTGCCATGGGAGTCGTATACAGAAAGAATATCTTGGTGAGCACGAGGGGCTTTTACCGAGTATTCACAAGGAAAAGTATATGAAATGCGACAAGTGCCATACCGGGGAGGAGATGCATGGCAACGGAAAGGATTACGCACACAGGTATGATGTGGAAAATGGGCCAAAATGTGTCGATTGTCACAAGGAGATATATAAAAGAGAGGCAAAGAATGTTATAACTCACAGGATTCATAAGGATAAGGCGAGTTGCCATGTCTGTCATTCTCAGCCCTATAATAATTGTAGCGCTTGCCATGTGGGCAAAGATAAGCAAGGCCTTGCCTTTTTCAAAACAAAATCCTCATGGTTTGATTTTAAGATTGGTTTCAATCCGTTGAAATCAGAAAAGAGACCTGAAAAATTCGTCACGTTACGGCATATACCTGTTGATCGGGGCACCTTTGATTTTTATGTGAAAGATGCCTTGAGTAACTTTGACACAGTGCCTACCTGGAAGCTTGCAACACCCCATAATATCAGGCTAAAAACAACACAGAATGCAAGCTGCAATGCATGCCATGGAAATGAATCTCTTTTCTTGCTGGAAAAAGATGTAGAAGACAATGAAAAAGGGGCAAACAAAAATGTGATAGTTCCTGTTAATTTGATTCCAAAAAAGCAGAAATGGCAACCAAAATAAGTAGTTGCAAAATAGTTCTTTGAGAGGAGGTGAGAAGAAAGTCAATAGATGCCTTTTGTGATAGTTCTATTCTTTTAATATAGATACAATAGTAATTATTTGCTTAAATATTTAACAATAAAACAATAAGGAGAAGTTTTTATGAAAAAGAAACATTTGATTTTGATAATTGTGTTAATGATCAGCGCTACATTTGCCTTTAATGCATCTTTGGCATTGGCCAAGGATATGACAGCTAAAGATTTTGAGAAAGAGTCACTAAAGCATATTGCTACAATCTCTGTATCTGAGGCCAAGGCAATTCTTGATAAGGGCGGATTCACTTTCCTTGATGTCAGGACGGAAAAAGAGTATAAGAAGGGGCATATACCTGGCGCAAAAAACGTTCCCAGGGGTAAACTTGAGTATGATATTGGCAAGGATATCTCTGATAAGAATGCAGCAGTTGTAGTGTATTGCAAGACAGGTGGTAGGTCTTGCCTGGGAACCTATACTCTTGTGAGGATGGGTTATAAGAATCTGAAAAGTATGGATGGAGGCTGGAAGGCCTGGGCAAAAGCTGGGTATCCAGTAGAGTAAACCCTGTTAGGGTTCTGGATAGGCCATCGCAGTCTGTTTAATAAATGGAATACCACTTTATAGTGTCTAAGGTTCCGCACAGGCACTCTGACAGGGTAAACGAACTGATTATTTAATTTATAAGGCAGTCAGCCTTAGGCTGACTGCCTTTATTTTTTACTTTTACCTCTTTTGCAAAAATGCAATAGTTTTTTTATTTGTATCTTTTGTCTAATAAGTAGTTAATTTAATAGTATAGGAAATCCCATTTTTAAACCAATAAGAACTGGGCCAAAGCATGTGATGGTCATTTTTGTCCCTTTAACTTTAGGCACTTTAGGCACTTTAAACTTTAGGCACTTAACTTGATTCATAAAATAAAATGCAGCGTTGAAACCTATTGCAATTTTGCAATAAATCATTCTCCTTCAATCCTTTCTCTCTATCCTTCCTTGATGTATCTGTCTAAAATTATTATAGAATTTAAAATAGCTACGATTTCTATGTTTTGGCATTCAAATTGCTTCCTCATAATTCATATCATAAGTATACCAATAATAAAAAAATCAAAAGTAAATGTAAGTAAATAGCAAAGTCAGCCTGTAACCATTAACAACCGCTTCTTTTAAAACATAGAAGAAAGGAGGTTAGCGGATGAAGATTAATAGACGACAATTTTTGAAGATTTCTGTAGGAACTGCCGCAGGTGTGATGGCCCTTGGTTTGGGTATGGATCTGAAACCAGTCAAATCCTATGCACAAACATTAAAGATCAGGTATGCAAAAGAGACCACCACAATCTGCCCGTATTGCGCAGTAGGATGCGGTATCATTGTTCACACCAGCAAAGGCGCATCAGGGAAGGTTATCAATGCAGAGGGTGACCCAGATCATCCTATCAATGAAGGCTCTCTCTGCTCCAAGGGCGCTGCACTCAGTCAACTGGTTAACAATGAAAACAGATTGATCACTCCCCTTTACCGTAAACCATACAGTAGTGAATGGCAGCAGGTTTCTTGGGATTGGGCCCTTTATAAGATCGCATTAAATATAAAGCATACCAGGGATGAAACGTTTTCTTATAAAAATAGTAAAGGGCAGGTGGTGAATCGAACAGAATCCATAGCTCACGTTGGGAGCGCCGCTCTTGACAATGAGGAGTGCTGGGCAATACAGGCCATGATGAGGGCTATGGGGCTCGTCTATATTGAGCACCAGGCCCGTATCTGACACAGCGCTACAGTTGCGGCTCTGGCAGAGTCGTTCGGACGCGGCGCAATGACAAATCACTGGATCGACATTCGAAACAGTGACTGTATTTTAATTATGGGTTCCAATGCTGCCGAAAACCACCCTATCTCATTCAAGTGGGTGACCGAGGCTATGAAGAGGGGAGGTAAGCTGATAAGCGTTGATCCACGATTTACAAGGACATCATCAAAGGCCGATTTTTTTACCCCATTGAGATCAGGAACAGATATCGCGTTTCTGGGCGGAATGATCAAGTACATCATTGAAAATAATAAATACTTTAAGGAATACCTGGCTGAGTATACAAATGCCGCCTTCATTGTGGCTGATAAATTTGACTTCAAGGATGGCCTCTTTTCCGGTTATGATCCCAAGACCCGCACGTACAACAAAAGCACGTGGGCATTTGAAAAAGATGAAAATGGCAATCCAAGTAAAGACAGGACGCTTCAAGATCCACGCTGTGTATTTCAGTTATTAAGGAAACACTTTAGCAGATATGACCTGGATACGGTATCTTCAGTTACCGGGACACCCAAAGAAGATCTTGTGAAGGTTTATAAAATGTACTCGGCAACGGGGGAAAAAGGCATGGCCGGAACCATTATGTATGCCATGGGCTGGACACAGCACACCGTAGGTGTTCAAAATATACGAACTATGGCTATTATACAATTATTATTGGGGAACATGGGCGTGGCTGGAGGTGGTGTCAATGCCCTCAGAGGAGAATCGAATGTTCAAGGCTCTACTGATCACTGTATTCTCTACCACATATGGCCTGGTTACCTGAAAACCCCTAAGGCATCTCAAGCGAGCCTCTCCGATTACAATGCCAAATATACTCCAAAGACCAATGATCCTTTAAGTGCAAATTGGTGGGGAAATTACCCAAAATACTCAGTGAGTCTGCTCAAGTCTTTTTTTGGGAGAAAGGCTACAAATGCGAATGACTTCGGCTACAACTGGCTTCCTAAGCTGGATGATGGCAAGGCCTATACCTGGCTTGATATCTTTGATGAGATGTATAAGGGGAACTTTAAAGGCTTCTTTGCCTGGGGACAGAACCCGGCAAGTTCAGGGGCCAATGCGAACAAGACTCGACAGGCATTGGCAAAGCTGGACTGGTTGGTTAATGTGAATATCTTTGATAATGAGACAGGATCATTTTGGAAAGGCCCGGGCATGGATCCAAAAAGGATTAAGACCGAGGTCTTTATGCTGCCATGTGCAGTATCTGTTGAAAAAGAGGGATCCATTACCAACAGCGGTCGCTGGATGCAGTGGCGTTATAAGGCGACTGAACCACGAGGGGATTCCAGACCAGACGGAGATATCATGACAGACCTGTTCAAGAAGGTCAGATACCTCTATCGCAGAGACCAAAATGCAGTTTTTCCGGAGCCTATCCTCAACCTGAAATGGAACTACACTACCAACAGAAGATTTGACGCACATAAGATGGCAAAGGAAATAAATGGGTATTTTCTGAGAGATATCACTGTTAAGGGCAAGTCATTTAAGAAGGGAGATCTGGTCCCCAGTTTTGCCTATCTCCAGGCAGATGGCTCTACGAGTAGTGCTAATTGGCTTTATTGCAATTCATATACCAATAAGGGAAATATGGCAGCCCGAAGAACGAGAGAGAAATCAGGCATTGGCCTGAATCTGGAATGGTCCTGGTGCTGGCCTGTAAATCGGCGCATTATCTATAATAGGGCATCGGTGGACAAATATGGAAACCCCTGGGATAAGGAACATCCTGTTATCAGATGGAACGGTTCAAAATGGGTTGGCGATGTCCCTGATGGTGGCTGGCCACCCATGCTCAAACCTGATGGCACTCCGAATCCCAAGACAAAGTATCCCTTTATTATGAAACCGGAAGGACATGCCCGTGTCTTCGGGCCTGGAAGGGCAGACGGACCTTTTCCGGAGCACTACGAGCCTCTTGAATGTCCCGTGGAGAAAAACCTGTTCTCCAGTCGGGTTATCAATCCAACAGCGCCCATCTACAAGACAGATATGGATGCTTACAGGACATGCGATCCCAGGTATCCCTTTGTGTGTACCACCTACAGGGTCAGCGAGCACTGGCAGACTGGTGTTATGACCAGATGGCAACCATGGCTGCTGGAGACCCAACCTCAGCTCTTTGTGGAGATGAGCCCGGAGCTTGCCATGTTACGAGGAGTAAAGAACGGAGAAAAGGTTATTGTGGAATCAGCCAGGGGAAAGGTAAAGGCTGTAGCTCTTGTTACTAAGCGCTTCAGACCTTTTACAATACAGGGCACTGTGGTTCATCAGGTAGGGCTACCATGGCATTTCGGATGGGTCTATCCCAAGGATGGCGGTGATTCAGCCAACCTGCTGACACCATCAACAGGTGACCCAAATACCAGGATACCTGAAACAAAGGCCTTTATGGTTAACGTCAAGAAGATATAAGGAGGTGATCTGATGGAAGGAAAGGCATTTTTTATTGATACTACGTTATGTACCGGATGCAGGGGTTGTCAGATTGCCTGTAAGCAATGGAATCAACTCCCTGCTACCAAGACAGAGAACTGGGGAAGTTTTCAGAACCCCAAAGATCTTTCATTTTACACCTATAAACTGGTTCGGTTTTCTGAAGATATAGGAGACGATGGCAAACCTGTATGGTATTTTTTCCCGGATCAGTGCAGGCATTGTGTTGATCCACCTTGTAAGGAGATACCTGAGGACCCGAATGCTATTATTGTAGATGAGCTTACCGGTGCGGTTCTTTACACCGATAAACTGAAAAAGGTGAACAGCGAAGATGTGCAGGAGGCATGTCCGTACAATATACCCAGGGCTCAACCAGGAACTGGGTATATAGCCAAATGCACAATGTGCGTTGATCGGGTCCATAATGGGCTTCTGCCGGCCTGTGTCAAGACATGCCCGACAGGGGCCATGAATTTTGGGGACAGGGATAAGATGGTTTCCCTGGCCAAAAAACGTCTGGCTGAGGTGAAGGGAAAGTTCCCAAAGGCAACATTGTCTGGTATTGAGGATACCAGGGTCTTCTATCTCCTGGCTGATGAGCCTGCCAAGTATCATGAATATGCTCAGGCCACAATAATACCAGGAGGGATAGACAGAAAGATGGCCTTAAAGCGAATTGCCAAACCATTAAAAGAATTGTCGAAGGAGTGGCAATTGCTTCATAAATTGGCAAGTTAACAGAACCCCCCCTAACAGAAAGGGTGCCTTTTATAGGGGCACCCTTTTTATTTAGATCACAACGTATATGAGATGAGAAGACTATTATGAGCAATGAATTGTTACACCAAATAGATCGGCTTATCCAAAAGAG
Organism: uncultured Desulfobacteraceae bacterium; assembly: GCA_964611035.1. Classification (GTDB taxonomy): domain Bacteria; phylum Desulfobacterota; class DSM-4660; order Desulfatiglandales; family B25-G16; genus B33-G16. The sequence goes on from CAZSWT010000028.1 coordinate 21,968, forward strand.
ACCTATGTACAAAGAGGCCCTATCTGTATACAGGGATATAGTAATTTTTCTTAATGAGATTAAACCTGAGATCAAATATGGAGTGAAGGATGAGGTAATAGGCGAAATTAAGGTAAAGGAAGGATTTCCTTTGTTTTCAAGAGAGGATTTGCCCCTTGATCTAAAAGCTGCCTCCTCCCTGTTCAAGCGTTTATTAGAGCATTTGTCTTCAAAAAAAAGGAAAGATAAGGAGGCCTTAGAAAAGGCGTTGAGCAAGGCACGAGCTAATCCTGGTTGGTTAAAAAATCTTATTACTGCGTTTCTTTCACGCGATGAAACAACCGTGACCAGCATGGCTAAAGAGGTCAATCTCGAGCCAATGGTTATTAAATTTTTAACACATATGTCCTTGAGGCCTTCTCTAAATATCCTGAAAGAATCGGCTGGGGAAAGGATTGAAAAGGATGGCTGGAATTATGGTTACTGTCCCCTGTGCGGCTCCTATCCAGATATGGCCTATTTAGGTGATCAGGGAAAGAGGTTTCTCCACTGTGAACTCTGTGGCTATGAATGGTACTATCCAAGACTAAAATGCCCCTTTTGCGAGAATGATCAACCTAAAAAGCTTGGATACTTTGTAAGCGAGGAAGAGGAGGGCTTTAGAGTTGATTTCTGCAAAAAGTGCAATCGCTATATTAAGACATTAGATATGAGGATTATTGAGCAGCCAGCTCCATTGGAGTTGGAAAACCTTATTACCTTGCACTTAGATATGCTTGCCCATGAGCAAGGCTTTAAAGCTGGTAATTGCCCTTCCTGAGAAACTTAATCTGGAAAAGAGCATGTAGAAGTCTTTTTTTGCTTTATGCCCTTGAAACAAGGTCCCGTGCTCGGGTCCGGATAATTGGGATTTATTGCAACGTTACAATTACTATTATAGTCTCCCTCTGGCAAATCCCGATTATCCGGATCACTTCTGTGCCTTTATGAGGGCATAACAAAAAAAAACACATCCCCATGCTCTACGTAGAGTTTCTTTTATATATAACCCTGAAGCGCCATTCGGCCTTGAGCTCATGGCCGAGAGGAAGCGCCGGGGTCATTTTTTAGATTGAAAGAGTTAGATTTTTTGACAGATGCTTATCTACCCGATGAGATGTAAAAATTAAAAGGGAGGTATGAGATGTCTGGTGTTAAAGAAATACCGGCAGTTTGGATTGGAGGCGGAACCTGTGGCGGGTGCTCTATTTCTGCTCTCAATACAGTGGCTCCTTCCATAAAGAATGTGCTGATTGATGAGGTGGTGCCGGGAAGGCATATCAGCTTGAAGTTTCATACAAATATTTCGGCAGGTTCAGGGGATCTGGTGATACGGGTAATAGAGGATACCGGTCGGGAATATGAGGGCCAGTTCCTCTTGATCGTGGAAGGGGGGGTCCCCACTGCTGATGGGGGTGTATACTGTATAGTAGGCGAGAGAAATGAGGAGCCAATACCATTCTACCAGTGGGTAGTTGAACTTGGTAAAAAGGCAATGGCCGTGATCGCCCTTGGAACCTGTGCCTCGTTCGGCGGAATACCAGGGGCAAAACCCAATCCTACTGGGGTGAAGTCGATAATGGACATCTTCAAAGAGGATGGGATTACCACTCCTCTTATCAATTTGCCAGGATGTCCTCCTCACCCGGATTGGTTCATCGGTACTGTGGCAAAACTTCTCATAGCTGGTCTGCCTAAATCGGAAGATTTAGATGACTGGCTCCGGCCAAAGGATTTTTATGGGCAACTCATTCACGAGAACTGTCAGCGGAGGGCATATTTCGACGAGGGGAAGTTCGCCAAGAAGTTCGGTGATCCGGGGTGTTTGTACGAGCTTGGGTGTAAGGGTCCTATTACCTATGCTGATTGTCCGATACGGCAGTGGAATAACGGTGTCAACTGGTGTATCAAATCTGGTATGGGATGCCAGGGATGCACCCAGCCGGAGTTCCCAGACTTTCTTGGCTCTTTTTATGAGAAACTCACTGATGTGGATATTCCCAGAATCGGTGAATATTGGAAAAAACTGGAGGATTGAGAAAGATGGGTAAAATAGTAATAGATCCTGTAACGCGAATTGAAGGACACCTCAAGGTAGAGACAATTGTCGATGGCGGAGAGGTCAAGGAGGCCGGGTGCTCGGGAATGCTTTTTAGGGGATTCGAGAAGATACTGGAGGGCAGAGACCCTCGAGATGCCCAGCTGATAACCGAGAGAATCTGTGGGGTCTGCAATCACTGTCACACCACAGCATCGGCATTGAGTCTGGATAGCGCCTTTGGGATTGCAGACAAGATACCTGATAACGCTCGCCATATGAGAAACTTGACCATGGGGTTCCATCAGGTTCAGGATCATATCCTCCACTTTTACCACTTAGCTGCCCTTGATTATGTAGACGTTACAAAGGTGGCAACCTATGAAGGAAATGATCGAACCCTGAAGAGCATAAAGGCCTTTATCTCACGAGGTGAACTTGCCCCCTTTGTACCGCGCTATGAAGGGGATTACCGTTTTTCGCCAGCCCTCGACCAAGAGCTGGTTTCCCATTATGTCCAGGCATTAGACATGAGGCATAAAGGGCATGAAGCAACAGCGGTACTGGCTGGAAAGCTTCCCCATGCATGTGCGGTGACACCGGGAGGTATGACGGAAATTCCCACTGTTGATAAGATTGCTACACTCCTTGCGCGGGCAAGGGAAATCAGGGAATTTGTTGAGGATATATATGTTCCCGATGTGATAAAGGTTGCAGAGACCTATGGCGATTACTTTGAAATTGGAAAAGGTTGCGGGCGATTTCTGTCTTACGGGATTTTTGACCTGGACGGGAGCGACCCGGACTACACAAAGAGAGCGCGACTATTCAAGCAGGGGAGTACATCGGTAGGCTTAGAACATTCACCCCTTGACCTGGATCAGATCAATGAGTGGATTAAATATTCATGGTACGAGGACAACACCTCAGGACTTCATCCATTTGATGGAGAGACCAGGCCCATGCCCCGTAAAGAGGGAGGTTATTCCTGGATAAAGGCCCCACGCTACAATGGGGAGGTATACGAGGTTGGCCCATTGGCAAGGATTGCTGTGGGATATGCTGCGGGTGATCCGGCAACAAAGGAAATGGTGAACTTCGTGCTCGACTATTTCAAGGCCTCTCCAGACGTCCTTTTTTCAGTCCTCGGAAGGCATGCAGCCCGAGCACTCTGTGCCTTACACATAGCCAAGAATCTGGAAGACTGGGTTCTCTCGTTGAAACCGGGGGAACCGGCGTATATTGATTACACAATGCCTGAAGAGGGAACCGGCGTGGGGATAGTAGATGCAGCTCGAGGGGCTTTGGGGCACTGGATTGTCATTAAAGATCGAAAGATTCATAAATATCAATGTGTCGTACCTACAACATGGAATGCATCTCCAATGGATGATATGGGTAACCATGGTCCCATTGAGCAGGCCTTGATAGGGACACGGGTGAGGGATGAGAAAAATCCATTTGAAATAGTGCGGATAGTGAGATCATTTGACCCATGTATTGCCTGCGCTGTTCATTTGTTGAATCATAAGGGACGAGAATTAAGAAGATATATAATAGCTTAACCCTATAACGTCATTTATGATTTCTTATCCAAATATGGAATATTGTTTTTTAGCTACAACAAAATAGATTACCGATAATTACTTAAATTACGTAACAGGGTTAACAGGAGAGTAACAATGCTAAGGTCAGAACAGAAGCCTTTTGAGGAAATATTAAGGTATCTGGAGGGTGAAGATAAAGTATTTATTGTGGGGTGTGACGGATGCGCACAGGCCAGCCAGACCGGAGGATTACCTCAGGTGCTGGAGATGAAAGAGCGGTTAGAAGGGGAGGGGAAGACAGTATCAGGTTACAGCGTTGTTGATTTCCTCTGCCAGAAGGCCCTCGTGGCTTCAAGGCTAAGGCCCCTCGAGGATACGATAATGAAGTCAGATTCCCTCTTGGTGCTATGCTGTGGTATCGGTATTCAAACTGCGGCAACCATGGTAAAGAAACCGGTACACCCCGGTTGCAATACGATAAACCTTGGGGGCTCCCGAGGTGAATGGCGGGGATCGGAGAGGTGTATGGAGTGCGGGGATTGTCTGCTGGAATATACTGGTGGAATCTGCCCGCTCACAGTCTGTTCAAAGGGCCTGAGAAATGGGCCATGCGGAGGCGCTTCCAATGGTAAATGCGAAGTAAGCCCTGAGAAACCCTGCGGGTGGGAGCTGATTTATGCACGCCTAAAAGAGACTGGAAGGCTTGATGTGCTAAAGACATTTATCCCTCCCAAGGATTGGAACAAGATGAGGCCCAGACCAGAAATGCTTTCCACATCCATGTGGGCTCTTGAGCAAATGGATGAATCAAGGGAGGAGGGCACAGTATAATGGCTCTAAAAGAAGCATTAGATGGCGGTAAATTTGCTGTTACAACTGAGGTCGGTCCCTTAAAGGGGACAGACATATCGGAGATTATGGAGCTGGCAGAAATCCTTAATGGAAAAGTGGACGGAGTAAATGTAACCGATCAGCAGAGCGCGGTCATGAGGCTTGGCTCACTTGCGACCTGCTCCATACTTGTAGAAAAGGGCATGGATCCCGTTTTTCAGATGACCTGCCGTGATAGAAACAGGATCGCCCTGCAATCTGATCTACTAAGCGCCTCTGTTCTTGGAATCAAAAACGTGCTGGTTATTTCAGGCGATTATCCCACCCTGGGAGATCATATCGATGCCAAGGACGTTTATGACCTGGACTCAGAGCAATTGATCTGGACGATTAATCGAATGAATGAAGGGTATGATCTGGCAGGTAATGAACTTCAAGGAAAGACCGATCTCTTTGTTGGAGCAGTGGTGAAACCAGTGTCCGATACAGACGAATCATTCGAGCTCCAGCTTACCATGATGGAGAAAAAGATCAGCGTGGGGGCACGGTTTTTCCAGACACAGGCAGTTTACGATGTTGAGGCTTTTGAAAAATTCATGAAGCAGGCGGCACAGTTCAAGGTGCCTGTTTTGGCAGGGGTTATTCCTCTGAAGTCCGCTGGTATGGCGCGATATATGAACAAGAATGTGTCGGGTGTATTTTTACCTGAGCACATGATCGACGATATGGCCAAGGCAAAAGACAAGGCAGCAACCGGGTTGGAGATCGCTGCGCAGCTTATGAGAGATCTCAAGGATCTCAGCCAGGGGGTCCACATAATGGCAATTGGTTGGGAGAAAAAGGTTCCCGATATTTTAAGTCTTGCTAACCTTGCCTGAGCGAGAACCGAAAAAAGGAGCTCGATCATATCCCTTATGGAAACCTATCCTTAAGGGATATTTCATTTGCCTTTTTTTAGAATACCATATTCCGCTGTTATGGAACTGCAGGGAGCTTTTAGTACAATGGCACAGAAAAATGTAATTATACTTGGCGTTGGGAACCTGATCCTCAAGGACGAAGGGGTTGGCGTTCACGTAGTGAAAGAAATGGAAAATAGAGAACTGCCGCCAGGGGTTGAGGTCATTGATGGTGGTACTGCTACGATGGACCTGTTATCGATTATCTATGAGAGTGAGAGGATTATTGTTATTGATGCCCTGACATCAGGAGGGGAGCCGGGCACCATCTACCGGTGCCTTCCCGAGGATCTTATGGGTGCTGATGAGAGGCCTCTTTCCCTTCATCAAGTCGATCTTTTGGATGTCTTGTTAATGGCGAGGCAGCTCGGCGGACATGCCTCTGTAGTTATTATCGGCATTGAGCCCAAGGAAATTTCATGTGGCATGGAGCTCACTCCGGAGGTAAAGGCCGCGGTGCCAAAGGTGATAAAGGCGACCTTTAAAGAGCTCAAGGGAATGGGATATGCATGAATTCGGGATAGCCCAGAGCCTCCTCGAGATTATAGAGCAGGAAGCCCTTCCATATAGGAGGGCAAAGGTTACACGGGTTACATTGCAGATCGGGAGGTTGAGTGGAGTAATGCCAGATGCCCTGAGATTTGCCTTTGAGGCTCTCAGAGCAGGAGGGATAGCTGAAGAGAGTTCCCTTGAGATTGAGGAGATACCGTTGAGGATAAAATGTAATCAGTGTGGGGAGATAAGCATCTTGGAAGATCCTTTTTTGATATGCCCTTATTGTGAGGCAATAGATGTGGAGATGATAGCAGGAAGGGAACTGGAAATAAGAAACATGGAGATAGAAGATGGAAATTAAGGTAGTCAGAAACATCCTTGAGGCAAACGAAGTGATAGCTTCTCAAAGCAGAACGATTTTTGCTGAGAAAGGGATTTACGTGCTCAACCTGATGGGAAGCCCTGGAGCAGGCAAGACAACGCTCCTTGAACAAACAGTAGAACATCTCAAAGACAAAAACCGTATTGCAGTTATTGAAGGAGACATCGCTACCTCGCGTGATGCGGAGAGGATTGCTCATCATGCCATCCCTGCTGTCCAGATAAACACGGGAGGTGCCTGCCACCTCGACGGAAATATGGTAAGGGGAGTGCTCAAAGAGTTTGATTTAAACCAGATAGATCTTCTCATTGTAGAGAACGTCGGAAACCTTGTGTGCCCCGCAGAGTTTAACATCGGTGAGAATGATAAGGTGATGATCATCTCTGTTACAGAGGGTGATGATAAACCACAGAAATATCCCCTTATGTTTCAGGTTTCCACTGTGTTGCTGCTGAACAAGATCGACCTTCTTCCCTACCTGGACTTTGACATGGAGCGATTTCAAGGCGATGCGCTTAAGGTCAACCCAAAGCTCAAAATCATGGCTATATCCTGTAAAACAGGTGAGGGCCTCGACACCTGGTTCGAATGGATTAAGGATAAGGTGAGCACAAAGGATAGATAATGGAAGCAATTAGGGCCTGTGTGCAGATAAAAGGTGTTGTCCAGGGCGTGGGATTTCGTCCCTTTGTGTACGACCTTGCCCTGGAAAATGATCTTAAGGGATGGGTCCTTAATGATGAAAAGGGGGTAACAATAGAGATAGAGGGGAAAAAAGATAGAGTAAATACATTCCTTTTCGGGCTCTCTTCTCCTCCTCCTATTGCCAGAATAGAAAAGACCGCCATCCTTTATCTTTCACCTTTCGGTTATCATGACTTCGAAATAAAAAAAAGCAAAGAAGGTGAAGGGAAGCTCGCTTTGATTTCTCCTGATATTGCCACATGCAAGGATTGCCTGAATGAGCTCTTTGACCCTCAAGATCGCCGCTTTCGCTATCCCTTTATCAACTGCACAAACTGCGGTCCTCGCTTTACTATTATCAAGGATGTTCCCTACGACAGAGATAATACCACTATGGCCCCCTTCACAATGTGTCCAACTTGTAGCAGTGAATATCACAATCCATCAAATAGGCGTTTCCATGCGCAACCAAATGCCTGCCCAGAGTGCGGACCAACACTCCAGCTCTTTACTAACTCAGGTAAAATGATCACAACCCATGATCCTGTAGAAGAGACGATTGTTCTACTTAAGAGGGGTAAGATTGTAGCTATAAAAGGCCTTGGGGGTTTTCACCTGGCCTGTGATGCGACTAAAGAGGAGGTCGTCGCAGGTCTACGGGCGAGAAAATATAGAGAGGACAAACCGTTTGCCCTTATGTGCAGGGACTTGGAGGTCGTTAAAGGTCTATGCATTATAGATGTTGTATCAAGGGATCTCCTTAACAGCAAGGAGAGGCCGATTGTTATTCTTCCGAGGAAAGTAGGTGCAAAGATAGCCCCATCCGTTGCTCCTTTTCAGAAGACTCTTGGGGTGATGCTTCCTTATACACCACTTCACCATCTTCTTTTTAGTGAAGGAGTTGATGCCCTTGTTATGACAAGTGGAAATGTAAGCGATGAACCCATCGTTTTTAAAGATACAGAGGCCTTTTCCCGGCTTCGCAATATTGCAGATTTCTTTTTGGTGCATGATAGAGAAATCCATACACGATGCGATGACTCGGTGGTTAAGCTATTAAAGGAAACGGTAACATTTTTAAGGAGGGCTCGAGGTTTTGCTCCATTTCCCATCAAATTAAATAAAGAAGGAAAACATATCCTTGCCTGTGGAGCAGACCTAAAGAACACATTTTGCCTAACAAAAGGTGATTATGCCTTTTTGAGCCAGCATATAGGGGACATGGAGAACTTTGAGACAATGAGCTCCTTTGAACAAGGCATAGAGCTCTTCAAACAACTGTTTCAGATAGAGCCCGAGCTTGTCGTACATGACCTCCATCCTGACTATTTTTCTACCAGGTATGCGATGGGACTTGACATACCCAAAATAGGGATTCAACATCATTTTGCCCATGCACTAAGCTGTATGGCAGAATATGGGAGCGTTGGGCCTGCGCTTGCAGTAGTGCTGGATGGCACAGGATATGGAGAAGATGGCACAGTATGGGGCGGGGAATTTCTGGAGGTGAGTGTTCAGGGATACACACGCTTAGGGCATTTAAAACAAATCCCCCTGCCCGGGGGCGATAAAGCAGTATGGGAACCATGGAGGATGGCAGCAGCCTACCTTGAAAGGATCTATGGAGATTTTAAAGGGCTTCACATACCTTTCGTAGAGGATCTTGACCTTGAGCGATGGTTGCAAATACAATTGGCGGTGAAGGCTCGGATAAACTCACCCTTGTGCTCCAGTATGGGACGGCTCTTCGATGCAGTGAGCGCTCTTCTGAATGTGAGGCGGTCAGTCAACTACGAAGGCCAGGCAGCAGTGGAACTTGAACAGATGGTGAAAGAGGGAGAGTTAGGTGAGTATCCTTTTGAAATTTTTGAGCAAAAGGGAGGTCTTATCATCGATCCCGATCCCATTATTGAGGCAATTGTAAAGGATATAAAACTGAAAGAGAGTCCCTCTATTATTTCTACTCGTTTCCACAATTCCATAGCACGGGTTATATCCCGGATGGCTAAAAAGATAAGGGAGAAAACCGGTTTATCGGATGTATTCCTGAGTGGCAGGGTCTTTCAGAATACATTCCTTCTCGAAAAGGCATGGGATATCCTAAATGAGGATGGTTTCAGGGTTCATATTCATCAAAAGCTCCCTCCTAATGATGGATGTATATCACTTGGACAGGCCTTTTATGCACTCCACCGTTAAGGAGATTAAGTGCCTACTCAATGTCAAATTTCAAAATCTAAATTTCAAATCAATGTCAAATATCAAATGACTAAATTGAGTAAAAGACTGGACTATGATGAGTCCTGCCGTCACCGGATTCAATACGTTTTATCATTTTGTCATTTGGGTTTCATTTGGCATTTGAGCTTTGACATTTGGTCAATTCCGGCTTGTCCGGGTTAGGAGATTACCAATGTGCTTGGGTGTACCTGGTAAGGTTGTATTCATAAAAGAGGATATTGCCGAGGTTGACTTTGGCGGTATTAAAAGGGAAGTAAGTCTTCTGATATGCCCTGATGTTATGGAAGGGGATTATGTGCTTGTGCATGTTGGTTTTGCCATCCAGAGGCTTGAAAAGGAGGAAGCCCTGGAGACATTACGACTTTTTGAAGAAATAGAGAGAGGTTACCGTGAATCAACGGAAGAAGATAGATGAAGCCAGGGATGTATCCTCCATCCTCAAAGAGATCGTAAATTTTACGAATGGGCACCTCCGATTTATGGAGGTGTGTGGCACCCATACCGTTTCTATCTTCCGATCAGGCATACGATCACTCCTGCCCAAAGAAATAGAGCTTATATCTGGTCCAGGTTGTCCCGTATGTGTAACGCCTGTAGGAGAGATCGATAGGGCCGTTGCCCTGGCACGCCTACCCAACGTGATCCTTGTGACATTTGGCGACCTGATGAGGGTTCCAGGAACCTCCTCATCCCTTAATCAGGAACGGGCGATGGGCAGAGATGTTCGAATAATCACCTCCCCTTTGGATCCCCTTGAAATTGCAATGAGAGAGCCACAAAAGAAGGTAATTTTTTTTGCAGTAGGCTTTGAAACTACTGCAGGCGCTATTGCTGCCGCTGTCAAAGAGGTAAAAAGAAAGGCAATCACTAATTTGTATATACTCTCTTCTCAAAGGCTCATACCACCAGGTATAAAGGTCTTGCTTTCCTCACAAAATGTAAAGATAGACGGCTTTATTCTGCCTGGCCATGTAAGCGTGATAATTGGGAAAACTCCCTATTCCTTTATTGCCCAAGAATTTTCTCTTATGGGTGTAATCACTGGCTTTGAAGCCCTTGATATCCTGGAGGGAATACACATGCTCATGCGCCAGAAGACCGAAGGGAGATCAGAAATAGAAATTCAGTACACAAGGGCGGTAAAAGATGAAGGAAATCGCCTGGCCCAACTGGTCATGGAAGAGGTCTTTGAGCCATTCAATGCCCATTGGAGGGGTCTTGGCATGATACCGGAAAGCGGCCTTATGTTAAGGGAAGAATTTAGACAAATGGATGCAGCTTTCGCATTTGACATTCCCTATGAGGAAAAGGCGGATCCTCCGGGTTGTCTATGTGGTGAGATCCTACAGGGGATTAAGAAACCCCCGGATTGCCCCTTATTTAATACACGGTGTACCCCGGAAGACCCTGTTGGGCCCTGTATGGTATCATCAGAGGGAAGTTGTGCTGCTTTTCAAAAATATGAGGTTTTCGAATGAAAGAAAGAAAGATTCTGCTGGCTCACGGGGCAGGTGGAAAATTAAGTCATGATCTCATCGATGAACTATTCCTTCCCTTTCTAGAAAATAAAATTCTTACTTTACTGGATGATAGCGCTGTAATCCCTACCGAGAGATCACGGCTTGCATTTACTACTGATTCCTACGTGGTGAAGCCTCTCTTTTTCCCTGGAGGTGACATCGGAAGACTTTCGATCTGTGGAACAGTCAATGATCTCGCAATGGTAGGCTCAAAGCCCTTAGGGATTTCAACCTCTTTCATCCTGGAAGAAGGTTTTTCTACAGAAGAGCTTGAGAGGGTTCTTTCATCGATAAAGAAGGCTGCTCTCGAAGCGGGCGTAATGGTAGTTGCAGGAGATACAAAGGTTGTGGAGCATGGTGCTGCACAGGGGCTTTTTATTACCACTTCTGGAGTTGGGATTGTTCCTGGGGGGGTTGATATAAGCGGCTCCCATGCAATGCCAGGTGATAACATTATCATCAATGGTTCCATTGGAGACCATGAGATAGGCGTGCTCCTCGCGCGTGGAGAGTTTTCATTAAAGGGGGAGATAAAAAGCGACTGTGCTCCCCTCAACGGGCTTGTTCAGAAGATGATCAACGCATGCAAAGAGATCCATGTCTTGAGGGATCCGACTAGAGGAGGGCTCGCCACTGTACTCTGGGAGATAGCAAATTCCTCGAGAGCGGGGGTTATTGTTGAAGAGGGAAAGATAATAATGAGAGAAGAGGTGCGGGGTGTATGTGATCTGCTCGGATTTGATCCTTTCTATCTGGCCAATGAAGGAAAGCTCGTTGCCTTTATACCACAAGAAAAGACTGAAAGTATCCTTGAGGCGATGAAAGCAGACCCTCTGGGTAGGGAATCAGTAATAATAGGGAGAGTTACAAATGAAAACCCAGGAAAGGTTATTCTCAAGACCAGGATAGGAGGTCACAGGCTTCTTGAACCTTTAAGCGGTGAGCAATTTCCCCGAATTTGCTGAGCAAAAGATGTACGTTGCTTCTCATATTGGAGGGCAATATTTTCCCATTAAAATTGTTGGATATTGTATAAGATTAATACCAATCTTCGACCTGTAGTTTTTTGATGCGGCCAAATTCCTTTATGTTGTGAGTAACTAATGTTGCTTGGTGCGCTAAGGCCGTACCACCAATTAGAATATCCAAGGGACCAATTGGAACTCCCTGTTTTTCAAGCTGAACACGGATTAGGGCGGCACTTTTGGATTCCTTCATGCCGAAAGGCAATACATAGACAACAGAAATCAGATCATTTAATTGTTGAATGCGTTTATATGGAGATTTCGATTTCCCAATACCAACTTCAAGTTCAAATAAAACGATAGTAGATATTCCAATCTCTTTAGGTGATTTACTCAGCAGATTCTGTTCAACTTTGCCAAACCCTTTGAAGAAATAGATTAATGTGTTGGTGTCAAGCACGAACATCAGAATTCCTCGCGTAGAATATCCTTACCAATGGTTTGCCTGATTTCTTCAGCGGAAGGAAAATCTTTCCACGAGCCAGCCAGTTTTCTTACCGATTCAGGCCATTCATCTGTAACTTTTTCTTTAATTAAATTTGCTATCCATTTGCTTTTAGATAAATTCATGGCTTTTACAGACGCACGCATTTTGGATTCAATTTCATCGTCTAAATAAATCGTAACCTGTCCCATAAGGCACCTCCTGTATTTATATGTTAAATTATATGTGTCGATTAGTAAGTTGTCAAGGATTTTCAGTTAAGCAAAAGGGAAGGTAGATAAATATTATGTCCTTTCGTTGGGCATAAGTGGCGGGCGGGCGGAAGCACTGGCCTTGAACCAAGCAACACTGGTGAAACTAACAGGATGGCTAAAAACTGCGGGATATAGCCCGTCCATCTTCATACCATTGTTATCTTTTTCCAAATTTCAATTCAAGTTGGTCTGCCGCAGATTTTAACCTTTTATCTGCTGTCCACAATGGTACTTCGGCCAACTGAGCAGACGCTAAAAGGTGGACATCAACGGAACCAACACCTTTTCCCATTAGGTGATTTTGATCAATAAAGAATAGAAATTCGTCAAATTCAATCGTCGGAGCCATTGGAAGGGAATGAAGCAAGGAGATGATTTCGTTTCGGTTTTTCAGGTTGCCACAGGCGAGTTCGCCAATGATAAATGGGTGGCACATAACCTCAGCATCCATTAGTAACTTTTCAAGCTGCCGGCTACCTTGACGCAGGTGGGTAACCCAAATTGAAGTGTCAACAAGGACCCTGGTAGTTTTTAGGCAGATTTTCGTCTTGGAATGGGACGTAGATTATTTTCGGTTCCGCCGAGTTTGGCAAGTCGCTGGCTGCTTTCGCGAGCGATTAAAGCTTCTAAACCGAGCCGCACTAAAGAGGTTTTCTCCTTAACCCCTGTCAGCCGCGATGCCTTTTCCAATATCTTGTCTTCTATGTTTAGTGTTGTTCTCATATGCATTAATATGCATCAATCATGCATGCATGTCAAATAAAAATTGGATTTGAAGATAACGGTGCGGATGTGCGGCTGGAAAAGGAATGCAGCGGAATTGCCAGTCCGACTTCAGCCGGTTGGGAGGCTATTTTTATCCTCCAAGAAGTTTACTGTGAATTGACTCAACAAAGGATTTCTTTTTTAATGGATAATCTTTGTAATAATCAATAGACATGAATCCCTCCTGTTCGAGTTTTTCACCCTCATCCAAAGATTCAATCACGGCTCTATTGACGATCGCAGGTTCATACTTCGGGTCGATTTCAATCGCTTTATCAAATGCCTCAAGGGCCTCCGATTTTCTGCCTAATTGGGCATAACAAAGTCCGAGATTTCCATAACTTTGTGGGTGTCTTTTGTTGATCATGAGGCATTCCTCAAATTCCCTAATTGCCTTTTGCCATTCTTTCTTCTCCATATTAGAAAATGCTATTTCAAATTTTTTCTGAGCCTGGAAATACTGTTCCAGTGTGATATTGTTCGTGGCCATGATTTGCTGCTCCAATTCGACAACAAAACTGTTAGCCTTCTGAACCATGTCATCGTGAGGATCTCCTATTGCAATTACCTCCTTGAATGATCTTACCATATTATTAATATCAAGTTTGCTTTTGTAAGCCACTGCCTTATTGAAATGAGCTTCTATGAAATACGGAAATATATCGGTAGTTCTTGTAAAATACTTGATGGCATCATCATATTGCCCTTTCAATGCATTAACCACCCCAATACCATAGTTAACCATATGATTTCTTGGGTATTGTATTTGAAGTTCCCTAAGAATCTCCTCGCCTTTACTAATGTCCCCTCTCTCAACGAAGGCTAAGGCGTCATCAACAGCGTTTTCAACTTCTTCGTTTATTTCCACAATAAAATGCTTTTTCTTGACTTTTTGGGCTTTTGACATCTGATATTGCTTCGCTGTTTCAAAATAGCGGCAATCCCCACAATCAGGATTTCGCAGTTTTGCACAGCACGATGAACATATCAGTTTATCTTGTTGTATTTTGCATTTTCTCCTTGCCTTGTTTTTACCGCACAACGTGCATTTTGTCTTCTTCATAGAAAGTCGCCTTCCGTTGACAAAATAGAAACTACTGTCCGCTTGGATTTGATACGATCAAAGCCTCCCAAAAAATTGTTATGCATATTTTCGTGCTCGGCTGAGTCTATAAGAACGAATTGAGTTGATTTTTTCGTCAATGCGGAAGTCATGTTCTTCCACGTTAGAGATAAATTGGTCGATCAAATCCAATTCGTTATCTGAAAATGAAGGATGTTCGTATCTAAGAAGTCCATTAATTAATCCCAATGCATCACTAAATCCATATCGTTGATGTAATTCCAGCATTTCTTCCTTTGGTTTTCTATTTAGGAGCCGATCTAATAATGATTGCTTTTTTTGCAAGTGTTTTTCTGAAGCAGCAAGACCATCTTTAAGCCGACCTATTCTGAACAATACATATAGAAGGAGGTAGCTCACACAGTAATATTCTTTTTCCCTATTAAGCCTAGAAAACAGGGAATTAATAAATAATTCTCTTTCTGCATTATCTTTAAGTTCGTTATAAAAGTTTACTAAAGCATCTCCATTCTCAGAAGATACATGAGTGTTCTCCGGATCAACAACAATCTCCTGCCTTTCACCGGATTTGCTATTTGTCCAACCATCTTGATAAATACTTTTAATGCCTATGCATTTGACTCCTAATATCTATAAATACTTTGTTGCCCGCGTACGAGATCGCCATGAGTGATTGTTTGGGCAGATATACAAGCTTTTACAAGGCGGTCGAAGAGTTCTTTTTCCCAGAATCTCCGATTGAAGCGATAACAAATCTCAGAAAGGTACGCTTGTAAATGTTTTTCAGAGACTCCACGGTGAGAACCTCGTATTACGGCTTTAGCGTTGGAAATAACCCGATGAACCCAGGGAAGAAGCTTTCCGGCAGCTTTGGGATCTCGAAGGACAACTTTGTAATGAGACGTATCCCTATCTTTTGCCGCTCTTCCGTAGGATCGCCATCCATCGGTGCGAATTGCTTTCAAAAGATTGTGTCCTTCTTTGGTTGTGGATCCGCATCCGAGTCTTTCCAAAAAACCCTCAATGGTGTCTGCCGAAGCATTGTCTACCACCTGCATGTGGGCAAAACCTGGATGGTCCTCCCCTTGACGATCTCGATAAAGAGATACCGCGCAAAGAACCGTGCTCTTTCGCTCGCTCCCTCGTCCTCGCTTTGTTCCCTTGGGTCCGAAAAACGAATCATCCATCTCCACCAGACCCGCAAGGCTATATCTGGCATCTCTATCCGCCATTGCTTTGCGAATCTTGTGAGCCATCAACCATGCGGTTCTGTATTGTTTGATATCAAGGAGTCGTTGCATCTCCGCCACCGATACCCCAACTTTGTCCATCGCCATATGGTAGAGCATCCAATACCAGTTCACCAAAGGCGTGTGGGTTCCGTGAAAGATCGTTCCTGCTGTCACACTTGTCTGAAATCGACACATTTTGCAGTCGAACAGTTGTCGCGTGGAAAGGTACCAAACTTCATTATGTCCGCAGCGTGGGCAAACAAATCCTTTTGGCCATCGTTGCTCCACAAGGTGCTTTGCACAGGCTTCATTATCTGGAAATTCCTTTTGGAACTCTATCAAACTACGCTCTTTGTATTTCTTGGGCAGGTGGCCAAATGCCCAAGAATATATCTGAGATTATATTAGGAGTCAAATGCATAGGCATTATACTTTTTATTTTTCTGCCGCTGTATATTGCATAAACGCTTCCCAACTCACCAGATCTGCGCCCAAATTTTTTGTAACGATTTATTTCGTCCTTAAGAACAGCCGCAACCTTTTTCTCAATATCATTTTCTAACGCATAAATCGCTTCTACTTCCAGGTTTTTCGGAGCTGATTTTTTCTTTTTGTCCGACAAAAATTCAACATTCCTTATCTTTCTTTTTTGACCATATTGATCAACAAAAACAATATCCAATTTTAAATCTTTTCCTACCTTGCGGATTGGTGGATTAATCCAAAAGTCGGCATTTAAATCAGTAGTGCTGTGAGGCGGAACAGGGTAACTACCATGATATTGACTATTTACGTCTTTGGTCATAACATGCCCATAAATTCGAGGCCTTACAATATAAGCATTAAGCATCATGAGGGGGTGATTAGTTTGGTTCGTTATGTACCAATATGATACTACCTGCATTGATGGCTTTTGGTCACCAGTCCGGCCCATATGCCACCAATTATGTCGTTGATGACGAACAATTATTGGACGATTCAACCAATGCCTGATCCATGGTATTAATGCAGATATTTTTCCATCTTTTGAAAATATTGCTTCGCCATATCGTCTAAATATTTCTAAAGCGATGAATATCAGTCCGGTTAAGAATAGCCACGGCTCATAATTACCAGCCGGGTCATTGGCCCATTTATAGCCAAAGACAATACAGGTCAATAAGGCAGCGACTTCTATAATACCAAAGAATATTTTTACCAAAATGTTCAACTCTCCAATAATCTGATTTCAACGGCGATGCACGTCGCTCTTCAGCGGGCGCGGCTTTGCGATCCGCTGCAAGAGCATGGTTATGAGCATTTTAATGAAAAATCTATAGACCGAAAGTGGTTCTTATTCTTTTTTCTAATCTTGCTCTCAGTTCAACAATCCCGGAATAGACCAAATGGTTTATTGAGCCAAGATCAAAGGGGATAGATTTTGCATCCCTGCACAGCAGAATGGTTTCCTTCGCGGCTCCATGGGCCAAGCCGACTTCATAAAATACATTAGGATTTGGCTTGGATGTATCAGCAATTACTGCATCACATTTTGCTATTCGCTCTTTTATCAGTTCTGGAATACTTTGGTTGTGTTCAATATCGTCAGCTCTCTCAACAACAATTCCTAATTTTTCTGCAACTTCCCGGATGCCTAGTATATCGTTTCATTAAAACACATACATATCTAATTATTAAAAATGACAAATGTCAAAATCCAAATTTCAAATCAAATCTAAATTATCAAATGTCAAAAATACTTATCGGTGTAAGGCATTTTGAAATTTGAGCTTTGACATTTGAATTTTAATATATGTAAATATTTTAGCGAAACGCACTACTAGTAGTTCGATTCATAAAAAGCTTTACAATTAAGAATATTTATGGTATAGTT